>NZ_DAOUDC010000079.1:0-2146 GCF_034431535.1 Chloroflexus sp. | reverse complement strand
CGTTAGCGATGGAGCCATTACGCAACAAGTCACCCAAAATACCGCTCAAGATCGCTGGCCGTTGTGGGCCCAGTAGAGGCGCACGGTGGTGAGTCGTCCTGCACACCCATAGGGTCTGATGGCAATCCCCTCCCCTTCACGCCTCTCGGCGGGGCGGACAGTAATCCGCCCCGCCGCCATCAACCAGCCAAGCAAGGCACGGACAGGTTTTACACCTGCCCGTACTACCCACAACCCTCTCCTCATCACGGAGGTGCTGCAATGCGAACCATTCATCGAGTTATGGTAATCCTCGTACTGGGTGCTGCTATGCTGACGAACACGACATTCCTCTCAGCCGCGCCCTTCGCCAACCGTAACGAATTTGTCGACCCGCGCTTCGCCGCGATCTGGTCCCGCACCGACAGCGAGGCGGTGCGCGGCGGGCGCACGTGGTATTGGGGGCCGGAACCGTGGTTTGATTACGCTGAGTTCTACGCCGATAGTCCCAACAGTCTCCGTACCGTACAATATTTTGATAAGGCACGGATGGAGATAAACCGGCCTGCCGATGGGATCGTCACCAATGGCTTATTAGTGGTCGAAATGGTGAGTGGCCGCATCCAGTTGGGTGATATCCCTGCCAATGCACGCCAGTATCGTTGTTCAGACGTACCGGTCGCCGGTAATCCGCGCAGCGCCAACCCAGCTTCACCCGGCTATTGCCAATTTACCGATCGCGCAACCTTCCCTGACCTGTACCGGCCTGCCTACCGTGATCCTGAACGGCTGAAACAACGGGTCAGCACCACGATCGATATCAACGGCAACCTCGGCGAACGGCCCGATCTCGCCCGCCCTGAAACCACAATTGTGCAATACAGCACCGTTACCGGTCACAACATTCCACGCATCTTTTGGGATTTTATGACCCAACGCGGGCGCGTGCTCGAGAATGGCCGCGTTACCACCGGCCCGATTGTGGATTGGCTCTTTGCGATCGGCTACCCGATCACCGATCCCTACTGGGTCCGCGCTGTCGTCGGTGATACTGAACGCGATGTGCTCGTGCAGCTCTTCGAGCGGCGCGTGTTGACCTATACCCCTGACAACCCGCCCGGCTATCAGGTCGAGATGGGCAATGCCGGTCAACACTACTTCCAGTGGCGCTACCCGCACCTCGGTATGCCATGGGCCGCACCCGACCCGGTCACACCGCTGATCTACGCCTCGAACATCGATACCGGTAGCCACTGGGAACTCTACCGTGCCAATTTCAACGGCAGTGGCGAGCACCTCACCTTCAATAATGCCGAAACTGTCGCCTACTCGTGGTTGCGTAGTTGGGATCCTACCCAACAGATGTTGGCAGTCGATTCGCGGCGCGATCAACCAGCCTACCGCCAAGTGTATGCCCTCAACAGCATCGCTGCTAGCATCAGTGAGACAGCACCGGGTGCATCAGCCACTCGCATAAGCGCTATCGACGTTCGTGATCAGCTCGAACAGCCGCCAGACACACTACCGGAATTTCTCACGAAACCCGTCAATGAATTCAATCCAATGGTATCGCCTGACGGTACCCAGCTTCTCGTTGTTTCAGAGCGTACCGGACGCCCAGACCTTAACTTGTGGTCAGGCCCGGCTCCCGGCAGTCTGCCTATCGCAATACGTCTAACCCGTGATCTGCCAGCCTGTCGCTCCGAAACGCCAGCATGGTCGCCAGACGGGCGCATGGTCTATTGGGTGAGCGACTGTGACGGCAATTTCGAGATTTACCGGGCCGAGTTGCGGTATCGGCCAATCGTGCGGCGGCAGGTGGTAGCCCAACTCTTCGCCGAACTAATCAACATCCGCAACCTGACGAACAACCTAGCCAACGACCGCTTCGCCCGCGTCTCGCCCGACGGCAAGCAGATCGCGTTCGCCAGTGACCGCGACGGCAACTGGGAGATTTACGTCATGAACGCTGATGGCAGCAATGTCCGCCGCCTGACCAACCACCCTGCCACCGATGACGCACCGACGTGGTCGCCCGATGGCCGCCAATTGGCCTTTGCCAGCGACCGCGATGGCGATTTCGAGATTTATATCCTCAACGTTAGCGATGGAGCCATTACGCAACAAGTCACCCAAAATACCGCTCAAGATCGCTGGCCGTTGTGGG
>NZ_DAOUDC010000078.1:0-90822 GCF_034431535.1 Chloroflexus sp. | reverse complement strand
CCGCCGTTAGCGTCGTCTTGCCGTGGTCGACGTGACCGATGGTGCCGACGTTAAGATGCGGTTTCGTCCGCTCGAATTTCTGCTTGGCCATTGTGTTGTTCCTCCGCGTTCTTGCGCGATCTACTTATCCTTGTCAGCCGGAATGCGGCTTATTCCCGATCAGACCAGACGGCGTAAATCGCCGTGGGCAACAAGCGGCGAGTGGTCTGTTCTGGGATGGCCAACTCGCCGGCGGTTACATACCCATGAAATGGCGCCATCGTCTCGGCGAGCAGATTACCGATCGTCAGCGCCGAAATGGTTGTCGCATAGGCGCATACCAACACACCTAACGGTTGCTGGCTGAGCAACGCAGCGCATTGGGCTAGCAACTGCGGCAATTGTTCGTGCAAGCGCCAAATCTCACCATTTGGCCCGCGCCCAAACACCGGCGGGTCGAGCAAAATCAAATCGTAGCGATTTCCACGCCGCAATTCGCGGGCGACAAATTTACCGACATCATCGATCAGCCACCGGATTGGGCGGTCAGTTAATTCAGCCAGCGCCTGATTCTCTTGCGCCCAACGCACGGCAGGCTTAGAAGCATCGACATGCGTCACGTGTGCGCCGTAGCGAGCGAGATGCAGGCTGCTCAACCCGGTATACCCAAACAACACCAATGCGCGCGGCTGAGTACGGCGTTGCACTTGCCGGGCCAACCATTCCCAATGGGCGCTATGTTCTGGAAAGACGCCCGTATGGCGAAACGGCGTCAAGCGCAGCCAACAGCGCACCCCATTAGCATTGATCGGCCAGCGTTCGGGTAATGGGCGATGTTGTTGCCATTCACCCGGCCCCTCATCGCCGCGTGTGCGACGAAAGGCCGCATCAGACTTCTGCCATTCGGTCGCCGGCAAATGCGGCGACCAGATCGCCTGCGTCTCCGGCCGGGCCAACACATACGGGCCAAACCGTTCCAATTTCGCGCCGTGGCCCGAGTCGATCAATTCATAATCAGACCAAGGCGGCGGCGTCAGCAGGCGTAGTTCCATCGTCGCAGAAAAGGGACGACCGCGTGGGGCGGACGTCCCCGTCCTTCCTCACTAATTTGCGCTGCGCTTCTCGATAATCTCCTTGGCCAACGCATCAGGCAGCGGCTCGTAATGGTCAAACTCCATCGACGAGGTAGCGCGGCCCTGCGTTGCCGAGCGGAGATCCGTCATATAGCCGAACATATTAGCCAGCGGCACGAAGGCGCGTACCACCTGCGCATTGCCGCGAGCTTCCATGCCTTCGATGCGGCCACGGCGCGAGTTGAAATCGCCGATCACGGTACCAAGGAATTCCTCAGGCGTGACCGTCTCGACCTTCATAATCGGCTCGAGCAATTGCGGCTTGCTGCGGCGAACCGCTTCTTTGAGACACATCGAAGCCGCGATCTTAAAGGCCATTTCCGACGAGTCAACCTCGTGGTACGAACCGTCGTACAGCGTTGCCTTAACATCAACCACCGGATAGCCAGCGATCACGCCGGTTTGCATCGCTTCGCGCAGGCCCTGCTCGACGGCGGGGATGTATTCTTTGGGAATCACACCGCCGACGATCGCATTGACGAACTCGAAGCCACCGCCGGGGGGCAACGGCTCGAACTTAATCTTGACGTGGCCATACTGGCCCTTACCACCGGTCTGGCGGACGAAGCGGGTCTCGTGATCAACCGGGATGGTGATCGTCTCGCGGTACGAAACCTGTGGCTTGCCCTGATTCGCCTCGACCTTATACTCGCGGCGCATGCGATCGACGATCACCTCAAGGTGCAGCTCACCCATGCCCTTGATAATCGTCTGGCCGGTCTCAGGGTCGGTATAGACGCGGAAGGTCGGGTCTTCTTCGGCCAACCGGCTGAGTGCGATCGACAATTTATCTTGGTCAGCCTTAGTCTTCGGCTCGATGGCCAACTCGATCACCGGCTCAGGGAAGCGAATGCTCTCAAGCACGATCGGGTGATTGGGATCGCAGATCGTATCGCCGGTATAGGAGTTCTTGGGGCCAACCATCGCCGCGATTTCGCCGGCATACACCTCATCGATGTCTTCGCGATGATTGGCATGCATGCGGAGGAGGCGGCCAAGGCGCTCACGCTGGCCACGGGTCGAGTTAAGGACATACGATCCCTTCTCGATCTTGCCGGCGTAGACGCGGAAGTAGGCCAGCTTACCGACATACGGGTCAGCGACAATCTTAAAGACCAGCGCAGTAAACGGCTCGTCGTCGCTGACACGGCGGGTAATGACTTCGACGCCCTCATCACCCATCACCTGACCGGGCAAGGTGCCGGTAATCGCGGGGCGATCGAGTGGCGAAGGCAGGTATTCGATAACGGCATCGAGCAGCTTCTGGACACCCTTATTACGCAGGGCTGCACCGCAGAGTACCGGCACCAGCTTGCGCTCGATGGCCGCTTTGCGCAGACCGCGCTTCAATTCCTCGACGGTCAGCTCTTGGCCTTCGAGGTAGAGCAGCGTCAGCTCATCGTCGGTCTCGGCGATCATCTCGACCAGCTCACTGCGCGCCTTCTCAGCAGCGGGGCGCAGTTCGGCGGGAATCTCCTCTTCGCGGATATCCTTGCCGAGATCATCATAATAGATCGTCGCCTTCATCGAGAAGAGATCGATCGTGCCGCGGAACGTGTCTTCGACGCCGATGGGCAACTGGACGATCGCCGGTTTCGCGCCAAGGCGATCCTTAATCATCTGCACGCAGCGCTCGAAGCTCGCGCCGACGCGATCCATCTTATTCACAAAGCAGATGCGCGGCACATTATACTTATCGGCCTGTCGCCAGACCGTTTCCGACTGAGGTTCAACGCCAGCCACGCCGTCAAACACGACGACGCCGCCGTCGAGCACGCGCAGTGATCGTTCCACCTCTACCGTAAAGTCGACGTGGCCGGGAGTATCGATAATATTGATCCGATACTCAACGCCATTAAGACGCCAAGGGGCAGTCGTCGCTGCGGCGGTGATGGTAATCCCGCGCTCCTGCTCCTGCGGCATCCAGTCCATCGTTGCGGTACCCTCGTGAACCTCGCCGATCTTGTATGTGCGGCCGGTATAAAACAGGATCCGCTCGGTCGTTGTGGTCTTGCCCGCGTCGATATGGGCAATAATGCCGATATTGCGTACCTTGTCGAGTTCGATCTGACGTGGCATACCCGTCACATACTCCTACGTGAGGCGACGTAAGTCGCCGTATCCTCTAAACCGAGACCGGCGCTAGAGCCGGCCATAGTGGGCGAAAGCGCGGTTGGCTTCCGCCATGCGGTGAACATCTTCCTTCCGCTTGATCGTCGTGCCGGTATTGTTATAGGCATCGATCAATTCAGCGGCGAGGCGATCAACCATTGGCTTGCCCGAGCGAGCGCGGGCCGACATCAGCAACCAGCGCATGGCGAGCGAATAGCGGCGGTCGCTCTTGACCTCGACGGGCACCTGATAGGTGGCGCCGCCGACACGCTTGGGTTTCACCTCAATCGAAGGGCTGGCATTGCGCAGCGCCTGCTCGAAAATCTCCATCTGCGGCTTCTTGAGCCGTTCGGCGGCAAGATCAAGCGCCTGATAAACGATCCGCTCGGCGACACTCTTCTTGCCGCGCTCCATGACCTTATTGATAAACTTCTGGACAAGAACGCTGTTATAGCGCGCATCCGGCGGAACTGGCCGCCGTTCAACCGTACCGCGACGGGGCATACCGCACCTCTCCTACTTCTTACCGCCCTTGCCAGCGGCTGCACCCTTGCCGACCGGCTGATTCTTCTTCGTACCGTACTTGCTGCGACCCTGCTTGCGACCGTTGACTCCCTGTGTATCGAGCGTACCGCGCACGATGTGATAGCGCACGCCGGGCAAGTCTTTAACACGGCCGCCGCGGATCAGCACCACCGAGTGCTCTTGCAAATTGTGCCCCTCGCCGGGGATGTATGCCGTCACCTCAAGGCCGTTGGAGAGCCGCACACGGGCGATCTTGCGCAGCGCCGAATTGGGCTTCTTCGGCGTCATGGTCGTCACTTTGGTGCAGACGCCGCGCTTCTGTGGTGATCCGCGGCCGCGAGTCAGCTTCCCCTTCAGCGAGTTGTAGGTGAAGCGCAGGGCCGGGGCTTTGGTCTTTTTCACCACCGGCTTGCGCGGCTTCCGAACAAGTTGGTTAATGGTCGGCATCTAATGCTCTCCTTTAAACCGGCCTGCGATCAACAAGCTTTTGCAGACAAAATAATAACTGGCCCAAAGATCTGGTCGCAGTATGCCACTGCGCCTTAGAAGTGGGCCGCATGGCGCACAAACATTCTGCTGCGCAATTTCTTCGCAGCAGTATCGGAGTATAGCACCGTCGCTAGGCTTTGTCAAACAGGACAACGAATGGGACAACGAATGGGGGAACGAATGAACGAATGGGACAACGAATGGGGGAACGAATGAACGAATGGGACGACGAATGGGGGTTGAAGGGATGGGGGTGGTTTTGCTGTGCAGCGTTGTCTTTGTTTGTAGCCGGATGCGGTATGATGAGAGACGATACACCGCGTCAGGGCAGGAATAGCGATGAGATCAGGCCGGATTGATATTCTGGGG
Organism: Chloroflexus sp.; assembly: GCF_034431535.1. Taxonomy (GTDB): domain Bacteria; phylum Chloroflexota; class Chloroflexia; order Chloroflexales; family Chloroflexaceae; genus Chloroflexus. The sequence continues at coordinate 86,215 of NZ_DAOUDC010000078.1, read as the reverse complement.
GTACCGATTGACGACGTAACCGAGCCGGAGGCGTTGGCGCGGGCAGCGGCGATGATCGAGGCCGGTGGGCCGCACCAGATTTGTACGGTCAATCCGGAGTTTATCATGGAGGCGCGGCGCCATCCGGCATTTCGCGCGGTGTTGCAGGCGTCCGATTTGAATACGCCTGATGGTTTTGGGGTGCTGCTCGCGGCGCGTTGGTTGGGCACGCCGTTGCGCGGGCGGGTGACCGGGGTGGAGTTGACGCAACGGTTGGCTCAGCTTGCGGCGGAACGCGGCTACCGCATCTTCTTTTTGGGGGCGGGGCCGGGGGTGGCGGAAGCGGCGGCGGCAGTGTTGCAACGACGCTGGCCGGGGTTGCAGGTTGCTGGCTGTTACGCCGGTTCGCCGGCGCCAGAAGCTGATGAGCAGCAGTGCGCAATGATTGCTGCGGTGCGGCCTGATATCTTGCTGGTGGCGTATGGCCATCCGCGCCAAGAGTTGTGGATCGCGCGCAACCAGCCGTTCTTGCGGATGCCGCTGGCAATGGGGGTAGGCGGGACGTTTGATTATCTGGCCGGGCGGGTGCCGCGCGCCCCGCAGGTGATGCGCCGGTTGGGGTTGGAGTGGGCCTTCCGCTTGGCGGTGCAACCGGCACGCTGGCGGCGGATGATCGATGCGGTGCCGGCGTTTGCGTTGGCGGTGCTCTGGCAGGGCCGGCGGGGCAGCGCAGCGGGAATGGGGAATGAGGGGGCAGGGAAATAAGATCAATGGCTCGTTGTTACGAGTGTAATGATACAGGCAGGAAATGCGACCTAAACCGTATTGCCGGCGGTGTGAGCCGGCGCTGGAAGCGAGGAGTGCTATGGCGCAGACCACAGCGGAAAAGATTGCAGCGCTGCGTGAGCGGCGCGAACGAGCGCGCAATCAAGACCCGGCGGCACTTGCCCGCCAGCATGAGCGTGGCAAGTTGACCGCGCGCGAACGGATTGAGCGTCTGCTTGACCCCGGTTCGTTTGTTGAACTCGATGCTTTTGCCGTCCATCGCACCTCGGCGTTTGGCATGGATCGGCGCAAGCCGTTGGGTGATGGTGTCATTACCGGTCACGGCACGATCGATGGCCGTCCGGTGTGTGTCTTTGCCCAAGACTTTACCGTCTTCGGCGGTTCGCTCGGTGAAGTGTTCGCCGAGAAGATTTGCAAAGTGATGGATCTGGCGCTGCGCATGGGCGTGCCCTGCATCGGGATTAACGACAGCGGCGGTGCCCGCATTCAAGAGGGTGTGGTGAGTTTGGGCGGCTACGCCGAGATCTTCTATCGCAACGTGCTGAGCAGCGGTGTCATTCCCCAACTCTCGATTATTGCTGGCCCTTGCGCCGGCGGTGCGGTCTATTCGCCGGCGATGACCGATTTTATTTTTATGGTCAAAAACATCAGCCAGATGTTTATTACCGGGCCTGATGTGATCAAGACTGTGACCGGCGAGGAGGTCGGCTTTGAAGAGTTGGGCGGGGCGATGACCCATAACACGCGCAGCGGCGTGGCCCATTTTGCCGCCGATACCGAAGATGAGTGCTTTGACCAGTTGCGAACGCTGCTGTCGTTCTTGCCGGCGAATAATATGGAAGACCCGCCGTACCAGCCGCCGACCGATGATCCTGAGCGGATGGACGAGGAGTTGCAGAGCATGGTGCCTGACAATCCGCGCAAAGCCTACGACATGATCAAAGTGATCGAATCGGTGGTAGATGATGGCTTCTTCTTTGAGGTGCAGCCGGCGTGGGCGAAGAATATTGTGATTGGTTTTGCCCGGCTTGATGGACACGTGGTTGGCGTCGTCGGCAATCAGCCGTTGCAAATGGCCGGTACGCTCGATATTGACAGCTCGGTCAAGGCAGCGCGCTTCGTGCGTTTCTGTGACGCTTTTAATATTCCGCTTGTGACCTTTGTTGACGTGCCGGGCTTCTTGCCGGGCACCCAGCAAGAATACGGCGGAATCATTCGTCACGGTGCGAAGTTGCTCTACGCCTACTGCGAGGCGACGGTGCCGAAGTTGACGGTGATTACGCGCAAAGCGTACGGCGGTGCGTATGACGTGATGGCGAGCAAGCATATTCGGGCCGACTTCAACTTTGCGTGGCCGACAGCCGAAATTGCGGTGATGGGGGTTGATGCCGCGGTGCGGATTATCTTCCGCAAAGAGCTGGCTGAAGCCGATGACTCGGCGGCGCGGCTGGCCGAGCTGGTGGAAGATTACCAAAATCGCTTTGCCAACCCGTATGTCGCTGCCGAACGCGGCTATATCGACGCCGTGATCGAGCCGCGTGAGACCCGTCCGGCCCTCATTCGCGCCTTGCGCCTCGCTCGCACCAAACGCCAGAGCCTGCCCGCGCGAAAACACGGCAATATTCCGTTATGATTGGTGTGATCGCGGCTTGAGATCTGGTAACACGTTTGTTGATGCCTGTGCTATTATAAACGTAACGCATCAATATGTAGAGCCGTTACGAGGCAACGGCTCTAAGACCAATCGTGTTGCACCGCAATAGCTCTATAATCAACGCTCGCAGGGTGGGAAGACAGGCATGAGTGATGTCGAGGGCGCGACAGGACAGGTGATCGAACTGCGCCTGCCAAGCCGGCTAGGGTATGAACGGATCGCGATGGATACGGCGGCGGCGCTGGCGCGGCGGATGGGGTTTGCTGATGAGCGGATTGACGCCTTGCGCACTGCAATCGGTGAAGCAGTGACCAATGCTATCGAGCACGGCAACCAAGCCGATGCGGCAATGAAAGTGGTGGTAGTGCTTACTGTGCGCCCCGATGAGTTGATTGTGAGTGTGTCTGATCAAGGGCGGCGAGTGCTGGAGCTTGAACAGACGAAGACGCGGCCTTGTATTGCTGACGCCTTTCAACGCGCTGATAAGGGCGGTTGGGGCATTTGGCTCATGCGTGAATTAATGGATGAAGTAGAATTTACCCTAGCGCCGGGCGGCGGGAATCAGGTACGAATGGTTGTCCATCTTGAACGCTCGCCGGTTGGTGATCAATAGACCGGGACACTATGCAGATCATCCTCCCCAGCATTCTCGGTTACGAAGTGGTTGCGTGTGACGCGGTGGCGTCATTGGCTCGACGTTGCGGTATTTCGCCAGAGCGTGTTGAAGACGTGAAGACAGCGTTGTGCGAAGCGTGTACGAACGCGATCGAACATGGCAATCGATCCGATCCGCAGCGGAAAGTGCAGGTGTTCTGCACCGTAGACGAACAGCGCTTGGTGATTGAGGTCTGCGATGAGGGCGGATTATTGCCGATGTTGCCGCGTAAGCCAGTTCAGTGGACGCTGAACCAGCGCGCTTCATTGCGTGGGATGGGGCTCATGCTCATTGTTACGCTCACCGATGAGGTGAGTGTCGTGGCTGACCCGAACGGTGGCACGTGTATGCGGCTCGTGTTTTACCGTGATCTGGCAGGATACAGCGTGAGTGCATCGTGATACTGCTGGATTATGGTGGATGATTTGAGGAGCGATCGATGTTAGAAGACGAGTTGACCGTCAATATTCGCCATCGCGACGGCGTGGCGATTATCGATCTGATCGGTGATGTGACCACCTTCGCCGAAGAGAAGATCAACGGCGCGTACCGGCAAGTAACGGCAAAGGGCGATCGGTTTATTCTGCTCAACTTTCGCCAAAACGATTATATTAATAGTGCTGGGATTGCTATTCTGATCGGGATTGTCACCGAAGTGAATCAGAATGGGCAGCAGCTGGCGGTCAGCGGATTGTCGCCTCATTTCCAAAAGATCTTTCGCATGGTCGGTTTGGCGCAATATGCCGAGATCTATCAGACCGAGGAGGATGCGCTCAGCGCGTTCAAGCGGCTAGGGGCAGTGGAATAGTGCATTGCACGAGTGTAGGTGCTGTTTTTGTTCGCCCTCTCGCGATCCGCAGCGAGAGGGCTATGTTGTCTCGATAGTCGCGATGGCGACGGCTAATTCGTCGGGGGTAACGACCGTATTTCCCAACCGCCGCACCACCAACGCCGCCGCGATGTTAGCTAGCGCCGCCGCTGCTCTCCCGCGGCAGCCGGCAGCTAACGCGAGCGTGGCGACGGCAATGAAGGTATCGCCGGCGCCGGTAGTGTCGAAGACTTCGCTTACGCGGTGGGCCGGCAGTTGTTGGTACGGCTCGTCGTCACCGATCAGCGCCAACCCTGCCGGGCCGCGGGTGACGATGACTAGCCGCGCCGCGAGTTCGTGATAGAGACGGGCAATGCCATCCGCCATTGTTGTATCGTCGAGCAAGGGTATGCCGAGGGCTGCCGCTGCTTCAGCATCGTTGCAGCGAAAGAGATCGGCGTGACGGTAGTAGTGTGAATTGCCCTGCGCGTCAACGGCAAAGATGACCCCGTGTTGGCGGCAGTGATCGCGGATCGCGGCTACCACCCGCGGCGTGAGCAACCCCTGTTGGTAATCGGAACAGATGACGGCGTCAGCAGCCGGTAATTGCTGATCGAGTGCAGCGATGACCCGATCCTCTTCGGCAGGAGTCAGCGGGCGGCGATCGAGCCGGTCGAGGCGGGCGACTTGCTGTGGCAGGCGGGGAGCGGCGTCGGCTAGAATGCGCGTTTTGCGCGTGGTCATGCGATCGGCGATGGTGATCACGCCGCTATCGTCAATTCCCGCGGTGCGCAGCAGAGTGTGCAAATGCGCCCCTTCCGCATCGTCACCGACGATCGCAATCAGACTGGCCTGCGAGCCGAGCGCCACCACATTGCGGGCCGGATTGGCTGCGCCGCCGAGGATCGTTTCCCGCCGTAGAAATTCGAGCACGGGAATCGGTGCCTCGCGGGAAAGGCGAGTGGCTTTGCCATACAGGTATTCGTCAAGAGTGATGTCGCCGACCACAACGATCCGCCGTCTAGCAAGGATGGACGGGTGCGGGAGATCGTGGAAGGGTGGAGCGTCTGCCATAGTCAGGTTTGATGATCCTAGCGGTCTCGTCCCGATCTGGGTGTGTAGGCGGTAAGGCGATGTTGCCGGGTTGGCGGGTGAAGGTGGGAGACCTTCACCCCGGCCCCGCTTCCGCGTGCGTTCAAGCGCGGACAGAACATCTGATCCGGAACCCGGCCCTTCAGAGCCGGGCTTAGGTTACGAAGCCCGCTGCGCGGGCTGATAGCTCTCACCCCCAGCCCTCTCGCCCGCCGTCAGGTGGGAGCGGGGGTGCGTTTTTTACCGCAGAGGGCGCCGAGGACGCAGAGGGAAAAGGGGAGCGGTGATACCAATCCCTTTGCACCTTTGCGAACTTTGGAATGGCCCCTCCCAGCCGCTCCTCGCTAGGGGGAGGAGTAAGGTTCCCCTCCCTCGGAGGGTTTACGGCATGAGCGCAGAGATGATTGATGGCTTTGCGATGCGCCGGTGTACCCTCACCCCCAGACCCTCTCCCACTGGCGCGGGAGAGGGGAGCAAAGCTACACTTTGAGGCATTGCACCGCGATCAACGGTTGTACTCGGTCAAATGTTCTATACGTCCCTCAGCCCGCGGGCGGGAGAGGGACGTGACAGGGTTAGCTGATGAAATGCTAGCTTGCTATCAGGCTCTCTAAACGCGCTACCCGCCGAGCACCGCCTCACGGAAGCGTTGCATCCCGATCCGGATCTCTTCGCTGCTGGTTGCATACGACAGGCGCAGATAGCCGGGTGCGCCAAAGGCTTCGCCGCCGACGCAGGCAATGTGGGCCTCTTCGAGCAGGTAGAGGTTGAGTTCATCGCTGGTCGTGCAAATCTTGCCGTTGCGCAGCGGGCGGTTGAGCAGCGCGCTGACGTTGGGGAAGACGTAGAACGCGCCGTCGGGCACGGTGCAGGTCACGCCGGGGATTTCGGCCAGCAGTTCGAGAATGAGATCGCGCCGGCGGAGGAACTCGGCAGTCATCGCCGCGACGGTGGCTTCGATTTCGGGGTTGGGCGTGTATGCCGCCAACGCCGCATCTTGCGAAATGCTGGAGGTGTGGGTGCTGGTGTGGCTCTGGATAGCCTTGATCGCCTCAATGATCGGTTGCGGGCCGGCCACGTAGCCGACGCGCCAGCCGGTCATCGCATAGGCTTTGGCAGCGCCGTTGACGACCAGCGTGCGATCGGCCAGATCGGGCGCGATGCGCAACAGGCGGGCATACGGCACATACGAAATCGCATCGTAAATCTCGTCGGTAATGATAATCGCCGAGTGATCGTGCAACACCTCGGCGAGTGCCGCCAGCTCCTCGGCGCTGTAGACCGCACCGGTCGGGTTCGAGGGCGAATTGAGCACCACAATGCGGGTGCGTTCGCTCAGGCTGGCGCGCAGTTGGTCGGGCGTCAGCTTGAAGCCGGTCTGCTCGGTTGTTTGGGGCGTGATTGGAGTAGCGCCAGCCAGTTTGACTTGCTCGACATAACTCACCCAGTACGGGGCGGGAATGACCGCCTCATCACCTTCGTCGCAGAGGGCTTGGAAGGCGAGGTAGAGGGCCTCTTTCGCGCCGGTGGTGACCGTCACTTGGTTGATGCTGTAGGTAATGCCCTGATCGGCGGTCACGCGAGCAGCCACTGCTTTGCGCAGCTCAAGCGTGCCGCCGGTAGGGGTGTAGTGGGTATGGTTGGCGTGAATGCCGGCGATGGCGGCCTGCTTAATCGGTTCGGGGGTATCGAAATCGGGTTCGCCGACGCTAAATGAGATGACCTTAATACCGGCGGCGCGCATCTGGGCGACGCGGGCGGTCATAGCGGCGGTGGCCGAGGCTTCTAGCGCGGCGAGGCGGCGGGCAAGGCGATATTCGATGTTAGCGGACATGGAACGCTCCTGTCTGGTCGGGTATAGGTAGCGCGCAGACATCAAGTGTCGCAAGTACAATTTACCTGATTATACCAGAGACGGGTGCAGGTGGCGACGGGCAACGGCGGAAGCGGGTTGGTTTCGCTGGTGTTGGAGTGCAGCAGTCACACTGCCGCACTCCATATTCTGTAAATGATACCTCTCGCCAGCGGTTACGGATCGATCACCTCTGGTATCACCCCATAACGGGCATATTCCTGTACCGCCAAATAGATCGTGCGCGGCGTGCCGTCGGGATGGACGAAGTTCCACGCATCGGGGTACGAACGGGTCAGAAAAGGTGTACTGAACTGCCAGAGGATGGTCGCTTCAAGCCACGGATAGCGCCGCGATTGCTCGTAGGTGGCGATCGTCCAGCGCAGCCGGTCGGCGGGGCGCACCGCGCCGCTCCAGCGCGGATGATCGTTGTAGCCGCCTTCGGTAATGATGATCCGCTTATCAGCGCCGCCGAGTCGGTCAAGCAGATCGCGCACCAGCTCGATACGGCGAAAATTGACTCGATCAAAGGCAGGTGTGGCATCGGGCGGTTCCAATCCGCCGTAGGCATGCACGGCCCACATATCAAAGAATGGAAATGCGCCAGCATCGGCCAGTGAAGCGAGGAATTGCATATCATCCATGCGTAACGCGCCGCCTTCGAGGCTAGGGCCGGGCGAGAGTGCGCCGGCGATGACAATGGCGTCAGGGGCGGTGGCTTTGATCGCCGGATAGACATGCTTAAGTAAATCGGTATACGCGCCGGGGTCGGGCGGTCGTTCGCCCCACTCGAAGCGCAGGTTTGGCTCATTCCAGATCACAAGATGGCGCACGCCTTGCGGTGCGTAGCGCGCAGCGAACGCAGCGGCGAAATTGGCAAAATCGGCGAAGTGATCACGGTCGAGGTAGCGGTCAGTCGTATCGGGCGGGCGGGCCCACGCCGGCACAATATCGAGCCGGGCCACAACTTGTAATCCCTGCGCGCGGGCATGAGCGATCACCATGTCGGCTCCCGTCCAATCGAAGCCGTAGCGTGAACGCGGTTGGATATAGGCCCACGGAAAGAGTTCGACGATCCAACTCGCTCCCATGTCGTGTACTTGGGCAAGGGTACGGCGAATGTACCCTTCGTCGCCAATACCGGTGAGGCGGGTATGGATCCCGATCAGAGGATTAGTTGTTATCACGGTGTGCGGCGGCGGCAGGTCGAGCGGGCGGGGCAAGCGCGGGAGCAAGAACTGTCCGCCCATCAGCACGGCCAAGGCAAGAGCGAGCAATGCGCGATGAAGCATAGGGCGGGCGTCGATGATTGTAACGGTATCGATTGCAGCGTAAATGCGCACTCGCATTGTACCATTCTTGGCGCTGATTGGTTTGGGTGTCCTGTCAAGGCCCGATGTCATTGCGAAGGGGGCGTGGTCGGTTGTCATTGCGAGGGAGCGGCGGCACCCAGCCGAGCGGGGTGCCGCGCGCCCGAAGCAATCTCCTGCTCTAGCGGCAAGTAACCCCCTCAGGGCATACCTCCCGCTCTCGCGGGGGAGTGCTTCGCCTCGCTGCGCTCGGCTCGCAAGGACAGAGGGGGACGATAGGTTCATCTTGTGCAAGGGCTGTTCATCTACCTTGCGCGGCCATACTAACCGTGCTATAAAGATGTAGGTTGTTCATTTTTGCACATTGAATAGCGACAGGAAGCATACCACTATGCGGATTGTGATTGCAGGCGCCGGCCCGGCCGGTATGGTGGTCGCGCGGACGATGGTCGAGCGTGGCCATGAGGTGATTGTGCTTGAGAAGCGGAACGTGCCCGGGGGCAAGGTGTCGGCATGGCAAGACGCCGACGGCGATTGGATCGAGAGCGGATTGCACGTTTTCTTCGGCGCATACCACAATCTTCTCGCCTTCCTTGAGCGGCACGGCTTGGGTGATACCTTCAATTGGAAGCCAGCCGAGATGATCTTTGCCTCCGAGCGCCATGGGCTGGCCCCGATTCGCTTTGTGCCGTGGCTGCCGACCCCGCTTAACGGGTTGGCCGGTGTGCTGGCCTTCAAGCCGCTCTCGTTGGGTGATAAATTGCGCATGGGCCTAGGGCTGATGCGCGTGATTTTTGGCGATCAAAAGTACGTTGACGAGCAGGATAACGAGACCTATGCCTCGTGGCATCTTCGCCACGGTATGGGCCAGCGTTCGATCGACGAAGTGATGCACACGATGGCGCTGGCGCTCAACTTCCAGCGTGCCGATCGCGTTTCGGCCAAGCTGCCGCTGACGGCGATGCTCCACTTTGCCCACGAGAAAGAGGCGCCGCGCATGGCGTTGGTCAAAGGTTCGCCTGACACCAACATTTGGCGGCCCCTGATTGCGCAGATCGAGCGGCTGGGTGGCCGGGTTGAGCTGAATGCGCGGGTGGCGGCGCTTGAGTATGACGCTGAGACGAACCAGGTCAGCGGTTTCCGGCTCGATGATGGCCGCCTGATCACTGGCGATGTGTATGTCTCGGCGATGCCGGTGCATAATCTGCGGAAAGTCATTCCGCCGGCGCTGCGCGAGCTGCCCTATTTTGCCAATCTGAGCCATCTGAAGGGTTCGCCGGTGATTACGATGCAGCTCTTCTTTGACCGGCGCATCGCCGGGGTTGATAACCTGCTGTTTAGCGCTGGCAGTCATCTGAGCGTCTACGCTGATATGGCGATGGTAGCGCCGGAGTATCACAAAGGTGAACGTAGCATCATGCAGTTTGTGGTCGCGCCGGCTGCTGAATTGATCAATCTGCCCGACGATGAGCTGGTGCAGTTTGTGATGAGTGAGTTTGTCCGCTTGCACCCAATTGCCCGCGAAGCTAAGCTGCTCAAGCACACGATTGTGCGCATTCCCAACTCGGTGTATCAGGCCTTGCCGGGGGTTGATAAGTACCGGCCTGATCAGGCAACGCCGGTGCGCAACTTCTTCCTTGCTGGCGATTACACGCGCCAGCATTTTCTGGCCTCGATTGAAGGGGCGGTGATTAGCGCCAATCGCTGCATCGAGCGGATTACCGAAGCGCAAGCGCGGGGCGATCTAATGCTGCAACCGCAAATTCTCGCCGCAGCCGACTGAGACATCCCGTATACTGATGGTAGCACATGCTCCACCACCCGTTTGCCAGAGGGCGGGTGGTGGATTTGGATTAGCGGTTGTCTATCTGCTAAAGGGCCGCCATGCTCGCTATCGACACCTTACTCAATGGTCATTACCGCATTACCGTCGCGCTCGATGCCTATCCTGACGCCGAGCTGTACCGCGCGATCGATCAGCGTTCGTCGTTGCGCGTGCTGATTACCGCATTGCCCCAACCCAATCAGGCTGCGGTGGATGATGTCTTGCGGCTGGCGCGCGAGCTGGCGCAAGTGTATATGCCGGGGTTGTTGGCGCTGCGCGACTATTTCGCGTTCGATCAGGTGTGCTATCTAGTGGCTGATGATCCCGGCGGTGCTGACCTTGAGCGGTTTGCCCGCGAGCGCGGCGCGCCGCTCCCCGAAAGCGAGACGTTAGCGATCGTTGACCGGCTGTTGCAGGTGCTCGAACGCTTGCACGCCCATCAGCCGCCGCTCTTGCTTGGCGATGTGCGCACGTGTGATTTCTGGTCGTCACCCGAAGGCGGGTTGAGTCTGGCCCCGTTTGCTTGCGCGCGCCACGTGGGTTTTGAAGCCACGCCATACCGCGCGCCTGAGCTGTACGATCATTCGGTTGAGCCAGCGAAGGTGAGCGATGTTTATGCGATTGGCGCTGTGCTCTACCACTTGCTGACCGGTTGGCCGCCGCCGCCGGCTCATCAACGGCAGGCTGGCGTGCCGCTCAATGCGCCGCGTGCGCTGAACCCGCAGGTGTCAGTGTTGGCCGAGCAGCTTACGTTGCGGGCGCTCGAACTGAAGCCGGCCAATCGCTATCAGCGGGTGAGCGAGATGCGCAGCGCGCTTGAGACAGTGCGGCTGATGGCCGGGCGACCGATGGGGGCGATGTCCCCGGTTGAGAAGATGGTCGCGGTTGCGCCGACTCCGGCTACGCCAGCGCCGGTGGTGCCAACCCCAGCCGCGCCAGCGCCTATTACGCCAACCCCGGCCACGCCGGCGCAACCGGCGCCGGCGCCGTTGCCGCCGGCGCCACCACCCGCTACTGTTCCGGCAGGAGCGACCGCAACTGCTGCCGCACCGTCGCGTCTCATTAGCACGTCGTGCCTGCTGGCTATCGTCGGCGGGTTGGCTGTGATTGCGCTGGCTGTGTGTATGGTGGTTGCCGTGCTGGTGGGTCTCTACATAACCAATAGTTCGCTATTTGGCTGGATCGGCGGTGCAGCAGCGATGGCGCCGACCGTGCCGGCCTTGCCTACCCCAACCGCGGCTACGGCGGTAGAGTTGTTGCAGCAAGTGGAAGCGATTACCCAAACGGCCCAGTTGCGTGAAGATGGGCTAGGGGCGGCGGCTTACAGTCCCGATGGCCAAGTGGCTGCGGTGGCCGTGGGTGCAGTGGTGCAGTTGCGCAATGCCGAGACGCTGGTGTCGCAGACGACGCTCAATGGCCATACCGGTGATGTCAGCGCGCTGGCGTTTAGTCCCGACGGTGCGATCCTCGCTTCCGGCGCGCAAGATGATCCGGTCGTGCGGTTGTGGGATGTGCGTAATGGCCGTGAGCTAGCCCAATTGCGCGGCCACGAGGATTGGATCCGCTCGTTGGCCTTTAGCCCCGATGGCCGTCTGCTGGCTTCGGGCAGCGCCGATCGCACGGTGCGCATTTGGGATGTGGCGAGTGGGCAGACGTTGGTTGTGCTGCGCGGCCATGCCGATCTGCTCGGTAATGTTGCGTTTAGCCCTAATGGTCAACGCTTGGCCTCGGCTTCGCGTGATGGGACGGCGCGTTTGTGGGATGTTGCCAGCGGGCGGCAGATCGATACCTTTCGTTTCAACGCACCGGTTGACCCGCAGAGCAATACGCCCTTCTGGTTGACCGGGATCGCTTTTTCACCTGATGGTCGCCAGCTTGCGGTTGGTTCGATCAACGGCAACGTCTACCTGCTCGACGCCGCAACCGGCGATGTTCAACGTGAGTTGCGCGGTCATGACGGTTGGGTCGTCATTCGTGGTGTCGCCTATAGCCCCGATGGTCGTTTGTTGGCCAGCGCCAGCCTCGACGGCAGCGTGCGCTTGTGGAACCCGGCCAACGGCGCCGAGCGCGGGGTCTTGCGCCAGCGCGGTTTGCGGCTGCTAGGGTTGAGCTGGAATCCAGATGGCAAACGGATTCTTGCCTCAAGCGATATGGGTGGCAATTTGGTGGTTTGGAATGCCGATACCACCGAAGTCATCCAGAGCTTTCAGGTCACGCAAGGGGTGGTGACTGGGGTGAGTTATGGGCCAGACGGCAGCCTGCTGGCGGCAAGCGGCGCTAATGGCGCGGTGCGAGTGCATGTGTTTGAGAGCGGGCGAACCATCAGTCTTGACGGCGGGGCGGCGACGACGCGCTATATCGAGTTTATTAGCGATACCGAAGTGGTAGCGATCAGCGAAGCCGGCGAGATTGTGACGATCGATCTGACCAATCGCCGGCCCAACGAGCCATTGAGCGGCATGAATGGGTTTCCGCTCAATCTGGCAGTAAGCCCTGATCGCAGCCTGATCGCCGTCGGCAACGAGCGCGGCGAGGTGTCCATTTGGGAGACTGCGAGTCGCCAGTATCTCCGCCGGCTGAGCGGGTTGGGCGGGCCGATCTATGCCCTTGCCTTTAGCGGGAATGGCGCATATGTAGCGGCGGCCACCAATCAACCCGCCGATGCGCCGCAGATTGCGGTCTGGGAGATGGCCCGCGGCGGGAATCCGCAGATCTTGCGCGGCCACAATGGCCCGATCACGAGCATCGTTTTTCACAATACCTTGCTGCTTAGCTCTAGCAGCGACGGTTCGTTGCGGGTGCGCGACGTGGCAAGCAATAATGCGGAAGTGTTTCAAATGAGCTTGCCCGCTGATCGCGGTTGGGTGAGCAGTATGGTAGTGACGTTTGATGGCAACTTGCTCATTGTCGGCACGATCAGCGGTCATTTGGCATTCTACCGCTTTAGTGACGGTGAACTGCTGCGCGAAATCGATCTTGCTACCGGTGCAGTACTGGCGGTAGCGATTGCGCCGGATGGTTCGCAATTGGCGGTCAGCACTCGCGATGAGGGGATTTTGCTGTTTGATTTGAACCCGGTGAAGTGACACGGGTTGGATCCGCTTGGGCGTCTATTCGCTGCGAGGATGGTCAGCGCGATGCTCTGCCCGCACCGCGGCGAAGCCATCCCCCGCGAGCACGGGAGGTATGCCCTGAGCGGGCTGCTTGTCGCCAGAGCAGGAGATTGCTTCGGGTGCTGCGCGCCCTCGCAATGACAACCGGACACGCCCCTGCTCCCCCCTCTGTCATTGCGAGCCGCCAGAGGCGGCGAAGCCATCCCCCGCGAGCACGGGAGTAACCCGCTGAGGGTTCGTTCGCGCCGAAGCGGGAGATTGCTTCGGTCGCGCGGCACCCCGCGGAGTGGGGGCCGCCACTCCCTCGCAACGACAGACGGGTCAGATGTCATTGCGCACCCTCGCCGTCCCCGCCGCCACATTACTCCCTCGCAGTATCTGGGTGTCTGGTTGCCAACCGCTCAAGCTGTTCCACCGCTGCCATGACCCCGCCTTCCAACCGCATCTGGTTGGCGATATCTTCGGCGCGCGCGCGTCGGTTGGGCGATAGCGCCTGCTGTAATGCTGCGCTGAGCCGTTCGACCGTGAGTTCGCCCACTGGCAGCGGGGCCGGATTGGCGCCGGTGAGATGCGCGCGCCATGCCCAAAATGGCTGATCGGCGGCAAATGGTACGATCACTGCCGGCAGGCCGGCGCGGAAGGCGGCGGCGGTGGTGCCCGCTCCGCCGTGGTGGATCATCGCAGCGGCTTGGGGCAGCAGCCAGTCGTGGGGAATGTCACCGGCGAGGTAGATGTGATCGGGCATCCGTTTCGGCAGCAGATTGCCCCAACCGCGCTGCACGATCCCGCGCTGGACGGTGCGCCGGAGGGTCTCGATCACGATGGTCGCAATCCGGGTTGTCTCGCGGCTCGCCATGCTGCCAAAGCTGACCACCACTGGCGGCGGCCCGCTAGCAAGAAAGGCGGTCAGATCGGGCGGCGGTTGCCAGTGTGGCTGATGGAGTTGCCAAGTGCCGGTTTGTCTGCTCAAAGGCGCGGTTCCCGGTGGTACTAGCACCTTGCTGTAGGCCAGCAAGAGCGGAATGGCGCGGCCCGGCGCGGCCCATGGCAAGCGCGGCGGGCCGATGTCGGGGTGGCGCTGGCGCAAGATGCGATAGGCCATACTTTGACTGATACGAAAGACGTGGTGGGCAAAGACGTGGCTCAACCGCCGCCAGTGAAAATCCATCTGGGTGGTTGGCCACATCAGGTTGGCCAGCTCGGCTGGCGGATCGAAGAAGGGAAACAGATCGACCGCGCATTCGGGAATGCTGTAGTGTTGTGCGTACAGATGGCCGAGCGCGACGGTCAAAAAGGTATGGACGATCAGATCGGCGGATTTGGCGGCCTGTTGAATCCGGCGCGCGACCTCCGTCCCTAGCGGCAAGGCGAACCGGTAGATGATGCTGATCAGGTGCAATGGTCGGCCACGCGCTTCATCGGCCATCTGGCGCGCAAGTTGTTCGATGTCTCCCGGCAGGGGTACGAAGGCGATCTGGTGTTCGGTGGCAAGCTGGCCAAAGCGCTTCGGTGCGGCCAAGACTGGCTGGTGGCCGGCAGCGCGCAGCGCCGCTCCCAGTGCGACAAAGGGCTGGACATCGCCACGGCTGCCGTAGGTGAGCATTAACACGCGCATAGATGATTGCTCACTCCGCTTCCATCGCCCGCAGATACTCTTGGTCAAATTGCCAGAGCAACCCTTCCGATTGGGCGTATGGGCCGGGCCGGTATGCGCGTGAGCTAACCCCTTGCTGCGAGAGTTCGCAGACATGCCAATCTTGCCGGTTGGTGCGATCCCAGAACGCCACAGCGTCAGCAGGGTCAAAATCGGCGGCAGCCATCACTTCCGGCGCAAAATACCATTCGCAGATGACGGTGGTGACATCGGGCCGGCGCGGAATGAGTTGGTGCGCCATCACGTAGTCGGGGTGCAGACTGAGCAATAGGTTGGGAAAAATGGAGTAGTAGTAGACACGCCGTTGATCTGCCGCGACGAGGCCGGGCAGCGGCGGGCGGCGGGTGTGGCCGTCGAGAGTCATGCTTTCGTGGGTCAGTTCCATATAGCCACCCAAGAAGGGGCCGCTGGTCAAGTCGTTGCGCCCGCTCTGCCATGGCGAGATGGCCACCAGTTCGGGGTGGATCAGCGGGCAGTGGTAACATTCCGAATAGTTGGCAACGATCAGTTTCCAATTGGCCGCCACTTCGTAGACGATCTGCGCGCCGCGTTGGAGGCGGGCCACTTCCCATGCCTGAAACTTGCCGATCAACGGTGCAAAGGCGTGGGCGAACGGGGTTGGCTGATCGGCCAACGACACAAACACAAACCCGTCCCATTCGGCGACGGCGACGCTGATCAAGGGCCAGTCTTCACGCCGAAAATCGGGTGCATCTTGCATATAACGGGCCGTCGCCAGTGATCCATCGAGCCGGTACGTCCAAGCGTGGTACGGGCAGATAATGCTCTCGCTGAGCTGGCCGTACGCCTCGGTGCAAAGCCGCGCCCCGCGGTGACGGCAGACGTTATAATAAGCGCGGAGTTGGCCGCTCTGATCGCGGAGCAAGATCAAGTTTTCGCCAGCGACCTCGATTAAACGGTAATCACTAGCAGCCGGTACATCGGCGCTGCGTCCGGCGCAGACCCATTGGCGGGCAAAGATGCGCTCTTGTTCGCGGGCAAACACTTCCGCCGAGGTGAAGTAGAAACCGGGCAAGGTGTACGCCGGACGATCCAGCGAAGCGCGCACAAAGGTGGCCATACCCAAATCCTTTCACATGCGGTATAATGCCGTTTGAAAAGAAACCTCTATCGATTATCCAGTGGCGAAGGAGGGACGAATGTTCAACCCGTTCAAACGGAAGGATCAGACGCAATCCGAACCGGAAGGTCGCGTCCCACCGGGACAATACGTTACCGAGAAGTTTCCGGTGCTGCACTATGGAACTGTCCCTCAGTATACCAATGTTGACGAACAATGGGATCTGCGCTGCTGGGGTGAATTAGCTGAACCGGTGCGGTTTAGCTTCCGCGAATTCCGCGCCTTGCCGACCGTTACCATCAAGACAGACATTCACTGCGTGACGCGCTGGAGCAAGCTTGATACGGTGTGGGAAGGCGTTAGCTTCCGCGAGTTCTTGCGCCATATTCCGCCGCTGAAGCCATCGGCCCGGTTCGTGGTTGCCCATAGCGAGCAGGGCTATACCGCCAATTTACCGCTCGATGTGTTGCTCGATGATGATGTGCTGCTGGCCTATAAGTATGATGGGCAAGAGCTAGCGCCGGAGCATGGCTATCCGCTGCGCTTGTTGGTGCCGAAAAAGTACTTTTGGAAGAGCGCGAAATGGCTACGCGGCTTAGAGCTCCTCGATCACGATCGGCTTGGTTTCTGGGAACGCTACGGCTACAGCAACAGCGCCGATCCGTGGCGAGAAGAGCGGTATGCCGACGATTGACGACCACGATGAGCGGATTGCGGCGGCTATTGCTGAGCAACAGGCATTGCGCCAGCGCGTTGTGTTGCGTGATGCGTTTGGTGAATTGCGCTTGGTGGCCGGCGTTGATGCCGGTTTCGTGCAAGATGGCGCTGTGATCCGCGCCGCAGTAGTGGTGTTGCGCTTTCCTGAGCTGGCGCCGGTCGATTATGCGCTGGTGTACCAGCCGGTGACGTTTCCTTATGTGCCGGGCTTGC
The DNA here is from genome assembly GCF_034431535.1 of Chloroflexus sp. Classification (GTDB taxonomy): domain Bacteria; phylum Chloroflexota; class Chloroflexia; order Chloroflexales; family Chloroflexaceae; genus Chloroflexus. The sequence continues at coordinate 69,476 of NZ_DAOUDC010000078.1, read as the reverse complement.
TCGCTTTTCGCGAAGCGCCGGCGATCATTGCTGCGCTCGACCGGTTGCGCGAAGCGCCCGATCTCGTGATCTGCGATGGGCATGGTATTGCCCACCCGCGCCGATGCGGGATTGCTTGCCATATCGGGGTGTTACTCGATCTCCCAACGATTGGGTGCGCCAAGCAACGGCTGGTTGGTCGCTTTACCCCGCCCGTGCCCGAACGTGGTGCGCGTTGTCCGCTTTCCGATGGTCACGAGCAGATTGGTTGGGTGCTGCGCACGCGCGCCGATGCCCAACCGGTCTTTGTCTCTCCCGGCCATCGTGTCAGTCTCGATCGCACCCCTGAGCTGGTGATGGCCTGTACCACGCGCTTTCGCCTGCCCGAAACTACCCGTTTCGCCCACCGCTTGGCTTCCCACGGCCAGTTGCCGCTCGTTTGAGCTAAGAACGTACAAATTGGCGGCAATTTCCGCGCATCTTTTGCCCACTTCGCGCGGTTTCTTTAGTAGAGCGATCAAACTACGGAGAAACTGCCGTGCGTTGGTGGGCAATAATCACAATCTTGCTCGTGCTGGCCGGAACGTGGCTCCAGCCGCTTCAGGCGCAACCGCCGTTGGTGCTGATCAACGAAGTGATGCACAATCCGGGTACTGGCCCAGAATGGGTTGAGATCTACAATCCCGGCCCGTTGCCGGTCGATCTGAGCGGCTGGCGGATTGATGACGTGATGATTGGCGGCCCCCATACCCTGATTGCCGAGGGAACGTTCATCGCGCCCGGTGGCTTGGTGGTGGTGATATTAACGAGCGCCATTCTCAACAACGGCGATCCTGATCAGGCGCAGTTGAGTAATCGAGCGGGCCAGATCATAGATCAAAGCCCCTTGATCGTCGTCCCGCGCGATCAAACCATTGCCCGCCAGCCCGATGGCAGCCCCTATTGGCAGGTTGGCGCACCGACGCCGGGAGCGTGGAATAGTGGCGAGCCGCCGGTGCCTGCCGCAACGGCGACAGTGGCAACCTCCCATCCCAGTCAGTCTCCTGAGGAGGAGGATAATGGCTTCCACCCTAGCCCTCCGTCGCTGGAAGAGGGTGAAGATGTGATAGCGACCGCAACGGCGACGAGCACCGCGACCGCAACGGCGACGAGCACCGCGACCGCAACGGCGACGAGCACCGCGACCGCAACGGCGACGAGTACCGCGACCGCAACGGCGACGAGTACCGCGACCGCAACGGCGACGAGTACCGCGACCGCAACGGCGACGAGTACCCCGGTTGCGGCGTTTGATCAGGTCATCATCAACGAAATTGCGGCGGCTGGTGAGAATGAGTGGATCGAGGTCTACAACCGTGGTCTGACCGCGGTAGACCTCAGCGGGTGGGTGGTGGAGCGGGTGAGTGCGAGCGGGAGTATGGTGCGCCGCGCGCTGCCGGTGGTCATGATCCAACCCGATGCCTATCTGGTGGTGGAGGTGGCGAAAGGGAGTTTACCCGACAGCGGCGCGCGCCTGACGTTGTTCTGGGGTCAGACAGCGATGAATGCACCGGTAGAATATCCGGCGCTGATGGCGGCAACGGTCTATGCCCGGCAGGGAGACGCGGCGCTAGCGTGGGCTATCACCACTGTGTCAACGCCGGGTGCGCCGAACCCGATCCCAGAGCCGGCAGACACCGTGACAGCGACGAGCACAGCATTAACATCACCATCTGCCACGCGCACGCCTTCAGCGACCGTTTCCAGTCCCAGCCCTCTCCCGGCAGAGGGTAGCCCTTCCCCACTGGAGGAGGGGGAACATATGACGGCGACACCCAATCCGACCCCTGTCGCGGTATTTGATCAGATCATCATCAACGAAATTGCGGCGGCAGGCGATAATGAGTGGATCGAGCTGTACAATCGCGGCACTACGCAGGTTGATCTAACCGGCTGGGTACTCGAGAGGGTAAGTGGCAGCGTCGTGCGGCGTTATCTGCCGTCCATAACGATCCTGCCCGGTGATTATGCACTGGTTGAGTTGGCGAAAGGGAGTTTGCCCGATAGCGGCGCACGCCTGACCCTGTTCTGGGGGCAGACAGCGATGAGCGCACCGGTAGAATATCCGGCGCTGACGGCAGCCAATGTCTATGCCCGATTGGGAGATGGCGCTGCCACATGGGCTGTCAGCACCGAGCCGACACTGGGTGCGCCAAATCCAATCCCGGAACCGGCAGCGCCGGCGACTCCGTCTATCCAAGCCCCTCCCACCGCGACGCGGACGCCGGCTGCCACTCGTACACCGACCGCGACGCGGACGCCGGCTGCCACTCGTACACCGACCGCCACTCGCACACCGACCGCCACTCGCACACCCACCACGACCAAAATACCAACGGCTACTCGCGTGCCAACGGCAACGAAAACTCCCACGGTTACTAAGACGCCGACTGTGCTGCCGAGCGCTCTGCCAACGCCGTGGCCGGTAGGGAGCATCGTGATCAGTGCGCTACTGCCAGCGCCGGTGACCGGTGAGAGCGAATGGGTTGAAGTAACCGGTTATTATGCCTCGCCGATCAATCTACGTGACTGGTTTTTGAGCGATGCGAGCGGCCAGCGCCTGTCATTGGCCGAGCAGGAATTAGCGCCGGGGGCGACGGTGCGTATCCTGATGACGCGCGCCTTGCTCAATAACGGCGGCGATACGGTCATGTTGCACGATCCGTCAGGGACGGTGATCGATACCTTCACGTATACAGCGACAACAGTTGGTCAGATCATTTGGCGTCGATCAGATGCAGAGGCGAGTCAGCCGAGTAGTGCGCAACCCGGCGCTGATCCGCCTTCGCTTGTAGTGGCGGCAACCGAACCCGTGCTCACGCCGATGGCACCCCAACCGCCAGCCGAACCTCGACCGGCTTCGCTCTTGCCGCGGTCGCCGGCAGCCGCCTACTTGAGCGCCACGCTTCCGCTCCCGGCGCCAACCCGCTTGCCCACGGCGGCAGCGGCCTGTGCCGATTGCGCGCAACCAGCGCGGCCATGGTCACGGATGGCGGCAGCAGCGTTAGGTGTTATCGCCTTACTGCTGTTTGTTGCCGAACCAACACCGGCAAAGGCGGCACAAAGCGATCAGGATATGCTATAATCTCACAACACTGGTGCCGCCATCCGCTAAAGCGATAGTTCAGAGAGGAACCCCCTATGAAAGATCTGCCTACCCTCATCAGTGAACGGTTAACGCAGAACCTGTGGGGAGTTCTCGGTAATCAAGGCTATATCCTTGGCATCGACCTCGGCAGTTACGGCTTGCGTGCAGCGCTAGTCGATCTGCAGCATCATACCTATCATAACGCTGCCATTGAATCAGTAGATCACGAAGACCCTGAAACCACGGTGACGAAGGTCATTGCGTTGGTGCAGGACTTGATGGCGCGGGAAGGGGTAACGGTCGATCGGTTGGTGCGGGTGGGGATCGGCTTCAGCGGGCCGGTTGATCTGCGCCATGGGACGGTGCGGCTGGCACCGCGGCGGCCCGGCTGGGAACATTATCCGTTGCAAGAGCGGTTTGAGCAGGCGTTTGATGCGGTTACGCTGATCGATAACGATGCCAATCTGATCGCGCTCGGTGAGGCGACGTTTGGGGTTGGCAAAGGGTGCCAGCACCTCTTCTACTTTCACCTGAGCACCGGTGTCGGCGGCGGCGCTGTGTTGAATGGCCGGCTCTACCACGGTGCTCATTCGATGGCCGGTGAGATTGGCCATGCGGTCGTGGGCCACGGTTGGGATGGCGGTGGCCGGCCAGAGACGCTCGAGGAATTGGTCTCAATCAGCGGTTCGTTACGGCGCGCAAATGCAGCCGGGATGGCCGCCGAACGGCTCGAAGACATTTTCAGCGATCATCCAGTGGCGCGCCGGGTGGTGCAGCATACGATTGATCTGATGGCGACTCGGATCGCGCAGGTCATTGCGTTGCTCGATCCCGAAATGGTTGTGCTCGGTGGTATTGTGGTGCGTATCGGTGGCGAGCCGTTTGTTGAGGCGATCGCCGCGCGGGTCAATGACTTCATTGCGCCCCAGTTTGCGCGCCCGGTGCCGGTGGTGGCTTCAGTGCTCGGCCCCGATAGCGTTGCCATCGGCGCAGTGGCGATGGCGCTCGATAGTTTGTCGGATTAGGCACCAGCAAGGTTGGCGGAGTTGGCTGCCAATGTGGCCATATCGCCGGCATGGCAGGATGCGTGCTGCGATTACTGATCGCCAATGCTGCGCTTGCCCATTGTCCGCCGGTTCCAACCGCAATCTCCCGTCACGCCTAATGCTCGCCTTGATTTGCGCGTAGCGCCGAGCAATGCTACAATATGGGAAGCTATATCGTACACCCTACGGATAGCAGGGAGGCAAGTAAGGCCTCTCTGTTTCCTGTTGTCTGTAAGTGTCATGGGGGCTGCATGGACGCGAAGGTGATCGTCTTTGGCGAAACGGCTGTTGATCGCTTGCTCCAGTGGCTACGAGCGAGCGGCGAGCCGAAAGATGTGCGCGAGCTGTTGTTGCAATACCTTGAAGTCTTAAGCAAGCTGGTGATGGAGGAGAGCGAATGACCGCCACGACAGGAACGTTGGCCGATGAAGTATGGCGGCTGATGACCGCGCAAGGCATCCTCTTCGCCGTTGATGCCCCTATCCGCCAGACGTTGCAGAATCTGGTCGAGTTTTTTGCCACGCGGTGGCAGCGCGATCCTGCACAGGTGCGCGCCGAACTCGAAGCGGCGCTGGCGGCTGACGAGCGCTTTATCCGCGAGGAGGTCAATAGCCAAGTGATTTTTGTGACCTCCCGGCAAGGGCGTTACGTTCCCCGTGATACGACCGATATCCACACCTTCAAGCAGCGCCTCTATGAACCGGAGAAGCCGCTGTCGATCGATGATTTGAGCGTGGTGGTTTCAACCTCTCGCCCGGCGATTACGACGGTCGAGCCAGTGTATATTTCCGATTACTGGATCGAGCAGATCCGGTTGGTGACAACCAAAGCTGCCGAGCACGAACCGGTTGTCGAGACGCCAGCGCCGGTTGAACCAGCTCCAGAGGTTGCATCGGTGGTCGCCGAGCAGCCAGTCGTAGCGCCGGCAACGCCGGTGGCCGTCGAACCGCCGTCAGCAGAGCCGATGATTGCCGAAACAGTAGCGTTGCCTGTTGAGCTGGTTTTTGCGGCTGAACCGATTGCGGCTGAGCCGGCCCTGCCGCCGGCTGCGCCTGCTGAACGCAGCACAATCTTGGTGGTTGATGGCATGGCTATCGATCTGAGCCGCCCGCCAGCCGAGATTGTGGCGGAATATGGCCCGACCCTTGAACGGATTCTGGCCGAGCGGCTGGAACAAGATCCGCTCCGCCGGATCGTTAGCTTTGGCCGGATGCATTATCCGGAAGATAAACTGACGAGCTTCGGCAAGAATGATTTGCGCAAGATCCGCGATTACATTCTCGAACGCAACGAGCCGTTGCTTGATACCGAGATTGTCGCTGATCTGTATTATCACAATCCTCGCCAGTCTGACTATGAAGGCTTCCGCTTCTCGCTCAACTACCGGTTGTCACGCGAGAAGGATTTTGAGTTTGTCGGCGTGGAAGGGGCGAATATCTGGTCTGCCAAGGGGTTGCCGGCGATTGGCTCGAAGCGGGTGAAAGCGGCGGAGATGGGCCAGTTGACGGCGTATCTCATCGAGGGCTTCGATGATAGCCTTGCTGAGCAGAGCGCCGAGTCGATTATGACCAGCGGCAGTGTGACCCGCCTCTTGACCTTCTTCGAGTGGGAGTTTGGCGTCCTGCCGCTCGATGCGGCGCTGGCAGCTCTCTTGCCGAAGCCGGTCTTCTCTGAACAGCGCAGCGCAGTGCTCCGCTTCGAGTCGCCGCAGCACTTTGGTACCTATCTGGTCGAAGTGCGCTATCCGACCGGCAATCGCGGCGGCTGGCTGCAAGGGCTGGAAGATTTCTTCCGCGAGCACCTTGTGCCCGGTGCGCTGATTACGATTAGCCGCGGCGAGGCTGTGAACGTCTTTACCATTACGTATGAAGAGGCGAGCGAGACGACTGGCCGCCTGTTGACGCTCGATGAAAAGAAGAATAAGTTCGCGTTTGCGAATATGACTTTCTACTGCGCCGTCGATGATGATCTGCTGCCAGAGCAGAATCGTTACGGCAAGCTGCGCAATCTGAAGGCGTCCCCCATGGGTGAGCGGCGGAAGGCCGAGATGATTCTCGAACACGTCTGCGAGACGATGGGTGAGCGTGGCGGCAGCCGCGAGCAGCCAGTCTACCGGGTGAGTTTCGCTGACATTTTCATGGCCTACAATGTGCTGCGTCCAGCCTCGCGTTTCTTCTTGCTGGCGCTGCTGGAGAACCATCCGGCAATTGCCGCCGATCCCGCGGCTGAGGGTGTCTATCTCTTCACACCGCCACAAGAGGAAACTGATGAGGCCAAGGCCGTTGAGGAAAACGAGGATTTGCCCGTCCAGCCGGCTTTGCGCCGCCGCAGCGGTCGCTATATCGAGGAAGATGAGTAAGCGACGTTGCTGCGTATCGTTACAGTAGCTAAGCTGATTTAACGATGGAGAGACGTTGCTCGGCAACGTCTCTCCATCCCTGTAAGGTATATGATGACCCCAACTTTTGCCGAGCGGGTTGCCCAACTTGATGCCACTGAACAGGCTCCGACCCGCCTCGATCTGAAGCTGCTTGCGAATCTTGGTCCAGAGAGTGTGTATATCTTCTGGGAACAGTGGCAGCGGTTTGGCCTTGACCGGCGGCGGCATATTATGCGCTTGTTGGCCGAATTAGCCGAAGAACAGGTTCGGCTTGATTATCGGCCAGTGTTTCGCGCCTGTTTGGCTGACCAAGACCCTGAGATTCGGGTGCTGGCGATCGAAGGCTTGTGGGAAGATGACCACGAGCAGATGATGGATCGACTGATCCGGATGATTCACGACCCAGCTGGCGAGGTGCGCGCCGCGGCTTTGCTCAGCCTTGCCCGGTTTGCCTACCGCGCCGAAATTGGCGAGCTGGCCCTTGAGGCATGCGAGCGGTTGCACACGGCGTTGCTCGACGCCGCCGATGATCCTGAGCAGCCGCTTGAAGTGCGGCGACGAGCGATTGAGGCGCTGGGGTATTTTGCCGGCTCGCGGGAGGCGCAGGCTGCGATCGGGCGGGCTTATAGCATGGACGATATCCTGATGCGCGAGAGTGCGGTCTTGGCGATGGGTCGCTCGATGCGACCAAGCTGGTTCCCCTATATCGAGCGCGAGTTGAAAAGCCCCTCGCCAGCACTGCGCTACGAAGCGGCGCGCGCCGTCGGCGAGATTGGCGAAGATGGCCGTGAGTTGTTGCCTTCGCTCTTGCCGCTGGTTGACGATGATGATACCGAGATTGCGCTGGCGGCGATTTGGGCGCTCGGCCAAGTCGGCGGTCCTGACGCGCGCCGGATTCTCAAGCGCATTGCCCGGTCGCGTGATGAGACCCGCGCGCAGGCGGCGCAAGATGCCCTCGCTGAACTCGATCTTGATACCCTTTGAGGCTGTATGCCGCTCGTTACCGAACACGTCGCGGCCTTGCCCGGCGGCTATCGCCATGTCGTGCTGTCGCCGCATCTCGATGATGCAGCGCTTTCCTGCGGCGGCTTGATTGCGCGCGCTACCGCCGCTGGCGAATCGGTGTTGGTGGTGAATGTCTGTAGCGGCAGTCCGCCGCCAGACACGCTGTTTAGCCCCTTTGCTCAATCGTTGCACGAACGCTGGGGGTTGCCGCCGGCAACGGTGGTGGCCCAGCGCCGGGCCGAAGATGCCGCAGCAATGCGCATCCTCGGTGCGGATGCGCTTCTGTGGCCGGCGCTTGATGCGATCTATCGCCGGCCTGATACGTACTTCAATGAGACGAGCTTGTTCGCCGTTCCCGCAAATGACGATCCGCTCGCCGAAGATGTCGCCAATCTTGTTGCGATGTTGGCGCAGCGTTATCCAGCCGCCGCTTTCTATCTGCCGTTAGCGGTGGGGAGGCACGTCGATCACCAGTTGGTCTTTGCCGCGGCTACGGCTGCGCTGCTTGCGCGCGGCGCTGCCTGCTGGTATTACGAAGATTTTCCCTACGCGCGTATCACCGGCGCGGTCGTGCAGCGACTGGCGATGATTGGGCAAGAGCGCTATGCGCCTCATCCTATCCCGCTTGATGAGCCGGCGCGTTCGGCTAAGATTGCCGCGATTGCCGCGTATGCCAGCCAATTGGGGGTGCTCTTTGGCAGTGCCGCGGCGATGCCGGCGGCGGTGACAACCTATGCCGAGCAGGTGGCATCGCCGTCGCTGCGTTACGCCGAACGGCTGTGGGTGCGGCTATGAACAGGCAGTGGCAGGTTACTGAACCCTCTCCGACCCAGTGGGATGCGTTTGTCGCTGCCCATCCCCAAGGCAATTTGCTACAGGCCAGCCCGTGGGGGGCGCTGAAGGCGCGGTTTGGCTGGCAGTACCGGCGGTTGGTGGTGGCCGATCGGGCGGGCACGATGGTCGCCGGCGCCCAGATCCTCTTCCGGCGCTATTACGGGTTGGCGTTTGGCTACGTCCCGCGCGGGCCGCTCTTGGCCGGCGATCCGGCGATTGATGATCTGTTGCTGCGCGCGCTGCGCTGGCTGGGTTGGCAGATGGCGGCGGTGCTGATTCGGCTGGAGCCGAATGTGTTGGAAGATGCACCGGAGGCCAGCGCGTTGATGGCATGGCTGAGCCGGCAGCGGCTGCCGATGGCAGAGACGATCCAACCGCGCAGCACTATTGTGGTCGATCTGCGACCGGATGAAGAAGCTCTGTTTGCTGCCTGCTCGAAAGGCCACCGCGCCGATATTCGCCGCGCTGAACGTCTTGGTGTGATGGTACGGGTGGGATCAGCCGCTGACTTGCCGACGTTTTACGCTATCATGCAGGCGACTGGGGCGCGGGCCGATTTTGGTATTCACAGCGCCGAGTATTACGCTGCGGCATGGCAGTTGCACCAACCGCGTGCGCGGTTGTTGATCGCCGAATTGAACGGTGCGCCGGTGGCGGCCCATCTGGTGTTTGCCGATGCGCGCTATGGCCGTTATCTCTACAGTGGTGCGACCGCAGACGGGTTGCGCAGCGGCGCGAACCATCTGCTCGAATGGCATGCGCTGCGGTGGGCGCGCGAATTGGGGTGCATCGGCTACGATCTGTGGGGAATTCCTGATGCGTTGGGCCGGGCCGCATTCGCTCCCGATGAATCAACCCGTACCGCGCTCGAACAAGCCGCGCAGCATGATCCGCTGATTGGCGTCTATCGCTTTAAGAAAGGCTTCGGCGGGCGTGTGGCGCGGTTCGTCCCCGCGTTTGATCTGCTGCTGCTGCCGCCGCTTTACCCGCTGGCCCGGCGGAAACTGGCCGGGTAATGGTTGGCAGTCTTTGACGATTCAGCCCTAGAAACACCGTATGATCAAAACGCTTGCTGACCTCTTGTCTGGTGTCGCCGTTCAACACGTGATCGGCGACCTGGCCGTTCCCATCCGTTCGCTCGTCTATGATTCGCGCCGGGTTGAGCCGGGCAGCTTGTTTGTGGCGATTCGCGGCCAGCACAGCGATGGCCACCAGTTCCTTCCCCAAGCGATCAGCCGCGGCGCCGCTGCTGTGGTGGTCGATCAACGCCATTGGCAAGGGCCGGCCCCAGCCGGCGTGCCGGTGGTGGTGGTGGCCGATAGCCGGGTGGCGCTGGCTCCGCTCACCGCCGCGTTCTACGATTATCCGGGGCGAGCGATGGTCACGATTGGCATTACCGGCACCAAAGGCAAGAGTACCACAACCGATCTGACCGCGCAGCTCTTGGCTGCTGCCGGGCGAGCGGTGGGAATGATGAGCACGGTTGATTTTCAGATTGGGGCGCGGCGCTGGCCGAACGACACCCGCCAGAGTACGCCGGAAGCGCCGGAAGTGCAGGCGCTGCTGCGCGAGATGGTTGCCGCCGGTTGCGATACGGCAGTGATTGAGGCGACGTCGCATGCCCTTTCGCCGCGCTGGGGCCGCTTGGTCGGCTGCGCCTTCGCCGTGGCGGTGATGCTCAATGTTGGTCACGAGCATCTCGATTATCACGGCTCGTTTGAACAGTACCGTGCCGATAAGGCGCAACTCTTTGCCCTGCTCGCCGAACGCACCGGCCCAACGTGGGCAATTGCCAATGCCGATGATCCCAACCATCACCACTTTCTCGCCGCCGCTCCTGCCACTGCGACTCGCCTCCGCTACGGTCTGAACGAACCGGCTGAGGTGCAGGGGCGGCTGCTCCAGAGCGGACCGATGGGCAGTGTGGTGCGCGTGTCGTCACCGTGGGGCGAGGCTGACCTCACGGTACCGTTGCCCGGCCGCTTCAACGCGAGCAATGCGCTTGCCGCGCTGACGGTGGCGCTTACGCAGGGCATTCCGCTGGCAACGGCAGCCGCGGCGCTGGCCGGCGTGCGCGCGCCGCGCGGGCGGATGGTTCCGGTCAATGCCGACCAGCCGTTTAGCGTGATCGTGGATTATGCGCATAACCCCGATTCGTTTGAGCAGATCTTTGCGATGCTCCGGCCACAAGTGCAAGGCCGGATGATTGCCGTCTTTGGCAGCGCCGGCGAGCGCGATGTCGCCAAGCGTGCCATTCAGGGCGAGATTGCTGGCCGGATGTGCGATCTGCTGGTGTTGACCGATGAAGATCCGCGTGGCGAGGATCGCGAGGCCATCATTGCCCAGATTGCTGTCGGGGTTGAACGGGCCGGCAAGCGGGTCGGCAGCGGCTACCTCTGTATTCCTGACCGGGCGCAGGCGATTCGGGCAGCGCTGGCAGCGGCCCGGCCCGGCGATCTGGTGTTGCTGTTGGGGAAAGGCCACGAAGGCAGTATCATCTACGCCGATCACCCCATTCCGTGGGATGAAGAGGGTGAGGCGCGACGGGCGCTGGCCGAGCTGGGGTATGGCAACCACGCAGAGATGCAAGAGTCTTCACGGGAGCCGCGCTGATCATCTTCCAGCTCTGTCATTGCGAGCCGCGCTCCGCCCAGCAATGCAATCCCCGGCGAGAACGAGCGGGATGCCTGAGAGGGTTTCTTCCGCTGTCGCAGGAGATTGCTTCGGTCGGGCGGCGGCCAGCGAAGCTGGAAGCCGCCCGACCGAAGCAATGACAGATAACCCATGTCATTGCGAGCCGCGCTCCGCGCGGCGAAGCAATCTCCCGCGAGGGCGGGAGCCAACAGTGTTATATAATAACCATCGCTCAATCTTGCGCCCCTTGTTCACGGCTCTTCAATATCATGATCGACCTCGCCCCCCACAACCCGCACACCCTGACTATCGCCACTCCGGTGATCGCTGCTGCCGGTAGCCTTGGCGATGTGGTCAGCGTGGCGCGCTGGCTGGGGCTGGCGCAACCTGAGACCGATCATGGCCTTGGCGCGATTATTTGCCCAACCGTGACGGTTGCTGGGAGGCGCGGCCAGCCGCAGGTGCTGGCTACTCCCGCCGGTGTACTCTACCATCATGGCGGCGCGAGTTTAGGTGTGAAACATGTGCGCGAGCGGTTGGCGCCCCGCTGGGCCGGTTATCACGTGCCGGTGCTGGTGAGCGTTGCCGGCGCTGATGCGGCGGCGGTTGCCGCCGAACTCACCGATGTGCTGGGTATCGCCGGATTTGAGTTGGCGCTGCCGGCGCTGACTGCCTCTGAAGCTGCCCAGCGGGTTATGGCTGTCCGTCGGGCCACGCTGCTTCCCCTCCTTGTCCGGTTGCCCGGTGAGCTGCCCGATCCGGTGGCGGTGGCGCAGGCGAGCATCGTCGCCGGCGCTGATGCGATTGCGCTCATCGGTGGGTGCCTGTATGCCTCAAGCTGATGGCAGCCTTGTCTATGGCCGCCTTGGCGGCCCAGCGATCTTTCCGATTGCGTTGCGGTTGGTTGCGGCAGTGGCCGCTGCGGTGGCGGCGCCGGTAATTGGCATAGGTGGTGTGGCCACACCGGAACATGCGCGGGCGATGCTCAATGCCGGTGCGCGGGCAGTGGCGCTGACCAGTGCGTTGATGGCCGATCTGCGTCGCGCAAAGACGATTGCCGCGGGGCTATAGGCGGCGATTTTCACCGCCAGCGCACCTCATGCACATGCACGTGTGCCGGTTCACCGGCTCCTTGTTGGAAGATGTCGAGCCGGAGGTTTGTTGTTGGCAGCGGTTGCGGCAGATCAAACGTCACTGTCGGATCTGGTGGCAGGCCGCGGTATGGCTGGCGAAAGGCATGGGTTTCGCCGTCAGGGGTGGTCACGGTCACGGTTAAGTCGAGATCCATGGTTCCTAGCGCCAGTTCGATCCCGCTGATCGGTTGGGGATTGGCAAAACGCAGTTCGATCACGAGCGGGTTGGCTTCCAGACCGCGCGCAAGGGTGTTTGGATCACCATCGAAGAGATTGGCGATACCGCCGATGTCAAACCGTGAGTGCGCGACGATCAGCTCTTGCCCGCCAACCACGAGTGGCTCTTCCACCAATGCAGCGCGCGTGGCCCGTTCGGCGGCAAGAATCTCGTCAATATTGGCGACATATTCCAGCCGCGCTACGTAAAAACCCGGTCTCCCATCTGGGTAGGGAATGATCCGCTCAGGCGGCGTGATGATGAACTTACCGCTTTGCTGCGCGCGTTCGTATTCGGCTGCCGTCATAATGAAGAGATCGCGTTGCTGGTCGAGATCACGGCGTTGATACAGATACCCGTCGATGGTGATCAGTTCAATGCGGCGACGTTGGGCTGGGGTGAGGAAAAAATCGACAAAACTGTTCGGGTTATTAGCCCATGCGGTTGATACGCGCAGAATCGTTTGCGAATCGCGGGCCAGCAAAGCGGGGATCGTCTCGACGAAGAGCTGGTGCGTGCCGTACTGCATCCCGTACAGGCCGTAGTCGCGAAACCAGAGCGGCCCGCCGAGCACGGCGGTGCGTAGCATCACCAAACTGCTGAACGCTACGGTGATCCCGAACAGCAGCGTGACGAGGCGTTGCCAACGGAGGGTGAGCCGTTCGATCAGGAAACTGGCCCCGATCACGGCTAGCAGAGTCGCGGGAATGACCATCGCCAGCGTGCGGGTGATGGCAATCCCCACCAAGGCGCTGCTGAATGGCGCGGCGAGGAGCGCGATAATTGGCAAGCGGTAGATCGATTCGCGCCAGCGCCACATGCAGATCGCCAAGCCAATGAGCACAAATGGCAGTAGGAAGAGCGGGAGATGGCCGCTATCGGGAAAGCGATGGCGGTCAAGGTCAACCGTGTTGGGCCAGAACCAGTAACGTGGATCGAGGCCTTGGTCGTAGGTGGTGACAAACCGCTCGATCTTCGCGGTGAGTGGCAACGGTTTCAGCCAATACGAATGGAGCGTGCGCAAATGTTCCACTGTCGCGTCGGGCTGAAGCCAACGGAAACGAATCAGTGGCACAAGTGCGAGTGCGAATATCCCAAAGGCGAGCCAGAGCCGTTGGGGTGGGCGGCTAAGATGGTAACGGATGTCGCTGAGGAATAAGAGCACGCCGCTGACCAACATTACTCCTTGCCCGTTGGCATAGCTGTAGAACGTCGCTGCGCCAAACAGAATTGCGGCCACTATCCAGCGGTCATCATAATACCGATAGGCCATGTACGATGCCAGAAACCCGGCATAGCACGCAACCATCAAGACCGTCTCGAACGCAGTGCGCGAATGGATAAACCACGCCGGCATTGCGCAGAGTACGAGAATGCCGAGCCACCAGTGCCGGTTGTGGTAGCCAAAGCGGAGCAGCGCCGCAATACTGAGTGGAGCGAGGAGGCTGGCGAAGACCGATGTGGCGCGGGTGTGCCAGATCGAACTGTCGAATCCGAAGAGGAGAATGCTGAACGCATGCAGATAGACGCTCAGGCTCAGATTCCACATGCCGGCGTTTTGAAAGTAGGGCGGGAGCCAAACACCGTTGCTGTCGCGAAAGCCGTTGGCGACCAGATCGCGGGCCAACACCCCATGGATCGCTTCATCGCAAAAGAAGTAGATGGGAAACGCCGTCAGGTTGGCAAGGCGGGTGTAGAGGTACAGGGCAAGGCTGGCGAGTAGCAGAAACAGCTCGCCGCGGGTGGTGTGGCTGAGCCAGCCTGATTGCGTGAGAGGTTGAGCGAACCACGGGATCGTAGGGGCCGCAGGTGCGTTTGCGAGACTCATATAGGTTGCGATAATGTAAGGGTTGTTTTTAATGATAGAGCGATGGTGCGACCATATCTATGAGCATCTTCGCTTACAGGCCGTAGAAAGTTACAATGATTGACTGTGCATCAAAAACCAAGATAATTGATGATGCCATTGGTGTGGCTAAACAAGGATTGCTCGAATGCAGCTCTATTATAGTGCCACTATCCATGAACGCTATCAATTTGAGGACTTAGTCTGGTTGAGTGTCACTGCGCTGGGGTTGGGCGCATTGCGCAACCCGGCCAATATACCCTCGTGCGCCCGTCACACCGCCTCGATCCGCTGTTGTGGCCGGCAATCTTTCTTGCCGGCGCTGATGCAACGAAGGGTGAGGTTGAGTTGCTCATCGATCCGCGCGATCCGGCGCTGGCTTGGCTGATTGACCTACCGGCGGGCGCTATCCTCGACCTCTGCGCACCGCTCGGTACACCGTTTGCGGCGGGACCGGCGACGCACACCCTCTTGCTGGCGGGGGTGGGAACAGCGTTGCCGGTGCTGCTCTTTGTGGCCCGCCGCTATGCTGGCCGGCTGAGCATTGCCTTGCTCATGTCCGGCGAAAAGGGGTATCTCCCGCCGCCGTTTCTCTTGCCGGAAACGGTTGAGGTGCAGACGAGCGCGGCTGGTGATGGAGCATTGTTTGAACTGCTAGCTGCGCATGCGTCCAGCAGCCCTATCCGTTGGGCTGATCAGGTACTGTTTGCGCTGCCGCCGAGCTTGCTCGGTCAAGCAGCCGCTGCGATGCGAGCGGCGCGCTTACGTTGGGATCGCGGCTTGGCGCAGGTGGTGGTGGCGGGGCCGTTGCCGTGCGGGTTAGGCATCTGCCGGGCGTGCCAGATTGAGACGCGCAACGGTTGGCAACGGCGATGTGTCGAAGGGCCGGTGTTTGATTTGCGCGATCTACGGTAAATCGCCCTCGATCCGGCGGAAGGTATTGATAAACCAACGCTGCACATCACGGAAGCGATCTTCAGCGCCGAATAAGGTCTGGCCGGTGAAATCGGGGTTAGCGAAGGCCCGCCCTTGCAAATTGACGGTGCTGACGATGACATACATCGGTTGATAGAGGGTAATCGCCGGTGATAGCTCCAGCCAACGTTGTTGAAACGCATAGTACAACTCGGCGCGAGCCACCAACTCCGGTTCAGACCGCGCCTGTTCAAGTAGCAGGTCAATCCGGCTATCGTTCAGACCGGCGTAATTCAGCCCGCCGGCAGCCTGACTAGAATGCCATAGGCTGTACGGATCGGGATCAGGGCCGATCCGGGTCCACGTATGGATCGCCGTCATAAAATCGCCGCGCCGCAAACGATCGGCCAGCGTCACGCTATCGACCGATTCGACCGTCACCTCGACCCCAATCGCGCGCCACTGCTCAGCAATGGCTTGCGCCACTGCCAGCCGGCGTTCATCCTGATCAACCAGCAGGGTAAAGCTGAGCCGTTGCGCGCCGCGCTGGCGGATGCCATCACTGCCCGGTTCAAAGTCGATTTCAGCCAACCGGTCGGCTGCCGCTGCCGGGTTGGCAGGTGGCCGGCGAATGGACGGATCATCGGCCCACGTGCCGGGCAAGAGCGGTGTATCAATTGGCTGTGCTAACCCATTGATTGCCGTTTCAATCAACGCATCGCGGTTGAGACCGAGCGCCAGCGCGCGGCGGAGGGGGATTTCTTGAAACAACGGTAGGCGGAGGTTAAAGGTCAGGATCGTATACTCATCAACCGGCAAGACGATACGCTGTTCGTTGCCGGGAAGATCGACCGCCCGCAGGTTGGCGCCCCAGCGTTCTGCAAAGCCCGTCACTTCACCGCGGGCAAGCGCCGCAGTCGCCGCTTCAGGAGTAGCTATGAACCGCAACTCGATCTGATCGAGAAATGGCCGACCGTTGTAATACGTCGGGTTTGCCGTTAACAGCGCTGCTTCGGGCCGCAATTCGGCCAACCGGAACGGTCCGCTGCCGATCAACTGGCGGGCGAACTCACTGGTAGGCCATGCGCTTGGCGGTATGTTGCGTAGCAGATGGGCCGGGAGAATCGGCACGCGGGCTAAGGCCGGGAAGGGCGCAAATGGCCCTGACAGAATAAATCGGACGGTGCGGTTATCGACACGTTCGATCAAGGTGGCGCGCCAGAAGCTGGCGACTGCCGGTTCACCGGCCTGCTCTAGCTCTTGGAGGGTGCGCAGGGTAAAGACGACGTCATCGGCGGTGAGGGGTGTGCCGTCGTGCCAGCGCAATCCCGGCCGCAAGGTGAAGGTATAGATTTCACCGGTGGCGTCAACTGTATACCCCTCGGCCAAGGCCGGTTTGATCAAGCCATCAACCCCGATGCGTGTCAACCCCTCGAAGAGCAAGCTGATCAGCGCTCTCCCGGCCGGATCGGCAACGGGATCGTTGAGTAACGGGATCGGTATCACCGGCGTTCCAACGACCGCCTCGCGATAGACGCCGCCGGTGGCCGGATTATCGGTGGAAGCGCTGAGCGCTGCCAAGCGGCCAAACAAGACAACAATCACTCCGATCCCGGTGAGCGCAATCGCAATCTGCCAACGAATCCGGCGCGCCATACCTTAATTGAAAATGGGGAGGCTGGTGATCAGCGCGAGCAGTAAAAAGCTTACTCCCAGCGCAATCGTGGCCTGATACAGAGTCTTTTCAATGCCGCGGCGCGTGCGATACATCGAGCTGGTGTCGCGGTTGGGACCGCCGCCGCGCGATTGCAAAATGACCAGCACGCTCATCACGGCGCTAATAACCAAAATCGCAATGTAGAGAGCGGTTTCCATTGCTGCCTTGCTCCTCATATCGATATTCGTCGCTGCATCATGCAGGCACATCAGTATACCACAGAGTATCAACCGGCATGCGTTGTTCGATTCGGCATGATTTGCCATACATACCATTCATCATCGGTTGCGTGCTGGCTGAGCGCGTGCTACGTTCCCATCATTCAGAAGCGTGTTCCAATTGCGGTTAGTTGGTTGCGCAATTGTTGCTGAAAGTCTACAGCTTCATATCTGCATAAACTCGCATTCTATGCTATGATCGCACTCGTGCAAGCCGTCACAGCTATCATCCCCAGTTGTGGCCTTGAATAGAGAGGGAGGATCGTATGCAGTTTCCCGCATACATTCGGCATCATCGGCTTCGCGAGTGGATTCAGGAGATTGTTGAACTCTGCGAGCCGGCGCAGGTTCATTTCTGCGATGGCTCGCAGGCCGAGTACGATATGCTCTGCAACCAGATGGTTGAAACAGGAACGTTCATCCGCCTCAACCCCAAACTCCGCCCCAACAGCTTTCTCGCCCGCTCGGATCCCTCCGATGTCGCTCGCGTCGAAGACCGCACCTTTATCTGTAGTGTCTCGAAAGATGATGCCGGCCCCACCAATAACTGGATGGCGCCGAAAGAGATGAAGGAAATCTTGCTGAAGCTGTTTAAAGGCAGCATGCGTGGGCGGACAATGTATATCATCCCGTTTAGTATGGGACCGATAGGTTCACCAATTGCCCATATCGGCATCCAGTTGACCGACTCGCCTTACGTTGTCGTCAATATGCATATTATGACTCGTGTCTCGACCAAGATTTACGATGTCTTGGGAGAGAACGGTGACTACATCCCATGCTTACACAGCGTAGGGATGCCGCTTGAGTTGGGGCAGCCTGATGTACCGTGGCCATGTAATCCGACCAAGTACATTGTTCACTTCCCCGAAGAGCGATCGATCTGGAGTTTTGGCTCAGGCTACGGCGGCAATGCCCTGCTGGGCAAGAAGTGTTTCGCGTTGCGGATTGCGTCGGTGATGGCCCGCCAAGAGGGTTGGCTGGCCGAGCACATGCTTATTCTAGGCGTGAAAGAGCCGAGCGGGCGCAAGACGTATGTTGCGGCTGCATTCCCATCGGCATGCGGTAAGACCAACTTTGCCATGCTTATTCCGCCGAACAGCTTCAAGGAAGCTGGTTGGGAAGTGACGACGGTTGGCGATGATATTGCATGGATCAAACCTGGCCCGGATGGCAAGCTCTATGCAATTAATCCTGAAGCCGGCTATTTCGGTGTGGCACCGGGGACATCGTACAAGACGAACCCCAACGCGATGGAGAGCTGCCGGGCGAATAGCATCTTCACCAACGTTGCTTTGACCGACGACGGCGATGTCTGGTGGGAAGGAATGACCGATGAGCCGCCGGCCCATTTGATTGACTGGCAAGGTCGCGATTGGACGCCGGGTTGTGGTCGGTTGGCTGCCCACCCCAATGCACGCTTCACGGCCCCGGCTCGCCAAAACCCGGCTATCGATCCTGAGTGGGAAAATCCGAATGGCGTGCCAATTGAAGCCTTCATCTTCGGTGGGCGACGCAGTCGCACGGTTCCGCTGGTGTATCAGGCCTTCAACTGGACGTATGGCGTGTATCTGGCAGCGACGATGGGCTCGGAAACGACGGCCGCAGCGATGGGTCAGCAGGGAATTGTGCGGCGCGATCCATTCGCCATGCTACCCTTCATCGGCTACCACATGGGTGATTACTTTAACCACTGGCTGAGCTTTGGACGACGCTTAAAGAATCCCCCGCGCATCTTTAGTGTCAACTGGTTCCGCAAAGATGAAAACGGTAAGTTCATCTGGCCGGGTTTCGGTGAAAATTTGCGGGTGCTGAAGTGGATCGTTGAGCGTGCTCATGGACAAGCAGTCAGTGTCGAGACGCCCATCGGCTGGGTACCACGCTACGAAGATATCGATTGGCGTGGTCTTCAGTTTACCCCCGAACAATTCGAACAGGTGATGGAGTGTAATGTCTCTGAGTGGCAGCAAGAGGTGTTGCTCCACGAAGAGTTGTTCATCAAGCTCTACAACCGCTTGCCGAAAGAGCTGCTCTCGGTGCGTGATCTCATCCTTTCGAGCCTCTGGCGCATGCCAGAGAAATGGGGTGCTACGCACGAATAATGTGGTTGAGGCGCAATTGGAACATTTGTTGGCGTACTGGCGAAAGCCGGTACGCCGCTTGTTTTGACAAGGCGTGTGATTCCGTGTACTATTTAGGCTATAAAGTTGCGAATTCCCATATTGTATAGTTTAAGCATCTCCGTAGTGCTGTTCAAGAGAGCGGTTGCCGCATTGCTCCGCTGCGTTTCGCTTTTGTGTTTCATATTCTATTTCCAGCAGGGAAGGAAGGATTGACGTGCAAGCACTATTGCGCCTTTCACGCATCATCGACACCTTCACCGAATGGGTTGGGCGCTTGGCCTACATCTTGGTGCCGGTTGTGGTTGGCGTTGGGGTCTGGAATGTCGCGAATCGCTATGTGGGCCGCGCCATCGGACGCACGCTGGGGTCAAACTTTTACATCGAGGCCCAGTGGTATATCTTCTCGATAATCTTTCTGCTTGGCGCGGCGTATGCGCTCAAACACAATGAGCACGTGCGTGTTGACGTGTTCTACAGCAATTACTCGCCCAAGCGCAAAGCATTGGTCAATTTGTTAGGGACACTATTCTTTCTCTTTCCCTTCTGCGGCCTCTTAATCTACTTCGGCTGGCCGTATGTGGAACAGTCGTGGCGCATTCGCGAAAATTCGCCTGATCCCGGCGGTCTGCCTCGCTATATTATTAAAACGTTCCTTATCGTGAGCCCGATCTTACTGATTATTCAAGGCATCTCTGAAGCGATCAAATACTTTGCCGCCTTTCGCGGCGTCCTTGATCCATCCCAAATCGTCGTCGAAGAAAAAGAGACCAAGCTGTAATCTCTGGAGGTTCCATGTACGAGTGGCTCGGACCCGCGATGTTTCTCGGGGCGCTGGTCATCCTTGGCATCGGCTACCCCGTCGCCTTTTCCTTGGGTGCAACGGCGATTGTCTTCGGTATTATCGGTGTCTCGCTCGGCATCTTTGACCCGATTATCATCCGCGCGATGCCATCACGTATCTTTAACGTGATGGCAAACTATACCCTCCTCGCAATCCCTTACTTTATCTTCCTTGGCTCAATGCTTGAAAAATCGGGCTTGGCCGAAGATCTGCTCGATACGATGGGCGTGCTCTTCGGGCCAATTCGGGGTGGTTTGGCGATCTCAGTGGTGGTTGTCGGCGCATTGTTGGCCGCTACCACCGGCGTGGTGGCGGCAACGGTGGTGGCGATGGGTCTCATTTCGCTGCCGATCATGCTGCGCTACGGCTACAACAAAGAGCTGGCGTGCGGCGTGATCTGCGCTGCCGGTACCCTCGGCCAGATCATTCCGCCGTCGGTGGTGTTGGTGGTGCTCGGCGACCAGATCGGCGTCTCAGTGGGCCGCCTCTTCCTTGGTTCGCTAATCCCCGGCTTGTTGTTGGCGTCGGCGCTCGCCTTCTACTGCTGGGTTATTGCGCTACTGAAACCAGAAATGGCCCCGGCCCTGCCATTGTCGGCCCGCTCGATGACCGGTGCGGTGCTGACCAAGCGGGTAGTGCAGGTCATGATCCCGCCGCTGTTGCTGATCGTGGCTGTGCTTGGTTCGATCTTCTTTGGCATTGCCACTGCGACTGAGGCCGGTGCGGTGGGTGCGCTAGGTGCAACGCTGCTAGCGCTGGCTAATCGCCGGCTGACGTGGAAGAATTTTATTGCCGTGTGCGATGCAACCATGCGTGCCACGACAATGGTGCTCTTTATTCTGATTGGTTCGACCGCTTTTGCGCTGGTCTTCCGCGCGCTCAGCGGCGATAAGTTTGTGTTTGATCTGATGTCCAATCTGCCCGGAGGGGCGTGGGGCTTTTTGATCATCAGCATGCTGATCGTCTTCTTCCTCGGGTTCTTCATCGACTTCTTCGAGATCTGCTTTATCGTCATTCCGCTCTTCGTGCCGGTCGCGAAGGCGCTTGGCTTTGATCTGGTCTGGTTTGGCGTGTTGCTCGGCGCCAATCTGCAAACTTCGTTCCTCACCCCGCCGTTTGGTTTTGCCCTCTTCTATCTGCGCGGTGTGGCGCCTCCCGGCATTACCACCGGTGATATTTATCGCGGCGTAGTGCCGTTTATCGCCATCCAGTTGATGATCGTGATGATTTTGATCTTCTTCCCCCAACTGGCGCTCTATCTGCCGGCTATCTCGTTTGGTCAGTAGGGTTGCTATCAATCCAGCCTGCTTTCTTGCAAAACAAGACCGGAGGTAGGTCATAGCCTACCTCCGGTTGCATTGTGAATGAGGAGAGCAGCTTGCTGCCTGCTCTATACTCCCCTAGGCATTAGTATGGATTTCGCTGCACGAACAGATTGAACGGCAGCTCGTTGGTCTGGTGCCAGCGCTGAATCTTCTGGCGGAAAGTGTTCCAACCGGGGAAGATTTCCTTAAATGCCGCCGATTTGCCCTCGTACTCAGCAAACAGCTCAAAAGCCGCTTTCTGCGCTGCACTGAGAATCTCGTCGCTGTATGGACGCAATTTCTTGCCCTTCGCGACAATCCGTTCAAGGGCGTCATTGTTCAACGCATCGTATTTCGCGAGCATGTTCATATTCGATTCCCATGCCGCGACGCGAATGAAGTTCTGATACTCCTTCGGCAGCTTATTCCATGCATCGAGGTTAAACACTGCGTGGAGCGAAGGTCCCGGCTCCCACCAACCAGGAGTGTAGTAGTATTCGGTAGCATCGGGTAGGCCCAACTTTTCGTCATCATACGGACCAACCCACTCGGCAGCGTCGATTGCCCCGGTCGAAAGGGCTTGGAAAATCTCACCACCGGGCAAGGTCTGCGTGACCACGCCAATGCGCCCCATGACTTGTGCACCGAGGCCGGGGATGCGCATCTTAAGCCCCTGCATGTCAGCGACGGTGTTGATTTCGCGGCGGAACCAGCCACCCATTTGTGTGCCGGTGTTGCCGGCGGCAAAGCAGATCACACCGAAGTTCTCACCCAACTTATTGATCGCCTGCTCACCACCGCCGTGGTAGAGCCACGAGTTTTGTTGCTGTGCCGTTAGACCAAAGGGCAGTGCGGTAGCAAAGGCCCACGCCGGATCGAGACCGACGTAGTAGTACAGCGCGGTGTGACCTGCTTCAACGGTGCCTTGTGACACGTTCTGCAACACTTCAAGACCGGGGAAGAGCTCACCGGCGGGGAAGGTGGTAATCTTGAACATGCCGTTCGATAGCTCGGCCACTCGCTCGGCCAGCACCGTCGCGCCGCCGTAGATGGTGTCGAGTGAGATCGGCCAGCTTGTACCCATGCGCCACTCGATGGCCGGCATCGACGAACCTTGGGCCGGGGCTTGGGCAGTCGGAGCGGCTGTCGTCGCTGCGGCGGTTGGTGCTTCGCCACCGGCAGTGGTCGGCTGAGGCGGGGCAGCAGTGGGTGGATTGGTAACAGCCGGAGGCTGACCACAAGCAGCCAGCGTCAGACCGAGGCCGCCAAGAACGCCGGCAGCGGCACCACGAAGAAACTCTCGTCGTTTCATGCTCTGCTCCTAGGCAATCTGAACTATAAGGGAACGGTATCTTAATTATAGACGATCCAGCGAAATTGTGCAAATTACTGATTTATTGATTGTGAAACATTTGCTAAACCAGTTGTTTGTTGCTGGAAACGTGGTTACAAGAATACGAGGACGATGGCAAGTGTCACAATACTCGCCAGATTCGAGAATAACACTGTTGCGGTGACAAATTCAGGCAGTAGGTCGTTTTCCATGGCGATAATGCTGACGAGCACTGCGGTGGGCATACTGGCTTGCAAGATGCCGACGTTGCGTTCGAGTGACGGCAGGGCAAACCAGCCGACGATGCCAAAGGCCAAAACGGGCCCGCTGATGAGGCGCACGGTGCTAGATATCAGTAGATCAGCGTTAATGCGGGGAATGCCGGCAGCGGCCAGTTGCGCGCCTAATACGATCAGCATGGTCGGGATCAGCGCGCCGGAGAGCAATTCGAGCGGGCGCATCACGACTGGCGGCAGCGTGATCTCAAGCCAGTTGAACAACAACGCTGGCGGCAGCGCCAGCAGAGCTGGGGTGCGAAAGACTTGAATGGCCATACCGATACTGAAGCCGCGACTGAAGTTGGCTGCCCCGACGCAGACAATAAACGCCAGCACCAGATTGGCTAAGAAGTAGACCGTCGCAACACCGAGCGCCGCCGGCCCTTCGGCGAATTGAATGATCGGCAAGCCGAAATTGCCGACGTTGCCAAACGCCGCGATCATGACATATGCCGCGGTCATTGCCGGGCTACGCTTGAGCAGACGGGCTACCACAAAGGCAATCATGATCGAGCCGATATACACGACCGTGATAAAGCCGATCATGCGTCCGGCTAATCCTGCCTCGATCCGGGTTTGGCTGAGCACGTAAAACACGAACGCCGGGGTCAGAATAAAGTACGCGAAGCGCGAAAGGGTGCGCGCTTCGAGTTGCAGCCGCGGGCCGGTCAAGTAGCCAAGCAAGACGAGTAAGAAGACAGGGGCAAGCACGTTGAGGAAGATGCCGGGCAATTGGCTCATACAAATTGTGTTTTCTTCAGGCGCCCCATCAACGGGGCAAGGGCGGGGCAAGTAATGGTGCCTATGATACCATTTCTTCAATGCTTGCCCGTCATGCACGGCTGTGATACAATACCGCTACTTGCAAAAGCCCGATCTGGTGTTTTGCGCAAGCATCAGCTATTGCTGGCGGTTTAAGGAGTTTCTCGTATGTCGGATTTTTCCGGTCGCAATCCAGCCATCATTCTGGTAGAAGATGAGCCTGATATCCTCATCATCTTGCATCGCTTGATGCGTGATCTGACCGGTGGTTACGATATTATTACCGTCAATAGCGGTGCTGATGCGCTGGCCCAAATCGCGCTGCGCCGGGTGCCGCTCGTGATCACCGACTACAATATGCCCGGCATGAATGGTCTGCAACTGGCCGCAGCCATCAAGGAGACTTCTCCCGATACCAGCGTGGTGATGATTACCGCTTACGCTACCCCTGAGTTGGAAAAGCGCGCTCGCGAACAGCGGATCGATTACTATCTGCCTAAGCCCTTCCCGCTCGATCGCCTCGAGCAGATTGTGCGCGATGTGTTGCGCAAGTAGTCTGTCAGCATAACATCAGATCATTTTCATTCTCGCGCGCCAGTCCTCCCGTTACGATGAGGGCGCCTATTGTTGCTGTAGCCATCGTAACCGGAGGCATGTGATGTCTGATTGGCTGTCGCTACTGCCCTCGATCATCCTCGTTGTGATGATTGCGTTGACCCTAGCATTGCTGCCATTACTGGAAGATGAGCACGCACCTTCCGCCGAGCGCCAGCAGACCGATCGGATCCGGCTGCCGCGCCGGCCCCAATAATTTCTGCGTGTTAGTGCTCTGCAAGACGGAGCGCGCGGGCTAAGGCTAACGCCTCTTCCGTGTTGTGAATATCCCCCGCTAATTGCGCTTCATGGATCAACTTCAGCAATCGCCCCACTTCCGGCCCCGGCCCGATCTGTAATGCTGCCATCAGTTCGTCGCCGCGAATCAGCGGCGGCGCCGGCGGCGCCGGCGGGTTCCAATATCGATCCAGCATCGCTCCTAGCCACGCCAGATGCCGTTGCCACGCTGCGGGGTCGAGCCATGGCCCGCGCGTCGCCAAATGGTCGGCCAGCTCGTGCAGCAGAATGTCGGGGCCGGCATCGCCGGTGTCGCGGAAGAAGCGATTGATCCCACGCTCACTCAACTGTTCGCTGTCACGCATCTGCCCCGGACGCATATGTTCGCGCACGACGCTGACCAGATAGCTGGTGTCAGCGCGACTTAGGCGGAGCCGGCGCCCAATTTGCGCAACTGTTTCTGCGCCTAAGCTCTGATGGCCGTAGAAGGTTACGGTACCGTCGGGGTAGCTGACCTTCGTTTGCGGTTTGGCGTTGTCGTGCAAGAGCGCCGCTAGCTTGAGCAACGCGGCGCGCCGCACGATGCCGCGACGCTGGTTGAGCAACTCGTGGTATTGGTCGGGAAAGGGCAGCGCGCGACTGAGCTGCGGATACGTCTGCACTGCCACCGGTGGAACACCGTCATCGATCAGCCAGTCGAGCGCGGCGACCGTTTCGAGCATGTGGGCCAGCACCGGCAGAAAATGCACCCGCGGCTGATCGCAGGCGCGGGCCGGTTCGAGTTCGGGGAAGATGATCGTTAACGCGCCAATCTCTTCGAGCAGCCGCAGACCGGCGGCGGCAGCCGGCCCATCGCATGTCTTCAGCAGTTCGTCGCGGATGCGCTCGACGGCAACGTTCACGAGCAGCGGCACCGCTTCGCGCGCCGCCGCGATCAGGTCGGCGTCAGGATGCAGCCGGTGGGTGGCGCGGAACCTCCCGGCTCGCACCACGCGCAACGGGTCATCGCGCAAGCTAGTTGGCGCGCAGAGGCGCAGACGACCGGCGGCGAGATCGTCACGCCCTCCCAGCGGATCGATCAGCGTGCTCCAGTCGCCGGCCAATGCTGCCGTGAGCGGCATAGCCAGCGCGTTGATAGTAAAGTCGCGCAACCGCAAATCACCTTCGATATCAGCCGCGCGGAGCGCCGCGCAATCGATCGTTATCCCGCCGGGCAACACGGCGCGTCCGGTGTCGCGTTCGCGATCGAGCGCAACAAATGCGCCGCCGCTGGCATCGGCAATCGCTTTGGCCAGTGCCAAGCCGTTGCCGGTGGTGGCCAGATCGAGATCGACCGGCGTTTGCCCGCTCAGTAGCGCACGTACTGCGCCGCCGGCCAGCCACACCGGCTGATCGGCCAGATCTGCGATCAATTGGAAGATGCTGTTCATGATGACGTTCAACAGTCATTCAAGCGCGCGGCGTGAAGGGCTGCGCACCGGTGACAGAGACGTACAATGCTTGCGTGGACGCACATGTGCTCTTTTGGGCAACGTTATCTGCGCGATGATCCGTGTGGCGGCAGGGAGCCAGCATCGCTGGCTCCCCACGCGCGCTCGCAACAACCATTGCGCGAGGTTCACCGGCGTCCGCAGGATGCAGTTATCCTTCACCGGTCAAGGTCAACACCCCATCAGTATACCGCTCCACGGCGGGTCGCGTCCATAACAGCGGATGATACGCGCCGGCCCGCCACGCATCGGTCATATCAGCATAGTGCGGGCTCGCCGGATGGCCGCTCTGGCCGGCGGGCAAAATGGCGCGGGAAGCGTCCCAGTCGCTCAGATCGAGAATGAAGCGCAGCGACGGTGCATTGTAGATCTTCATACCGGCAATATCGCGTGGAATGTAGCAATGGTTGACGGTGTCGAGATCGCCACCCATCGGCCATGGCCCGCGGTTAAAGAGCGGGGTCAGCGCCGGTACGCTCCCCAGCGGATGGCGCAGGGTCAGGTTGTGGATCTTCTCGTACTGCCAGCGCGCCGGATCTTTGCCCAGCCGTTCGGATAGTTCGGCGGCAGTGCGGGCCAGCGCCGCGCGCAACACGCCGCCCCACGTGCGGCCATTGCCTAACCACTCATCGGGTTGGTCGAGCGGTTGGGAGGCCATCCGTTCCAACACCATCGGCAACGCGCATTCCAGATAGATGTTCGCCGGCAGCACGCTAAACGATCCGAGCGCCGCCGGTGCGTAGAACAGGTCAGCGAGTTCTTGGTAGACGATGCGGAGCAGATGGTAACGTAACCCATCATAAATCGCGCCGGCGACGCTCTTGGCGTGAAGCTGGCCATCCCAGCCAACAAGGATGTCACGGATGCGCTGCTCGCTCCCCGGTTCGAGGCTCAGGCGCGCCACCTGCTCGACCAGTTGTTTGCCGGGCACTGACAGGAGATCATTCTGGATGCGGGCAAAGCTGCGCACATCGTGTTGTTTGGCGGCATCGAGCAGTTCTTGGATGCGTTGGGCGCGATACGGATTGAGCCAGAAGCCATGGATCGGAGCGTTGCGCTGTTCACCGCCGGTAATTCGGTGATTAGCAGAGACAATCGTGCCGCTCGGCGGATCGAGCTGGCTGGGCAATTCTTCAAAGGGGATCATGCCCTCCCACTCGTACTCGCCGCTCCAGCCAGGCACCGGCAACATACCGTCACCGTGCCGCCGGATCGGCATTCGTCCAGCCAAGCAATAGCCGATATGGCCGTCGATGTCGGCATAGACGAAATTCTGCGGCGGCGTATCCCAATCGGCCAAGGCGGCGCGGAACTCGTTCCAATTTTGGACGCGGTTGAGCTTCAGCACCGAACGCATTAAGGTTGGCGAGGGATCGAGCGCCGTCCAGCGCAGTGCCAGCGCCGTGGTCTCGGCGCTGGTCGTGGTTGGCTCGCCGCGCAGCGTG
Organism: Chloroflexus sp.; assembly: GCF_034431535.1. Lineage (GTDB taxonomy): Bacteria > Chloroflexota > Chloroflexia > Chloroflexales > Chloroflexaceae > Chloroflexus. The sequence goes on along the minus strand of NZ_DAOUDC010000078.1, from coordinate 42,018 downwards.
CCGGCCACCGGATCGATGATCGGGCCGTGGCGGGTGATACGCACATCGATCACCACCGGCTCGGCTTGGCCTTTGACCGCAATCGTCTCGGTCACGACTTCGGCGGTCAGCCACTCATCGCGCCAGCGGTAACGCAGCGGGTCAGCGGCATCGAACTGCTCGATGAAGAGGTCTTGGTTATCGGTGCGCGCATTGGTCACGCCCCACGCAATGCGCTGGTTATGGCCGATAATCACACCGCAGGTGGCTGGAATGGTGGTGCCGGCGACGTGAAAATCGCCGCCTTCGAGATGCACTTGGTACCAGAGGTTGGGCAAAGCTACATTGAGATGAGGGTCATTCGCCAGCAAGGGTCTCCCGCTAGTGGTGCGTTTGCCGGCTGCCACCCACGCATTGGAGCCTTGCGGCGTCTGGGTTTCGCCGGTAAAGAGCGCGGCATCGCTGGCCAGTTGCAGCGCGTCGGCGCCGAGATCGGCGGTATAATGCGCGCCGGACGGCGCCGTTAAGGGGCCGTCTTCGGGGTAGCGCGGGCGGAGCGCAATAGCCCGCTCGATGCCGACAGTTGCCACAATCTGCGCCTGCAACAACTCTTGCATCCAGTTGGTCGAGAGATTGAGCGACATCATCTTTGGCCAGACCAAGAGGTCGGCCAGTTCCCACGGCTGCGGCTGGAAGCCGAGAATAGTAAACTCGAGCGGCAATCGGCTGCCGCTCTGCTCGATACAAGCATTCACGCCGCGTAGATATGCGGTCATCAAGGTCGCCGTCTCATCGTCGAGCAACGCAGCTTCGCGGCGGGCAATGCGGCTAAAGCCGAGGGTACGGATGAAGCGATCGGAGTCGATCGCAATCGGGCCAAAGATCTCGGCGAGGCGGCCATGCCCGATCCGGCGGTGCATTTCCATCTGCCAGAGCCGGTCTTGGGCATGCACATACCCAAGGGCGCAGAAGAGGTCTTCGTTGTTGTCCGCATAAATATGCGGAACTCCCCAGCGGTCGCGGCGCACTTCGACGGCTGCGCGCAGACCGGGCAGCTTGGCCCGCCCGTTGGTGCGCGGCAAAGGACGGCGGAGGGCAGCGACGGCGCCTACGCCGGCGAGGGCCGCCACAGCGCCAACGGTAATGCCGATGGCCCGTCCGAGGCGAGAGGGGTTGAAGGTCACGCTTCACCTCCGTTTCAGACTGAGAATGGTGACACTTGTATTGTCAACCGCACAAGCGAAAGTGTCAACTGTTCATCTGGTGAATGAACCGGCAAGTTGAGGGGCGGACAGAACATCTGGTCGATCACAACCGCTGATCGCTAGGCGATGCTTCAACGCTCGGCTCTCCACTCCCCCTCTCTCGTGCCAGTAGGAGAGGGGCTTAACATAGCGCATCTCAAAGTCATTAACCGTATCTGCGCTCATGGGTTTTGTCCACCCTTGAAGCCAGCGAGGAGACAGCGTGTAACCTTCATCCGCCTGCGCGGTTGACAGTGACGAACGGATGGCGTATCTTTCCAAAAGGTGAATCACACGCTCAGTCAAAGTAACGAACCATGAGCTGGTCTGTTCCGCCGGAATTACATCACGATTTCTTGTTAGTCGAGCAGCTCTTGCGTGAGCGCACGCGGGCGCGGATGGCTGTCATTTCCATGGTCGGCCCCCATGTGGTTACCGATCCATCTGATCGGTTGCGGGCGTTGATTGTGCTGGCCATTGCCCGCTTGGGGAATGGTGCTGGCGAACAGGTCGCGCATGCCGCTGCGGCGGTGGAACTGATCGAAGCAGCAACTCGGGCGCACGATGATCTGATCGACGAGCAGTCCCGCCGCGCTGGCCGGGTAGCCAACGGCGCGTGGGATCACGGCGTGGCGCTCATGGTGGGTGATTACCTCTTTGCACTGGCTGCCGGCGAGATGGCGCGCAGCCCTGATCCGCGCATTATTGGTCTGTATTCGCAGGCGGTGATGCAGATCTGCGAAGGCCAGTTAACGACGGTGAGCAGCCTGACGCCGAATGAAACGGCGCTGGTGGCGTATTGGCAGCGGGAGGAAGCGTTAGCCGGGGCCTTGTTTGCGGCGGCGGCGCAGGCCGGAGTGTTGTGCGGCGGGTTGGCTGACTCGTTGCTTGAGCCGGCGACACAGTTTGGCCTGCATCTTGGCTTAGCCCGGCGGCTCGCCAGAGAGATACGCGATCTAGAGGCCGATGGCGCATGGCTGCAAGCCGGTCATGTGCCGCTGGCCTTGGTGTTGGCTGCCGGTAATTCGCCAGCGCCAGAGTTACAGGCGCTCTTTGCCCATCCGTCACCAGAGACGATCGCAGCCGCGTTGCCAATCATCCAGCGCGATGGCTTGCCGGCAGCGCGGGCAGTTCTGGTTGAACAACAAGCTGCGGCCCGGCAGGCGCTGGCCCAATTGCCGGTTGGCGCGACTACCCCGTGGCTGGCGGCGCTGATCGGACAGCTTGGTAGCTAAGTTGGGCGAGTGCCTATGTTATAATGCGACGGCTAACCGTTCGTTGCCGCTTTCAATCCGGCAGGAGAGGCTATGTACCGTTCACATACCTGTGGTGAGTTGCGCCCCGCTCACGCTGGCCAAGAGGTGACGCTGGCCGGCTGGGTGCATCGCCGGCGCGACCATGGCGATCTGATTTTTATTGACCTGCGCGATCGCTACGGTATCACGCAGGTCGTGTTTGACAGCGCCAACCCGGCAGCGCATGAAGTGGCCGAGACCGTGCGCTCGGAATATGTCGTTCAGGTGCGCGGTCGGGTGCGCATTCGCCCTGCCGAAGCTGTCAATCCTGACATTGCCACCGGCGAGATTGAAGTGTCTGCGAGCGAGGCACAGGTGCTGAACTCGGCTCGCACGACGCCGATCTACATTGCCAAAGAGGGTGGCGAAGATGAAGCGGTGCGCCTCAAGTATCGCTACCTTGACCTGCGCCGCGAGCGGATGCAGCGCAATCTGATCTTGCGCCATCGCGTGGTCAAGTTTATCCGCGATTTTCTTGACAACGAGGGCTTTCTTGAGATCGAGACCCCGATCTTGATCAAATCAACCCCGGAAGGTGCGCGTGACTATCTGGTGCCCTCACGTTTGCATCCGGGCAAGTTTTATGCTCTGCCGCAAAGCCCGCAGCAACTTAAGCAGTTGCTGATGGTGGCCGGCTACGATAAATATTTCCAGATTGCCCGCTGCTTCCGCGATGAAGATCAGCGCGCCGATCGCCAGCCTGAGTTTACCCAGCTCGATATGGAGATGAGCTTTGTCGATCAGGAAGACGTGCTCAATCTGATCGAGCGGCTCTTTACCGCCCTGTGCCGCACGATAACGCCGCACAAGTATCTGCCGACACCGTTCCGCCGCCTCACATACACCGAAGCAATGGAGCGTTACGGTTCCGATAAGCCCGATCTGCGCTACAACCTCGAATTGGTCAATCTCAGTGATCTGTTAGCTGAGACGCCGTTCCAAGTGTTCCGCAGTGCGCTAGCTGCTGGCGGTCGGGTGAAAGGGATTCGGGCGCCGGGGTGCGCAACCTTCTCGCGCAAGCAGATCGACGAACTGGCCGAGGTGGTGCGCGCCGGCGGCGCAAATGGGTTGGCGTGGGCCGTCTTGCCGGCTGATGGCGGCGAAGTCCGTTCGAGCTTCGCCAAGAACCTCGCTCCCGGCGAGTTTGATGCGATTGCCCAACGCATGGCGGCGCAACCCGGCGATCTGTTGTTGATCGTCGCCGATCAGCCGGCGGTAGTTGCCGCCTCGCTCGACAAGCTGCGCCGTAATCTGGCTGAACGGCTGCACCTCGCCGATCCCAACACGCTCTGCTTTGCGTGGGTGGTTGATTTTCCGCTGGTGGAATGGAACGAGGACGAGCAGCGCTGGGACGCCGTTCACCATCCCTTCACCGCGCCCAAAGACGAAGACCTGCATCTGTTGGCGACCGATCCGGGCAAGGTGCGCGCCAAGGCTTACGACCTGATCCTCAATGGCTACGAGGCCGGTGGTGGTAGCATCCGTATCCATCGTCGCGACGTGCAGCAGCAGATCTTTTCGCTGCTCGGCATCAGCGAAGCGCAGGCGCAGGCCCAGTTTGGTCACATGCTGGAGGCGTTTGAATATGGCGCGCCACCCCACGGCGGGATCGCTCCCGGCATCGATCGGCTGGTGATGATCTTGGCCGGCGAGCCGACCATCCGTGAAGTGATGGCCTTCCCCAAGACGCAGCAAGCAGTCGATCTGATGACCAACGCGCCGTCGCCGGTTGATGAGCGCCAGTTGAAGGAGCTGCATATCCGGATCGTCGATGAATGATGATCCGGCGTGCCACTGTAGCAGGTAGAGCGGTCGCTGCCGATCGCCAACTCGGCGGCAGGCGCGCAACCTGCCGGCTACGGTGGCTGCGAAAAAAGTAGTACTTCTGACCCGGCGACAAGTTTGCGCAAAAAAGCTATACTATAAGATGCACGACGTCCATGCCGCCGCCGCGCCGAGATAGGCGCGGCGTTGCGTTCGCCGGAGCAAGTATGCCCAAGCGTATTTTAATTGTCGATGATGATCCGAACATTCGCCGGTTGGTGGCGTTGGCGCTCACCGATGATACGCCATACGAAGTGAGCGATGTCTCTTCGGCGGAGGCTGCGCTGTTGCACATTTCACGCCAGCCAGTCGATCTGTTATTCACCGATCTGCGTATGCCGGGTATGAATGGGATCGAGTTGATCCAGCGGGTGCGCCAGCTTGATCCGGGCACAGCGGTGGTAGTGTTTACGATTAGTCCCGAAGACTTATCGCCGCAACTCAAAGCCGAATTGCAGATTGACTACGTCTTGACCAAGCCAGCCACTGCTGAGCAATTGCGGTTAGCGGCGACCACCTTGCTCGATCCGATCAAGCCGGTGGGCGCTAGCCGCCCTGAAGCGCAACCAGCCGAACCGGCCAGCGGCAGCCGGTTTAGCCAGCGGCTGGCCGCTCTGCGTACACGCCAGTCACTGCCGCTAGCGCCGGCGGTGAACTCGGCGGTGGCGATGCGGCTGACACCCAACCAGCCCGGCCGGAGCGGGCGCAGCTATTCGGAAGCCCAGCTCGAACGTATGCGGCAGGCGTTGAAGGATTTGGCACTGGCGCCCGATGTGCAGTGCGCCATTTTGGCCGATATGAGCGGGTTGGTGCTCAGCCATTGGAGCCGGCGGCGCGATATTAATGTCACGGTCGTGGCGGCGCTGGCGGCCGGCAACACGCTGGCGCTGGCCGAGATTGGCCGCCATTTGGGCCAGCAACGTCCCGGCCATTTAGTCATTCACGAGGGCCAAGATCAAAACATCATTATGGCGTCGGTTGATGACCTGATCCTGTTGCTGGCGATTGGCGCTAACGCATCGCTTGGTTGGGCGCGGATCGCCGCCTTGCGCGCGTGCGAGGAAATGGCCCGGATTGCGCGCAGCGAGTAGCGAATGGCATTTGACACCACGCTAACCCTTTGCTATACTACGCAAGGCAAAGGGCGGTGCAACCGCTCTGTTTTCATGTTGTCTCGACGCAGTGCGTGCGTCGCCCCAAGGAGAAGAAGACCGTGTATGCGATTATTCGTGACCGTGGCATGCAATACCGTGTCGAGCCGGGCCAAGTCCTGACCATCGACCTGATCAGCGCCGAGCCGGGCAGCCAGATCGAGCTGGGTGAAGTGCTGTTGGTGGGCGACGCGGAGCAGGTAAAGGTCGGCTCGCCGCTGGTCGAGGGCGCTGTGGTGCGGGCAGAGGTGTTGGGCGAGCAGAAGGGCGACAAGATCGTCGTGTTCCGCTACCGCAACAAGACGCGCTATCGCCGCCGCACCGGCCATCGCCAGCGCTATACCAAAGTTCGCATTAGCGAGATCGTCGCCTAGAGGAGCTTGAACAATGGCACACAAAAAAGGTGTAGGCAGCTCGCGCAACGGGCGTGACAGCAATCCGAAAATGCGCGGTATCAAGCGCTTCGGCGGCGAGCTGGTTCGGGCCGGCAATATTATCGTGCGCCAGTGCGGCACCAAAATCAAGCCGGGTGAGAATGTCGGCGTTGGTCGCGACTGGACGCTCTACGCCCTGGTTGATGGCGTGGTGCAGTTCGGCCACTATTCGCGCTCCCAGAAGATGGTCAGCGTGATTCCAGTTGCGTCTGCCGAAGCCGCTGCCAATTAGAGAGGATACGACGGTGAAACAGGGTATTCATCCCAAGTACTACACCGATGGCATCGTCTGCACGACCTGCGGGACGGTGTGGAAGATCGGTTCGACCCGCCCGAATCTGCGGGTGGAAATTTGCTCGAACTGCCATCCGTTCTATACCGGCGAACAGCGCATCGTCGATACCGCCGGCCAAGTTGATCGCTTTATGCGCCGGTTGAATGTTGCCCAAGAGCGGCAGACCGAGCGCGAAGCGCGCCGCTCTGGCCGCCAACCCGAAAAGAAGAAGAGCTTGCTCAAAGAGATTTACGGTGAGGAGGCGGAATAGCCGTTGATTACCCGGAAATAGGTGGGGCGACGCGAGCGCGTCGCCCTTTCCTATTTGTACTTCTCTAAGATGCGGCGGGCATGGTTGACGACCTCGGCCCGCAATTCGCTCGGTTCGATCACCTCCACCTCTGTTCCCCAACTCAACACCCAACTTAAGATTTCGCGAATGCCGGCGACAGTCAGGTATACGTCGCAACTGCCATCGGCGTTGTCGATCAATTGTTGGCTGTGGTGCCAGCGATTCTCGCGGATGCGCGGTGCGGCTTGCGGGCTGAAGCGCAGGTGAATCGTCACGTCCGCCTCGTTCATCACTTCCCACGACCGTGCCAAGTGGGCATACGGGTCAAAGTCCGGGGGAATAGTGAACCGCTCATCAAGCAGTTTGGCATCCTCGATGCGTTCGACTTTGAAGGTGCGCAAATCATTGCGTAGCCGGTCATAGCCGATCACGTACACTCCCGGAGTTGTACGCACCACTTCGAGAAAGTAGGGTGCAATATCGCGTTCAGTTGGCTCCCGGTTAGGCGCACGATAGCGGATGCGCACCATGCGCCGGTCGGCCCACGCTCGCGTGAGCAGTTCGAGCATGCGCACATAATGCGGATTAGGTGGCCGTTTGCGCACAATCTCGGCCAAGCGGGCAATGTGGCCGGCGATCGTTTGGTCGGGCAGGCCGGCGGCAAGCTGGTCGAGCGCCGAAACAATGTGCGGGTTGTGTTCGTCGCTGTGGTGGCTGAGTAACCGCGCCGCAAAGAAGAGCGCGATCGCTTCATTGAGGTTCAGCCGGATGGTGGCGAGGTATTTGTTGCGATCGAGGCCGTACTTGCCGTTGTGTTCCCAAATCGGTACGTCCGCTTCGCTGAGCGTATCGAGATCGCGGTAGATGGTGCGCCGGTTGACGCCGCACAGTTTGGCAAGTTCGATCACGCTATAGCCGTTGGGTGGCGCATTGTACAGTTTATGTTCAAGGCTGCGCAACCGCGCGGCTTTGCTGCGCAACCGGTTTTCGGCGCTCGTCATGGTCGGTGCCGTATAAAGTATCGCCGCAAAGGGTGGCAACGATGCTGTTGGCCTGCTTTGCGGTGGTCATCTGCCTTGTTACAATACGAACGAAGCCGCAATCATTCCAACCGTGAGCAACCCGCCCCAGATCGTGATCCAGATCAGATCTTGGCGGACATCAGCATATTCGCGGCTGTAATCAGGCGGTTCGACCGACCGGGCAACCGGGCGGCGCACCGGGCTCGAGCGTTGATTGGAACGGCGACGATTGCTGCGCGAAGACATCGACATACGGCCATACTCCTTGTGAAGGTTGTTGTCCCAGTTGTATTATAGCGGAAGTTTTTGCCCGGCCCGCACCGGCCAGATTGGCTGAGGCGCACGTTGCGAGGGTAGTGGTTTGCGACCTCACGCTATGGAACGGGACGGTGGGACAGAGTACTAGACCCGTACGGGCTAAGCACCCGCTTGCGCATCCAGTTCTCTAACGGTACTATACCCAGCGTGGTTCATTCAGTTCGTAGTGGGAAGAGTTATGCGGGTAGGGATTTTCGGCGGCGGCCAATTAGCCCAAATGTTAGTGCAAGCGGCCATCAGCCTCGGTGTGGAAGTGGTGATTTGCGAGCGGACGCCGGATAGTCCGGCGGCGCGTTATACCCAGCATGCAGTGGTGGGGCCGTGGGAAGATGAAGCGGTGCTCGCTGCGTTTGCCCGCCAGTGCGATTTGGTGACGTTAGAAAACGAGTTTATTGATGCCGGCTTGCTCGAGCGGGTTGTGGCCTTGGGTGCGCCGGTTTGGCCTACGCTGGCGACAGTCGCCGTGGTGCAAGATAAGTTGTGGCAAAAAGAGCGGTTGGCGGCGGCGGGGTTGGCGGTGCCGCCGTTCCGGTCGGTCGCTGCACCGGATGCGGTCTTGGCGGTTGCGAAAGAGTTTGGCTGGCCGCTGGTGCTCAAAGCGCGCCGCAATGGCTATGATGGCTACGGCAATGCCACTCTGCGCGGCCCGGCTGATGTCGTGCCGGCGTGGGAACGGCTCACTCGCGGCGGCAGCCCGTTGCTGGTTGAGGCATGGGTGCCGTTTAGCCGCGAATTGGCGGTGATGGTTGCGCGCCGGCGTGATGGCGCGACAGCGGTATACCCGGTGGTCGAGACAGTGCAGCAGAATCATATTTGCCAGGTGGTCTACGCACCGGCGCCGGTTGAACCGGCGATGGCCGCGTTGGCGACTGAACTGGCCGTGGCCGCGATTGAGGCGGTTGAGGGGGTGGGGATTTTTGGCGTCGAGCTGTTTGCACTGGCCGATGGGCGGGTGCTGATCAACGAGTTGGCCCCTCGCCCGCACAATTCTGGCCACTACACGATTGAAGCCTGCGTCACCTCGCAGTTTGAGCAGCACCTGCGGGCCGTGCTGGGTTGGCCGCTTGGCCCGACCGCGATGCGCGCGCCGGCAGCGGTGATGGTTAATCTGCTCGGCCAGCGTAACGGCCCTATCAACACCAGCGCAATAACCGCGGCGCTCGCAGTTCCCGGCGCGCACATGCACTTTTACGGCAAGCGCGAAGAGCGGATCGGGCGCAAGATGGGCCATATTACCGCGTTGGCAGATACCTTGGCTGAAGCTGAAGCGATTGCCCGCCGCGCCGCCGCACTGGTGGCGATGCCGTCGTGATAAGTCGAGACGAGGAAGCGCTATGTCCGATCATCCTCTCGTGGGTATCATCATGGGCAGTGACAGCGACTTGCCGACTATGCAAGGCGCAATCGATGTCTGTCGCGAGTTTGGCATTCCCTACGAAGCGCGGGTCGTCTCAGCCCACCGCACCCCGCTCGATATGGCCGAATACGGTATCACTGCGCACCAGCGCGGTATCAGGGTCATCATTGCCGGGGCCGGCGGCGCGGCCCACTTGCCCGGCATGATTGCCGCCCATTCGCCGTTGCCGGTGATCGGTGTGCCAGTGCCGAGCAAAGCTCTTAACGGCCTCGACTCGCTGCTCTCGATTGTGCAGATGCCGGCAGGGGTGCCGGTGGCCACGGTTGCCATCGGTAATGGTCGCAACGCCGGTTTGCTCGCCGTGCAGATACTGGCCAGCGCCGATCCGGCGTTGTTGGCGCAAGTGCAAGTCTACAAAGAGCGCATGGCAGCCGAGTCGCGGGCCAAGAACCGCATCTTTACAGAAGCGTAATCTCTGTGGCGGGCAAGACCGGTTGCGTGTTCATGCTCATGTGCTATTGTCGGTACCGTCTTCCGCAAGCGAAGATGATTCTCGCCAAGCGATGGCAAAAGCTGGTTGGCACAGACCTTCGGCGTTCAGATCACGATAGTAGTTGCCATAAGATGCTATCGCTGAGTGCGCGAACGTTATGCAGTGAAAAGGATTGGCTCTCCTATGAGAAATCTGCTCGTGACCGGCGGGGCCGGTTTTATCGGCAGCAACTTTGTTCACTACATGCTGGGCAAGTATGCCGATTATCGTATCGTGGTCTACGACAAACTGACCTACGCCGGCAATTTGGCTAATTTGGCGCCGGTTGCCAACGATCCGCGCTTTGCGTTTGTGCGCGGTGATATTTGTGATATTGATGCGGTGCGTGAAACGGTGCGCGCCTACGATATTGATACCATCGTCAATTTTGCCGCCGAGACCCACGTTGATCGCTCGATTATGGCTCCTGATGCGGTGGTGCGCACCAATGTCAATGGCACATGGGCGTTGCTCGAGGTAGCGCGCGAACTGAAACTCGAACGCTTCCACCAGATCAGCACTGACGAGGTGTACGGCGCGATCCCGGTGCCGCACCGCTCACGCGAGGGCGATCCGCTCGAACCGCGCAGCCCCTATTCGGCTAGCAAGGCTGGGGCCGAGCATCTTGTCTATGCGTATTACATTACCTATGGTGTGCCGGTGACCACCACTCGCGGCTCGAATAACATCGGCCCGTATCACTATCCTGAAAAAGCGGTGCCGCTCTTTACCACCAATGCGATCGACAATCTGCCCCTACCGATCTACGGCGACGGCTTGCAGGTACGTGATTATCAGTACGTGCTCGATCACTGCGAAGCGATCGACGTGGTGCTGCACAAAGGCCAAATCGGCGAGGTGTATAACGTCGGCACCGAGGTCGAGACGCCGAATATCGAGATGGCGCACAAAATTCTCGACATTCTCGGCAAGCCGCACAGTCTCATTCAGCACGTCGCCGACCGGGCCGGCCACGACCGGCGCTACGCGCTCGATTGCTCGAAGCTGCGCGCATTGGGATGGCGTTCGCGCCATACCTTTGATGAAGCGTTGGAAAAAACCGTGCGCTGGTTTGTCGAAAACGAGGCGTGGTGGCGACCGATCAAATCGGGCGAGTACATGGAATATTACCGCCGGCAATACCTCGAACGCGGCGAGTATCCGGCGGCGACGTAAGGTATACTGTCGTGTCGCCTACGTCCCCGCCGGCGTAATCACCACCACATACCCATCGCCAATGTGCCGGAACCGCACATGGCGCGGGAGGGGCGGTAACTGCCGCATACGCAATTCGTGTTCGACGCGGGCTAAGATCTCAGGCCACAGGCCCGCGTCACCCTGATAGTAGCGACGCAACAACGCACACAATTCGTCATCCGCCAGCCACGTTAGCGCGTCCACGGATCGCCGCCTTTCTGCCGGTGCTGATGGGCTTGGACGATGAGATCGCAGATTTGTTGCGGGTCATCACACACTTGCAACCGGTCGAGGTCAGCTTGGGCAATCGTGCCGGTCGCGAGCAGCGTATGGCGCGCCCAATCGATCATGCCTTGCCAGAACTCCGAGCCGTACAGCACAATGGGAAAGTCGTGAATTTTGCCGGTTTGAATGAGCGCCAACGCTTCAAAGAGTTCATCGAGCGTACCAAAGCCGCCGGGGAAGATCACAAAGGCATGGGCATATTTGACGAACATAATTTTGCGGATGAAGAAGTAGCGAAATCGCACTTCGAGATCGAGAAATGGGTTAGCGCCCGCTTCAAACGGCAATTCAATTGTACAGCCAACCGAGCGCCCGCCGCCGGCGCGTGCGCCTTTGTTGGCCGCTTCCATCAGGCCGGGGCCGCCGCCGGTGATGATGGTAAAGCCGGCCTGCGCGAGTAAGCGGGCCGTTTCACTCGCTGCTAGATAGATGGGCGAGGTTGGTGGAATCCGGGCCGAACCAAAGATCGAGACGGCGGGGCCAAGCCCGGCCATGTTTTCGAATCCTTCCACAAATTCACCCATAATCCGCAACACGCGCCACGTGTCGGTATGGGTAAAATCGTGCGGGTGCCGGGACGGATCGGTTCGTAGTAGGCTTTCATCTTCTGTCTGGCGTGACATATATGGTATACTCCGCAAGTTAACGGCAGCCGGGTAAGGCGACTGCAAGAGCGAGACAGTAAGGGTGAATAATGATCCCCCTTACTGATGGCGTATGTACAGTGTACCCTACTTAACTTAGCCTAGCATAGTACCATTTCAGGAGGAGTGATGACCCGTCCGAGCGATGGCGGCCGTATCGAGGTGATTTGCGGCTGCATGTACAGTGGCAAGACCGAAGAGCTGATCCGGCGCATGCGACAGGTGCGGATTGCCCGCCAATCGTACCGGATCTTTACGCCGCGGATGGATACGCGCTATGCCGAGGGGCAGGTAGCCAGCCATAGCGGCAGCCGGCTAGAGGCGATTACCGTGGCGACGATGCGTGAGATTTTGGCCCATGCCCAAGATGCGCCTGTGGTCGCGATCGATGAATTGCATCTGTTCGATGACGATCCGGCCGAGATGGTGCGCGGCTGCCAATGGCTCGCCGACCGTGGTGCGCGGGTGATTGTGGCTGGCCTCGATCTCAACTACCGGGCCGAGCCGTTTCCGGCGATGATGCACTTGCTGGCGCTGGCCGAGCAAGTTGATAAACTGTACGCGATTTGCGTCAAATGCGGCGCGTATGCCACCCGCTCACAGCGTTTGATCGACGGCAAACCCGCCCCAGCCAATGCGCCGACGATTGTTGTCGGCGGTCTTGATATGTACGAAGCGCGCTGCCGCGCCTGTTACGAGCCGGCGGTATAGAAGCAGAGCAGGAGCGAGGCAAGGGCGGGTTTCAAACCCGTCCTTGCCCCTATCCGATCAGCTCAATCCCAGCTTGCGCTTCAGCTCGGCCAGCTCGCTATCAACCTCGGTCTCCTTCTCGAGGTTGCGGAACCGGGCCTCCAGCGAGTCGCCTTCGAGCTTGGCCATTGCCTCAGCGCGGGCCAGCCGGTCATCGACCTTCTCTTCCAGTTGATCGAGCTTGTCGAGGGCGCTGACGCGACCGATCGACGCGGCGGTGTGCTGGAGCGCCTCTTGGGTTTGGGCGCGGTTCTTCTTGGCGATGATCAGCTCTTTGCGCGCCTTCACCTCGGCGATCCGGGTTTCGAGATCGATCAGGGCCTGCTGCAAAGCTTCTACCTGCTCTTCTTGCGCCTTCTCTTGAGCGCGGTACTGTTCGGCCAGCTTCTGGGTCTGCACCTTGCGGGCCAGTGCTGCCTTCGCCAGCGCCTCATCGCCGGCGCGCAACGCCCGCTCGGCCTTAATCTGCCACTGCTCAACCTCAGCCTCAGCAGCGATCCGGCGCTGCTCAAGCCGGGTCTCGTCGGCCATCGCTTGGGCCACGCCGGTGCGGGCCTCGTACAGCTCGTTGGTCAGTTGGCGCAGGTACTCGTTCGCCATCTTCTCCGGGTCTTCTGCCTTATCCAGCATGGCGTTGATGTTGGCGCTGATCAGATCCTTGATACGACCGAGAATGGACATGGAGGCTCCTCCTTTGGATGCTTATGCACACCATCAAGGCTGCGGAATGGTTGCTACGGGAACACTACCTGCATTGTAGCACGCCGATCGTGCATCCACAACCGTTGATCTGTACGTTTGGCCGCGATGAAAAGTTTCACCATCCGCTGAAAGGGTACAATTGGTGTGGAGTGCGGAAGTCAAACTGCCGCAGTCTATCGCCGGCCGGTTCGCGCCACCGGTGCGGCAGGTGGACTGCCGCAGTCCATCGTTGGCAAGCCCCGGCGTTGGTCTCACAACGGGCGGTGGGCCGGTACGCCAACCGCGCGAGGGAAGCGGACGGGAGTGGGGGCGATTTTGGTGACGATCACAAGGCTGCGCCGTTCTTCGCCGGGAATGTCAACCGGTTGGCAAAGACTGATTTCGCCGCCGAGCAAGGCCAGCGCGTTGCGCGCTGCAACAATCTCGGCCTCTGGGTCGCGGCCTTTCGGCGCAAGCAGACGTCCCCCGATGCGTAACAGCGGCAAGGCGTATTCCACCAGCACGCGCAGCTCGGCGACGGCGCGGGCAGTTACAATGTCGTACTGCTCACGTTCGGCGGGATGGCGGCCCACGATTTCGATCCGTTCGTTCAACACGCGCGCGCCGGTTAGTTCGAGACAATCAATGATGTGGCGCAAGAACTCGGCCTTCTTGCCGGTGGCTTCGACCAGTGTGACCGGTAGGTCTGGGTAGAGGATTTTGAGTGGTAGCGCTGGAAAGCCGGCCCCGCTGCCAATATCGAGCAGGTTGGCTGGTTGCACAGGCCAGTCACGGCCCAGCCACAGCGAATCGAGCAAGTGGCGGCGCACCATGGCCGCGCGGTCGCGCACTGCGGTCAGATTGAAGCGGTCGTTCCAAACGATCAGCTCGTCAAGATAGCGGTGAAATTGGGCAAGTTGGCGCTCGTTGAGCGAAAGCCCCCACGCGGCGGCGGTCTCGCTCAAGAGGCGCTCGGCATCGTCGGCCATGCAGCGTTATTCCTCAACGTGATACAACTGGTGATGATTCAAATACGCAAGAACAGTATCAGGTAACTGGTAACGCACCGGCCGACCGATGGCGAGACGCTGGCGCAGATCGGTGCTGGAAATGGCGAGCTGTGGCCCGGTGAGAACAATCATGCGATCGCGCACTGCCGGCACCGCTGCTAGTAATGCTGCAGGGTCAAGCGGATAGCCGGGCCGTTCGACCACAACAAGGCGGGCGAGGTGTACGATCTGGTCGGGTTCGCGCCAGCGCGGCAAATCAGCGGCGGCATCAGCGCCAATGATCAGAAACAGCTCAACCTCCGGCCCATACCGTTCCCGGCATACGCGCAAGGTGTCGACCGTATACGACGGTGGCGGGCGATCGAGTTCGAGCGACGATGGGATCAGTGCATCGTTGCCGGCGCACGCTAACCGCACCATCTCAAGCCGGTGATGGGCAGCGGCGAGATGGCCTTCCTTCAGCGGTTGGGCTGCGGCGGGGACGATCAGTACTTGGTCGAGACGGCAAAACCAGCGCGCCTCTTCGACAATGGCTAGATGGCCGAAATGGATCGGATCGAACGTGCCTCCATAAATCCCCAACCGGCGGACAGTAGTCATGATAAGGGCGGATTACTCTTTGTTTAGCTCATGCGCTTCTTGGAACAGATGCCACACAAGCCAGACGGCATCATTCTGGTCATCGGGATGGAGGTCTTCGATATACGGCCAGATCAACTCAGCCACATCGGCGCGCGGCAACAGAAATACACGCTCGCCGAGCGCATAATGCAACTGGATCGCCAGTTCATCGGCCAGCTCTTGCAAGTCGCGCTCGGGCAGGCGGTCATCGGTGGTGAAACGGTAGCCGCGCATATTCCTACCTAACTAGCGTTGTCGCAACGTGCGCGTGCGCCGGTCATCGTCGTAGTATTCTTCCTCTTCACGCGATGAAAGCTGGCGAGTTGCCGCTTCGTGCTGGCCCGTGACTGATGAGCGGCGGGGTAAGAGCGCATTGTCGGTCAACGTTTCGGCGACAAAATCGAGGTACTTCTGGATATCCTCATTGTCTTCGAGGCTATTGAACGGTACCGTCGCTCCGCTCACCGTCTTCACGCTCTCACCAATATCGCGCAGGGTTGCGTCAATGCCTTTGACCAAACCACGCATCACGGCGGCCAATTCCTCGCGCTCTTGCACGGTGAGGTTGGCAAACCCGATTAATGCCTTCTCTTGTGCGCGCAGCAAGGTAGCGCGCAGAATGGCAATGTCAGCCTGCGTTTGCAGCTCGTAGCGACGCACCAAATGGGCTTGGCGCACCTGCTCAACCAGTTCCTCAGAGGTCACTGGCGTCCACAAGAGCGCAGGGATGATGATAAAGCCGATAATGCCAATCAATACCTGTTGGATGACTAACCCTGTGCTTTGGACCACCGGCTGCGATGCCCACCATGTCCATTGAATTTCAAAGGAATAATATACAAGGTAGAGCGTGGCGGCTATCACCACGGCATAACCCCATGTCTTGGCGTTGATTTTTTGCAAGAGCATCCCACCCGGCGACCATGGAATGAGGAATGACATCAGGCTCGGCGGCGCCAACACCAAAATGGCAGTGTATGCCGCAGCGATAATCCAATTGCCGGTTAATTGACTCTGGACACCCCACCAATAGACCGCAGAGCCAATCATGGCGATGAACGCAAGGATGGCAAGTAACGATTTTGAGGTGAATTGCCATCCGCCTCGGCGGCGTTGTCCACGCACCATTTCGAGATAGCGACTGCTCACGGCGATTCCTTCTTCTTTACTAAACTATAGCTGTCGAACTATCAACGTTGACCAGACCAAAACGATTATACAACCACTTCCTAACCAATTTGTAACCCGTCACCGACGAAACTGTTAGCCTTTTGCTTGCACATCAGGCGTTAAAAAAACGAACGTCTCAATCCATTCATCATATCCTGCAGCGCGAATACGCTCGATTACAGCAAGAGAAAGGGCAGAAATACCATAAGAATGGTTGACGTGGTATGGCACTTCAAGCGATGGTTGATTGTTTTCCCGGAAGGTGAATGTAGCTTGCGCCATAAATTCACCATTTATAATACCGATTAATACCGGTTGTTGATTAATCGGATCATACCAGTACAATTCACTGCGTTTCGTTGTGTATAAACGGGGTTCTGGAAAGATTTGGCGATCGAGCTGTTGTAATCGCCAACGTTCTTCGTTCGACAATACCGGTAAGGTTGGCAAGACGAGGGTTGGCGCTGGGGTTAAGGTAGGTGTCGGCGGCGCTGCGGTAGCTGGTGGCAGTGTCGCAACAATAATCACCGCGGTCGTAGTCATCGTGCTTGTCGGCACAGCAGTTTCCTGCGCCGGCGCGAGATTCGTCGGCGCTATCGTGGCGCGCAAGGTTTGCGCTAGTGGCGGTAAGGTAGCCGGCAATGGCCCGTTCACATCTACAGTTGTGGGTAGTGTCGACAGACAACCACTGAGCGCGACGACCACACCTGCCAGAAAGACCCAGCGATAGCGGTGGCTCATCGCTTAAGACCGTACACTTCCTATGAGAAACATAAAACGTCGGCATTGGAGCAGATGCCGTATAGGTTATGATAATACTATCTTCGCACGAAGTCAAGAAGAACTATATTACGTGAGTGTAGTAGTATTCACCGAATATCGTGCTCTGGGCGTCATCTGTTTGAGGGTTCAGGTTCTGTGATGGTTGCAATGATGGGTCATCGTTACAATGTAACGGTTTCATGGCGTTGATAGCGGTAGACGTAAATATGCTAATACTTCCTCGACCGCAACCACGTCACCGTATTTGCCGTTGATGTCGAATAAGTTGGCAAGGTGCGGTTCAGGGGCGCGGTCGCCGACGCATTCGCGGGGTACAATCACCCGAAAGCCGTGTTGCATGCCATCAACGGCGCTGGCCCGGATGCACCCGCTGGTGGAGCAGCCGACCATGATCAAGGTGTCAACCCGCAGCGCGGTGAGAGTGGCGGCGAGGTGGGTGCCAAAGAAGGCGCTAGCGTATTTCTTTTCGATCACGAGTTCGCCGGCTTGCGGGCGTAGCTCGTCAACGATTGCTACTAGCGGCGAGTCGTGGGTGAGTTGACGTAGCGCCGGCACTTTTTGCACAAAGATGCCGCCGTCGCGGCCATCGGGCGCGTAGGCAACGGTGGTGTAGATGATTGGGATGCCGGCGGTGCGGGCCGCGGCTAACACCGGCTGGCTGGCGCGCACCGCGTCCGGTACGCCGGGAGCGGCATACAGCGGAGAGCCGGGTGTGGTGTAGGCTTTGATGACGTCGATCACTAGCAGCGCCGGGCGCTCGCCGAAGCCGATCCGTCCGGCGAGTCCGTGCTGGCGGTAGTCGTCAGCGAGATGGTCGAAGGATGTCATAGAGCCTCGTTGTTAGGTTCAAGGGCAGACAGTTCGTATGAGCGCAGATGCGGCTGATGGCTTTGCGATGCTTTGGTGCGCACTCACCCTAGCCCCTCTCCTACTGGTGCCGGAGAGGGGAGTGCAGAGCTGAACTTGGAGTCATTGCAAAGCGATCAACAGTTGTACTCAATCACAAGTTCTGTCCGCCCCTCAATTGTTAGGGTAAGGGGGCGCGGCATGCCGCGCCCCTATCTACGTCGTGCCGGGTTGGGTGGTCGAGGTATGCCGCGCTCCTGCTAGTCTGCTGTGACCTCGCGTTGTTCGGCGGGTTGGGCCATGCGCTCGCGCCGGGCGGCGCGGGCCATGGCCCACCGCACCGGTTGCGGTTTGCGCGGCGCGGGCAGGCCGGTCTCGGCTTCGGCGTTGGCGAGCAGCTCTTCGAGCGGCGGGCCGAAGTCGAAGCCTTTGATTTCGCCGCGCGCGGCGGCCAGCTCGGCGCGTTTGGCTTCGGTGGCGGCTACGTCAATCGCAAGCGTCTCGGTCAGTACGACGCCGTAGTCGTTCAGCGCCTTTTCCTGGCTGACCAACCCGTAGCGCACATCGCGCTGCACCGCCTCTGCCGGGCGGGTGAGCGGGTCTTTCCAACCGCCACCGCCGGCAGTGCGGTAGATCAGTTGATCACCCGGTTCGACAGCGATTTGGTCGCATTTGCTCGGCAATACCTGCCGGCTGCCATCGGTACGCACCAGCAGCTTGCTCGACCGGCTGCCGGGCTTACCGCCGACGTTGCCCCACGGCGGCGTCAGCCAGCGGTCATCGTGGATCGAGATTTCTCCCGGTTCGAGGAAGGTATAGATCTTCTCGATGCCGTTGCCGCCGCGGTGGAAACCGGCCCCGCCTGAATCCATGATGCTGGTGTAGCGTTCGATCCGGATCGGGTAGTAGCTCTCAAGGTATTCGGTGGGGATGTTGGTGAAGAGTGGCCACCACGAATGCCCGTCCATCCCGTCGCCGATCGGGCGGCCAGGGATGCCGCCGTAGTTGATCTCCATGAGATAGAAGAATTCGCCGTCTTTGTCGTAGCCGGAATAGAGCAGGTAGGGCGAGGTGCCATAACCGGCGGCGGTGGTAAACTCTGGCGCGCGCTTGGCCAACGCCCCGCCGAGCACGTCGAACAGGCGGGTGAGGGCATGGGTGCGGCATCCCAGCGCCGCCGGAAATTCGGGTTGGATGAGGCTGCCCTTGGGCATGGTGACGTGCAGCAGCGGGTAGAAGCCGTCGTTGAACAAGATTTGCGGGTCGAAGACCATAATCAGGTAGACGCCGATGAACATCTTGAACATCGACTCGTTGAGGTAGAAGTTGATCGGCCCCATTGCCTGCGGGTCGGTGCCCGTCCAGTCAAAGTAGGCTTCGTGGCCTTGCCGCCAGATCGTCAGCTTCATCTTGAACGGCCCGTTGCCCAACCCGTCGTCATCAACATAATCCTCAAACGACTGCGGCTCTTCGGGCAGGTTGCGCAGGATCAGCTCCTTCATCGCCCGATAGGTGCGGTCGAGCAGGGCTTGGGTGGCCGCCAGATAGACATCTTTGCCGAAGCGGTCGCACAGCTCGATCACCCGCTTCTCGGCGGTGCGGCAACTGGCGATGATCGCCATCAGGTCGGCGCGGTTCATTTCGGGCTGGCGAACGTTGTTCAGCATAATGTCGAGTACGGCCCGGTTGAGTTTGCCGCGTTCGTAAATCTTGACCGGTGGCAGCCGCAACCCTTCGCCGAAGATGGTGGTGGCGTTGGTGGGCAGCGAACCGGGCAGTGGCCCGCCCACGTCTTGGGCATGGCCGAACATGCTGGCCCAGCCGATTAGTTCGCGATTCTCTCCCTCGCCGTAGAAGATCGGCAGCATCACCAGCAAGTCGTTGATGTGGCTGATCGCGCCGCCACAGAGATAGGGATCCGAGAGTAAAATCACATCGCCGGGTTCGATCGTCTGATCCCAATGGTCGAGCAGGCCGGCGATATACGAACCAAACTGGCCGACGATCATCCGCCCGTGCGGATCGGTAATCATCGGAAACTGGTCGTGCTGCTCACGGATCACCGGGCTCATCGCCGTGCGGTAGAGCACGGCGTCCATCTCGTAGCGGGTGTTCTTGAGTGCGTTTTCGATAATGTCGAGTGTAACCGGATCGATCTCGATCTGGGGAATCGATGCGATTTTGAGATTGGTTGCCATTGTTGCTCCTCGCTATTCGTCTTGGCGCAAGACCGCACCGGCGGTTAGCTGCGATTGATCAACAGGTTGAAGTAGCGATCGACGGTCGCGGTGTGGTGGGGCAGCACCACTGTCGTGCTATCGACTTCGGTGATAATGGCCGGGCCTTCGACCTGCATACCGGGGCGAAGTTTGTTGCGGTCGTAGAGCTTGGCCGTGATCCATTCGCCGTGGCGGTAGATCTGGTGGTCGCCGGTGTAGGCGCTGCTGGCATCGGCATCACCCGGCTCAGCTTCGGGCAACTCCACCTTCGTCACACGGCCAATGCCGACTGCGCGCAGATTGACGATCTCGACGTTGCTGTCGAGCATAAAACCATAGGTGCGGTCGTGCAGCTCATTGAAGCGCTGCACCAGCAGTGGGATCAGGTCTTGCTCGAATTCGGCCTCGCTGACCGCAATCGGCATCTCGTAGCCTTGGCGGTAGTAGCGCATATCGACGAAGTAGCGAATCTCTTGGCGGGCGGGCGGGATGGCCTCATTGGTCAGCATCGCCTGTGCTTCTGCGCCCAGTTCACGCAGCATCCCGACCATTTCCTCTTGATCGACCCGATCAACAGTGCGGATGTAGGTACGGGCAAATTCGTCACGGTAGTCGGCGCTGAGGTCACCAAGCGCGCAGAGCAGACCGGGAGCGGGCGGCACGATCACCGGGTAGCAGCCGAGCAATTCGGCTAGCGCATTGCCGTGGAGCGGGCCGGCCCCGCCGAAGGCCATCAAGGCAAACTGACGCGGGTCGAAGCCGCGTTGCACGCTGACCAGCCGCAGTGCGCCGAACATATTCTCGTTGACGATGCGCAAAATTCCTTCGGCGGCATCCATCAGGCTGAGACCGGTAGCATCGGCGATCTTCTGCACCGCTGCCTTGGCCGCGGCCACATCAAGCTGCATCGCGCCGCCGAGGATGCTTGGCGGCAAATAGCCGCAGACCAGATTAGCATCGGTAACGGTCGGTTCGGTACCGCCTTTGCCATAGCAGGCCGGACCGGGCACTGCCCCGGCGCTTTGCGGGCCAACGCGGAGGGCCCGAGTAAGGGCGGGGACGTGAGCAATCGAACCACCACCTGCACCCACCGAGCGGACATCAACCGAGGGCACTTTTACCGGGAAATAGCCGAGCACTGTCTCGCGGGCAATGTTCGGCTCACCCATACAGAGCGAGACGTCAGTCGAAGTACCGCCCATATCGAAGGTCAAGATATTGGGATACCCGGCGCGGATGGCGATGTGCAACGCGCCGGCCACGCCACCCGACGGGCCGGAGAGCAGCGTGTAGACCGGGTTCTCCTCGGTCGTCTCGGCGGTCATCAGGCCGGCGTCCGAGCGGAGAATGTTGAGCTTGGCTTGCACCCCTTGCTGGCGCAAGTGCTGATCGAGGTTGTGAACGTAGGTTTTGACCTTTGGTTTGACATAAGCGTTCATGGTCGCGGTGAGCGTGCGCTCATACTCGCGAAACTCCGGCAGCACGTCATACGAGATGGTCACCGGCAGGTTGGGGGCAATGCGCTGGGCAATCGCCTTGAGGCGGCGTTCGTGGTCGGGGTTGGCATACGAATTGATCAGCGAAATCGTCAGCGACTCGATCCCCGAATCGACCAGCTCGCGAATAACCGCTTCAGCTTGGGCATCATCGAGCGGGCGTACCACCTCGCCGCGCGCGCTCATGCGCTCGGACACCTCGCGGGTATCGGCCAGCGTCGCCGGCGGTTCCGGCTTGATCATAATCATCCAGCCTGCCAATGGCCCCGGCGTCTGCGAGCGGGCAAGGTGCAAAATTTGCTTAAAGCCTTCGGTCGTGATCAGACCGACACGCGCGCCCTTGCCTTCGAGAATGACGTTGGTGGCGACGGTGGTGCCGTGCATGATCTGGGCGACTTGTGAGGGGGCAATGCCGGCTTGCCGGCAGATGGCCGCGATCCCGGCCAGTACCGCCTCTGACGGATCGTGGGGCGTGGAAGGGGTCTTGTGGCGCCAATAGCGCCCGCTCTCCTCATCGAAGAGCATAAGATCGGTGAAGGTGCCGCCGACGTCGACTCCGATACGGTAACTCATGCTCCATTCCTCCCGTTGAAACAGCTATTTCTGCCCTCATCCCCCCGCCCTTGCGCCACCCGCTGCGAGAAGGGGGAGACGGTATGACGTGCGTATGGTCCGCTACCCTCATAACCGGTGGTTCGCCGGTGTCGCCACCTGTGCATAGACCGGCCCAGCCTTGCCGGTTAGCGCCGTCAAGGGCCGGCCCAGCGTTGCGCTCAGCCAATCGGACGCCGCCAACAAGGCTGGCAGGTCGATCCCGGTTGGTGCGCCGATGCCGTTGAACATGTGAACCAGATCCTCGCTGGCGATATTGCCGACAGCGCGAGGGGCAAACGGGCAGCCGCCGATCCCGCCCAAAGCCGCATCGAATGAACGGATACCGGCCTGCCATGCGACAAAGGCGTTGGCGTAGCCGGTATTGCGCGTATTGTGGAGATGGATTGTGAGGTTGACGTGCGGCAATCGGCGCACGGCCATCTCGCACAGCGCAGCCACCTGCGTCGGTACGGCCATACCGGTGGTATCGGCGAAGACGATCTCGTTCGCTCCCATATCGGCGGCATGCTCGGCAATCGAGAGCACCCGTTCGGGCGAGACATAGCCATCGAAGGGGCAGCCGAACGACGCGCCGATCGCAACCCCGAACGCAATGCCGTCGTGGTGAATACGCAGCGCCAGTTGGCTGAACTCGGCCAGCGAATCGGCGGTAGTGCGCTTGAAATTGGCCTGATTGAGGCCATCGCTGGCGGCTAGCACCAAGCGGACGTGGCGCAAGCCGGCGGCGGCGGCCAATTCGTAGCCGTGTTGATTGGGAACAAGTGCGGTAAAGCGAAACGTATCGTTCGTGGTGCGCGCCGCCAGATGATAACCGCGCTCGGTGAGCAGGCGAGCAATCTCAGCGGCGCCGGCCATTTGCGGCACCTGCCGTGGATTGACGAACGAACCGATCTCAATCCGTGGTACACCGGCAGCAAGCAGGCGCTCGATCAGTTCAACCCGTGTGCTCGGATCGAGTATCTCAGGCTCATTCTGCAGGCCATCGCGCGGAGCGACATCAATGATCGTGACAGCTTCCATCAGATCACCCGCTTCGTTTGCAACGCTGCCAATTCATCCTCGCTCAACCCAAGTAGATCGACAAACACCTCACGGTTATGTTCACCGAGCGCCGGTCCAGTCCAATCGATACCGCCGGGCGTGGCCGAAAGGCGTGGGACGACATTCTGCATTTTGATCTCGCCGATATCGGGGTCTGGCACGCCGACAATTGACTGGCGAGCGATAAAGTGCGGATCGCTCAACATCTCCTTGGCGGTATAGATCTTGCCCGCCGGGACGCCATACTCGTCCATCATGGCTTGGAGTTGATCAGCGGTGTAATTAATCGTCCACGCCGCAATCAGATCATCGAGTTCAGCTTGGTGTTCGCCGCGCGCGTGGTGAGTGGCGAAACGCAGGTCGCAGGCCAATTCGGGTTGGCCCATGGCTTGGGCAAGACGGGTGAAAATCGTATCGGCGTTAGCCCCAATTACAAACCAACCGCCATCAGCAGTGGGGTAAATATTCGAGGGAGCGACATTGGGCAAAATATTGCCGGTGCGTTCACGGATATGGCCGGTCAACTGGTATTCGGGGATCATGCTCTCCATGAGGGCGAGTACCCCCTCGTAAATCCCGATATCCACCACCTGACCCTGCCCGCTGCGCTGGCGCTGGTGGAGGGCGACGAGCGCGCCGATCGTCGCAAATGTCGCCGCGAGCGAGTCACCGATGCTGATACCAATGCGGGTGGGTGGGCGGTCGGGGAAGCCGGTAATTGCGCGAATACCACCCATCGCCTCGCCGATCGAACCAAAGCCGGCCTTATCGCGGTACGGGCCAGTCTGACCAAACCCGCTCACCCGGATCATGATCAAACCGGGATTCAGCGCGCTCAACTCTTCCCAACCCAACCCCCACTCTTCGAGCGTACCGGGGCGAAAATTCTCCAGCACCATGTCAACGTGGGGCACGATTCGCTTGACCAGCGCCTGCCCTTCAGGAGTGCGCAGATCAATCGTGATCGACTTCTTATTGCGGGCCAAGACTGGCCACCAGAGAGTGCGACCCTTGTAGCGATGGCGGCCCCACTCCCGCATCGGATCCCCCTTGCCGGGAGGTTCGACCTTAATCACCTCGGCGCCGAAATCGGCCAGCAACTGGCCACAAAACGGCCCGGCCAAAAATGCGCCCAATTCGAGCACTTGGATATCATCGAGCGGTCGCGGCGGACGTTGGCGGCTCACGGTTCATTCTCCTCGCCAGACGCGACGGCAGCCGATTCCGCGCGTCGGCTCTGCAACAACACATCTCGACCATAGAAAATGTGCTCGCGCATCATAGCGCGGGCGCGATCACCATCGCCAAGGGTGAGCGCATTGAGAATACTGCGGTGAAAAAAATTGGAAATTTGACGCTCTTCTTGGCGATACCAATAGAACGAGCGAAACTGTAACGGCACCGCGACAATCTGGTTGAGCATTACAATCAGGCGTTGATTACCGGCGGCCTCGGCGATCGTCTGGTGAAAGATCGCATTCTGCTCAACCAGAAAATGCACCTCGTCTTCGCGGCGGGCAAAGGTACGGTTCAGTGAATCTTCCAGCGCCGCGGCGGCGGCTTCCATACGGGCCAACTGTTCGGACGTCATCCGTTGGGCGGCCAGAAACGCGGCATGACCTTCGAGTAGGGCGCGCAAGTCATACATCTCGAGCAGGTCATCAATCGTAAAACTGCGCGCCACCGCGCCGCGATTGGGAAAGATCTGCACCAACCCCTCGGCGGCAGCGCGCACCAGCGCCTGCCGCACTGGCGTGCGGCTCACGCCGAGGTCGCTGGCTAATCGCTCTTCAACCAGCCGGGAACCGGGCGGGTAATGGCCTTCGATCAGCAACCGGCGCAGGCGTTGGTATGCCTGATCGGCGGAGGACGATTCATCTGATGTATACAATTTAGTCATTACAATTCGCTGTAGTAGCCAACAGAGCGCATGCGTGTACCCTAAAGCGTCATGCAACTAGCGTTATAAAGAAGGATCAAAACGCAATTATATCGAATTGTTATATTAGTTATGCTCTGGAAAGATTGTATACAATATATCAGAGGATGGTAGAGATGTCAAGATCTCTGTAGGGTCACACATCCGTGCGGATCCGTATATAGCTAGCTCCCTTCTCCCCATTCCCAACCCTCTGCGATCTCCGTGCCCTTTGCGTCTTTGTGTTACACATCTCTGCGCCTTGGCTCGTTGTGCGCCTTGGTCATCGGCCCTCCATCCTCCCCACATGCGCTACAATCACTCGCGTGGTGTTGTCGTTATCGCGAGCATCGTATGGCTACTGCCCGCCCACCCATCTCGGTGGTCATACCCACCTATCACGCCCTGCGCTACCTGCCGGCCTGCCTCAGCGCGGTGCAGGTACAGTTGCGCCCGTATGACGAAATTGTGCTGGTCGATAACCGCTCGCGCGACCGAGCCGGCGCGTGGGTGCGCACCCATCTGCCGGCGGTGCGGGTGATCGAGCTGCCGTACAACGCCGGTTTTGCCGGCGGCGTGAATGCTGGTATCGCGGTAGCGCGCGGTGAGTTGATCTGGCTGATAAATGACGACGCGCTGGCCGAGCCGGGTTGCGTGGATGCGCTGTGGGAAGCGTTGCGCGACCAGCCGGCGGCGGGTTGGGCCGCCGGGGTCTTAACCTTCAGCCGCCGTCCGCAGGTGGTGGCCGGGGCCGGCATTCGCTTTCAGGCCGACGGCATTGCCACCGATCGGGCGCTGGGGCTGCCGGTGGCTGCGCTGCCGGCTCAGCCCCAATTGGTCTTTGGTGCCAGTGGCGGCTTGGCGCTGCTGCGGCGCGCGATGCTCGACGACATCGGCTTCTTTGCCGACTTTTTCAGCTATCTCGAAGACGCCGATCTGGCGTGGCGGGCCCAATTGCGCAGCTGGGGGTGTGTGCTGGCCCCGCACGCCCGCGCTCGCCATGTCTATTCGGCCACTGCCGGTATGTTTAGTCCGTTCAAGCAGCGTCTGCTAGGCCGTAACCGGATTCGCATGCTGATCCGTTGTTTGCCGACGCCCTTGCTGGCCGCCTGCTTGCCAGCAATGCTGGCCTACGACGGCATGGCGCTGGCGTATGCCGCATTGCGCCGGCAGCCGGATATGATTGCCGGTCGCCTGATGGCGCTGGCCGAATGGCCCGTTTTGCAACAACAACGCCGGATTATTCAGGCCCGCCGCACCGCTTCGATCACCGCCCTCGCCCGCTGGATCGAGTCTCCCGGTGGGCCGCTGGCCGCGCTGCGCACCCAACGGCGCTTGGCAGCGTTGGTGGCGGGTTGATCCCGTGCTCGCGGGAGATTGCTGCGGGCGCGTTGCGCCCGCGCAATGACAGTGGGGAGCGTGCGTCAGTCTCACTGCCGCACGCCATAGAAATGCAAACAGGCAGCGCTTCGGCTGCCCGTTTATCAAACATCTGCCCGCGCGTCTTGCGGCTTGCCCTGCGACGTAGTTCTATTTACTGACCAGTTGGGCATTCAGCAACAGCTTCCACAACCGGTACCACCACGATTGTTCGCGGCGGAGGCGACGCGCTTCGCGCACCAGCCGTTCGTGTTCGGCATCGCGGATGAGATCGCGCTGATGCACCTCGGCAGCCGTCAACTCGAGCCACGTGCCATACATAACCAACCTCCTCTATCGTTGAGCGACGCTAGACGACGCTGTCTCGCGCCGGATGGCAACGAAGGTGCAACCTTCGCCACACATCGATCGTAGTGTATAATGAACACTAGTGATTGTGCGAAAAATAACAATCACTACTGGTTGTCGCTTTACTACTGTGCTTGCTAAGGGCGGCTGAACTGCGCGTTGTCGTTGGCGCAATGTAATCCTCATTCCTGCCAACAGCTTGAAGCGACCCGGCGACAGTGCTACAATGAAGACAATGGTGAAGCAGATGGTTTTTCAGTCAAAGGAGACTCCTATTAACGAGATTCGTACTCACGACGGCAAACGGCTTTATCCGACTGCAACGCCGCGCCGGCGCGCTCTGCTGGTTGGCGCTGAGGTTGCCAGCGCGCGCAGCCCATGGCCAGTCGCAGATTCGCTTGATGAATTAGCCCTTCTCGCCAAGACGGCTGATCTTGAGGTGGTAGGCCGTATTTTTCAGCGTCTGCCCGAACCGCTGCCCAAGTTCTTCATCGGTCCCGGCAAGGTCAAGGAAGTTGCGGCGCTGCGTGAAAAGATGCAGGCCGATCTGATCGTGTTCGATGATGAACTTAGCCCGGCTCAGACCCGCAATCTTGAAGAGGAGTTGCAGACGCAGGTGATTGACCGCACAGGTCTGATCCTCGATATCTTCGCTCGCCATGCCCGTACCCACGAGGGTCGTTTGCAGGTCGAACTGGCCCAGTACCAGTACCTGCTGCCGCGTCTGCGCCGGCAATGGACGCACCTTGAACGGCAGGCCGGCACCGGCGGCGGTACTTCGGCGGGTGGCGTGGTTGGTCTGCGCGGCCCCGGTGAGACGCAGCTTGAAATTGACCGCCGCTTGATCGAGCGCCGGATTGCGTGGCTGAAAGAGCAGTTGGCCGATGTGCATCGTCACCGCGAGCTGTATCGCCAGCGCCGCCGCCAGAGCGGGGTGCCGGTGATCGCGTTGGTTGGCTATACCAACGCTGGCAAGAGTACGCTGCTCAATGCGATGACCGGCGCTGAGGTGTTGGCCGAGGATAAGCTGTTTGCCACTCTCGACCCGACCACCCGGCAGGTGTTGTTGCCCAGCAATATTGTCGCATTGATGACCGATACGGTCGGTTTTATCCAGAAGCTGCCTCCCAAGCTGGTCGCAGCCTTCCGCGCTACGCTCGAGGAGATCGAAGAGGCTGACTTGCTGTTGCACGTGGTTGATGTCACCCACCGCAACGCCCAAGAGCATGCTCAAACCGTTGAGCAAACTCTGCACGAGCTAGGGGTGGATCAGAAGCCGATTCTGACCGTGCTCAACAAGATCGATCTGCTCGAAGGGGCGACTGCCGAGGGTGTCGGGCAGATTGCGGCTGAAATGGGATTGCCCGGCGATATTGTCGCCGTCTCGGCCCAACAAGGTTGGGGCTTGCAGACGCTCGGCGAGCGGATCGTTGAGACGCTGGTCAAGCGGATGGTGCGGGTTGATGCGTTGATTCCGTACCAGCGCAACGACCTCGTGGCCCTCTGGCGGCAGAGGGGGGTGATTGAGGTCGAAGAATTCAGCAGCGACGGCGCGCATATTGTTGGCCGGTTGCCTCCGGCGTTGGCCGCCCAATTTACCCATTTTGCCCGCGCATAACGCTTGAACTGCGGCAGGGGCGCAGCGTAGCTGCGCCCCTGTTCTTTTTTGCCAAGGACATTTTGAGGACGCTCGTTTGCTACGATGGCATCACAGCAGACTGCGATGGGTCAATAATGCCTACCGTTATCGTTTCCAACGTCGCTGTTTTGCTGTGATGCTTAACCATTTCGTAGCCTAAAGGAGCATTCGCATGAAGCGCACGGCCGGCATACTCGCCGTGATCGTGTTGTCGGTGATGGGGTTGGGCCTCTCGCGCACGGCGGCGTAGAGCGAGACAGCGGGGCTGCAAGCGGCGTTGGGAACGGCGTTCACCTATCAGGGTCGCTTGACGCAAAGCGGCGGGCCGGTGAACGGAACCTGCGATGTTGAGTTTCGCCTGTTTGATGACGCTGCTGCCGGTACCCAGATCGGCAGCACCCAGACCAAGACCAATGTGACAGTGACGAATGGCGTGTTCACCGTCGTGCTCGATTTTGGCGCTACCGCCTTTGACGGTGATGCGCGCTGGCTGGCGATCAGCGTGCGTTGCCCGGCGGGCAGCGGCAGCTACACCACGCTTAACCCGCACCAACCGCTCACGCCGGCACCGTATGCGCTCGCGTTGCCGGGGTTGCGGACGCAGCCGAACGCGACGAGTCCAAACCTGATCGGCGGTTTCAGCGGCAATAGTATTACCAACGGCGTCGTTGGCTCAGCGATTGGCGGTGGCGGCGGTAACGTCTTCCCCAACCGTGTGACCGATGATTATAGCGTCGTGAGCGGCGGCTTCAACAATCAAGCCGGCAATAATACCGGAACGACCAGCGACCGGCCATACGCAACGGTGGGAGGCGGCGTGAGCAATACGGCGAGCGGCGAAGGCGCAACAATTGGTGGTGGCGGCTACAATATCGCCAATGCCATCGGTACAACGATTGGCGGTGGCAATGGCAATAATGCCACTGGGTCAATCGCAACTGTTGGCGGAGGGAGTGGCAACAATGCCAGCGGTTCTTATGCCATGGTTGGCGGCGGCAATCAGAACACGGCTAGTGAGGTCGATGCCACGGTTGGCGGCAGCAACACGAACCGAGCCAGTGGCCGGCAATCGACGGTCAGTGGGGGCTATCAGAACATTGCCGGCGGCATCTTTGCCACCATTCCCGGTGGCGCAGTCCCAATCTGGCGGGGGGTACAATGTGTCGTGGAGCACCATTGACAGCGGTGGCGCTACCTCTTAGTACCGGTAGCAGTTATGCGCTCAGCGGCACGATTGACCAACCCAATGGCGGCGTGCTCAGCGGCGACGGTTATACGCTGACGGGAGGCTTCTGGGGCGGCGTGAGCAGCACGGCGCGTCCTTCGTGCCGTTAGTACAGCGGTAAACGGGCGAGGGGCCGGCGTGTAATCACATTGTCGGCAGCGGCAGAGCAGGCGCTTTGTAGGATTGCTGAACAAGCCGTTTGATGGTCGCTGCTGTCACTGCACGCTGTACCCTCGGCGTATGTCAGTGCGCGCCGCCGGAGGCGGCGAAGCCAGCTCATGCGAGCACGGCAGCCACCCGCTCAGGTATGCGGCCCGCTGAAGTGGGAGATTGTTTCGGGCGCGTTGCGCCCTCGCAATGACAGTCGATCACGCGCCGCACCCCTCGGTCAGTGCGAGCGGCCGGATGCGGCGAAGCAATCTCCTGCTTGAGCGCGTGCAATGCGTGTGCGTATGCAAGCCGCCACGTGATGTTGTTAGCACGTTCTCGATCGTGTATAGTGTTGAGACATAGCTGGTCAGGCTGCCGCTTCATATTTTTACATCATGTTTCAAACCTATGCTCCGCTATCTGCGCCTATTCGCCCTCTTTGCCCACAATAGCTTGCAAATCGCGCTTGAATATCGCGTCAACTTCCTCACCTCGCTCCTCCAAAGCAGCCTGTGGCTGCTGTGGGGTGTGCTCGGTACGCTGGTCTTCTTCCAGTTTAGCGGCACGCTCGGCGGCTGGACGTTGCCGCAGGCGTTGCTGGTCGTCGGTCTCTTTCGCATCTTCGAGGGCTTGATCGACGGTATTATGCGCCCCAACATTACCCGCATCGTCGAACATATTCAGAAAGGGACACTCGATTTTGTGTTAGTCAAGCCGGTTGACAGTCAGTTTATGGCCTCACTGCGCCAGATTAATCTGCTCGTGTTGCCCGATCTCTTCACCGGTTTAGGCTTGATCGGTTACGGGCTTTGGCTTGGCGATATGTGGCCCTCTCCCGCGCAACTGCTCGCCTTTCTCGTTTTGCTCTGTTGCGGCATCGTAACAGCCTACGCCATCTGGATGCTCTTGGTGACAACTGCTTTCTGGTTAGTGCAGGTCGAGAACGTCACCGAGCTGCTGACCGCTATCTACGAGACGGGGCGTTTTCCGGTAACGGTTTACAGCCCGACGATCCGATTAGTTTTGACGTTTATCATTCCAATCGCCTTCCTCACTACCTTCCCGGCAGCAGCACTCATCGGCCTGCTGGATCCGCTCTACCTTGCGCTCGCGCCGGTGGTCGCCGGGGTGTTACTCCTGGCGTCGCGCTTGTTTTGGCGCGTTGGACTACGCTCATACACGAGCGCCTCATCATAACCTCTAATCTGCCACCGCCAACCCCAACGCCTCGCGTGCTGCACCGGCTACAAATAGCGAACCGGTAACGCAGATCAGGTCATCGGGACCGGCTAGGGTGCGTGCCGTTGCAATCGCTTCAGCCACGACAGGCACGATGGTCATTGGTGCACGCGCGAACGGCTCCACCTCAGCTGCGATACGGTCGAGGTCCATCGCTTTGGGATGGCTCGAACGGGTAATGATGATGTGATCGGCGTGCGGTGCGAGTGCGGCAGCGATGGCGGCAATATCTTTATCACGCGATGTACCGAGCACGAGAATAAACCGGCGATGTGGTAATTCTTGCTCGATAGCCTGCCACAACTTTACGGCCGAGTCACCGTTGTGGGCGCCGTCGATAAGGATACGCGGTCGACCATCGATCACCTCAAACCGTCCTGGCCACCACGCTTCGGTTAGCCCACGTCGGATCGCATTGTCTGTGATCGGAATACCTTGCCGGCGTAAGAGTAGCGTTGCTCCCATTGCCAATCGTGCATTTTCGCGTTGGAATGCGCCGTGCAACTTCGCCGGCTGTGGCGGTGTGGGATAAGCCAGTCGTATTGTCGTCCCAACCCATGGCTCAACTGCTGTCTCAGCCGCAAGCCAGAGTGGTGCGCCGACCATCTGCGCTTCGGCCGCGATCACTTCGGCGGCCTCCGCCCGTTGTGGTACACTAATCGCCGGTTGTCCAGAGCGGATAATTCCGGCTTTATTAAAAGCTATTTTGTCTAACGTTGGCCCCAGTATTGCCATGTGATCAAAGCTGATTGAGGAAATCACTGCGACCAGCGGCGTGATCGTCGCCGCTGCATCGTAGCGTCCGCCCAACCCTACCTCCACCACGGCCAGATCAACCTGCGCAGCGACAAAATGGCGCATTGCCATCACAAAACCAATATCGAAGGTGCTAGGCCGGCCATAGGTCGCTGCGTCAAACCCCTCAACCAGCGGTTGCACCGCATTGACCAGCTCGATCAGCGTCTGCTGGCTGATCGGCTCACGGTCGATCTGGATCCGTTCACGGTACGAACTGAGGTGCGGCGATGTCCACAACCCCACCTTCAACCCGGCGGCACGTGCCATCGCTTCAATCATCACGCACGTACTACCTTTGCCTTTGGTACCGGCTACCACGACGGCGCGTAATTGTTGATGTGGGTTGCCGGCATCGCGTAACAATGCGGTAATTCGGTCTAGCCCGCGTTGAGCAATCGAGGGATCGGGTGATCCCTGACGGCTGGGGTCGATGAAACTGTAAATGTAGTCTAGTGCCGCTTGGTACGTTGTGATGGACATAGCCAACTCTGAATCGTAACGTCGCGCATTACCCGCAAGGGCTGATGTGCGACGGATGGATGCCGTTGGTGTATGATACCATTGCTAGGCAAAGGTGAGGATGGGCAGGCAAGGCACGGAGAGCCGTTGTATGACAACGGCTCTCCGTGCAGGGGCTATTGTGCGTGCGTGTCTAGCGTGCGGTCATCGGGATGAACGTGGTGTAGATGTTCAGTGTGCGCGCTTGCGGCAAACCGGTTGAGAATACCGCCGAAGTGTTTCCCACCGAGTCACGGAACTGAACATAATACGTATTGGCCAGTGGTGCTGCGACATATCGGCTGAACGGTTGCCAGATGTTACTCTGTTCGGCATTCGTCCAAACTCGCATCTCTGTCACGGTGCCGGCTGCGCTTTGTGCGGCGAGTTCAAGCACCATCTGCGTGCTGGTATTCCGATATGGTGCAATAGCTCCGGTAATAGTTTGCCCGTTGAGTAAGGGTGGACTTTCAAGCGGTTCTATCGACTCACTCTCAACGTTCGTTGCTTGGCTTGCGAGTAAGGCGGTCGCTCCGTCTTCGGCCAAGTTGGCCGGCAGTGGTGCGGGGGTACCTGTATAGATGCGCATACTGTTTGGCCGATAGTTTCTCCAGTAGCTCAATGCATTGGCTAGCGTCGTGTATGCACCATTGCGTAATCCCGGATCGTGGACGGTGTAATTGGCCGGATTCGAGCCGCTACCGCCAAGAACCACGATGAAGTGCATATTACCATCGCTTTTTTGCAATTCGAGAATCACCGGGCCTTTTCTGAGTTCCGCCTCTAGATTGGCATAGCTGAAGGGTTCTAGCCATCTCACCCAGCGCAGCTTATTGTTGGTGCAAGTACTCACCCGCGGGCTTCCCCAGTACAACGGACATGCAACCGCTCCCAAACAAGAGTTCATCGTTCCTGGATTGTGGTCAACCCCATAGTAACGCGCTACCATAGTGAGCGATGTTAAGGCGCACCCGATTCGACCGATAGTGTAATTACAGTACGTAGCATGGGAGGGCCGATTCATCATTTGCCCACTCCATCGCGGATCGAGCTGTGAGTAATAGGGCACTCGCCAGACGTTTGGCGCCGGAGTTGGTGGTGGTGGTGGCGTTGGTACCGGAACGGCGACAGCGTAATATAACGTTCGCCGGCTGCTGCTGGCGCTGTCAGCCGCACCATCATTGGTTTGTGCGTACCACGAATACATACCTTTGCTCGGCAATTGCACTGTCCAGCTTGGGCTATCAATCCAGCCGGAGTTAGCTTGCCACGAGTTGTCAGATGAGGCGATGCTGAAGCGGAATCTACGGCTGGAGTTCGGCCAATTGTCCGGATCGCCACCGTCAGACACACGCAAGGTAACGGTAGCCGTTTTGATGATTGCGCCATCTTCCGGGCTAACGAGGCGCGGCGGGTTGGGTGGGCGGTTGGGGGTGTAGGTGAATGTTCGCATGGGGGCAGGATCACTCGGCGAAAGCCCATCCCCGGCAAGCACTGTCCAGGTATAGCTGCCCTCCCCCGGTAGTTGGACAGTCCAACTCGTGTTTGTGGTCATGCCCGAGTCGGTGCTCCACGAGTTGTCAGATTTCCTGATAATGAAGCCGTAATCACGCCAGGGACGCGGCCCGTTATCGGGGTCGCCGGCATCTTCTATTTGTAAGGTAACGGTAGCCGTTCTGATGATTGCGCCGTCTTCCGGGCTAACGAGGCGCGGCGGGTTGGGTGGGCGGTTGGGGATGTAGGTGAATGTGCGCATGGGGGCAGGATCACTCGGCGAAAGCCCATCCCCGGCGTGGACTGTCCAAGTATAGCTGCCCTCCCCCGGTAGTTGGACGGTCCAACTCGTGTTTGTGGTCCAGCCCGAGTCGGTGCGCCACGAGTTATCAGATTTCATGATAATGAAGTAGTAATCACGCCAAGAACGTGGCCCGTTATCGGGGTCGCCGGCATCTTCTATTTGTAAGGTAACGGTAGCCGTTTTGATGATTGCGCCATCTTCCGGGCTAACGAGGCGCGGCGGGTTGGGTTTAAGATTACCACTTCCAGTGGCGCCTTCATTAGTGATTAGTCCGTATCCTCCAATCACATTGCCGTTACTGTCGTGGAGAACACATTGACGATTCCCGTCGCGAATTCGGGTCATACAACCGTTGAACTCGCCGGGAAGCGCACTGACGGTCCAGCCACCGATGTCAATTCCGTCAATTGGTATCCGCGTCCCGCCACGCGAGATCCAGAAATGAACGTGCGCACCGGTCACATAACTACCGAGACATCTAGTACCGGTGCCAATCATGCCGATATAGGTGTACCGATCGACCGGAGTCCCGTTAGCGACAGCAATCCCCGAAAGGTGGTAATAATTGGTGCTAAAACCGCCGGGGTGGTCGATCCGCACGAGATCCGAACCTTGACCGCATGGGGTATAGGCTACTCCCTCTCGTGCGGCGCGTACACGACCACCAATGACAGCAAAATCGAGAGCTGCCCTTGAAATACCGTGTGGGCCACTGGTTAACCACCACGTCTCGCCAACCGCCCATGGCAGGTTGAGGTCCATTGACCCATCACCACTCAATTGCGCCGTCGTTGGCATTGTTGACCACTGTTCCGGCGTCAAGAGGTTTCTGGGGATTTGCGTGAGCGCTTGGTCAAATGCAGCAGAGTGTTCGAGCGCTACCTGCCAGGTGCCGTTGCTTTGCTCGGCAAAAAAGAGCAGGATACGCGGAGCCGTCTCTTCGTCTGGGGCGTTATCTGCGGCGGGTTGGGGAATAATTGCAACGGAACCGAAAACCCATGCTTTGACTTGTGAAATTGGTGAGACAATGATCTGCGCTGTTGCCGCATTCGGATATTGCGCAATGACTTCGGCACCCACTGCCTGTTCTAACGCAGGATTAAGTGCAGGTGAAGCACTAGCGGTCTCACTTCGGAAGGAGAAGAAGAACTGGACGAAGAGGATACTCGTCACAGCCAACACGACTGTTCCGAACAGTAACCGGGTTAGAAAAGGTTCTGGCTTGCTCGATTGCATGGTGTCCCCCCTGTTGCTAGTTGGTTAAACGAACCTTTCTTGCTGGTAGGTTGCGGCAGATCTACGAAGCATGTGGGGCGGATGAGGAGGGGGATGAATGCCTATCGATTGCCTTCAATCCGAATGTAGCAAGAACAGCGTAGCTAGGCAATATTCTAAAATGATGATATTTGTGTAGGAGCGCTAGCGCTATGCAAGCTGCGATGCAATCTGCGCGTGGTGATGGTTGCGCGTGAGTTGCCTGCACGTTCCGTGGGGCACCGGTTATCTCGCAAACGGTATGGTACAAACTAGAAATGCGATCTCTCTCACAGCACGCTCTCGGTATATCGAACGTTGCACCTTTACCGTGACGTTCTCCTTTGCCCACGTACATTGACAGACCGTACCGGATCATCTATCCTAAACAATACGAACAGGTGAGCGAAGGAGTCGGCATGAGTCTTAATCTCGCTGCACTCGGTGAACAGGTTCGTGTGATGGGCCAGACCACTGCCCGTGAAGCGCGACGGCGTGATCGGCGTCTTAATGAGGTGCGCCAACGCTATCTGGCCGGGGTCGGTCAGGAAGATACATGGCATACCGCGGTTGAGGTAAGTGCACCGTCGTTTAACTGGCTCCTGGCCGATCCAGTTGAGGCGCTCGATACGGTGGGTAATTTGCCACCGATACCCAACGACTATGCCATCGTAGCGACCGATGGCTCGCATCTCGATGTCGATCGCCACGGTGAGGTTGATTGCTACTTGATCAACATTGGGCAGGTCTATATCCGGTATGGGGACCACCCGGCAGCTCGGCTCGAATCGATACCCCGTCTCTTCTTTACCGAAGATGAGCTGTTTTTGACCGATGGCACGCGCCGCATTCCCATCGAAGGTGCGGTGCTGAGTATGCGGCGTGATGTTGAGGAAGGATTAGCGTTGGCACGATTAGCCGCCGACTATCTGACCGATCCGAACCTTCCACGTATAGCATTACAAGATGGTACCTTGATCCGATGGGCGTTGGCGAATGCCGACGCGAAAGTACGCGATCACTTTTTGCAGCAGTATTTGGCGTATCTCGATCAGATGCAGAAGCTAGCCATCCCGGTTGCTTCGTACATCAGTCGCAGTCGCTCGCCAGAGGTGATGGGGTTGGTTCGGTTGATGCTATGTCCTGATGTGAATGTCACAGCACAGCGCGGGGCAAATTGCGCCCAGTGCAGTGATGCCAAGCAGGGACGCACCCCGTCTTGTATGGTGTGCCAAGACTTGATCGATGCCGATCTGTTTGCGCCGCGGTTGCGTGAAGGTCAGCGCAGTCCTATTTTTCGCTCGCTGAGCCGGATTAGTGTTGAGCGGTACGAACACCACGCGATTCACTTCTTCTTTCTGCGGATCGGTCGTGAATTGGCACGGGTTGAGTTTCCGCGTTGGGTGATGGATACGCCGCAGTTTATCGATCAGATCCATGCGTTGGTGTACGATCAAGCCACGCGCGGTCTGGGCTATCCAATTGCCCTGCAACGTGCGCATGAGCAAGCGGTGATCCGCAGTGTCGAGCGACGGGTGTTTGAGCAGATGGTTGCCGGTGCGCTCCAACGGGCTGAGGCGCCGAGTGGAGTTTCGGCGAAGCGTGAGAGTAAACAATTTGTGCAGGGATAAACCTATGACGACGGTACCTCAAAATGGCCGAATCGGCGAGGTGATCGAGTCATCAACGACCAACTTCCGCGCCGCAACCTATGCGCTGCTCGAGTCGCCGCCGTTTGGCGCGTTGGTGCGTGCCACTACCCGTGATGCCAATGTGCAGGTGTATGGGCTGGTCTACGATATTCATACCGGCAGCCGCGAACCGGGTGGTCGGGCGATTGTGCGTGGCCGTACTTACAGTGGGCGTTATCTCTACGATGATGAAATCTACCGTGCCCATCCCGATCTCAGTGAGGTACTGCAAACCGAGTTCGCTGCGCTAACCGTTGGCTATGTCGTGCATGGCCGTTTACTTCAGCGTTTACCGCCACAACCGCCACCGGTTCACTATTCAGTCTATCCCTGTACTGATGCTGAACTGGTTATGTTCGGCGAGCAACTCGATTTTCTGCGCACCGTCTTGCTTGCTCCCGGTGTACCGGGTGATGAGGTGTTGACGGCTGCAGTGCGATCTATTGCCGCTGCGCGTCGTGATGGACCTGCCTATCTGGTACGGGTTGGCCGTGAATTGGCTCGGCTGTTCAAAGAGGATTATGACCGGTTGACGGTGCTGCTGCACCGGATTAGGCCGTAAACGACGAACGCAACGGTATCGTCACAGCACTCGGTGGCTGGTCTTGCGATGTGGAGTGAAGAGCCGATTCTCGCTTGTCATTGCGAGCCGAGTGGTCGGGGCCAAGCACCGCTCGGCCCGCCGCGAGGCGAAGCAATCTCCCCCAAGAGCGGGATTCTATTACTCATCGAAAACGTATCATTTGTGCATCGTTTCGTAGCAGTATCTGTCTCCCCCCAACCCTCCTCCGCTGTGGGATGAGTGATGAAGAGCCACCAAAACATCCAAACCGCGCAAAAAGACCCTCTTAGCTGTTGGCTCTTTTGTGACTCTTGACAGTTCTTCACTCTCAGCCCGCGTAGCAGGTTTCGCAACCGTAGCAGCCCTTCAGGGCCGGGAATGTGACCACCATCTTTCTGTGCTTGCTCTACGGAATGCGGCAGTGGCGGAGGTCTTGCGCAAGGTAGCCAACTTGCGCTGTGGAATACGGCAGTTTCACTGCCGCATTCCATAAATTAGGAATAACCATAAAAACACCTAAACCTCGCAAAAAGACAAGATTCTGTGTCTTTTGTGACTCTTGGCGGCTCTTCACCTCCAGCCCGCGCCGCGGGTTTCACAACCGTAGTGGCCCGCACCTCTTGCCCTAACATCTGCTATCATACCCATTCAGAAGCCGATCTGTCACGGAGAACATTATGCTCTTGCTCGATGCCGCTTTTCAGGTTGATGCCAATCCCTTGCCGAATGCCGCCGCCGTGGCGCAAGCTGCTGAAGCGATCGGCTTTGCCGCACTCTGGGCGCCGGAAACGGCCCATAATCCGTTTCTCGCCTTGGTCGTTGCCGCCGAACATACCCGCCGGCTCACGCTTGGCACTGCGGTGGCGATTGCCTTCCCCCGCAGTCCGATGGTGACAGCCCAAATCGCATGGGATTTGGCCGGCTTTAGCGGCGGACGTTTCGTGTTGGGGCTAGGCACCCAAGTCAAGGCCCATATCGAGCGCCGGTTTAGCAGTGTGTGGGATTCGCCGGTGGGCCGGTTGCGCGACTATATCGGCGCCCTGCGCGCGATTTGGCAATGCTGGCAGACTAGCGGCAAACTCGATTATCGCGGCCAATACTACCAGCATACCCTGATGACGCCTTTCTTCAATCCCGGCCCGATCGCCCATCCCAACATTCCCATCTATATCGCTGGCGTCAATACCGGTTTAGCCCATCTGGCCGGTGAAGTGTGCGATGGCTTCCATGCCCATCCTCTCAACAGTGCCCGCTATCTACGCGAAGTGCTGCGTCCGCAGATCGCACAGGGTGCAGCGGCTGCCGGGCGTGATCCGGCGACATGCACGATTGCCGGCAGCGCGCTGGTCATCACCGGCAATGATCGGGCCGAACGCGAACGGATGCGGGCCTTTGCCCGCCAGCAGATCGCGTTTTACGCCTCGACGCCGACCTATCGCGCTGTACTGGCTTGCCATGGCTGGGAAGAGGTGGGCGAAGAGCTGTCGCGCTTGGCGGCGCAGCAGCGGTGGGCCGCCATGCCCGGCTTGATCGATGAGACAATGCTAGCGACATTTGCCGTCGAGGCCGATCCGGCTGATTTGCCGGCAGCGTTGCATGAACGGTACGAAGGTCTGCTTGACCGGGTTGCGCTCTATCTGCCGTTTGTGCCCGGCGAACGTGATGCCTTTTGGCGCCATCTTACCAGCTCGCTCAATGGGTGAACCACGATGGCCGGCGTCTTTGCCCAGCTCGATCTCACCCCGAACCGGCTTGAACAGGCCCGGCAGGCACGCGCGGCCCGTGGCGATCTGATCGATTTGACCAGCAGCAACCCTACCGCGCAAGGCTTGCGCTTCCCGCCTGAGGTGTTGGCAACAGCCGCAGCCGCCTACTGGCCTTCCCGCCGTTACCGGCCCGATCCGCGCGGCGATCTGGCGGCGCGTGAAGCGGTTGCCGCCTATTATGCTCGCCGTTCGCCGTCGTTGGCTGTGACACCCGAAGACATCTTTCTCACGGCCAGCACCAGCGAAGCCTACAGCCTGCTCTTCGCCTTGCTGGCCGATCCCGGTGACAATCTGCTCGTGCCGAATGTCACCTATCCGTTGTTTGAATACCTCGCTGCGCTGCGCCATCTGGAACTGCGCAGCTACCAGCTCGACGAAGAGCGCGATTGGCGGATCAATGCCCGCTCGCTGCGCCGTGCCGCCGATGAGCGTACCCGCGCGATCTTGATCGTCTCGCCGCACAACCCGACCGGCGCCATCGTTGATTGCCACGTAGCGACGCTCGACCTGCTCGGCATTCCGGTCATCTGCGATGAGGTCTTTGCCCCCTTCACCTACGGCGTGCCTGCGACCCCACCGCTAGCCGCGCTCCATCCCGATCTGCCGGTCTTTACGCTCAACGGGATTTCTAAACTCTTCGCCCTGCCCGACCTGAAGTTAGGCTGGATCGCGCTGAATCGTCCGGCGCGCGCCTTCGCTCCTCGGCTCGAATTGCTCAACGATACGCTGCTCGGTGCGAATGCGCTCAGCCAGTTTCTGTTGCCGACCCTGTTTGAAGAGGGCGAACCCTTTGTGGCAACCATGGTGTCTCGTGTGCGTGCGAATATCACCTTTGCCCTGCGCCAATTCGCCAATCATCCACGCATCCATGCCCGCCCGCCTGCTGGCGGCTATTACCTCTTTCCGGCCATCAGCGGTTGGGACGACGAAGAGGCGCTGGCTCTTTACCTGCTCGAACAGGGGGTGTTTGTCCATCCCGGCTACTTTTATGGCGAAGTACACGGCTGCCACATCATGATTTCGGCGCTCACCGAACCGGTGCTCTTTGCTGCTGGGATCGAGCGCCTCTGCGCTGCGCTTTCATAAGAGCTTTATTTTACACTTCATGGGAAATGATCGCTGCGCATGGCTCATTCTATCGGCCAGACTATTGCAGAGCGCTCAATCGTCGTGTATAATTCTTGCAATCGGCAAGCAAGTTGGTTGGCTACAGAGCGCAAAAAAGGCGGATTCGCTCGTTCCTCAAGATGAAAGCAGGTTGCGTGCGTTAGAGTAGCGCGTGCGTGCTCGCGCAGATCCACCGTTCACGCTAGGCATCAGAAACGTTACAACGATGACCACACTTCCGCAGCGCCGCTCCGCCACACTACGGTCGTCGCCGCCGCCGGTGCAGCGTGTCAGCGACCACGAATTGCTGCAAGAGTTGCTTCTCAACGACCTACCGGGCCGGCGCGACCCGTTGCGTCCGGCGCAACTGCGTTCCCGCGCTGCGCAGCGCGAGCAAGCCCTGCGTGGTTTCTTGCGGCGCACGTGGGTTGACCGTGCATTGCTTGTCGCCGAAGTCGCCCTCTTTGTGGCGATGATCGCCGTTTTCGCTTACTGGCTGATCGATGGCTATGGACGTGATTGGTGGCGGGCGTGGCAGGGCCAAACGCAACCGCCGGTCACCGTTTATGATCCGCTGCCGCAGCCGCCGGGGCCGGTGGCACCTCCCGCTGCTGCGCCTCATCTGCCGGCGTTGCCGTTTACGGCGCCGGAAATGGCGGTCGAACCGCCTGATTATCTAGCTCCGCAGCCGCGCGTGCAGCCCTTGCCGGAAACCGATCCGCGTCCGCAGCGGTTGCGCATTCCCAGCATCCAGCTCGATACATCGATCTACGAGGTCTTTGTGGTTGATGGCGCTTGGCAGGTCGCTGAATATGCTGCCGGCTACCATCACGGCACTGCATTGCCGGGTACGGTGGGCAATACGGTCTTGTCCGGCCATGCTGGTCTCCGTGGGGCGGTGTTTCGTGATCTGCCGGCGCTCAAGCCGGGTGATGAGATATTCTTAGAAGCGGGTGGTTGGCTCTACCGCTATCGTGTGCGTGACATGCGCAACGTCTGGCCGACCCAAGTCGAGGTGATGGATCCGACGCCATCGCCTGTACTCACCCTGATTACCTGCACCAACTGGGATACGCAACGCTTGATCGTGATCGCCGATCTGATTGACTCGCGCCCGCTCAGGTGAGACGAGGAGGCTCTATGCCGCCGAAACCGTCGCGCTCCGCCAATCTGCCCCCCGGTCGTGGCCGTGCTCCGGCGCCGTGGACGATTTGGGAACTCATGGCGATTGCGGTGAGCGTTTTGATGATTGTGGTACCGCTGACTCTCGAAGCGCTCAACTGGCTGCGCCCGCCGGTTGCACCAGCGCAGGGTTTGATGGCTGTGACCGAAACAGCGGCCAGTCTCGAACAGCGCCCACCGACGTTTACGCCGGTAAATTCACCCACGCCAGGAACGGTAACCCCGGTGACGCCGACGGTGGATACGCCAACCCCGGTGACGCCGACGGTGGATACGCCAACCCCGGTGACGCCGACGGTGGATACGCCGACCCCGGTGACGCCGACGGTGGATACGCCAACCCCGGTGACGCCGACGCCGGTTACTGCTACACCCGCGCCAAC
>NZ_DAOUDC010000077.1:0-1528 GCF_034431535.1 Chloroflexus sp. | reverse complement strand
CGATTGGCAATCATGAGTTCGACCGCGGGCAGCAGCCGCTTGCCGCTTTTATCAATGGTGCACAGAGCGCAACCTTTACACCGCCTATTTCCGGTGGCACGCCCGTAGATGGCGGCAATATCTTCCCGGTGATCAGTGCCAACATTCAGACCGCAGCGTCCTCGCCGCTCAACGGCCTGATTCAACCCAATACGGTCATCACACTTCCTCATACCGGGAAGAAGATCGGTATCTTTGGGCTGACCACGCCAGAAACGGCAATTCTGAGCAGCCCTGGCCCCGGCGTCACCTTCCGCGAAGACCTTGAGGCCGTGGTAGCCGAGCAGGTCGCCGCGCTCCAGGCGCAGAACGTGGACGCCATCATCGCGCTGACCCACATCGGTTATACGGTCGACCTGGATTTGGCACAGAAGACCAGCGGCATAAGCTTGATTATCGGCGGACACAGCCACACGCCGCTTGGCCCGCAGCCGAATGCAGCCGGCCCGTACCCCACGCCTGTCACGAACAAGGACGGCGAAAGTGTGCCGGTGTTTACTGATTGGGAGTGGGGCCGCTGGCTCGGCGAATTTCTGGTTGGGTTTGATGCGCATGGCCGTGTCACGTCTGTTACCGGAGCGCCGGTCGAAGTGGTTGCCGACAGTAGCAAACCGGGCTATGTTGAGCCAAATGCCGCCTTCGAGGCGCGTATCAAGGACGTGTACGCGCCACCGTTGGAACAGTTGCGCAATCAGGAAGTTGGCTCAACTGCCATTGTGCTGAACGGCAATCGGAGCGATGTGCGCACCGGCGAGACGAACCTCGGCAACCTGATTGCCGATGCAATTCTCAACAAGACCAGGCCGGATCTGAGCAAGATTGCGATCATGAACGGCGGCGGCATTCGCACCAGCATTGACGCTGGACCGGTGACGCTCGGCGAAGTGCTGGAAGTATTGCCGTTTGGCAACACCATTGCGCTGGTCGATCTTACCGGTGCGCAGGTCAAAGCCGCGTTGGAGAATGGCGTGAGCCAGGTCGAAACAGCCCAAGGCCGCTTCCCGCAGGTGGCCGGAATCCGATTCACCTTCACCCCGAACCGTCCGGCGGGCGAGCGCATTCTCAGCCTTGAAGTGGCGAACGGCGATACGTTTGTGCCTATTGACCCTGCCACAACCTATCGCGTCGCCACTAACAACTTCATGCTGGGCGGCGGCGATGGATACAGTGTCTTCACCGAAGGCAAGAACAAGGTTGATACCGGCTTCCTGCTGTCTGACGTGGTGGCCGATTACATCGGCACGATTAGCCCGGTCGAAGACAAAGATATACCCGGCAACCGCATCACGCGCGTGAACTATATGTGGCTGCCACTCACAGTGAACATGCGCCAAACGGTATAGCACGTCACGGGTTTTCCCTCACCCTCGCCCCCTCTCCCGTGGCAATGGGAGAGGGGGCGCACACTAGACAAGTGTAACAGCAACCCCGCGCTCGCGAAATGCGTCGACCATGGCGGCGGGTGCGTTCACGTCGGTGATGATCTGCC
>NZ_DAOUDC010000076.1:0-60536 GCF_034431535.1 Chloroflexus sp. | reverse complement strand
CGCCGCGCGGGGCCGCCGCTCCCTCGCTATGACCACCGGGGTGCAGGCGCTTGCTGTGGGGGGCAGCCGCTCCCTCGCTATGACATACGAGAACGCGTAGTTCTGCGCAACAGTACCTCGCCGTATGGTATACATGAGCAATGCCAGCACCCTGCTCGGCAAAATCTTTGCGTGCCATCTGAGGTATCCCATGCCGGTTGATCTCACACGCTGCACCAGTTGCGGGCAACCGTTAACCAATGGCTACTACGTCTTAATTGACCGGCCTGACCGGTTTTGCCCGCAGTGCATCGCGACCCGGCCACGGTGCGACACCTGCGGCGCGCCGCTCGGTAATCGCTTTTGGAATTTGCACGATGGCCGGCGACAGTGCGACGCTTGCCACGCAGTTGCGATCTACGATCTGGCGCAGGCGCAGCAGCTTTTTCAGCAGACGGCCAGTATGCTGGCTGAGGGCATGGGGTTGCGGTTGAATGTCGGTGTGGCCTTCCGGCTCGTCGATGCGCCCACAATGGCCCAGCTCCGTGACCCGCAGTTGCCCGGTCTGAACACACT
The DNA here is from genome assembly GCF_034431535.1 of Chloroflexus sp. GTDB lineage: Bacteria > Chloroflexota > Chloroflexia > Chloroflexales > Chloroflexaceae > Chloroflexus. Next base: position 59,981 of record NZ_DAOUDC010000076.1, on the reverse strand, counting down.
TGGTCTCTACCAGCGCCGGAACCACATTCGCGTGATTTATCTGCTCTACGGCTTGCCGTTGCTGGTGTTCCGTATTACGGCAGCCCACGAATACGCCCATGCTTGGCAAACCGAGCAATGCCCGTTGCTGCGCGACGAGTTTTTGCGTGAGGGGCATGCCGAATGGGTGGCCTATCGGCATCTGTTGCAGCTTGGCAGCCAAAAGGCGGCGGCGCGTATGCTCGACGAAAATCATCCGTATTACCACCCGCTGCGCCACATGCTAGAGCTAGAATCCCACTTGGGAGTGGCAGGGGTGAATGCCTATTTGACGCGGCTAGAGCAGTGATGGTATGCAATATGCCATCCGCTCGCTAGCGGGTTATCCTATGCATATCTGGTGGCTCGATCCCTTTCACGGCGGTTCGCATGCGGCGGTGGCAAGCGGCTATGCCGCGCACAGTACGCACCGGGTGACGCTGATCACATTGAGCCAAGCCGGTGGTTGGCGCTGGCGCATGCGCGGCGGGGCGGTGACGTTGGCCCGGCAGGTGGCCGAGCGCCACGATACGCCCGATCTAATCGTGACCACCGATATGCTCGATGTAGCGGTCTTTCGGACCTTGACCCAGCGCCAATTGGGCCACGTGCCGTTAGCCGTCTACTTTCACGAAAATCAGTTAACCTACCCGATGCCACCTAGTCGCAAGCGCGACTACACGTTCGCGTGGATCAACTTCACCAGCGCGCTGGTCGCCGATGCGGTGATCTTTAATTCTGCGTTTCACCGCCGCGACTTTTTGACGGCGCTGCCGGCCATGTTACGGCGCTATCACGATTATCACGAATTGCAGACGGTTGAACAGATTGCGGCCAAAGCGCAGGTGTTGCCACCCGGTCTCGATCTGCCGCCGCTGCCGCCGCGCCCACTGCGCAATCCCGCCGCGCCACCGGTGATTCTTTGGAATGCGCGGTGGGAGTACGACAAACAGCCGCAGGTGGTGATGGCGGCGTTGGAATATCTGGCGGCGCAGGGGATTGACTTCCGTCTGATTGTGACCGGCGAGCACATTGACCCGACTATGCCCGATTTGGTGGCGGCGCGCGAACGGTGGCAGGCGCAGACGATCCATTGGAGCTATGCCGCCAACCGCGCGGCTTATCTCCAGTTGTTGCAACAGGCTGACATTGTGGTCTCGGCGGCCATCCAAGAGTATTTCGGGATTGCGATTGTCGAGGCAATGGCTTGCGGCTGTATTCCACTCTTGCCGGCGCGGCTCAACTATCCCGATTTGATCCCGCCAGCATGGCAGGGCGATTGCTTGTACGCTACCGATGACGACTTGCCGGCTGCGCTTGCCCGGCTGATTGCCAAGCTACCAGAGCTGCGCCAACGCGATTGGCCGGCGCTGGCCGCGCCGTACCGGTGGGAAACGCTGGCGCCGCGCTATGATGCGGTGTTGGGCGAGATCTGTGCTGGAAAGGGTTTGAGTTGATGCGCGTTGGTGCCTCGCAATGACCTTGCGCGTCACAAACGTGTGGCAATATGACTGCCGCACTCCAAAGGGTTAAATGCGCTACAATCAGTAGCACAGCTCAACCTCTTACCCCAGCGGGAGAGGTTGGAAGGGGACGGATGGGTACCAACCAGAAAGAGGTTGCTTCATGCGACACGAAGATCAGGTGGCGCTGCGCAGGCTGATCGACGAGAATCATACCGCCGCGCTCGGTACGGTCACTCCCGACGGCGCGCCGTTTGTTTCGTATGTGTTGTACGCCGTCGAACGGCGCGATGGGCATCCGCCAACCCTCTTACTGCTGCTCAGCCGGTTGGCGGCGCACACCGGCCATCTGCTGGCCGAACCGCGCCTCTCGCTGTTGATCACGGCGGCACCGGCCAGCGGCGCCGATCCGCAGGCGCTGGCGCGGGTGACGTTGCAAGGCGCGTCCCAACCGATCGGGCGCGATGCGCCTGATTATCCGGCGGCACAGGCGTGCTATCTGGACCAACTGCCCGGCCAGCAACATCTCTTTGCCTTGCCCGATTTCACCCTGTTTCGGGTTGAGCTGCGCGAAGCGCGGTATGTAGGCGGTTTTGGCCGCGCGTTTACCCTCGATGCGGCTAAGCTGGCAGCAGCATTGGCGGTGAGTGGCGCGAACCCGGCGTAACGGCGATCATCAGTGCGTATCCGTGGTATCATGGATGGAGCAGGCAGAGATCAACATCGGGTCGTACCAACATACTGCAATGGTCTCAGCGATGATGCAAGCCGCTGAGACAAGCTGAACTCGGCCACGGCTCTTCGATATCATTGAAAGACTATAGGTGCAGTTGTGCCAGCCCAAGAACGCCGTCCGACTACGTTGCTCTTAATCCGCCATGGGATGAACGATTGGGTGCATGGCCGGCTAGCCGGCTGGCTGCCGGGGGTGCATCTGAGCGAAGAGGGCCGGCGGCAAGCGGCGGCGTTGAGCGAACGGCTGGGTGATCTGCCGATTACGGCGCTCTATACCAGCCCGCTTGATCGCTGTATCGAAACGGCGCGGGCGATTGCCGAACCGCGCGGGTTGCCCTTGCGGATCGTCGAGCAGATCGGCGAGGTGCGGTACGGCGAGTGGGAAGGGGCCGAGCTGAAAGAATTGTACAAGCACGAGCTCTGGCCGGGAGTGCAACACTACCCCAGCGGCACCCGCTTCCCCAAAGGCGAGACGCTCGGTGAAGCGCAGATGCGCATGGTCAGCGCGCTCGACCAACTGCGCGCCCGCCATCAAGGCGAACTGATCGCAGTAGTCTCGCACGCCGATCTGATCCGGTTGGCATTAGCGTATTATATTGGTATGCATATCGATCTGTTTCAGCGGCTGGTCATTAACCCGTGCTCGTTGAGCGCCGTCGCCTTCGAGCCGATGGGGCCTCGCCTGCTGGCCTACAATGAGACCGGGTCGCTTGAACATCTTCGCCCCAAACCACCCGCTTCGCCGGCAGAACCGGTGGCAACGTCCCCGTCGTCAACGGAGGCAGCGTAGGACTATGTCAGAGTTTACGTTTGATCTCGAATCGGTGCATCGCATCACTGCCGGCGCGGTCGGGCCGCGTGGCCGGCGCGTGTTCTACTTGCAGGCCCGGCGCGGCAACCGGCTGGTGACGCTGCTGGCCGAGAAGGAGCAGATTCGCGAGTTGGCCAACGCGATCAACCGCTTGCTCGAAACAATCGGCGAACGGAATCCCCGCTTAGCAACCTCTGACGATCTGATCGTGGCCGATATGAGCCTCGAAGAGCCGCTGGAGCCGGAATTCCGCATTTATCAATTGGGTTTGGGTTACGATAGCGAGCGCGATCGGGTGGTATTGCTGGCACAAGGCACGCCCGAAGGCAACGATGACGAGCCGCTCTCGGCCCGATTTTCCGCCACCCGCGAGCAAATGAAGGCGTTGAGCATTCACGCTGAGCGGGTGGTGGCAGCCGGACGCCCGATCTGCGGCAATTGCGGTCGCCCGATCGATCCGAGCGGCCATTTCTGCCCGCACCGCAACGGCCATGGGCCAGTGTATAGCTGAGCCGCCGTTGCGTCTTGGCGTTGAGCGACCAATCCATCAGACGGCAAGGGGACGATATGGAGCTTGATCGCAGCCACTCGCGTGAATTGAGCGTTGCCCGCGTGTTGACGGCGTTGGCGCAGGGTGAGATGAACATCGAAGCGGCAATGCCGTACAGCAGCAACTACACGCTGCTGACCAGTATTGTGTATGAAGATCTGCACTTGCTGGCGGTGTACAAACCGCAGCGCGGCGAGCGCCCGCTCTGGGATTTCCCGCGCGGTACGCTCTACCGGCGCGAGGCGGCGGCGTATGTGGTCAGCGAAGCGCTTGACTTTCATCTGGTGCCGCCGACTGTTGTGCGTGACGGCCCGTATGGGATTGGCATGGTGCAACTCTTCATCGACAACAACGAAGAGGTGCATCTGTTTACGATGTTGAAGCAGGGCGGTTACGAGCAGGAGATCAAACAGCTCTGCGCGTTTGATTGTCTGGTCAATAATGCCGATCGCAAGAGCAGCCATTGCCTGCAAGGGCGAGATGGGCGCTTGTGGGCAATTGATCATGGCATCTGCTTTCACGTCGAACCCAAGCTGCGCACCGTGTTGTGGGATTTTGTCGGCGAGCCGTTGCCGGATGAGGTGATGGCGGCGTTTCGGGTGTTTCGCCAGCAGCTCGATCAGAACGATCAGGTGGCGCAGGCGCTATCGATGCTGCTCGATCGGGCTGAGGTCAAAGCGTTGCGCCGCCGCCTGAATCATCTGCTTGAGACCGGTCGCTACCCCCCGCCTGGCCCCGGCCCGCATGTGCCGTGGCCGCCGGTGTGATGGATGTGCCCCCTTTGCGGACCCGGACAGCCGTCCGGCGCTACGGTGGCTTTGGTCACGCTGCACCTTGATAGTTGCCCCCACCCCCAACCCCCTCCCCCGCTGGGTGAGGGAAGTGTACCGTAGAGGGCGCTGAGGTCGCAGAGGATGATCGCCCTCCCACAGTTCTTTGCGCCCTCTGCGTGCTTGGCGCCTTTGCGTTAAGAGTCTCTGCGGCTTAGCTCGCTCTGCGCCTTGAAGTTAGCCCTCCCCCCCCGCCCCCTCTCCCGCCTGACGGCGGGAGAGGGGGCGCTGCTCGCTCCCTCCCACAGCGGGTGAGGGAAGTATACCGTAGAGGGCGCTGAGGTCGCAGAGGATGATCGCCCTCCCACAGTTCTTTGCGCCCTCTGCGTGCTTGGCGCCTTTGCGTTTAAGAATCTGCCCTCTTTACGGCGCCGGACAGCCGTCCGGCGCTACACCAGCTCGAACGGCGCGCTCAGCCGGATGTCTGCCGCCGAACGGCCCACCAACGCCACGAATTCACCCGGTTCGGCCACCCACCCCGGCACCGCCGGATCGTAGTAGCTCAGTGCCTGCCGGTCGATGGTAAACGTCACCCTGGTGGTCTCGCCGGGTTGCAGCGTGATCTTGGCAAAGCCTTTCAGCTCTTTGTCGGGCCGGGTGAGGCGGGCCGCATTATCGCGCACGTAGAGCTGCACCACCTCGGCGCCGGGGCGCGGGCCGGTGTTGGTGACATCAACGCTCACGATGATTGTCTCGTCGGGCCGCATCGTGTGTGCCGAAAGGCGCAGATTGCGGTACGCAAAGGTGGTGTAGCTCAACCCAAACCCAAACGGGAAGAGCGGTTCGACGCTTTTGCGGTCGTAGTAGCGGTAGCCGACGAACAAGCCCTCGCCGTACAGCACATGGCCGTTTTCACCGGGATAATTGATGTAGGCCGGGTTGTCGGCCAGCCGCTTGGGGAAGGTAGTGGGCAGGCGGCCACCCGGATCGGCCACGCCAAACAGCACATCGGCAATCGCATTGCCCGCCTCTTGGCCGCCGTACCACGCCAGCGCCACCGCCGCCACCTCATCAAGCCACGGCATCTGCAATGGCGAACCGACATTCAGCACCACAATCGTGCGCGGATTCACCGCCGCCACCCGCCGGATCAGCTCATTCTGGCGGCCCGGCAGATCCATATCGATCCGATCGAAGCCTTCGCTCTCCCACTCTTTGGTCAAACCGGCAAAGACGATCGCCACGTGCGAGCGAGCCGCCAGCGCCACCGCTTCCTCGATCGGATCATCCTCCCGCTCCGGCCAGAGGCCAACCTGCACTGCCCGCCAATTGCCGGGTGCTGGCCAGCGAAATTCGACTGCCAAGCGGTAATGCTTGCCGGCCACAAGGGTGATGGTCTGGCGTCGCTCGCTGCTATCCATGAGCTCTTTGTCCCACTGGTCGAGCACCAATTCGTCATCGAGCCAGATCCGCGCTTGGCCGACGCACGATAACCCCAGTTGGTAGCGCCCGCTCTGCGGCGGCAGCAGATCGCAACTGAGCCGGGCGGCGAAGGTGGCAAGGTTTAGATACTCGATCTGGTCGCCAAACCAGCTCGCTTCGAGGGTCGCGAGGTGATCGGTGCGTACCGGCGCGCCGCTGAGGTCGAGGTTGCTGAAGTAGTCGATCCGTACCCCCGACGGGTTGCTGCCGGGCACCCGAATCCACTCTGGATCGAGGTTGGGCAAACGGCGGAAGATCGGCGTCCCGATGGCATAGTCCACGATGCACTGCGCGCTGGCACGCGCGCGGATGCCCTGCAACGGCGTGGCCACATAGTGCGGCGCGACTTCCGAGCTGCCGCCACCCATAATCGCAGCCCAATGCGCGTTAGCCCCGATCACGGCGATCGTTTGCGATTGTTCGGAATCGAGCGGCAACACCGGCCCGTCATTCTTCAGCAGCACAATCGACTCGACGCCGGCCCGTCGGATAAGCGCGCGGTGAGCGGGCCGGTCATTGGCCTGTTCCGCCGCCGGCGTGGGATTGGTAAAGCCGCCAACCCGCTCGATGGTACGTAACAACCGGCGCACCTTATCGTCGAGGTCTGCCTCGCTCAGCTCGCCCCGCTCGATCGCCGCCAACACATGCGCGCGGTTCAGCCAGCGCGCCGGCCCCGGCATCTCAAGATCGAGACCGTTGCTGGTGGCGCGCTCGCTATAGGTGCCGTACCAATCTGACATCACCAACCCATCGAACTGCCATTCGCCCTTGAGAATCTCCACCAGCAACCGGCGGTTTTCGCTGGCCCAGACGCCGTTGATCCGGTTATAGGCCGACATGATCGTCCACGGCTTGGCCTGCTTGATCGCCAGCTCGAACGGGCGCAGGTAGATTTCGCGCAACGGGCGCTCACCCACGTCAGAACTGATGCTAAAGCGTTCAAATTCCGAGTCGTTGCAGACGAAATGCTTGATGCATGCTCCCACGCCGCGGCTCTGCAAGCCGGTGATGTAGGCCGAAGCCATCACGCCGGTGAGGTACGGGTCTTCGGAAAAGCACTCGAAGTTGCGCCCAGCCAGCGGCGAGCGATGAATATTGACCGTCGGCGCAAGCAGAATATGTGCGCCTTTATCCTTCGTCTCTTCGGCCAGCGCCTCGCCGATCTGGCGCACCAGTTCCGGGTTCCACGTCGCCCCCATCGCCACCCCGATTGGGAAACAAGCCGAGGTGTGCGTACCATTGCGGCTCACGCCGCGCGCACCGTTGGGGCCATCGGTAACTTTAATCGCCGGAATGCCGAGTCGCGGGATGGCGACGGTATGCCACGCATCGGCCCCAGCCACAAGCGCAATCTTCTCGTCGAGCGTGAGTTGCGTGAGCAGGGTTTCGATATGATTGGTCATGATGTTCCTCTAAGTGTGTGTTGGGATAGCCACAAAGAGATGCAAACAGATCGTTATGGCGATGCTCGCCTATCCACCGGCGCACATCGCTTGTCATCGCAAGAGCGCAGAACGTCCGCAATCTGCCGTATCAATGCGAACAATATGTCTCCGGTAACCGCCTGCCAGCCAACGCACCAACGGCGCGCGCCGTTCACCCGTTCTTCTGATACACCCGCACATAATCAACCAACATCTGCTGCGGAAAGACGGTCGTTTCGTCGGGATACCCCGGCCAGTTGCCGCCTACAGCCAGATTGAGAATAATGAAGAACGGGTGATCGAACACCCACTCACCCGACGTCTGGCCGCGGCGTAGGGTGTGGTAGAGCTGGTCGTCAACGTACCACCGGATCTCGTCCGGCTCCCATTCGACGGCATAGAGATGAAAGTCATCGGCTAGCGACACCGGACTGGTGAACGACTTGGTGATCGCATTGCCGGCGGAATAGCCGGGGCCATGCACCGAGCCATGCACAGTGGTCGGGTCGCCAACGTTCTCCATGATGTCAATCTCGCCGCAGTTTGGCCAGCGTGCGGTAGCGACATTCTCACCCAGCATCCAAAAGGCGGGCCAGATGCCTTTGCCGCCGGGTGGCAGCTTGATGCGCGCCTCAATCCGGCCATACGTCCATGCGTGCAAGTAATGGGTCTTGATCCGGGCCGAGGTGTATTCCCACGCCAGATACTCTTCGTTGCGGGCCTCGATCACTAAAACGCCGTTTTCGATCCGGGCATTTTCGGGCCGGTCAGCATAGAATTGCCATTCGTTGTTGCCCCAACCGCCGGCCCCCTTGTCAAACAGCCAATTGCGCGGATTGAGCGCCTCGCCGTCGAACTCATCGCTCCAGACCAGCGTCCATGGCGAGACGGTTGGTGTCGGTTCTGGCGGGGCCGGCGCGGTTCCGCACCCGGCCAGCAGCAGGCCAACAGTAATGAGACAGATTGTCAGTAAGCGGAGGTAGGTCACGGTACACCTGTGTGCGTTTTGGGGTGACGATGGCTGGCGTTAAGCGGCGCTGCCGCCGCCCAACGCGATCCCGTCCCCGTTCCTACTTCTCGATATTGGTAATCACCACACCCTCAAGGAAGATCCGTTGGGCGAAGAAGAAGACCACAATCGGGATAATCGCCGAAATCAGCGATGCCGCCTGAATCAGATTGGTTGACTGCGAATAGAGATTGTTAAACGCGGTCAGACCGACGGTAATCGGGAACTTATCGGGATGACCGGCGAGATAGATCAACGGGCCGAAGAAGTCGTTCCAGGCCCAGAAGAAGTGGAAGAGGGCGACGGCGGTCAGGGCCGGACGCGACATCGGCAGAATGATCGAGAAGAAGATGCGCAACGGGCTAGCGCCGTCGATTTGAGCCGCCTCTTCCAGATCACGCGGGATGCCGAGGAAGAACTGGCGCAACAAGAAGACGTTGGTGCCCCACGAGAAGAAGGCCGGTACGATCAGCGGCAGCCACGTGCCCACCCAACCGATCTGCAAGAAGACGAAGTAGGTCGGAATGAGCGTCACCGCGCCGGGTAAGATCACAGTCGAGAGCATCATCATAAAGAGAATATTCTTGCCGGGAATGCGGAAGCGGGCGAAGCCGTAGGCCACCAGCGCCGCCGACAAGACCGCGCCGAAGGTGGTGATGCCGGCGTACAGCAACGTGTTGCGCAACAGGTTCGGGAAGTTGATCGTATTCCATGCGCGAGTAAAGTTGCTCCACTGAATATCGAGCTGCCAGACCCGTTCGAGCTGCCGCCACTGGCCTTGCCACTCAAACGGCCCCGCCGCCGGATTTTCCGGGTCGATAAACAAGCTGCTCTGGCGTCCGGGCCGGTAGAGCGCCAATTCACGGATCTCGCCATCAACCGGCACCAGATAGACATCGTACGCTTTGCCCGCGTATTCAAAGGTGCGTTCCCACGCCGGCCACCATGGTGCGCCAGTCTTGGCGATTTGGCTATCGGTTTTGACCGCGGTGGTCATACCGTAGACCATCGGGATCAAGAACAGGACCAGCACAGCAAGCGTGAGGCTGGTCAGACCGATGCGCGCAATCGCCTCACGGGTTGATTTGGTCAGTACGTTGCCGCTCGCGCGTCGTGAGAGTATCATCACCGTTCCTCCCCTGCGTAAAAGACCCAGAGCCGCGAGGTGCCGAAGAGCACAACTGTGATAATCATGGCGATAATCAGCATCAGCCATGCCAGCGTCGCGCCGTAACCCATGCTAAAGAAGCTGAACGACTGCTTGTAGAAGTAGACCATGAAGAAGCGGGTCATGCCTTCGGGGAAGCCGGTGCCGCCATTGAGCACAAACGGAGCGAGGAAGTATTGCAGCGAGCCGATCACCCCCAGCACCAGTTGGTAGAATATCACTGGCGTGATCAGCGGGATGGTGATGAAGATCAGGCGCTGAAACCAGTTAGCGCCGTCGATCTGGGCCGCTTCGTAGAGCTCGGTCGGCACGCCCTGCAAGCCGGCCAGAAAGATGATCATTGCGTTGCCGACCCCCCACAAGCCAAACATGGTGTAGGCGTAATAGACCAGATTGGGGTCGGCCAGCCAGCGCAAGCCCTGCGTACCAGTGGCGCGAATCCCGGTCAGCCGCTCGATGATCACGTTGATCCAGCCGGTCTGCTCGTTGAGCACGCCGTTCCAGATCAACACCGTCGCCACCAGCGGGATCATGGTCGGCATATAGAACAGGGTACGGTAGACGCTCTTGCCCAACACGTGTTCGGAATTGAGCAAAATTGCCAAAAAGAGCGCAAAGAGGAGTGACAACGGCAACGAAATAGCGGCGAAGTGGAAGGTGCGTTGCAGCGACAGCCAGACCTCTTGATCTTGAAACAGCGCCCGCTGCCAGTTGGCGAAGCCGACAAAGCGTGCTTGATCAGGCACCGCTGGGTTAAAGTCGTAGAGCGAGAAACCGAACGACGCCAGCATCGGCAACAAGTAAAAGAGCAGAAAGCCAATGATCCATGGGCTGATAAAGAACAAGCCCCAGCGGATCTCCTTCTTTTCCAACTTGCTCAGCTTCCGCCGCTGCGCGGCAGCGGCTCGGCTGCGCAATACGCTCCTCAGTTCTGGCAAGGGAGCCATTGTCACGCCTCCTTGTCGGTGAGTTGGCGCAGGTGCGGGGAACCTGGTCTTCAACCTCACATGCGCATCGCGTCGTTGCGTTGATCAGTCTGTCAACAAGCTCTTCCGTTTGTCCGGCTCCTCTCCCAATCCCGCTGGGGGAGGAGCCGGACTGTTCGCGGCAGAGTCGCCGCTTGCCATAGAATTACCGCTTCGCCGCGTCGAAGATCTTCTGCAGATCAGCCTTCAACTTAGCAACTTCCGCCTCAAAATCGGCATCCGGCGTGTTGGCGAGATAGTTCCAGAACTCGTTATAGCGGTCGGTCGTCTCTTGGAAGCTGGGCATCCAGCTCTCGTGGTTGGGGTTGTCGGCATACGCCATCGCTTCCACCACCACATCCCAGTTAATGTCAGTCTTGTTGGGGAAGCTGGTCTGATTATACTGGGCAAAGTAGTTGTCTTGCAGCGAGAGGCGAGCCGGCATACCGCCGTAGATGGTCAGCAATTCATTAACGTGCTCGGCGCTCAGCATATAGCTCAACACCTCGAAGGCGGCATCGGGGTAGGGGCAACCTTTGAGGATGCCGAAGGTGTCGGCGTGCATCTTAGCGGTAATCGTGCCGTTATAGCTCGGCGTGGCGGCCAGATTCCAATCGAAATCCACATCACCCAAGGCCCACGGTGCCACGTACCACATGTGGATGTGGATCATCGCCAGATTGCCCGACGAGAAGGGGCCGCCGGGGCCTTGCAGGAAGTCGGCGCCACCGTAGGGGCCGTTCGGAATGAACCAATCCTTCCACCAGCCATCGTAGGTCCACTTCCACGCCGCCTTCCAGTTGTCGGGAATTTGGGCGTTGCCGTTCTCATCAATCAGCGAGCCGGGGCCAAAGAAGGTGCCAATGCCGCGCGGGTCAGTCCACTGGTTCATCCAGCCGAACTGCACAATCTTGGTGGGATCGAAATCGGGCGAGGTGGCATCGTTGCCGTTAACATCAACGGTCAGCTTCTTAGCCAGCTCGGTCAGCGTCTCAATGTTCCACTCACGCTCGACGCCGTTCTCGTCAACCCATGGCGCACCGTGGGTAGCGGGCGGGTAAGGCAGGCCGGCCTCATCAAACAGGTCTTTGTTGTAGATGATAAACGAGGGGAAGATCGCGAACGGAATGCCGAGCTGGCCCTCTTCCTTCACCTGATAGAACTTGACCAGATTCGGATCGAAATCGCTCAGATCGTAGTTGTATTTGTCGATAAACGGTTGCAGGTCAAGCCACGCCCCCTTGAAGCTGTCGCGTCCGCGAATGCCGACCGGGCCGACGAGACAAGGAGCGTTACCGGCGGCAATCTGGGTAGCCAGTGTATCGTAGGCGACGTTGTTGTCAACAATCTCGAGCACTAACTCAATCTTATCTTGGCTGGCGTTAAACCGCTCGACAAAGGCATTCTGGCCGGGAATAGCGCCTTCATCGGTGCCGGCGCCCAACCCGACGAACCAGCGCACTGTGATGCGATTCGAGCCGGTTGCGGCTGACGTAGGGGCAACAGCGGCGGTTGGTTCACTCGCCGCGGGTGCGCTGGTGGGTTGGGCCGGCGGCGTCGCGCCGCCGCTGCCGCAGGCGGCGTTGACCAGCGCAGCCACGATCAACATAAGGCTAACGAGCAGCGGTTTCAGCGATTTCATTGAATTTCCTCCTCTGGAATGAGTCGCCATTGCTATTTACGTGCCGAAGATGGTTTGCACTAGCGGGCGAGTTGGGCATCTGCAACGACTAGATATCTTCTCCTCCCGCATCCCCAGCGCTAGATTCACGTCTGGTCGCTTGCACCCCCTTTCAATGCTGGCGAACGCAACTATCGCGGATCACCAATTCGGTTGGCAACATCACCCGCTGTGTCACGGGTGCGAGAGAATCGGTCGCGAGCCGGTCGATCAGCAACCGGGCCGCTGTTTGGCCCAATTCGCCGATCGGTTGGCGCACAGTGGTGAGTGCTGGCGTCATCGCTGCCGCCAGCGGAATATCGTCAAACCCGGCCAAGCCAATATCGCCGGGAACGCTGAGGCTGGCAGCGCGCAACGCCTTCAACGCGCCGAGCGCCATCATGTCGCTGGCGGCAAAGACCGCGTCGGGGATCGGCACCAGCCGCAAGAGCGTCTGCATCGCGGTAAACCCGCTCTGCTCGCTAAAATCGCCTTCAATCACTAGTTCCGGCAACACCGGCAACCCGACGGCATTCAACGCATCGCTATAACCGGCAAAGCGATCGCGTCCGGCTACAATATTCATCGGGCCGGTAATCGTTGCGATCCGGCGATACCCTTGCCAGATCAGATGCTCGACCAACATGCGCGCGCCGTAGCGATTATTGACATCGACATAGGGAATCGCCTGCTGCGACGTAATCCGTCCTACCGACACCACCGGGATCGTCTCTTGCGCCAGCCACTGCAAGAGGAACTGGTCTTCGACCGCTGAAGCGACAATCGCCCCTTCCAGAAACCCGCGCCGGCCAAGGTGGCGATATGGGTCGCCATCAGTCGTAGTGGCTAAATCGAGCATGATCGAAAACTGCCGTTCATTGCAGACGTGGGCAATCCCTTCGATCAGCAGCGGGAAATAGGGATCGGCAAACAAAGTATGGATCGGCTGTGGAATAATGATCCCGACCACCTGCGAGCGGCGGCTGGCCAGCGAGCGCGCCGGCAAATTGGGTTGATAATTCGTCTCACGGATCGCTTGCCACACCCGCTCGCGCACCACCGGATTGACGTGCGGGTGATTATTGATCACCCGCGAGGCGGTTGCTCGCGAAACCCCGGCCCGCCGGGCGATGTCGTCAAGGGTGATATTCATCGCTTGCCACCATTGACTGGGAACGCTTCCAACTACCCGTATAGTACCGAAACGGCGCTGCGGTGGCTTTTCAAAAAGCGCGAATCAGTTGCACAAAACCGTGAAAGCGCTTTCAGGGGGAATTACAGTTACAGCTCGCTACTTAGAGAGACGATGGGGCATTGCTTGACACACCGATGTGGCAATCCTATAGGAGTTCGAGTAGCAGATAAAACCAGCCAATCCCAACGCTCAACGCCGAAACGATCCTCACTAAATGAAAAGAGCTGCAACCAATCATTGCCACTCGACTATAAATCCGCCTCGCTGTTTGACGGGAGAGGGGGTTGGGGGTGAGGGATCACTGCAAGACGCAGAGGGAGCAAAGGCGCAGAGGGTTGGAACGCAAAGACGCAAAGAGCGCAGAGAACGCAGAGGAATCATATCCTCCGCATCCTCTGCGGTAAACCATCCCATTACCCTCCCCAATCGGCAACCCCATGTACCCTTCACTTGCCCAGATCATCACCCTCACCGCATGGGTCAATGCGGCGTTGCACGCGCCGACGGCGGTGAATCCCGGCGAAGTCTACCCGGAGAACCCTGCCTTCCGGTCGTGCGAGGTTGTCCGGTTCGTTAACCTGAACCATGCTGGCGCCGTAGGGAAGGAGACGCTGTATGCGGCGGATCCGATCGCGTGGTTGGCGCGGCTCAGGGAAGAGGGTGTCACGGCGCTGCGTCTGGTGTATGATCCGGCGCCAACCGCTGCCGCCGGCAGTCCGCCGGTGGGGTTTGGCGATGACGGCTCCTGCTGGCTGATCGAAGCGGTGAAGCTAGCAGCTTCTGATTATTGGGAGGCACGTTGGGAACTGGGTGACCGTTTTCGCGCTGATGGGCGGCGATGGCAGGTGACGTCTGGCCGGATCGTTGCCAATGCCCCCGCTGGCTACGCTACCTCTTCGGCCACCGTGGCCGAGGTGACACAGCAGATCATCGCGCACCTGCCCAAGATGATTGACTTTGCGCTTGACCACTACGCCGATCAATTCGCCCGGTCGTTTGCGATTGCGCTGCACTTCCTCACCACGCCGGCAAGCCCCCCCGATGAAGATGACCGCTTGCCCCCAGCATCCGGCCAATTGCTGGCCGCAGTGCGCGCAGCGTGGGTATGCGGCGGCATGGGATCGTGGACGGACATGAGCTTCGCCGGCGAGGTTCAAGCTGAATACGACGCGCTGACCGATGAGCTATATAGCTTGTTGCAGACAGCGATTGTCGCAGCGGTGAACAGATAGTAGCGCCTCACACTAGCTCTCATTCTGGGGAAGGGAGGGGAACACGAAGGCGCAGAGAAGGCAAAAACGCAGTAGAGCCGGACGGCTGTCCGGCTCCGCAACGGCGCAGCGGTTTTTAACGCAAAGCCGCAGAGAACGCAAAGGTCGCAAAGAGGGTTGGAATTAGGATCTTCCTCCGCACCTTCCGCGTTCTCTGCAGTAAGCATTCGGTCGCCCCACCCTAGCCCTCCCCCGCTGAGGGAGGGTGTCGGATTACCTCCCCCCAGCGGGGGGAAGACAGGAGGGGCAACCCAACGACATCAAGCAAGCACAGGCGTAGAGAACGCCACGGAACCATATCCTCCGCGCCCTCGGCACCCCTTGCGGTAAACGTCAAATAGCTTCTCCCCCAACAGCACACCTCCCGCTGCACCAACGGCACATGGAGAAAGGCGCGCTCGACCGCTCCCATATCGCACGCGCCACCCTGTGGCCGGCTGACGCCACGTTGATCAATCGAATTGCCAATCCCGCACAGACCGCTATTGATCGCCGGTGAACCGTGTTGCAAGGCATGGGTCGGCGTGAAGCCGCCGTTATTCGTCAAAGCGCCTAGCAACGGATCAAGCTGAAGATTGTTGCCGCCATCCGTGCCGCATGACCCATTCCACGATCCGCTGGTGAAGCAACCCTGCACGTCGCTATAGGCGATCGTCGGGGTACTGACGAAATTATGGATTCCACCACCGGAGGTTGCGCTGTTGCCCCAAATAATTGCGTTCCTAACCGACGGATTGCTGAAACTATCGTTGTACATGCCGCCGCCATTCGTACCGGCGCTGTTCCCCGTCACCGTTATGTTGGTCAAGGTCGGGCTGCTGTTACTGTAGAGATAGATCCCGCCGCCAAAACTGCTGGCGCTGTTTTGGCTGAACGTAACATTCACCCATGTCCCCGCCGCGCTCTGCGTAAACACGCCGCCGCCGTAATCGGCCACATTCGCGTGGATAGTAACGCCGGTCATAACAAGGGTCTGGTTGCGGCTAAAGACGCCTCCGCCCCAATTGGTAGCGGCATTGAGCGACAGCACTACATCTTCCAAAATGATAATGCTGTCAGCATTGGCCATGCCGCCGCCATTCCGATTCGCATTGTTGCTGAGGAAGGTGGCGTATCTGAGGTACGCGGCGCTGAGACTATTGTACATGCCGCCGCCGTCGCTGTTGGCATCGACTGTGGCGTCATTGCCGCTGAACGTGACGTTGCCTAGCGTCGTTTCACTGTTCAGATTGGCCATGCCGCCACCCTGCTGCACCCGGTTGCCCTGAAAGATCACGTTAAACAGGGTGGCGGAACCGCCGATATTCACCATGCCACCGCCAGTCTGGGCGTTATTTTGCCGGAAGGTGACATTGGTGACGATGGGAAAACCGTATTCATTTGCTAAACCGCCGCCTTGGCTGGCAGTGTTGCCGCCAATGATCAGATTGTTCAATTGGGGACGGCTATCGAGCAGCCAGATGCCGCCACCTTTGCCGGTGGCAGTATTGCCGCCGGTAATGGTGAACCCATCGAGAATAGCCGTGTTATTGACATCGAATGCCGTCACGACGTGGTAACTATTTGTACCGTTGATGCTCGTGACAATACTATTGCTGTTGTAGGTGTCATTGTCGTCAATATCGCCGGTGAGCACAGTACGATTCGCAGCCGGATTGCGTTCGTCCAGATTCAATTCGGTACCGGCAAATCCGCCGTAGATTGCCACGTTGTTTCTGAGGATAAAACTATCGTTCGGATCGGAACCGGGTTGGTAGAACCCCGCCACCACCCAAATCTGGCCGCACCCCAGATCCGCCAGCGCCGATTGGAGATCGTTGTAGGCATCGATCCATGCCGTGCCATTATTGCCTCCCAGTGCATTCCATTTGACGTAGCAACGTCCGCTTTCCGCCTGTATATTCGCCGTGCCCGCGCCACTCATCAGCGCTATACTGAGCGCGATCAGCAACCCTAACCGCAAATAACGGATCGTCATAAATCCTCTCCTTCATCGTTCCTATGACGGAGCGCAGCGACATTGCGCTGCGCTCCTTGCCAAGAACAGGCCTTATCTCATTCCGCGAAGGTACAACTCCAACGACCTTTCAGCCGGCCAGCCTCAAACGTGCCGGACTTCCCATCTGCCGCGACGACCACCGTCCCTTCGCCGGCAAACATTTGCGGCTCATCGGAACGGCCAAGCCCGACCTCAAAACTGGCTGGCGACGGTTGATTGGGCTTCACGCCGCCGGAAGCCGAGAGGGTAAAGACGCCGACCGGCGAGGGCGGGTCTTCACCGGGTCGCGCGATGAATGAGACGATAAACGGATCGGCTGCTGGATCGAATGAGCACATCGCAAAGCCGGCAATCGAGACGATGTTAAGACTTTCGAGCGTGGTCACGCCAGCCATATTCGCCGGCTCTTCGATCACGACTTCCATCCCGATCAGCGTACCAGATTGAGGGGCAGGCTGATTGGCCGCATCATCCGCTGGCGGCGGCGTAAACGCCACCAGCCGATCGGTCAGCAACTGGCCGATTGCGATCACTTCTTCACGGCTGAGTTTATAGCCGTCTAGGGTGACGCTCCAGCCATTCACCACGGCATACAGCGAGAATTCACCATCGCTCTCCACAATCGCTGCGCTCTCGCCAATGTCTATTTGCTCGACGGTTTTGCCTGAGTCTTGATTGAATTGGATTAACTTAGCAAAGGCTTCGGTGCCGGGATTCCGCAGATCAATGCCGAGATTGGCGTTGCTCTGATCTTGGTCGTTGAACACGTAGGCGCAGGTGGCAAAGAAGCGATCTTTCCCCGGAAACACCTCCCACAACGGCACGCCGGTAATGGCTGCCAGCTCATCAGGGTTGAAGACAGCGCACGGTTCTGCCGCGCGCGGGTCGAACTGACCGGCAGTCACGGGTACGGTGGTAGACGCGGGCGCTTGGGTAGAGGCAGGAGCCGGCGCGCTGGTGGGCGCGGGCGCTTGGGTAGAGGCAGGAGCCGGCACGCTGGTGGGCGCGTTGGTGGTAGGCGTCCCGCCGCCACAAGCGGAAAGCAGCAACAAGACAACGAGCACAAGGAGCGTTGGTCGCATACGAGCACCTCTGAGAACGTGACTGCTGATACAAAAAGCGCCCAGCCTGCAAGCGTGGCCCGGGCATACGTAGTGTAGCAGGCGAGCGTCCTCAAAACGTCCTCAGCGGTAAGCTCCTCTGGCCTCACCGCCGCAGGCGCAGAGGATGCGGTTTAGTTCAAAACCCTCTGCACCCTTTGCGTTCTCTGCGGCTTTGCGTGTTCACCCCCTCTGCACCCTTTGCGTTCTCTGCGGCTTTGCGTGTTCACCCCCTCTGCGCTCTCTGCGTTCTTTGCGCCTTTGCGGTAAGCATCTCTGCGCCTTTGCCCCCTCTGCGTCTCTGCGATAAGAACAACGGCCTACAACCCCGCCCGCCGCTTCCGCGGCGCAACCGCTCGTTCCGGCGCGTGCGGCTTCAAACTCCTGAGGCAATCCGCGCGCAACCGGCCTGCCTCGGCCAAACCGAGCGAGATCGCCAGCGGAGCAAAGGATTCGCGCGCAATGTTCTGCACTTCGGCCAACGCAGCCTGCGCGCGGCTAGCCTCGCCCAACCGCAAGCAAATGTCGCTCAGTAAGAGCAAGCTTTCGCCAAGCAACGGCATATCAGGGCAGGCGCGGGCCAGCATCACCGCCTGCTCGGCTGCCGGCACCGCTTGCGCCGCTTGGCCGCTCGCCAACCAACCGTTGGCCCGCGCCAACGCTACCAGCGCCTGCGCCGGCAATTCGCCGGCCTGCGCGGCCTCCGCGCCGAGCGCATCAAGTTCGGCCCAAAGATTGCTATGCGGTGCCATCGCCATCCGCCGGCCCAGATACCGCGTCCGCGCCGTCAAGACAAACGACGGCACATTACTCGCTTGCGCGGCGCGCCAAGCCCGCTCATACAGTGCGAGCGCCAGTTCGGATTGATTGAGCAATTCCCCAATTTGCCCTGCCAACAGGCAAGCGATGTATACCACCGGATGACTCTGGGCAGCCTCAGCCTGCGTCGCCAATTGCGCCAACGACCACGCCGGCGTCCGGCCTTGGGCCAAATCAACGAAGGTCAAGTAGCTCTGCATTAAGAGCACGCCATATTGGCTCTTAACCTGCGTCGCGATATGCAAGCCGTTCGTGAAATCACGCTGGGCCGCTTCATGTTCGCCAATACGCAGATACACCCAACCGCGACCGGCATACTTGCCCCACATCCCCGGCTTGTACGACTCGCCGGCAACTTCCAGCGAGCGCGTATACACCTGCTCGGCCTCATCGTACCGCCCGCAATTCAGCAACATCTGGCCGATCATCGTCAACGCCGCCGCTTCTAACCGGCGCAAACCGCTGCGTTGCGCGATCGCGACCGTCTGATCGAGCACATCACGGGCCTGCCGGTACTCTTGGGCAAAGACCAGCGCCGTGCCGAGATGGTTCAAGCTTTGCGCGGTTTGGGCCATCACCCCCGGCCCGTGCTCATCGTCAGGCCGGATATGTTCAATGCTAGCGCACGCTTGGCGCAGATCGGCAATCGCTTCCTCCATCTGACCCAACATCAAGGCGCTGACGCCACGAATATTGCGCGCGCGCACCAGATTGATCGTGTCGTTGAGCGATGTTGCCAGCGCCAGCGCCTGCGTCGCCGCAGCATAGGCCTCGCCAGCCCGATCGCGAGTGTAGAGGGCATACGCCTGCATAACCAGCGCCTGCACATAGAGCGCCGGGAACTCACGGCTGGCCGCCACCGCCTGCGCGAGCAGAGCGAAGGCTGGCGCCGAATCACCCTGATACAGCGCCACCACCCCGCGTTGCATCGCGGCCCGCGCCTGCAATTCACGCTCGGCGCGGCTCGCGCCAGTGAGCAACGCTTCGGCGTGGGCAATCGCCTCGCTTGCCAGCGCAAATGCCGCCAGATCGGTACTCTCGCGAGCGTGATCGAGCCAGCAACGGGCAGCGTGCAACCGGTAGCCGGCTTGCTCGTAATGATAGGCAATCCGCGCCGCATAGCCACTCTGACCGGTATAGACCGCTGCTAACGCGCGGGCGGCCTGCTCGTGCAAGAGCGACATACGATCGGCGGGAATATCGCTCACGATCAGATCGTATATCAGGTGGTGCGGAAAAGCGTAGTCGTCAGCGCCGTGGATCACCGTATCCACTAACAAGTGGCGCGCGCTCAACTCATCGAGCGCCGCAGCATACTTGGCCGGCGACCACGCAAGCATCCGTTGCAAGACCGCATCGGCGCAGGAAAAACCCAAGATGGCCGCCGCTTCCAACATTTGGCGGTTGTGCTCGCCGATCGCGCGTAACCGCAACGTGAGGATATCGCGCAAACTGGTCAAACCACTCTTGGTCACGTGGCGCATTTCACCCAATGCCGCCGCCGCTTCATGTAAGAGGAGCGGCAACCCGCCCGCATACCGCTGGATATCGGCCAGCGTGACCGCACTAAGCGATTGCCGATCCAGAATCCGGGTCAAAAAACGATCCGTTTCCTCCGCTGTGAATGGCTGTACGGTGACATCATGCGCGCATTGCTGGCGGCGCAGACTCCGCTTCAGCGCCAGCAATGCCGGTGTAATCGCGCCCGACCGGTGCGTCACAATGATCAAGAGCGGCAACGAACGGCACACTGCAGCCACTTCATTCAGCGCGTCCAGCGAAGCTTGGTCGATCCAGTGCGCATCTTCAATCAGCAACAGCAGTGGTTGGGTAGCGGCCAACGCTTGCAACGCTTGCCGGATTGCTAACCGCAGCGCAGCGGCATCGGGCTGGTCAGGCGCGATCAAGCCGGGCCGCAATAGCGCCAGTTCGGGCGCTAGCGGGACTAATCGCGCCAGCCAATCGGCATTCGCTGCCGCCTGTGCCAAACTAGTGGCAGCGGCGGTCAAGACCTGCCGCCACGGTAGATATGCCTGCTGCTCGCCGATACTGCGGGCCGGTTGGCAATACCCCCGCAGCACCTGCCATGCGGGAACGGTAGCCATCCCGTTCGAGCGGTGGATCGCCTCTTGCACCAGCGCCGTCTTGCCCACACCTGCCGGCCCAGAGACAAAGACGATCCGGCTCTGCCCTTGCCCGGTATGGTGCATCAGTTCGAGCAACTGCCGAAGCGGCTCATCACGCCCGATAAACAGCGCCGGCGATTGGCGGGCAGGTTCCGGCAGTTTCAACCGGTGATGGAGCAGATCATGATACAGAGCCGTCGTTTCCGGGGCCGGTTGAGCATCCAACTCGCGCTGTAACTCTTCGACTAGCGTGCGATACAGATCGAGCGCCGCCGCGCGCTGGCCAGACGAGGCCGCCGCCGTCATTGCCCACCGCACCACCTCTTCATCCCACGGATCGAGCGCCAGCAACCGGTGCGCCCATGCTCCGGCCCGCTGCCAATCACCACGATCGAGCCAGACGCGCGCCAGCGTTTTGAGCAAGAGCAGATAGCGCCGGTGCAAGGCTGCGCGCCAGGAGAGGATCTCGTCATCGCTATCAACGCCGGGGGCCAATTCACCGCCGTACAGCGCCGCTGCCGCCTCCATCTCCGCCACCGTCGTCCACTCCTGCTCGAAGGCAGTGACATCGAGATAGCAATTGGGCGGCGCATTCCAGACAATTGCTTGCGTCGAAACCTCCAACCATGGCCGCGCCGCCGGCGGCAACAACTCACGCAAGAGGTACAGATGCCGGCGCAGATTCGCCAACGCCTCAGCCGGTTCAGCGTCGGGCCAGAGGATAAAGGCTAGTTGCTTGCGGCCACACGGTTGGCGCGGGCGCAAAACCAAACGAACTAACAACCGGCGCAGACTCTCACGGTGCGGAAAGGTAGTGCGGTCTGATCCCGTCTCAAACCGAATATCACCGAGCAGCACAATGCGAACGGAGAGGGTCACTGACGCCATCGATGCTCTCCGAGGCGCGGAACGGATAGGCGATGCTTGGTATTATAGCTTGCCTCACCGCGAGATGCGAGTCAACGCCGCGACGTATGGAGCGACATCCGTCCGTCTCCACAACACAGAGGAAGCAACCGTACAGGAGAGCCGGACGGCTGTCCGGCTCCGCAAAGGCACCAAGCACGCAGAGGGCGCAAAGAGATGTGGGATGGCGATCATCCTCTGCGCCCTCAGCGCCTTCTGCGGTAAAAAACGCACCCCTCTTCCGCCGTCAGGTGGGGGAGTGAGCTCCGCAAAGGGTGCAAAGCCGTAAAGGGTTTAACGCAAAGACGCAGAGGACGCAGAGGGATGGGGAGTTGGGGACAAACGCGAGCATACGTTCAGCCCTCTCTGTTATTCTCTGCGCCCTCCGCAGTAAACGTATCGCACCCCCAACGGGGTAGCCGGCCTACCTTAGCCTGCTGCAGCAATGCCTTGAATACCGCCTTCAGTCATCTTGTAGACATCGAGCAGCTCGTCCACCTGTTCGGCAGTGAGCAGGCCCTTCTCGACCACCACCTCTTTGATCGTCTTGCCGGTAGCCATGGCCTCTTTCGCCACCGCCGCACCGTTCAGGTAGCCGATCACCGGATTGAGCGCCGTGACCAAAATCGCATTCTTGGCCAGCCAGCCCGCCGCCTTCTCGCGATTGGCGGTAATTCCGACCACGCACTTGGTGGTAAAGGCGTTGATCGCGCCAATCAGCACATGCATCATCTCAAACAGATTATGCGCGATAATCGGCATCATCACATTCAACTCAAGCTGGCCGGCCTGCGCCGCCAGCGCCACCGTCAGATCACAACCCTGCACGTGGTAACAAGCCATATTCAGCATTTCGGCCAGCACGGGGTTGACCTTGCCCGGCATGATCGACGACCCCGGCTGCACGGCGGGCAAGCGGATCTCATCGAGACCGGTGGCCGGGCCTGACGAGAGCAGGCGGAAGTCGTTGGCAATGCGACCCAGCGTAATGCAGAGAGTGCGCAGGCTGGCCGAAAAGTCGGCTGGGTCAGCCATGCTCTGCATCGACTCGAACAAATTCCCCGACGAACGCAACTCTTGGCCGGTTAGCCCACTCAATTTGGCTACCATCCGCGCATGGTATTCGGGGTGCGCATTGAGACCGGTGCCGGTAGCGGTGCCACCGATCCCCAACCGGCGCAAGCGATCGGCAGCAGTCGCGATCCGTTCCATATCGTTGCGCACCGCCTTCGCATAGGCACCAAACTCTTGGCCGAGCCGAACCGGAACGGCGTCTTGCAGGTGTGTGCGACCCGACTTCACCACATCATCGAACTCAACCGCCTTCGCCTCGAGTGCGCTGGCCAAACCCTCAAGCACTGCCATCAATTCAGGCAACCGCCACAAACACCCCAACCGGATCGCGGTCGGAATGGTGTCGTTGGTTGATTGGGCCATGTTCACGTGATCGTTCGGGCTGACCGGCTTCTTGGGGTCGTCAAGGCTGTAGCCCAAAATCTGGTTCGCGCGGTTGGCCAACACCTCGTTGACGTTCATGTTGTGCGAAGTACCGGCGCCGGCCTGAAACGGATCGACCACGAACTGGTCGGCGTGCTGGCCGGACAGCACTTCCTCGGCGGCTTGAATGATCGCATTGGCGATCTGCGGATCGAGCAGACCCAAATCGCGATTGACCTCAGCCGCCGCCCGCTTGATCATCGTCTGCGCCCATACAAAAGCCGGGTAGGGGCGCATCCCGCTCACCGGGAAGTTCAATACGGCTCGTTGCGTCTGCGCGCCATACAGCGCATCAGCGGGCACCTGCATCTCGCCTAACGAATCGCGTTCAATGCGGTAACGCTCAGCCATGAGTTCAGCTCCTTTCATGCGGCAGGGGCGCTCGTTGCGCCCTGTTCGGCATGGGGCGGATCACATCACATCGCGATTGTATCATAGCCGCGCCCACCTGTATGATACGGGTTGTTCAATCATCACCAGCTTCCGCTTTGATATGTTCCCCAACCCCATGAGGACTCACGTCAGACAGCACATCTAAGCGCAGATGCTGTCGATAGCTTTGGATGCACCGTTTTACCCTCACCCCCAGCCCCTCTCCCGCGCTAGTGGAAGAGGGGAGCGCACAGTTCAGCGTCGAGGCATCGCACAGCGACAACGGTTTGGACAGACCAAAGGTGCTGTCCGCCCCTCACCCCCCCTACGTCCTCAGCGCCCTCTGCGGTAAACTACTCGCCCCCTCCCCATAAACAAGATGGGGAGATGTTGTGTACCACTCCCGCCGTGCCGTTCCCTCCCATCCAGCAGATCCCCCTCTCCCACCTGACGGTGGGAGAGGGGTTGGGGGGTGAGGGCGCCCGCTCCCTCCCCCAGCGGGGCAGGGTTGGGGTGGGGGCATGATCTCCCTGCACCGGCGAGCCGGACAACCGTCCGGCTTTCCATTCATTCCCTTCGCTTCCTCTGCGCCTTTGCGTTTATATCCCTGCGTCTTTGCGTTTCCCCCTTTGCGCCTTTGCGCCTCTATAAGCCGGACAGCCGTCCGGCTGTTAAAAATCCCTTACAGTTTGATGAATCCGTGTTCGTAACCCGCCGCTGATATGCTATAATCAGGCTAAACCACCGCGCCATCGGGCGCGATTTATGTCGATATAACACCAAAAAAACGACACCGCAAGCTTCCATTCAGACAAATGTTTCAGGTTTAGATCGCCTGTTTGCCCTTGATCACACTTGTCAAGTGTAAAGAGTTTTTTGACGCGAGCACACCATGCGCGACTTTGTTCACCTGCATGTCCATTCCGAATACAGCCTGCTCGATGGCTACGCCACCACCAAAGGCATCGCTCAGCGCGCCGCCGATTTGGGCATGGACAGCATTGCCCTCACCGACCACGGGGTGTTGTACGGCGCGATGGAGTTTTACGAGGCAGCCAAGAAAGCCGGCATCCGCCCGATTCTCGGCGTCGAAGCCTATATGGCCCCCGGTTCGCTCAGCGACCCCATGACCAAAGGGGCCAAGAACTATTTCCACCTCCTGCTGCTGGCCCAAAATGAGACTGGCTACCGCAATCTGGTCAAGCTCACCACCCGCGCCCACCTTGAAGGCATGGGTAAAGGCGTCTTTGCCCGCCCCCGCATCGACCGCAATCTGCTTGAAGCGCACCACGAGGGCCTGATCGTCACGTCGGCCTGTCTGGCCGGCGAGGTGTTGCACTATCTCAAGAGCGGCGATCGCCGCACCGCTGTCGAGACAGCGGCCTATTACCGCGATCTACTCGGCCCCGACCGCTACTATATCGAGCTGCAACTGCACGATAATACGCCCGAACTCGAACCGCTCAACGATGAACTGGTGCGGATCGCCCGCGAACTCGGCATTCCCCTTGTCGCCACCAGCGATGCCCATTTCGTTCGCCCCGAAGATAAGGCCACCCAGCATAAGGTGATGGCGATGGGCATGAATATGACCTTCGCCGAGTTCTGCGCCCGCGAATACGCGATGGACGAAACCTACCACATTATGTCGGGCGAAGAGATGTGGGCGCGCTTTAAGCGGTACGGGACTGAGCCATTGGAAAATACCCGCCGCATCGCCGATATGGCCCGGCTCAAGCTGGAGTTTGGCCGCGTCCAGTTGCCGGTCTTCGAGTTGCCGGAAGGGCACGATGCCGCCTCGTACCTGCGCCTTGTCTGCGAAGAGGGCTTGATGCGCCGCTTTAACGGCCAACCGCCCGAAGAGTACATGCGCCGGTTGGAGTATGAGCTGGACGTGATCAATAAGACCGGCTTCCCCGATTATATGTTGATCGTGTGGGATTACGTCAAGTTCGCCCGTTCGCGCGGCATCCCCTGCCTGCCCCGCGGTTCGGCTGGCGCGTCGCTTGTGCTCTACGCTCTCGGTATTACCGATGTCGATCCGGTCAAGAATAAGCTGCTCTTCGAGCGGTTTCTCTCACCCGAACGGCTCGAAATGCCCGACATCGACACCGATTTCGCCGATTCGCGCCGCCACGAGATTCTCGATTACATTGCCCAGAAGTATGGCCGCGAGAATGTGGCCCAGATTATCACCTACGGCACCCTCGGCGCCAAGGCGGCTATCCGCGATATGGGTCGCGTGCTTGGTCTCGATCCCGGCGAGGTTGACCGGGTGGCGAAACTGATTCCGTCGCTGCCGGTGGGCACGACGATCGCGCAGGCACTGGAGCGGGTGCCTGAATTGAAGCAGGTCTACGAGACCCAGCCCCACTTGCGCGAGTTGATTATCGAAGCGCAGAAGGTCGAGGGCCGTATGCGCTCGGTCGGCACCCATGCCTGTGGCGTAGTGGTCAGCCGCACCCCGCTCGAAGAGCTTGTGCCGCTCCAACGCACCACCAAAGACGAGCATGCGCTGATGGCGGCGTTTGAGGGGCCGACGCTGGCCAAGATGGGTCTGCTCAAGATGGATATTCTCGGTCTCACCAATTTGTCGGTGGTGGCCGAGGCGCTGAAGTATATTGAGCAGACGACCGGTCGCCGGATGTGGCTCGATGAGATTCCGCTCGATGATCCGAAGGTGTTTGAGGCGTTGGGCCGCGGCGAGACCAAGAATGTGTTCCAACTGGAATCAGCGGGGATGACCCGCTACCTCATGCAGTTGAAACCGACCCGCGTTGAAGACCTCTACGCGATGGTCGCGCTCTATCGACCCGGACCGCTGGAGCAGATTCCGGTCTATATCCAGAATAAGAATAATCCCTCCCAAATCCGCTATCTCCACCCGGTGCTTGAGCCGATTTTGTCCGACACCTACGGCGTGATCGTCTACCAAGAGCAGATTATGCAACTGCTCCAGACGGTGGCCGATTATACACTCGGCCAAGCCTATATCGTGATTAAGGCCATTAGCAAGAAGAACAAGGAGTTGATGGCCGAGAACGAGGCGATTTTTAAGCAGGGCTGCCAGCGGAAGGGAATCAGTAAAGAGATTGCCGATCAACTGTGGGAGCTGATCTTACCTTTCGCCGGCTATTCGTTCAACCGGCCCCACGCTACCCTCTACGGCCTGCTCAGCTATCAGACGGCGTGGCTCAAGGTGAATTATCCGGTTGAGTATATGACCGCAGTACTCACCGGTGCCGGTGGGGTGATTGAAGACGTGACCAAGGCTGCCCTCGAGGCGCGCCGGCTGGGGGTGGCGGTGCTGCCGCCCGATGTTAACCGTTCGCGGAAGGGCTTTACGATCGAGCCGCTGGCGCCGCCGCTGCCCCCCGGCATGACCCACAACCGTGGCATTCGCTTCGGTCTGATGGCAATCAAGAACGTCGGCGAAGGGCCGGTCGAGGCGATTATCGCTGCCCGCGAGGCCGGCGGCCCGTTCCAATCGCTCGAAGACCTCTGCGCCCGCGTCGATCGCCACGCCCTCAATAAACGCACGCTGGAAAGTTTGATCAAAGCCGGCGCACTCGACTCGCTGCCCGGCACCCGTCGCCAAAAACTGGCCATCCTCGATCAGGCGGTAAACGCAGGCGTTGAAGCGCAAAAGGCGCGCGAAATCGGCCAGAGCAGCCTGTTCGATATCTTCGGCGAGATCAGCAACAGCGGCCCGACCGTGGCCCGCATCCCGATGCACCTCATTCCCGAGACTCCCGCCGAGCAGAAAGAGGTGTTGCTATGGGAGAAAGAGCTGCTGGGGCTGAATATTTCGGACGATCCGATCGCCAAAGCGCTGGAAGGGATTGACCTCAGCGGCGCTACTGAGCTTGGCTCAATCAACGAAGAGCTGATCGGCGAGACACTGACCTTCGTCGGCGTGCTGAGCGGCGTACGCCGGATTGCGACCAAGAAGGGTGATTCGATGCTGGTGGCGATGCTCGAAGACCTCACCGGCAGCATCGAGATCGTGGCCTTCCCCAAGGTGCTGGCGAAGTCCGCCGATCTGTTGCAGAACGATGCGGTGGTGCGGGTGACGGCAAAAGTCGATAATCGACGCGATACACCGCAGTTGGTGGTTGAGAGTGTGGAAGCGCCGAGCACGATTGATATCGCCGCTGGCGCGCAACCGGTCGAGATGGATCTGGACGGGATGAGTGAGGAGCTAATCAGCGACACGGTGATCGAGCTGCCGGCGCCTGCACCCACCGCGCAACCGGCGCCAGCACTGGCTGCTGCTCCTGCCAGCGCTCCTGCTGCTGCCGTGCCTGCCGCTACCCCGCCGCCGGCTAAGCCGCCAGCCGTGCGCCCGCGCCAGCCGGTCAAGCTGGTCAGCAACGGCAATGGCAATGGGCATAGCAACGGCAACGGCCACGGGAAGACAACCGAGCCAGCCCGCGCCGATGGCCCGCCGGTGCGCAATCTGCGCATCTACTTGCCGCGCAGCAACGACTTCGACGCCGACGTTGCCTTGATGCAGCACATTCACAGCCTGCTCAGCGCCAGCCACGGCCACGATCAGGTCACGTTGTACCTGCCCAACGGCGTTGGTATGGTCGTGCTGCAATCGCAACAAACCATCGAACTGTCAGACGCGCTGCTCAACGAATTGCGTCAGCTCCTCGGCCACGAGCGGGTCCTGGCGGCATAAGTAAGTAAAGCCGCACGCCCGTGCGGCTCAAGGCGTAGCGGTGGCAAAGGCGCAGCGATCGCAAACGCAAAGATGCAAAGGACGCAGAGATGTTAGGGTTGACACATCCTCTGCGCCCTCTGCGGTAAAACCATCACCCCCTGCGGCCTCTGCGCCCCCGGCGGTAACGTGATCGCGGCTATCTGGCCCCCACCACAAACTCACCCACAAACGTCTGCTGCGAATGGTGGCTATACAACACCAGCGTATACGTTCCCGCCGGCACGTCGCGCAGCGATAGCGTCCCGCTCACCCGGCCATCGCCATCGGCCCGCATCGTTGTCACCGTCACCGGCGGCGCGCCATCCGGCGGGTTATACCAAATCCCCACCGACTCGCCGGGAGCAAACCCGGCGGCGGCATAGGTTAACGCTTGCCCGGCCACCGTCATATCAAGCGCGCGCCAGTAGGTCAATTCCGGGCCGGGGCCGATGGTAGTGCGCGGCACATTACTCTGCCCTCGCCCCAATTCGGTCACGCCATCGCGGTACGCCAAGTGGGCCAACCGGCCAATCGCAACCCCATGCAGCGCATCATCTCGCACCCGGAAACGGATCGTCATCCTCACCAGATCGCGGTTAGCCGCCAGCGGGCCGGTACGGATCGTGATCAACCCCGGTTGCACCTCGCTCACCCACACCCCGGCCCGGCTCGGCGTCGCATCGAGCAAGATCAACGTATCCTCATCAAACGGCAGCTCGATCATCGCATCAAATACCGGCCCACGGCCATAATTCTCCACCACCAGCTCCAGCGCCACCACCTCGCCGGGTCGCACCACATCATCCACCCGCTGCGCCAACACAAGGCGGGCAGGCCGCACCCCGCGCGCCAGATCCACCGTGTACTGCACATCATCGATCAGCCACGTATCGCGCGTGCCGTTCACCTCAATCGTCGCGATGGTCTGGTTCGGCGGCGCGGTCAGCGTCACCTGATCAAGCTGACCGGTAAAGATATTCGGTTCAACCACCACCGTCCCCAACACGATGCCGCCAGCAGCAAATGCCGTGAAGGTGAGCGGGTCTGAGGTTGATACTGCTGCACTAAATGAAATCACACCCTCTGGCAGTGTAATCTCGCCAGTACCGGAACCACTCACCCGCGCAAAGCCGTTGCCGTTTACCGCAAAAGCGCAGGCACCGCCAAAGTCTGGGCATGAGTCTGGGAAAGATGCATTGTAGCGCCCGCTGCGCACATCAGCGAAGCGCCAGCCAACTTGGAACACCAGCCCGCCGTAGGCGTCGATCGATTGATTATCAGGAAACCCTTCAAAATCGAGGGTAAACGTTCGCTGCGATTGGGCAGCCGCCGCCGATACCGAAAGCAGCGACCAAACGATCAATACGATAGCAAGATAACGGCGCATGCAACCCTCCCTCGCAGCGGCAGCGGTTGCCTTCTATTATACGAGGCAGCGGTGGATGCATGGATGGCAAATTTGTCAGGAACGAGACGCAAGAGATAACGGTTTTGCGAGTAATGCGCTGCCCGCTAAGACTAGCGCTTGGCTGGCCGCCGAGCAAGCTACGACGACACTGATCGTCTCCCAATCTCGTCGTTTAGAGCGCGCGTCCAAATGCATATGGGTCAACATCTCGCCAAGACCCCATCCCAACATCCTTCTCACTGTGACGGAAATCCAAGCGATTGATCAGCTTAGATGCTATGCTGCCTCAAGAATGGTGACAAAAAATTGTTAGAAAATTTTAATTTTAGGATATTGAAAACAATACCTTTATGATATACGCTAAGAACCATTCAACACCGTGTCTAGTGTATTCGGAAAGAGATCAGTAATGATTGAGCAGCGCACCAAATCTCTCTGGTCATTCTACCTTGAGGTGGACGGGTTAGAATTCTCCAACCAACAGAAAGCTCGAGAACGTTTCGATCAAATTCTGGCCGAAGGTCTCGGCCATTACACCGGCCCACCCGATCTGTGGCACAACACCGCAATGACCGCGGGACGGGTCCAACATCATCAAGCCCAGCTCGCTGTTGTTGAAGAAGGGTTACGCGAGTGGCCAAATAACGTTGATCTCTTGTGCGATGCGCTCCAATATCGCTACTCGAGCCACTTCGATCAAGAACAAGCGCAGCGGCTGTGGCAAACGCTTGCCAGCATGCCACGCGAACAGACTGGACCATACTGGCGGTTTTGGACATATGGCGCAATTTATCACGCAACGACACTGAATGATCCAGCCACGGCGCTGCAGTTGCTTGATGATGGCCTGCTTTTCGTCAAGCGCGACGGGTTAATGGATATCTTGCGCACCTACCGCCGCGTCTTAATCGACTCGGTGCCGTTGCGCAAGCTTGACAGCATTGACCAGCTCGCCGCATACCATCAAGAGGCCTTAGACATCCTTGAGTCGCGCTACCAGATGGGCATCCAGCTTGGCATTGAGAATGCCTATGTCTTGGCGCAAGATTTGGCCCGGTTGTATCAGGAACGCGCTGGCGTCGCAGCAGACGAATCCTCCCCAAAAGAGAATGATGCCTACCTCCGTAAGGCGCTAGAATACCTTGACCTCGCCGAAAAACTCTATACCGGCGATCCCAATCATCAGGTGTGGAGCATTTATGTGCAGCGCGTTCGCATCCTAATGGCCCAACACAAATACGGTGAAGCGCTCAAGATCTTACGCAGCTTGCCGGAGCGTATGCGCGAGGGTGATCCATCACTGGCCACAATGTATAAACTTGCGGCGTACATGACCGGCGAGCCTATCGAGCCACTAGCGGATCGGAGAGCAACCGTTGCTGGTCAAGCAGCGGAGAAGACCGAAAAAGAACATCTCGAAGAGGCCCTTCAGCTCATCTTTGCTAATGAGGGGAGCCTATTGTTCGAAATCGCCAAGGATAATCCCGCGGTCGCTCACATCTTACGGCGAATTGTGCGCGCCTTGGACATGGAGAAGCGATGATGAAAAACCGGTATATTGTGCAGCGCCCTTTTCTCCGCTTCGATCACCGCATCACCGATATCGATCATTTGGTTGACGATCTCCGCCGGCACAGCCTTGCCAATATCATCGCCAATGACATTCTGAGTGAACGTCCGCCTAGCGTGATCGGGGTATACGGTACGTGGGGATCGGGCAAGTCATACTTGCTCAGCCAAGTGATTCGCGAGTTGTTGGAGCGCAACCGGAAAGGCGGCAAACAACAGGCGATTGTCTGCGCCTTTAACCCGTGGCAATACGAGATGGAGCAGAATCTGGCGGCGGGCCTGATTAAAACCCTCGCCAATATCGAAAGCCAGTTCCCAGAGCAGGAAAAGGGGTATCAATTACATAACCCATCCCTTGGCGGCAAAACCACCCATCGCTTGATTGCTTCGTATCTAATCGACCTCCTGATCGAGGTTTCCCCGCTTGTGGTTCCGGGTGGTGGTGTTGCGGCAGCGGCAGGCAAGGCGATTCGCTCAGCAACGACCACATTTCAACAGACCAAAGATCAACGCGCGCAACCCCTGCTGATCGATGAGGTGAAGGGTAAGATGGCCGAGTTGGTCGAGGCCATCCTGGATAGCGCGTACGAAGCTGATGCAACGAAGCAGAAACAATACCGGCTAGTTATCTTCATCGACGATCTTGACCGCTGTTCGCCCGAGCAGATGGTGCGCATGTTCGAGTGGCTAAAGGTGCATATGCTGGTGGAAGGATGCACCTACGTGCTGGGGCTTGACCACATCGCCGCTGCCCGAGCTATTGTTGGCCGGTACCGCGAATACTTAGGCGAAGACCAAGATCTTGCTTATGGGTTGCGCTATCTGGAAAAGTTGATCGAGGTGGAGTACGAATTAGGCATTGCGCGCGACGTCGAGCAGATGGCTATCCGGCAAGTGTATTATCCGCATAAAGTGCCGTACCGCAGAGTCAGTGAAATGGCCCAACAGTTACGTGGCGGCGACTTCCCCGGCGTGAATCAAATTGATCAATTACTGTCACTGCGCTCGCTGCTCGTGCCACGCACTATGCTCAAGATTGTGAATCGGTTTAAGCGGGTGATGGAATTTCTCAGGGAACATCCACTGACAAACCAATTGCCTGAGTCGTATCCGTTCTGGGTATTGTTCTTGATTGCTATGTACTACCGGCTCAACCCGGATCATCTTGATGATTTCGTGCGCGGACGCGGCACGATTTATGAACTGATGAAGAATCCGGGATCGGTGCAATCAAATAAATGGGAAACCGGCCCATTTCGCGAATTTTGCCAGTATGCCGATCGTATCGGTGCATCGGCTGGGACAAGTTTACAAATACTTCGGGTAGAACATCTCCTTATCTTATCGTCGATTGTCCGCGAAAGCACTTTTGACGGTCAGTTGTGAACGATCAGCAATAGCTCTTGGCGTATTACAGCACCCATATGCTCTGGCAGGATTAAGCACATGGGCGCCGATGCTTTCAGCACTGCATATCCATCTACTATCCTGAAAATTTCCCATTCCCTCCCACCCAGCGGAATGCTATAGTAGCAGTACGATCTGTCTGCCGGCAGTGCAACCTCATCTGCAGATAGTACGTACATGCATTCAAGCCATCAGGCGACGCGAATCACATTCCCAAAATCGTTTGTCGTCTTGACTGGTACAGACGGCAGGAAAGCGCTCGTTGTAGGGAGGCCGTATGTTTCTCGCTCACCGGTACTGGTTCGTCGTCCTTGTCGGTCTGCTCATCGTTGCCCTCACCGCGTGCGGCGGCGGCAACGCCGCGCCGACCGCCACCCCCACCCCCACCCAAGCCGCTGCCGCACCCACCCGCACCCCTCGCCCCACCCGCCCGCCGGAGCCGACCGCTACGCCACGCCCATCGCCGACCGTGGCATCAACCCAAAGCGGCCAGGTGGCGCTGGTCGATATTGGCCCGCTCGAAACCTACCGCCATGCGAGCGGTGTGTTTCGCATCGATGTGCCCAACAACTGGACGCTGCAAGACAATAGTTCGCCCGCTGAGCTGTTGCTAATCTGGACTGACCCGACCGGCAATGGCGCGATCTTAGTCAATATCTTTGAGGACAGCCGTAGCTTCACTGATAGCCAATTGGTTGATCTGCTCAACACTTTCCTCGAAGATCGCTTTGGTAGTCAGCCCGATTTTCTCTACGAAGATCCGCGCCCCCAGAATGATGGCAGCCAACTGGTGGTGTGGTCGTATACCGCAACCGCCGGCAACAACATCAAAGCCACCATGCTCGGCAACAGCTTTGTCGAACAGCGCGGCAACAAGATCTCGATCTTGACCACGCTCGTGCCGGATGAGCAGTTTGACACCCTGCGCAGCCAGACCGACAAAATCATCAATACGTATGCCATCAACCCCAGCGCCGCGCTCGGCGGCGGTACCACTATCGGCGGTGGCAATACCAGCGGCGGCGGTCTGGCACCGATTGAGATCGGCCAGTTGCGCACCTATTCGCACCCATCGGGCGTCTTCCGCATCGATCTTCCAGTCAATTGGACGCTCACCGACAATAGCCGGCCCGGCGAGCTGATTCTGGTCTGGACCGATCCGACGAATAATGCCGCGATTGTCGTCGATGTACTCGAAGATAGTACAGTATACAGCGATGATCAGTTAATCGAGAAGCTCGTCACCTTCCTTAAGAACTCGTTCGGCGACCAGCCCGACTTCTTCTACGATGACCCGCGCCCACAAAGCGATGGCAGCATTCTGATCATCTGGGGCTACACCTCAACCGCTTCCAACAATGTCCAAGCCTCGATGCTGGGGAATAGCTTCATCGAACAGCGTGGCGATAAGGTTTCGGTGTTAACCACCCTGGTGCCTGAAGAGCAGTTCGATACGCTCAAAAGCAAAACGGATGAGATCATCAACACCTATCGTCTTGACCCGAATGCACGGGTGCCGTAGGATTAGGATGTAGTCATCTACACGCTGTTACAGCCTAGCCAAATGACTACGAAGGAGGGCGGTTTTTTGCCCGCCCTCGTTTTTTGATAAAGTCGCATGAGACAATAAACAACTGCCACCTGTAAATGAAGTAGTGACACACTACACCGTATCACCCAATGCCAAGAGGTGTAAGGATAAATCAACGCTTTGATGCATGAATCGGCTGGACCAGCCTATTGCTAAAGGATGATTCTTTAGGAACCAATAACTTCGCATTCACCAGATAAACACCGGGCACATCAAGAATAGGGAGGAATCTTACCCTCCTCCACAATAGCTACTCCTCAAGCCAAACAAGCCGACTCATCAAGAAACTTGATCTCGGTCACTTTAGTACAGCAAAACAGATTGAAAGCATAGCAATATAAATAGAAAATAAAGACATCTAAAATTTTTACATAGTCACTGTTCGAATTCGAATTACATCTTTAGCCCTTTATCACCGAATTATAAATCTCCATAAGAGTGTTGTAGTGTGCTAAAGCAGTATAGCGTTGCTCAACAACGCTCCGAGCATAAAGACCCATTGCTAATGCCTGTTGGGGACGAGCGAGTAGCCACTCTAATTTTTGTCGCAGGTCCTGACTATCACCTGGCCGAAATAGCACGCCACTCTTGCCATCTTCCACTATGAATGGTAGGGATCCTATATTTGAAGCCAAAACCGGAGTTCCAGATGCCATACTTTCTAAGATAGCTACCGTGAAACCCTCATACCATACTGAAGGAACGATCACTACCATAGCCTGGCGCAATAATTCAAACTTTTTTTCTCCAGTTACATACCCAAGGAAATCTGCTTGAACACCTTGTTTCTGAGCTTTCATTTGCAGAGTTGTTTTTTGAGGCTCATCACCGATAATCTTTAATCTTATCTTAGGTAAACCCGTGAGTGCATCTAACAAAACATCCACTCCTTTTTCCGGTGATAACCGTCCAAGATAAGCAACGTAAGGTTCACGGTACTCAAACGATCCCGGTACAGGGAGTGGATCAGATAAAAAGTTTCCCAGAACATTAATTTTATCTGCAGAGGTTAAACCACTTTCTATCAGTTTTTGACCGACGAATTGAGTTAGAGCAATAAAACGATCAATCATTTTAAACGTCCCCCAACGCCGATGCAAATAAATGGTCAAAGCATACAACGCACTGAGCGTATGACTTCTACGGTAACATCGCCAGCGAACGGCGTGGATCGTATTGCCATATTTACAGCGCTCGCAAATCTGCCCGTGGGTATAGAAGACAGCATTTGGACACAGAAATCGATAGTTATGGATGGTTTGTACAATCGGAATACCGGCTTTTCGTAATGCTCGGTACACGGATGGTGAAATCAAGGGAAAGACATTGTGAACATGCGCTACATCAGGACGTTTGTCAAGCACGAAAGATTGCAAGTCATGGTAGGTTTGCCAATTATGGATGGTATTTATCAGAAAAACAGATTTTCGACGCAGATCGTAAGTGAAGATCTCAGAATTATCACGCTGCCATGTAAACACCTCATGACCATACTGTTGCAGTAGAGCCACTTCAGCACGGTATACAGCAGTTTCTCCACCTGGTTCTCGGTAATCGTTGTGAATAAGCAGAATTCGCATAGCCTGGTCAAATCTATCATGAGCAATTTGTCTTGGAACAATTGCTGTCTTTCACACAATCGGTCTGAAGTTCGGTGTCAAGATAGCATACAAATAAACGCCTTGCAAGGCAATCACCGAAATCCTGATTCAGACCTTGCTCTTCACGATATACAAAACAGTTCTACATAACTGACGTCCAAGAAACCTTACTTACCCTCTACATAATTACATTTACCCTATCGAAAACTGATCTAACACCTTCAACCTGCCAACAGACCATCTAACCCAATCGAAATGCACCGCACTATATCAACAGGGGCGGAGGGTTGCCCCGCCCCTGCGCATTGTTTACCCTTTCGCTGCCGCGTAGTGCTCGGCTACCTTCTTCCAGTTTACCACGTTCCACCAGGCATCGACGTAGGCGGCCCGTTTGTACTGGTACTTCAGATAGTAGGCATGCTCCCAAACATCAATGCCGAGAATAGCCGTCTTCCCCTCCATCAACGGGTTGTCTTGGTTGGGCGTGCTCATAATGCTCAGGTTACCGTCTTTATCGGTGATCAGCCAAGCCCAGCCTGAACCAAACCGACCGAGTGCTGCTGCCTTGAACTTCTCTTTGAAGGCGTCGAAGCTGCCAAAGGTGGCATCGATTGCAGCCGCCAGATCACCTTCCGGCGCACCACCGGCATTCGGCGCCATAATCTCCCAGAAGAACGTATGGTTCCAGTGCCCACCGCCGTTGTTGCGCACCGCTGTGCGGATCGCCTCCGGAATCGCCTCAAGGTTGCTCAGAAGCTCTTCAATCGACTTGATCTGTAGGTCGGGGTAATTGGCTAACGCATTGTTCAGGTTGGTTACGTAGGTCTGGTGATGGTTATCGTGATGGTAATGCATCGTCGCTTCGTCAATGTACGGCTCTAGTGCGTTGTAGTCGTAGGGGAGCGATGGAACTTCAAACGCCATGAGAAACCTCCGTGGCACTTTCAAACAACGACGGCCACCCTTGGCCGTCTTAACTTAAGCACTTCTATTGTACCGCGAATTATGGATGTAATGCTACTGCGGAATACGATACCGACAACAATGCCCACCTTCAGCAATCGTCATATCACGCTCGATCGGTGTGGCAAGCAGGTCTTCATAGAGACGTAGTTCTTGATCACAAATCTGTGGGAAACGACGAGCAACACAATCAAAGGGGCAGTTGTACTGCGTCATTAAGAGATCACCGTTCTCAAGCTGCTCGCATTCACACATATACCCCTGTTCGGCAAGCCGCTCGGCCAGTATGGCAACTTGCGTCGCCCGCACCTTCCCGGCAAGTTGTGGGGCAAGAGTGGCGTGTAAGGCGTTTCGTCGTTGTTCTAGCACCTCCTGCACCGCAACCTCGCCGCCCATCGCGGCTACACTCTCGAACAGCTCACAGACTAAACGTTCGTAGTGTTTAGGAAAAAAATGTTCGGCGCGCTCGGTGAGCGCATAGAGATGCGCCGGACGGCCTACGTTTCGGCGCAGACCACAAATGTAGACGAGACCCTCGCGCTCGAGTGCGGCAAGGTGTTGGCGGATCCCAACCGCACCGATGTCAAGTGCAGCGCTCAGTTCTACCGCACTCATCTGCCCATGCCGGCGCAGGAGCTGCAAGATGCTGCGCCGTGTCGCTCCCTGTTCTCTGCGCTCAACCTTGTGCATGGTCGATGTCACCACTTTACGAATATGATCCTATCGAATAATCTTATGGTGAGTATATCAATCGCGCTACACCCTGTCAAGCAAGATAATTGCTGTCTGTGATTTTAGTAACGTCAACCTTTCGTAATTCTCTGGTATAATGCTCAGAGACGCGGAGTCAATCAAACGGAGCAGAGCAATGGGTCTCTTTTCAAGTAACCAACCGGTACAGGTGACCGAAGAGCAGATTTTGGCTGCATTGCGGCAGGTGCAAGAGCCGGAGTTGGGCGGTGATCTGGTCTCACGCCAGATGGTGAAGCATATCGCGATTTGCGACGGTATTGTGCGCTGTACTATCGAACTGACGACACCGGCTTGTCCGCTGAAAGATCAGATGCGCAACGATATTGTCGCAGCGGTCAGTGCCGTTCCCGGCGTGAAAGAGGTGAATGTTGATTTCACCGCCAACGTTCGCCGTCCGGCCGGTATTCCTGAACAAGCAGCTATTCCCGGTGTTGCGAATGTGCTCGCAGTGGCCGCCGGCAAGGGTGGGGTCGGCAAGAGCACGGTGGCAGCTAACCTGGCCGTGGCGCTCGCCCAGATGGGTGCACAGGTTGGGTTGCTCGACGCCGATGTCTTCGGGCCGAGCTTACCACTGATGTTGGGGATACACGGTCAACCGGCTGCCGTCAGTGATGCTAATGGTCAACCGATGATGCTCCCACTGACCAACCACGGCATTAAGGTGATGTCGGTCGGCTTTTTGATTGATGAGTCGCAACCGGTGATTTGGCGTGGGCCGATGGTTAGCCAGTTGCTCCGTCAATTCCTCTATCAGGTGGCGTGGGCGCCGCTCGATTATCTGATTATCGATATGCCACCCGGTACCGGTGATGTGGCCCTCACGCTCGCGCAGAGTTTGCCGTTGACCGGCGCCCTGATCGTGACCACGCCCCAGCAGGTGGCGACGATCGATGTGATCAAGGCCATGGAGATGTTCCGCAAGGTGAATGTGCCGTTGCTCGGCGTGGTCGAGAATATGGCCTATTTCATCGCGCCTGATACCGGCAAGCGTTACGACATCTTTGGCAGCGGCGGCGCCGAACGGCTGGCTCGCCAACTAGGGGTGCCGGTGCTCGGCCAGATTCCGCTCGGCATGAGCGTGCGCGAGGGTGGAGATACCGGCCAACCCGCTGTGATCAGCGACGCGCCCGATGCCTACGCCGACATCTTCCGCGAACTCGCCCGCCAAGTCGCTGCCCGCATTTCGGTGTTGCAGTACGCATCGGTATGAGACTATTACCAAGCCTCAGCGCGTAGTATCCCCCTCCCCTAGCGGGGCGGGTCGGGGTGGGGGCAAACCGCCCCCCTCGCCGGGACGCACTTCCCCTCCTCCAGCGGGGGCGGGTCGGGGTGGGGGCCACATCCCCCGGCTGGGATGGGGGCAATGTTATTCACATCGTTTTTGGCTGTTCGTTGCGTCGTTGCGTGTTCACGATGAGGTGTATGCATGGCCGCTCAGCCGCTCTCCGGCACAATTCCGATCACCTTCTACGAACCGTCCCGCCATCCTCGCTACGCCACCGACACCCCCGCTCTTGACCAATATGGCCGCCGGATCGACTATCTGCGCGTCTCGCTCACTGACCGCTGCAATATGCGCTGCATCTATTGCATGCCCGCGGTCGGGATGCAGTTCGCCCCCCGCCCCGAATTGCTCACCAACGATGAGGTGCTGCTCGTGATGCACGCCGCCGCCCGCGCCGGTTTCCGCAAATTGCGCCTGACCGGCGGCGAGCCGACTCTGCGCCACGATCTGATCAATCTGGTGCGCGAGCTAAAACGGATTCCCGGTATTGAGCATATCGCGATGACCACCAACGCTCTGCGCTTGCGCAAGCTAGCCCAACCGCTGCGCGAGGCTGGGTTGGATCGCGTCAACATTAGCATTGATACGCTCGATCCGGTGAAGTTTCGCATGATGACCCGCGGCGGCAGTCTTGATGAGGTGTGGGCCGGCATTGAAGCGGCAGACGCCGCCGGTCTGCATCCGATTAAGCTGAACGCGGTAGTGGTGCGCGGGATGAATGATGAAGAGGTGGTGCGGCTAGCCGGCCTGACCCTCGACCGGCCATGGGAGTTTCGCTTTATCGAGGTGATGCCGCTCACCGGGGTGGCGGGGTTGGCCGAAGAGGGGATTGTCACCAGCGCCGAGCTGATTGCTCGCCTCGAACAGCACTACGGCCCGCTAGAGGAGATTGGCCATGCGCCAAGTGACCCGGCTCGCACCTACCGGTTGCCCGGCGCCAAGGGGGTGATCGGCTTTATTTCGAGCGTGAGCGACCCCTTCTGTTCGACCTGCAACCGCATGCGCCTCACCGCCGATGGCCGCCTGCACCTGTGCCTCTTGCGCGACGATGAGGTTGATCTGCGCGCCGCCGTGCGCAACGGCGCCACCGTGGATGAGATCGAGCAGATTATTCGCCACGCTGTTTACATCAAACCGTGGGGCCACGGCCTCCCCGAAGGCGTGAAACCAACCTTGCGCGGGATGTCGGAATTAGGCGGCTGAGCGGGCAGATTTCCAACATCTCTCTAACGATCAAACGCCGGCTGAGTGATTACAATGCATGGTAGTGCACTAGGTGTTGTGCGCTTGGCGTTGTTTTCGCTTGCCAATGCGCGTGCATCACTCAGGAATAGCGAGGGAGGTCTATGACAACCGAACCGTTGACCGAAACTGGCCGGCAATCCCATACCTTTAAGGCCGAAGTGCAGCAGGTGCTGTACATTCTTGCCCATTCGCTCTATACCGACCGCGAAATCTTTTTGCGCGAATTGATCTCGAACGCTTCCGACGCCATTAACCGGATGCAGTTCGAGATGCTCACCAATCGCGAGGTGCGCAACCCTGAACTCGAACCACAAATTACGATTGAGGTCAACAAAGAGGCACGCACCCTCTCTATCAGCGATACCGGCATCGGCATGACTGCCGAAGAGATGATCGATCAGCTCGGTACGATTGCCCAGTCGGCGGCGCGCGCGTTTGTGAAACAGGCCGGCGAAGGGGCCAAGCAGACGGTGAGCGAGATTATTGGCCAGTTTGGCGTCGGCTTCTACGCGGTGTTTATGGTCGCCGATAAGGTGACGGTCGTATCGCAGTCGTACCGGCCCGATGCGCCGGCGGCGATGTGGGAATCGAGCGGCGGCGATAGCTTTACCGTCGGCCCCGCCGAACGTGCCCAGCGCGGCACCACGATAACCCTCCATCTCAAAGAGGACGCGACCGATTTCGCGGATCCGTGGCGGATCGAGCAGATTGTCCGCCGCCACTCGAACTATGTCGCCTTCCCGATTATGCTCGATGGCCGCCAGATCAATGCCCGCACCGCGATCTGGCGCAAAGCGCCGCGCGATGTCACGACCGAGGAATATCACGACCACTATCGCCAACTGACCCTCGATAGCCAGCCGCCGCTGAGCTATATCCACCTCTCGACTGACGCGCCGGTTGATCTGCACGCGATTCTCTACATTCCGTCCCGCCGCGAGCGCGGCCTCCTCGAACGGCGGATCGAGGGCCAGATTAAGCTCTACTCGCGCAAGGTGTTGATCCTCGAAGAGGCGAAGGATCTGTTGCCGGCCCACTTCCGCTTTATCGAGGGTGTGGTTGACAGCGAAGACCTGCCGCTCAACGTGTCGCGCGAGAGTGTGCAGAGCGGCACTGCCGGCGGTTCGCCGGTGATGCAGCGCCTGCGCAAGACCCTCACCGCGCGCCTGAATAAAGAGCTGAACGAGCTGGCCGAACGCGATCCCGAAAAGTATCGCACCTTCTGGCACGAGTTTGGCCCCTTTATCAAAGAGGGAATCGCTACCGATTACGAGCACCGCAATGATCTGCTGAAGCTGCTGCGCGTGCAGACGACTAAGAGCGGCGAGGAGTGGATTACGCTCGCAACCTATAAAGAGCGCATGGTTCCCGGTCAGAAGGAGATTTATTACCTGATGGCGGCCAGCCGCGAGGCGGCGCTGAGCAGCCCACACCTCGATCCACTGCGCGCGCGCGACATCGAGGTCATCCTCTTCACTGACCTGATGGATGGCTTTATGCTGTCGGGGTTGCGCGAGTACGAAGGCTTGCGCCTGCGCAACATCGACGAGGGCGAGCTTGATTTGCCCGGTGAGGTGGAGCGGCCCGCGCCGGCGATCGACGATGCCCAGTTCACCGCGCTGGCCGAACGGATCGCGGCTACCTTGGGCGAGCGGCTGAAAGAGGTGCGCACCTCGAAGGTGCTGCGTGATAGTCCGGCCCGCTTGGTCGCCGATGAGGCGGCGTTTGGCCGCGAGATGCAGCGCATCCAGCAGATTTTGGGTCACGAGGTGCAAACCGGGCCGCGCATCTTGGAACTCAACCCGGCCCACCCCTTGATCGCCGCGCTGGCCCGCCACGCCGCCGCCGATCCCAACGATCCGCTGATCCCGCTGGCCGCCGAGCAGCTCTACGACAACGCGCTGCTGATCGAGGGCTTGCACCGTGACCCGGCGTCAATGGTGCCGCGCATCTTGCGGCTGCTTGAACTCGCCGCCAACGCCGAGCGGTAGCCGCGAAGGACGCAAAGAATTGTAAACGCAAAGGCGCAGAGAACGCAAAGGTCGCACAGGTGGTTGAAACAGGGGGCTTTAGTACAGCCATACTCTAGCCCCTACAACAAAAAAACCTTGGCGATCTGTGCGCCCTTTGCGTCTTTGCGTTGAGAGTCTCTGCGCCTTTACCTTCTGCGCCAGGCAACGAACAAGCCCGCGCCACCCAACGCAATCACCGCCAACACAATCCACAACCACCACGGCGCGCCACTGCTGCCGACAACCGGCGCTGGCTCGGCGGCGGGGGTGGGAGTGGAAACCGCCTCGGTCGGTGCCGGCGCTGCGGTCGCCGTTGACATAGGCGCGGATGCGGCTACCAACGGGCGCGGGCCAACAAAGACAGCGGTGGTGCGACCGGGCACGCTCAACGTGCCATCGTCGTTGTAGCGCGATTGCGTCACCCGCCCGTCGCTCGAAGCGACCTGCACGTCGTGCAAGCGCAGATCACCGGTGGCCAATTCGGGAATGGTGATCGTCACCGGATCGGGCCGGGCATTGAACAGCACCACCACCTGCCCGATGTTCGGATCAAGCCGCGCCGAGCCGTTGTCGCTGATGCTCATCACGATCAGGCCGGGGATTTGATCCGGCCCGTTATTGAAGAACGAGACCATCCGCTCGACCTCTTCAGCGGTGCGCAGCCGGAAGAGCGGCGTACTGCGGCGAATGCGCAGCATCTCGCGGAAGTGGTCGTAGGTCGCCCACATCAGCGCCTCGTCCGGCTTGAGGGCAGGGTTGGCCAGCAGCGGGGCCATGATTGGCCAGTTGCTCTGGTTATCCCCCGCCGGCGGCAACCCCGAACCGAAGGTATTCGCTTGGCCGCGCCAGTCAATCCGGTTGAACCAGTCGGACGAATTGTAGCTGTTGCGGTCGAGCGATTTCGAGCGCAGCAGTTCATCGCCGGCGTGGAAAAAGGGAATGCCCTGCGCCAGCGCGGTCAGCGACAGGCCGAGCTGCGCCATACGCACTCGCTCGGCGATCGGCGTGGTGGCCGCCGCTTTGAGCTGCACCGCATCAAACAGCGTCTCGTTGTCGTGGGCTGATACGTAGACGATCTGCTCTTGCGGATCGAGGGTGTAGCCGCCGGCGGCGCCGCGGTACTTGATCTGTTCGCCAGGCACGGTGCGGCCTTCGTAGTTAACCATGCGGTACGTCTTGAGATTGCCGGCCA
This sequence comes from Chloroflexus sp., assembly GCF_034431535.1. Classification (GTDB taxonomy): domain Bacteria; phylum Chloroflexota; class Chloroflexia; order Chloroflexales; family Chloroflexaceae; genus Chloroflexus. Next base: position 16,907 of record NZ_DAOUDC010000076.1, on the reverse strand, counting down.
AACCCAGCTTGATCAGATCAGTCTCGGCCAGCAGTTTGACCCGCTGCGCATCGGAGGTACCCTGCGGGAAGTCGCTCGGATCAGTGGCGAGGCCGGAAATGAAGCCTTGCAAGCGCGGATCGTCGAAGGGGCCGCCGCCGCGGGCCGCGTCGCGCAGCCGGTCAGAGAAGGTGCCGATGCCGGTGCCGGCCATATTGAATTGGGTCGCGTTGATACCACGCGCGTTGTTCGCCACTTCGCCGAAGTTCCACCCCTCGCCGTAAACGATGATCGACTTGCCATCCACGCCGTCGCGTTCAAGCGTCAGCGCATCGAGCGCCTCCCGCACCGCCAGCATGTTGTACTTCATGTGGTGGCCCATCAAGTCGAAGCGGAAGCCATCAACCTTGTAGTACTTCGCCCACAGCACCACCGAGTCGATCATCAACTTCTCCATCATACGGTGCTCGGTGGCGGTATTGGGGCAACAAGTCGAAGTAGTCACATTGCCATCACCGTCGAGCCGGTGGTAATAACCGGGCACAATCCGGTCAAGCACTGACCGCGGGTTTTGGCCGCTAGCGTTCGTGTGGTTATAGACCACATCCATCACCACGCGCAAACCGGTCTGGTTAAGCGCCTGCACCATCTCGCGGAATTCGAGAACGCGCTGCGGGCCATCAGGATTGGTGCTGTAGCTGCCTTCCGGAACTGAATAATGGTACGGATCGTACCCCCAGTTGAAGCCGTCGAGATCGCGGATCGGCTCGATCAGCGCCTGCTGTTCAGGTGAATCAGGCGGCAGCGCGCGCAGTTGCTCGTAGGGCAGCGGCACTTGCCGCTCGCGAATCTCTTCGATGGTGGCAATATCAAACGCCGGCAACAGATGAACGTGGGTGACGCCGGCCTCGGCCAATTCGGCCAGATGGCGCATGCCAATGCTGTCGCGCACGGTGAAGGCGCGGAAAGTGCCGCGCAGATCGGTCGGCACCGACTCGTCGAGAATGCTGAAATCGCGCACGTGCAGCTCGTAAAGCACCACATCTTCGGGCGCGGCCAGCGGCGGCTTTTGGAGCGTCGCCCAACCGGACGGCTGGAAAGCCGGATCGTTCAGATCGATAATCTGGCTGCGGGTGCTGTTGGCGCTGAGCGAAACCGAATACGGGTCAGTGACCAAATTCGTCACTACCCGGCCCACACTCGGCACATAGACATCAACCTCAAACAGATAATACTGGCCGATCCAGCTCGCCTCGCCGCGAATGCTCCAGACGCCGGTTGCAGCATCGAGCGTCATCGGCAAGACCACCGCGCGCGTATCGGGGTTAGCATCGGCGAAGCGGTGCAACCGCACTTGGCGCGCCGTCGGCGCCCACACCCGGATCACCGGCGCCCCATTCTCGATCGTCACACCGAGCGGGCCATCGTAGGGAAAGAGCGCATCGAGCGCGCCGGGGATCTGCACGCGAGTTGCATCGAGCGGCTGGCCATTTTCATCGTACATCGCCACCACCAACTGGCCGCGGGTGAGGCCGATCAGGCGCGCGCGGTCGAGCGGCGGCAACTTAAAGGCGCTAAAGCCGGCCAGATGGGGGAACTTAGCCAGCGCCGGGCCGGGGCCGGCCGGCGTAAAGGTCAGATCGATCCGTTGCCCGCCCGATACCCCCTGCGGCGTCAGCTTGATCGCACCCGACGGATCGCTAAACAGGGCATAGCGATAACGCGGCGTTCCGATCACATTCCAAACGATCGTCTCAGCATCGACCCAATAGGCGTGGGCGCGCGAAATATCGCCTTTCGGCACGCCAGCGGTCGAAATCGTCACTTCGCCACTCCCTACGTTATAGCCAACGTACACCTCACCGCCTTCGTCCACCTTGATCACGAATGGCAGGCCATTCGGGCCGCCCTCGCCAATCGCACCCTCCAGCGTCTCGCCAATCGCCAACCGCAAGCGGTACTCGCCGGCGGGGATGCGGTTGGTGGTGAAGGTATACAACCCGTCACCATCAGGGTCTTGCAGCCACGAACCGAGACAAGTAGGATCATCGGCGGCGGCGCAGCCAAGGGCGGGTTGGAAATCGCCCACCGCAACGATCAACGGCGTATTGATGCTATCTGTCACCCAGTGGGTCTTGTGGTCGTAGACAAACCGCACCGACGTTGGCGCGGGCACCTGCAACGGAATGTTTGGCCCATCACGGCGGGCATTGAGGCCATAATTCTCGGCCCAGCTATCGTTCAGCGCAACCTTGTACTCGTAATAGCCCGCCGGCAAGTCAAATCGCACGCTCCACACATCAACCGCCGGGTCGTAGGCTAGGTAGGTAATGCTACACGATGGCTGCCAATCGCCGGGGCAGCCAAGCACACTCTGGATCGTGCCGGGAATGGTGACGGTTTTGGGATCAGGCGTGGTTTGCGCCGCAATCGGCAAGGCAGCGAGCGACCAGACCAGCCACAACGAGACTGAGAGCGCCAACAACGCGCGCCGGTGCCACACACGAAGCTGCATAGCGTCCACCTATGATAGTTGGCAACGAAACTATTTGCGCGTAGTATAGCAGGTTGCGGGAATAATGCAACTGGCATAAGAAAACGTAAGGGCGGGTTTGAAACCCGCCCCTACGCAATGCCACAATTGAGCGTGCGCCTGCCTTGCGCGTACTATCCATCACCCATTGCCGCCGATCCACGCATGGAAATCGGCATCGATGGCTCGGGTAAAGCCGGTGATCATATGGTTCATCTTATGTTCCATCGCCCGCTCGCCAATCGCTTGCAACACGTTGCTAGGCATCACCCACAGCACCCGCGGCACAGGTATCGTCATCGCCAATTCGACAGTATATTCGATATCAGTGCCATGGGCATGCGGGTAAAAGACCGCCTCGGCGAAGAGCTGGCCGGGGAAGACAAACCCGGTCAGATCAATCGGCGGGCCATCATCGACCGGCATAATCCGGATCGCGCGGTGCGGCTCGAAGATCGCAGTCACATCGAAATAGCCAGCCATCGCGTGGCCATGGCCGTCGGTCGCACCGATGACGAGGCGATAGCGGTTGGGGGCATACGCAAAGACCTCGATCACATCGGGCAACAGACTAAACACCGCTGGAATGTCGCAGAAGTACTCGTAGGCGAGATCAAGCGGGCCATTGAAGCGGAAGAGATGGACAGCAGCGCCATTCAGATCGACGGCCCGGCGGCGGTCGTCACTGGCAACAGAGGGTGTGTAGGGCGCCGACATAGACGCTCCTCGGCGCAGCTTCGTCACCGAAACCACGCGAATTTCATATATGACATCAATCACGGCTAGTATAGCATCTCCATGCGGTTTGTGCAAGCGAGAACCCGCCGGCAAGGATTGACGTTTTGCTTTTTGCGTAATAGAATGGGAAACAGGACCGCGATAATAGCGCCGCAGCCGGGCTGGCGGCGGGAAGGAGCGATCAATGTCTGTCAAAGAGAGCGGCGGCATCTTTAGCATGATGTTCCGTGAAGTTGGTCTCTTCTGGGAGCAGGCGTGGAAGTGGGCCGAAGAGCAGGCTCAAGCCGATCGTGAACAAGAGAAGGTCACTCAACAGCGCCGGCTGGCTGAAGCGCAGGCCCGCCTGCTCGAGCAGATCCGGCTTGCTAAAGAGGCCGGCGTTGATGTTGATCGGATTATGGCCGTAATGCAACAAGAATTGAAGAAGTAATTCCGTTAGGAATAGTGGTGGAATGGCGGGGCGGCGATGCGTCCCGCACTTTGCGTTTTTATCGCCGCACTCTCTTCTCGCATGTCGGCTATAATAACCGGTAGGAATCAGCGCGCCGCGCTGAGCATAAGCGTTGATAACCAGCCCGAGGAAGCGGCATGCCCAAAGATGTTATTACCCAACGCAGCGTTGATTATAACCAGTGGTACCTCGATATTGTACGCGAAGCCGATCTGGCCGAAGTCGCCGAAGTCGTGCGCGGATGCATTGTAGTCAAGGCGCACGGCTGGGCAATCTGGGAATTGATGCAACGCGCGCTCGATGACCGGATCAAAGCCACCGGCCACTCCAATGTCCAGTTCCCGCTGCTCATCCCCAAGAGCTTCATTATGAAAGAGGCCGAGCACGTCGAGGGCTTCGCTCCCGAAGTGGCCGAAGTCACCCGTGCCGGCGGTGAAGAATTGGCCGAGCCGTATGTCATCCGCCCTACTAGTGAGACGATCATCGGCTATTTCTACAGCAAGTGGATCCGCTCGTACCGCGATCTGCCGCTGCTCTACAATCAGTGGGCTAACGTGATGCGCTGGGAAATGCGCACCCGCCCCTTCCTGCGCACCGCCGAGTTCTGGTGGCAAGAGGGCCATACCGCCCACGCCACCGAAGCCGAAGCCGAGGAAGAGACGTTGCGCATCCTCCACGAGGTCTACGCCGATTTTGTCGAACAAGAGATGGCGGTGCCGGTGATCCGCGGTCTCAAGACCGAAAAAGAGAAATTCCCCGGCGCGCTTCGTTCATATTGTATCGAGGCGATGATGCAAGACGGGCGCGCGTTGCAGGCTGGCACCTCGCATAACCTCGGCCAAAATTTCGCCCGCGCCTTTGATATTACGTTTACCGATCAGAACAATACCATCCAGTATGCGTGGACGACGAGCTGGGGGGTGAGCACGCGCCTGATCGGTGCGCTGATTATGACCCATTCGGACGATGAAGGGTTGGTGCTACCGCCGCGCTTGGCTCCGATTCAGGTGGTGGTGGTGCCAATTTACAAGAATGATGAAGAGCGCAGCGCAGTGATGGCAGCCGTCAACCGTATGACCGCCGCATGGAAGGGCCGGCTGCGGTTTAAGGTTGACGACCGCGATAACTATAGCCCCGGCTACAAGTTTAACGAGTGGGAACTAAAGGGGGTGCCGGTGCGGATCGAGATCGGGCCGAAAGATGTCACCAAAGAGACGGTCGCCCTCGCTCGCCGCGATGTTCCCGGCAAAGCCGGCAAGAGCTTCGTACCGCAGGCCGGCCTAACCGAGCGGATCGAGGCCCTGCTGGCCGAAATGCAGACCGGTCTCTTCCAGCGCGCCCTTGCCTTCCGCGAGGCCCATACCGCTGATGTCACGACATACGAAGAGCTGAAGGAACAGGTCGAACGCGGTTTTGCCCGCGCGTTCTGGGCTGGCGATACCGCCGACGAAAAGCGCATCCAAGAGGAGACGCGGGCAACCATCCGCTGCATCCCGCTTGAGCAACCCGGCACAGTGGGCCGCTGCAGCTATACCGGTCGCGAAACCGATCGGCAAGTCATCTTTGCCCGCGCCTATTAGTGTGTGTCGCCGAGGAGCGCCATGAGCATAACGTTAACCAATTTAGCCGCCTTCATCCGCGAGCGTATCCCACAAACGCGCGAACGTTTGTGCCAAGCCGTGCAAGCCGAGAGCAGCGGTTATGCCGCTATCCCCGCCGATGAATTAAGCCCGGCCTTGCAACGATCAGTTGAAACGATCTGCGCGCTCTTCGGTGACAACAACAGTGCGCCGATCAACGAATGGGCGCCCCAAATCGGCCAGCGCCGCGCCCGCATGGGCTTCTCGCTCGACGATATGATGACCGTGGTGACGCGCATTCGCGAGTTTTGCTGGCAAGAACTTGACGCTTTCGGCAATGATCGGGTCTCAATCGGCGATGTGCGGCGCTTTGAGGATGCGATCAACGAGTTTAATCGGCTGCTGCTGCTCGGCTACAGCCAAGCGATGCTCGCCCTCCAGCAAGAGCTACGCGATCAGGCCAAGCAGATCGAAGCCCAACAACAGACCATCCGCGAGCTGAGCACGCCGATTTTGCCACTGTACGAAGGCATCTTGGTCTTGCCATTGGTTGGCGCGATCGATAGCTTCCGCGCCGGCCAGATTATGGAACGCCTGCTCACCGCCATCGCTGAACGGCAGTCGGATATAGTCATTATCGACATCACCGGCGTGCCGGTGATTGATACCGCTGTCGCCAACTACCTCTTGCAGACCGCGCGCGCCGCCCAATTGATCGGCGCGCAAGTCATTTTGGTGGGCATTGGCCCGGAAATTGCCCAGACGATTGTCCAGCTTGGGGTTGATCTGCGCAATATCCAGATCGGCGCCAATCTGCAAGCTGGGATTGAATTGGCGCTCGGCCAGCTGGGATACGCGATTCGCTAATTGTTTGCCCGGTGATGATCCTATGCCGAAAATCTTTGCCGATATCGTCGCCTTCGCCGAAGCTCATCTGGCCGCGAACGCCGAGGCATTCGTCGATCGCTTGCGCGCGCAACAACCAAATTACGCCACAATGGATCGGGCAACGCTGCTGCAAGCCGTGACCACCTCATTGACAGCCTTGTTGCATGCGATCAGCACCGATGATTCTCAACCGTTCCGCAACCATGCCCGCGCGGTTGGCGAAACGCGCGCGGCTAGCGGCTTTATTGCCGCTGATATGTTTGCTGCCCTGAACGAATTGCGGCATGTGACATGGGATATTGTGGAAGCGTTTGACCGCGACTGCCACGTCGTGACGGTCAACCACGTCCGGCGAATTGAAGATCTCTTGCAAGAGTTCGGCAAGACGTTGCTCACCAGTTTTAGCGTCGTCTACCGCACCATGCAAGCCCAGATTCACGATCAGGCCGAGCAGATCGAAGCGCAACAACAGACCATCCGCGAGCTGAGCACGCCCATCTTGCCGCTCTACGAAGGGATTTTGGTCTTGCCGCTGGTTGGCGTTATCGACAGCTTCCGCGCTAGCCAGATTATGGAACGCCTGCTCACCGCCATCGCCGAACGCCAATCGGATATCGTGATTATCGACATTACCGGCGTGCCGGTGATCGACACCGCTGTCGCCAATTATCTCTTGCAGACCGCGCGAGCGGCGCAATTGATCGGCACACAAGTGATCTTGGTCGGGATCGGCCCCGAAATCGCGCAGACGATCGTCCAGCTTGGGGTGGATCTGAGCGGTATCGCGATTGGCGCCAATCTGCAAAACGGCATCGAGTTGGCCCTGCGCCGCATCGGGAGTGCGATCAAACCAGCAGCATAGGTCATAGGTAGAGACACACCAAGAAGCGCAGACGGGGCGGTGTGTTCTGGTTATGCCCAAGGCGGGCATCCTAGCGTTGAGTATGCCAGCGCGTGGCTGCGCTGAGCCATGAGGGCGACGAGGAGGTCGCGTGACCACCGTCTTTACTGAACTCCAAGATTTTCTCCTTGCCCGCCGGGCCGAGATGCTGGCGGAACTGGCGCAGAGTGTGCAGCGACAGAGTGCGGGGTATGCCCGTCTGGCGCAGGAAGAGTTGCTGCCCACCGTAAGCCTGACTATTGAAGCCCTCGCCGAAGCGATTGGCAACCAAGACTTGCTGCCATTTATTGCCCACGCCGAGGCATTGGGCGAAATGCGCGCCTACGAAGGGTTTATGCTCACCGATGTGCTGGTAGCAGTGAATATCTTCCGCAACTTGACGTGGGATGCCTTAGAAGATTTTGCCGCCCGCCAACCCGCCTGTACGATTGAGATCGCGCGGATCGTGGAAGACATGATCGGGCAGTTTAAGCGGGCAATGGTCACCAGTTTCACCCAAACGTACCATCAGGTGTATGACCAATTGCGCGATCAGGCCAAGCACATCGCGGTGCAGCAAGAAACCATTCGCGAGTTGAGCACCCCGATCTTGCCGCTGTATCAAGACATCTTGGTGTTGCCCCTGATTGGCGCAATCGACAGCTTCCGCGCCGGCCAGATTATGGAACGCCTGCTCACCGCCATCGCCGATCGCCAATCGGATATTGTGCTTATTGACATTACCGGCGTGCCGGTGATCGATACCGCCGTCGCCAATTATCTCTTGCAGACGGCGCGGGCAGCGCAATTGATCGGCGCGCAAGTGATCTTGGTCGGGATCGGCCCCGAAATCGCACAGACAATCGTCCAGCTTGGGGTGGATCTGAGCGGCATCGCGATTGGCGCCAATCTGCAAAACGGCATCGAGTTGGCCCTGCGCCGGCTCGGCAAACAGATTAGACGGCGGTAATGCACGACTTTCGCACTGTTTCTGCCCAACATCACATTTGTACCGCCCGTTGCAATCGTAACTCGGCTATGCTAGAATAATCCACGTCTACAGCAAGGTCTTTTCCACTATAACCAGCGCCCCGCGTATTGCGCGCCGCGCCGGCAATCACATCGGGTCGTGCATTCGTGCAACGAAGGAGTTGGGGTCATGCAGGATCTGAACGCCGTCCAAAGTCTTGCGGTCTGGGCTGTGCTCGTTGTTTCGCTGCTCGGAATTGGGTACGCTTTCTTCATCCGCAGCCAGATCCTCGCCCAAGATACGGGAACACCCCGTATGCGCGAGGTCTGGGGGTATATCAAAACCGGCGCCAATGCCTATCTGAGCCAGCAATTCCGCACCATTTCAATTTTGATCGTGATTTTGACCTTCGTCTTGGCAGCTAGTGTGTTTATCATTCCGCCAACGACCGAAGCGGTCGAGCGGTTTGGCAGCAAAGAAGCAGCGACGCTCTGGGTAGCAATTGGGCGCGCAGTGGCCTTCCTGATGGGCTCGCTTTTTAGCTACGCGGTTGGCTTCGTTGGCATGAATGTCGCGGTTGAGGGTAACGTGCGGGTGGCCGCGGCGTCACGCAAGGGCTACAATCCGGCGCTGCAAGTGGCGTATAAATCCGGCTCAGTGACCGGGATGCTCACCGTCGGTCTCGGCCTGCTCGGCGGCACGCTGATCTTTATGGTCTTCGGCATTGCCGCCCCCGATGCCTTGCTCGGCTTCGGCTTCGGCGGCTCGCTGATCGCGCTCTTTATGCGCGTCGGCGGCGGTATCTATACTAAGGCGGCTGACGTCGGCGCCGATCTCGTCGGGAAGGTTGAGGCCGGCATTCCTGAAGACGATCCGCGCAATGCGGCGGTGATTGCCGACCTCGTGGGCGATAACGTCGGCGACTGCGCCGGTATGGCCGCCGACGTGTTCGAGAGCTTCGAGGTGACGCTCGTGTCGGCGATGATCCTCGGCATTGTGCTGGGCGATGCAGTGGCCGGCATCATGGGCGATGGCCAGTATGACCTGCGCTTTATCATCTTCCCGCTGGTGCTGCGCGCGATCGGCGTGATCGCGTCGGTGATCGGCAACCAGTTCGTCACTACCGACGAGCGCAAGCGCAACGCGATGGCGGCAATGAACCGCGGTTTCTACATCGCGGCAGGCTTGGCCATTATCGCGAGCGCGGCGACAACGCCGGTCTTTATGGTTGATGCTGCCGGTAACGTTGATTGGCGCCCCTTCTTTGCGACCCTGTCGGGTGTGATTTTAGCGATTGCGCTCGATAAACTGACCGAGTACTTCACCAGCACCCATTTTAGCCCGGTCAAAGAGACCTCGAAGGCGTCGCAGACCGGCTCAGCCACCAATATCCTCTCTGGTCTGGCCCTCGGTATGGAGAGTAGCGTTTGGGCGATTTTGGTCATCTCGGCGTCGATCTTTACCTCGGTGTTGATTTACTCCGGCGAACCGGCGGCGACGCAGTTCACCGCGATTTTGTACGGCGTGTCGCTGACGGGCATCGGCATGCTGTTGTTGACCGGCAATACGATTTCGATGGATAGCTTCGGCCCGATTTCCGATAACGCGAATGGCATCGGCGAAATGGCCGGCCTCGATAAGAATGCGCGCAATGTGATGGATGACCTCGACGCAGTCGGCAATACGACCAAGGCAGTCACCAAGGGCATTGCGATCGGTTCGGCGGTAATCGCGGCGGTGGCGCTCTACGGTTCGTATTTCACCGATGTGAATAAGGTGATCAAGCAGATGATCGATGAGGGCGCCAAGGGTATCGATCTGCTCTCGTCGATCAACGTCGCTGCACCGGATGTCTTTATCGGCTTGCTGATCGGCGGTGCGGTGCCGTTCCTCTTCTCGGCGCTGACCATTCGGGCCGTGTCGCGCGCGGCAGCGCAGATCGTCAACGAGGTGCGCCGGCAATTCCGCATCCCCGGCCTGATGGAAGGCAAAGTGGTGCCTGACTATGCGCGCGCGGTGCAGATTTCGACCACGGCGGCGCAGAAGGAGCTGATCAGCCTTGGTCTGATCGCGGTGATGGTGCCGATCATCGTCGGCTTCACGCTTGGGGTTGAGGCGTTGGGCGGCTTCCTCGCCGGCATTATCCTCACCGGCCAGTTGATGGCGGTCTTCCAAGCCAACGCCGGCGGCGCGTGGGATAACGCCAAGAAGTATATCGAGGAAGGCAACTTCGGCGGCAAGCATAGCGAACCGCACAAGGCAGCCGTGGTCGGCGATACGGTCGGCGATCCGCTGAAGGATACGTCTGGCCCCGCGCTGAACCCGATGATTAAGGTGATCAATCTGGTGGCGCTGATCATCGCCCCGATCATCGTCACGATCGAGCCCGGCAACCCCGGCGTGATTGTCGCCATGATCATCTGTGTCGCGGCGCTGGTGTGGGCAATCTGGCAGAGCAAGCGCGAGAGCGAGGCGCTGAAGGAGATCGCGCAGGCGCCGGCATCGGCGGACTAGTTGTGGTGATTGCCATCAGAGCAGCTCAGGCAAGAGCGGGTCGTAAGGGCATAGGTATCCCCCCCGATGCAAAGGCAGACTCGATCAGCTTGTGTATCAGAGCAGCTCAGGCAAGAGCGGGTCGTAAGGGCGGGTTTGAAACCCGCCCTTACACGTATCTCCTAAGCACATGCCGCTTCTTGCCTCTAGCCTATCGCCCCCCCCCCCCGGCGCACCCCGACTTCGTTAACGCCGGGTAATCAACTCTTTTCGCCAAAACAGTTGCACATCGATTAATATCAAACCAGCGTCCGCTCATTAGTCAGGGAGATAGTCAATGACGACATCCACGACCGAGACCGCTGCTGACCGGGGTGCGCACCCTACCGGCGATAACCGGCGCAAGATCCTCGAAGCGACGATGAAGCGCTTTCAGTATCAGGGCGATGCGCTCATCGAAGTCCTGCACAAAGCGCAGGAGCTGTACGGGTTCCTCTCGCCAGAGCTGCTGAGCGACGTCGCGCAGCGCCTCCGCTTGCCACCGAGCCGTGTCTACGGCGTCGCCACCTTCTATCACTTCTTCTCGCTTGCCCCGCAAGGCGAACACACCTGCACCGTCTGCTTAGGCACCGCCTGCTACGTGCGCGGCGCAGCGCTCTTGCTGCGCGAACTCGAAGAGCTAAGCGGCGTGAAAGCTGGCCGCACCAGCGCCGATGGCCGCTTCTCGTTGCTCACGGCCCGCTGCCTTGGCGCGTGCGGGCTTGCGCCGGCAGCCTTGGTTGATGGCGAAGTGGTCGGCCATGCCGACCGTTCCGATTTGGCAGCGCGGATTCAGGCGCTGCTTGGCCGCGAGAGGTGATTATGGATCTCCACGAACTTGAAGCCATCGCCGAACGCGAACTCGCTCAGCGTCCACGCTTGCGCATCCTGCACTGCTCTGCCACCGGCTGCCAAGCGTCAGGTACATTAGAGGTCAAACGCCGGCTTGAAGGACTGCTGGCCGAAATGGGCCGGCAGGTCGAGATAGATATCAGCGCCGTCGGGTGTCTTGGTTTGTGCGGACGCGGGCCAATTGTACGCATCGAACCGTTAGGCGAGACGTTCGAGCATGTGAAACCAGATGATGCCGCCGAGATTGTTGCGGCGCTCGATGGTCACGCATGCCATGTGGCCCGTTGCGACCAAGACCATCCCTTCTTCACCCGCCAGTTGTTGATTGTCCGCCGTCATTGCGGTCTGATCAACCCTGACCGGATTGAAGATTATATTGCGGTGGGCGGGTATCGCTCGCTGTATCACGTCATTCACGAGATGACCCCCGCTGAAGTGATTCAGGCCATTACCCGCAGCGGCCTGCGCGGACGCGGCGGCGCCGGCTATCCGACCGGCCTCAAGTGGGCCACGGTGGCGAAAAGCCCCGGCGAGCGCAAATTTGTGATCTGCAACGCCGATGAGGGCGATCCGGGTGCGTTTATGGATCGCAGCATCCTTGAGAGCGATCCGCATCTCGTGCTGGAGGGGATGGCGATTGCCGCGTATGCCGTCGGCGCCGAGCAAGGCTTTATCTACGTGCGTGGCGAGTATCCGCTGGCGATTGAGCGATTGCAAAAGGCAATCGCGCAGGCCCGCCGGCATGGGTTGCTCGGCGCGCAAATCTTTGAGAGCGGGTTTAACTTCCGGGTTGATATCCGTGTCGGCGCCGGCGCATTTGTCTGTGGTGAAGAGACGGCCTTGATCGCCTCAATTGAAGGCCGGCGCGGCCAACCGCGCCCCCGCCCGCCCTACCCGGCTGAGAGCGGGTTGTGGGGAATGCCAACATTGATCAACAACGTCGAAACGTTCGCTAATGTCACTGCAATCATCGAAAATGGCCCGGAATGGTATAGCAGCATTGGCACCGAGAAGAGCAAAGGCACTAAGATCTTTGCTCTCACTGGCAAGATCCGCAACACCGGCCTGATCGAAGTGCCGATGGGCATTACCCTGCGCGAGATTGTGGAAGAGATGGGAGGCGGTACACCCGATGGCACTCCGGTGAAAGCTGTACAAACCGGTGGCCCGTCGGGCGGCTGCATTCCGGCCAGCCTGTTTGATACACCGGTCGATTACGAGTCGCTGGCTGCAGTTGGCTCGATTATGGGGTCGGGCGGCATGGTGGTGATGGATGAACATACCAACATGGTTGATGTCGCCCGGTTCTATATGGAGTTTTGCAAAGATGAGTCGTGCGGTAAGTGCATTCCGTGCCGGGTAGGCACGGTGCAGCTCCTGAATATGTTGACCAAACTACGCAACCGGCAAGCGCATGCCAGCGATTTGGTCAAGATTGAAGAACTCTGCGAGCTGATGCGCGAGACGAGTCTGTGCGGGTTAGGCCAATCGGCCCCCAACCCGGTGCTCAGCACCTTGCACTACTTCCGGCACGAATACGAGGAGTTGATCGGCGCGGAGGGCAACCATGGCAGCTAAAACCCTTACCATTGACGGACATCTCGTTTCGGCCCGTCCCGGTGAGACGCTGCTGACAGCCATCCGCGAGGCCGGGATCACGATTCCGACACTCTGCCATCTCGATGGCCTGTCTAATGTGGGGGCATGCCGGCTGTGTCTGGTGGAAATTGAAGGACAGCGCCGATTGCAGCCAGCCTGTATGACGATGGTCAGTGAAGGGATGGTCGTGCATACCAACACGCCGCGCCTACAGTCTTACCGGCGGCAGATCATCGAACTGCTCTTCGCTGAGCGCAACCACGTCTGTTCGGTGTGTGTGGCCAGCGGCCACTGCGAACTGCAACGGCTGGCCGGTATGGTCGGGATGGATCACGTGCGCTATGAATACCTCTCACCCGACTGCCCGGTGGATATTTCGCATCCACGGTTCGGCATCGACCACAACCGCTGCATACTCTGCACCCGCTGCGTACGCGCCTGTGACGAGATCGAAGGCGTGCATACGTGGGATGTGGCCGGACGAGGGGTTGATGCGCGGGTGATTACTGATATGAACCAGCCGTGGGGGACATCGACTACCTGCACCAGTTGCGGCAAGTGCCAACTCGCCTGCCCGACCGGCGCGATCTTCCCGCGCGGTGTCACGGTTGGCGAGCGGCCCCTTGCCAGCGAACGGATTGCATTAATTGTCGAAGCGCGCAAACAGCGCTGGTAGGCGTGCAAGGAGAGGTGCATGAGCCGGCTACGTATTGCTACCATCTGGTTAGGCGGCTGTTCGGGCTGCCACATGTCGTTGCTCGATCTCGACGAATGGCTGATCGAGCTGGCCGCGCGCGCCGATTTGGTCTATAGCCCGATCGCCGATACCAAACGCTTCCCGCCCAATGTTGATCTGACCCTGATCGAAGGCGCAATCGCCAACGACGAACATCTCGAATTGGCCCATACGGCGCGCCGCCACAGCAAGATCATCGTCTCGTTCGGCGACTGCGCCGTCACCGGTAACGTCACCGCGCTGCGCAATCCGCTCGGCCCGGCCCAGAACGTCTTGCAACAGGTCTACATTGAGCACGGCGATCCGGGTGGCATCATTCCGCACGATCCGGGGATCGTGCCGGTGCTGCTCGATAAAGTGGTGCCGGTGCATCATGTTATTCCGGTTGACTACTACTTGCCGGGGTGCCCGCCTTCGGCGCCACGGATTCGGGCCTTGCTGGAAACGTTGATTGAAGGGCGCGAACCGGCGGCTGATATTCGCTACGGCTAGACTCATAGCGGCAGCGACGCGACCACCATTGTCACGTTGCAACGCTGCTCTCACCATACATACAAGGAGTGCGCGATGGGCCAACGTATCGTCATCGATCCTGTCACGCGCATCGAGGGCCATGCCAAGATTAGCATTCACCTCGACGAAGCGGGTGATGTCGCCGAGACTCGATTTCACGTCACCGAGTTTCGCGGCTTCGAGCGCTTCTGCATCGGGCGACCCTTCTGGGAGATGCCCGGCATTACGGCGCGCATTTGCGGCATCTGCCCGGTCAGCCATTTGCTGGCCTCGGCCCGCGCCGGTGACGGCCTGCTGGCGGTGCTGATTCCACCGGCAGCCGAAAAATTGCGCCGGTTGATGAATCTCGGCCAGATTATCCAATCGCACGCGCTGAGCTTCTTCCATCTCAGCGGCCCCGATTTAATGCTCGGCTTTGACAGCGATCCGGCACAGCGCAACGTCTTCGGGTTGATCGCTGCCGATCCCTATCTTGCCCGCAACGGCATCCGGTTGCGCCAGTTTGGGCAAGAAGTGATCGAGTTGCTGGGAGGGCGCAAGATTCACCCGGCATGGGCCGTGCCGGGAGGGGTGCGCAATGGACTGAGCCAGAGCGGGCGCGACCAGATTCGCGCCAAGATCCCTGAGATGCTGACGATTGCGCTCGATGCGATCGGGCGGCTGAAACATCTGGCCGAACGCTACCAGCGCGAAATCGAGACCTTTGGCGTCTTTCCCAGCCTGTATCTGGGAATGGTCGGGCCGAGCGGGCGCTGGATGCACTACGGCGGCAAGTTGCGCGTGATCGATCATACCGGCAAAATTCTGATCGACGAGCTCGATCCGATCGATTATCGCGATGTCATCGGCGAAGCGGTCGAACCGTGGAGCTACCTGAAGTTCCCCTACATTCGGGCACTCGGTTATCCGGGTGGGATGTACCGGGTTGGGCCATTGGCGCGGATTAACGTCTGCTCTACCATGGGAGCGCCACGGGCCGATACCGAGCTGCACGAACTGCGCGAGCAAGCCGGGCCGGTGATCGAGGGCAGCTTCTACTACCACCACGCCCGGCTGATCGAGATTATTGCTGCGCTCGAACGCATGGAGATGCTGGTCGAAGACGACGATCTGCTCTCGAATGAGCTCCGTGCCAACGCCGGCGTCAATCGCCGCGAGGCGGTCGGCGTGAGCGAAGCGCCGCGCGGCACGCTCTTCCACCACTACAAGGTCGATGACAAGGGTTTGATCACAGATGTGAACTTGATCATCGCCACCGGCCAGAACAATTTGGCCATTAATCGCACGGTCGGCCAGATTGCCCAGAGCTACATCCGCAACGGCCAATTTGATCAAGGCATTCTCAACCGGATCGAAGCCGGAGTGCGCGCCTACGATCCGTGCCTAAGCTGCTCGACCCACGCCGTGGGGCAGATGGCGATGGAAGTCGAGTTGTACAACCCACAAGGCGAGTTGCTTGATCGGGTACGCCGTTAAGGCAGTGGTAAAGGAACGCGGCTCGCGATCACGAGCCGCGCCAATCATCGTATCGTTGCTGCGGCCGGAATTGGTCAACCCCTCTCATGTCCAAGTCCGCCCGCAGCCATTTCCACTGTAGCAACGGCGTCGCTATCGATGCGCGAACCAACAGCCAGCGATGGACGAGAGCACACTGTATATTGCAATGATAGAGGATAAGGAGGGAGAAGCAACCAAAAAGATATTATTCACAGACAACAAAGTTCAAACAGTAGAAATTTTACAACGATACCCTATCGTCATATCAAGTTTTTTGCGTTATAATTGTTACTACTCTTACCAAGCACCTCGCGGAAAGGGTTGGCTATGGGGCACATCTGCCAGCGTCGATGCCCGGCAGTAGCACCGCAGGGTCTGATCATCGGGTACGGCAGCCCGGTACGTGGCGATGATTACGCTGGGCAAGCCGCAGCCGAGCTGATGCGGCAATGGCGTGTTACCGGCTTACAAGTGATCACGCAGGCCCAACTGACACCGGAACTCGCGGCGGTCATTGCCCGCTCACGGCGGGTCATCTTCCTCGATGCCGCAGTTGATCGCACGAACGTCGAAGTGCGCCTCATTGAACCGGCCACCGTCCTCACCTCAAGTCACCAGAGTGATCCGGCAACGTTATTAACCCTTGCCCGCATCCTCTACGGTCACGCGCCGCGCGCAGTCTTAATCACTATCCCCGCCTACGATACCTCACTCAGTTTAGTGCTCAGTCCTGCTACAGCGCGAGCGGTCGCGCATGCCGCCCGACTCGCACGGGCTTATCTCAGACGGCGTTATTGGCCATTGCAAGCGCGGGCCGTTGGTTAATCGCTAGTAGTGGCACGGTGTTGCAGCACATCACCGGGGATAGGCCTATCACAGACCTGGCCGGCAAAAGCTAGCGTATGTTACGCAATAAATCAACGCTTCGGCAGCTCCAATTGTGGAGTGCGGCAGTCTACTGCTGCACTCCATAACTAATCGTGTTTGGGTAGCCGTCGCCACAGCAAGGACCACCTGAGCGACCTCGCTCTGACGCCAATGCTACCGGCGTAGAACAACTTCAGAACAGCGCTCGCCGGCGCGCGGGCGGCGAAAAACACAACCCCCTAGCCTACTGGCTAGGGGGTGAGAGCGTTGGCACCTGAACAGGCACGCGTGG
>NZ_DAOUDC010000075.1:0-35483 GCF_034431535.1 Chloroflexus sp. | reverse complement strand
GCGGAGCGCGCCACGCGGGCCGTCCTCCGTGTCAACCGCGGTGCGATTGACGATGAGGAGTATAGCAATTCTGGCCCGATTTGTCAAGCGGGGCAAGCTGCCGGCGATGCGCGGCTCGTTTTTGGCTTTCTAGTCGGCTAAAATACCTTTATCCCGCTCGCGTTTCAGTTCAGTTCGATCGCGCAATGTCAATCAGATCTCGCAGATACACCCCTCTTTACGGCTCATGCTATAATACATGGCAATAACGCCACTGTGAATAAAATCACCAGCAGACGCGCGCATGTGCGCCAAGTGAAAGCGTAGGGAACAGTGAAAGAGTTCTTCCGCCTCAGCCGAAAAGGGTTTACCGGGCCCGATGATCAGGACAATGCCCAAATCCCGGACGATCTGTGGGTGAAGTGCAGCGAGTGTCGCGAGCTGATTTACAAGAAACAGCTCAACGACAACCTCAAAGTCTGCCCGAAGTGCGGTCATCACATGCGCCTTAGCGCCCACGAGTGGATCGGTCTGCTCGATGTCGGATCGTTCCGCGAGATGGACGCTAATCTGTTGCCGACCGACCCGCTCGGTTTTGTTGCTGCTGATGAGAGCTATGCCGCCAAATTGGCCAAGGCCCAGCAGCGTACCGGTATGGCTGATGCCGTGATTTCCGGTGTCGGCGCGATTAGCGGTATAAAACTGTGCGTCGCCGTCGGCGATTTCTCGTTTATGGGTTCGTCAATGGGCAGCGTCTACGGCGAGAAAATGGCCCGCGCCGCCGAGCGCGCCGCTGAGTTGGGCTTGCCGTTGCTGACGATTAATACCTCAGGCGGTGCGCGCCAGCAAGAGGGTGTGATCGGCTTGATGCAAATGGCCAAGGTAACGATGGCGCTGACCCGCTTGGCGGCTGCCGGCCAACCCCATATCGCTCTGTTGGTTGACCCATGCTACGGTGGTGTGACCGCCTCTTACCCGTCGGTGGCCGATGTGATTATCGCTGAACCGGGCGCCAACATTGGCTTTGCCGGCAAGCGCCTGATCGAGCAGATTATGCGCCAGAAGTTGCCTGCTGGTTTCCAGACGGCTGAGTTTATGCTCGAACACGGGATGATCGATATGGTGGTGCCGCGCAGTGAGATGCGCGATGTGCTGGCTCGCCTCCTCAAACTCTATCAGCAGCGACCGGCTCCGGCAGCCAGAACCGATCAGCTTGCGGCGCGCCGCGCTACTCTTCCGCAGCCGATTATGTAAGATCACGCGAGGCACGGTATGGAAGAAACTCCTCTCCAACAAACGATGACTCCGTGGGATCGCGTGCAGTTGGCGCGCCATCCGCAGCGTCCGCATACCCTCGACTATATCGCCGCTCTCTGCGAGGATTTTGTCGAGTTGCACGGCGATCGACGGTTTGGTGATGATCCGGCGATGGTTGGCGGGATGGCGACGTTTGCCGGCCAGACGGTGATGGTGATCGGCCACCAGAAGGGCAACGATACCCGTGAGAATATGCGGCGCAATTTCGGTATGCCGCATCCCGAAGGCTATCGCAAGGCGCAGCGGTTGATGCGCCACGCTGAGAAGTTTGGGTTGCCGGTGATTTGCTTTGTGGATACCCCCGCCGCCGATCCGACCAAGAGTTCGGAAGAGCGTGGGCAAGCTAATGCGATTGCCGAAAGCATTATGCTGATGACGACCTTGCGGGTGCCGAGCATTGCTGTCGTCATTGGCGAGGGCGGTAGCGGCGGCGCCTTGGCGATCAGTGTCGCCGATCGCATTCTGATGCAAGAGAATTCGATCTATTCCGTTGCCCCTCCCGAAGCAGCCGCTTCGATCCTCTGGCGCGATGCCGCGAAGGCGCCTGAGGCTGCCAAGGCCCTGAAGCTGACCGCCGCCGATCTCTTTGAGTTGCGCATTATCGATGAGGTGATTCCGGAACCTCCCGGCGGCGCTCATACTGACCGTCTTGCCGCTATTACTGCGGTCGGCGAACGGCTCCGCTTCCATTTGGCCGATTTGCAGCAGCGTGATCTCGACACCCTGCTGCGTGAACGGTACCAAAAGTATCGTTCGATGGGCCAGTATCAAGAGCAGCAGATGGATTTCTTTGCCCGCCGGTAATGCGCTATTACGAGGTTAGATGAGATAAGGCTAGAACGGGCGGGTTACAAACCCGCCCGCTCTGTTTCCATCTGCTTTTGCCATCGCACACATGAGCAATGTTTTTAGTACTATATGCCTATACTGCGCGTGATGACATTTTGTTCATCAGATGGTAGAGTAGCCAAGGGTGACGCCATAACGACACCAGAAAAGGCATATCAATGGTTCATACACGATGGCTCGTCCTTGTAGCTTTCATTCTGCTGAGCGTCGTTGCTACTCTGCCCGTTCCCGTCTTGTCACAGGCATGCCCAACTGATCGCTCGCATCTTATTCCCCGCTTTGAAGGACGTTGGTTTCTCGTTGGGGCAAATGTGCCGTGGCTCAACGGCGGCTTTGGTGCCGATTTCGCTACCGTTGAGGAATGGAATCAACACACCTATGATCCGAACGCTACTCGGATCATGTTTCGCACGCTACGCCAGCAAGGGGCGAATACCCTGCGTTGGTGGCTGTTTGCCGATGGTCGTGGGACACCTGAGTTTGATACCAACAGTGGCGGTGCCGTCACCGGGCTCGATGCCAATTTTTTGCCGAGCCTTGCCAACGCCATTCAAATCGCAGCCGAAGAGGATATATATCTCGTTTTCAACCTCTGGAGCTTCGACATGCTGATGGCAGACTCGACGGTATCTGGACGAGGCGAGCATGCAGGCGGCCATCGCGATCTGATTGTTGAAAGCGCCAAACGCGTGTCGTTTATCAATAACGCGCTCTTGCCGATGCTGAACTACCCGGTAGGCGCTAGTGGCTATACCATCGGCACCCATCCTCATGTGTTGGCATGGGATATCTTCAACGAGCCGGAATTTGTTATTAACGAGCTGCCTCATTTTGTTCCAGCGAGCGATATTTCCCAACCAGTGACGCTGGCTCAAATGCAACGGTTTATCGCCGAGATTTCTGGCGCAATCCATCGCAATTCCAATCAGTTGACCACCGTTGGCAGCGCGTCGATGAAGTGGAACAGCACCGGCGCCCTCGGCGCTGCCGGTAATTTCTGGAGTGACGCCGCGCTGATAGCATACGATCCGCAGGGTTATCTCGATTTCTACCAGATTCATTACTATGGCTGGATGAACGGCGATGAACGCTATTGGAGCTATTCGCCGTTATTTATTGACTGGTATGAAGGCCAATTCGATAAGCCGGTGGTGATCGGCGAGGTGCCCGCTAATGCAGGCGGCACCAACCGCACCCCAACCCAATTGCTGGCCGAGTTGCGCGCTAATTGCTATGCCGGTGCGTGGGTATGGCCCTATTTTAATGTCAGCGATAATACCGGCCAATGGTCAGATGCCGCCGCCGCCGTCAAAGCCTTGACCGATGCAGTTCCAGCCGAGATGCGGATTGTCAAAACAGCGCTCACGCCGCGCGTCTACATTCCATTGGCGTTGCGCTGAAGGGGCAATTAATCTTGTTGAACTGTACGTGAACCGGCCAATCAATGCTCTGTTAGGGTGGATACAGTTTGGTTTTAACCATTACTTACAGTGGGGAACAGCGACGTTTCTTATGGGGGCGATCTTGCGTTGCTGTTTACCCTGCCCCTCAGGCCCGCATTCGCTCCCCAAACGGCAATGACGCTCTCAACTCCGGGATCATCCGGCTTGAGGCGCTGTGGCATGACGGAGGTTTACATGCAGCGACGATTATGGCTGCTCGCCGCTAGTATGATGTGCTTCACCGCTTTGCTCTGGGTGATGTGGCAGCCATCACCCGCAGTTGTAGCCAATGGCAGCAATCGCCAGTTTATTCCGTTGATTGTCAAACCGGCTATCTTCACTGAAACCTTCACCGGTGAACCATCACGACCACAAAGCTGGAATCCGGACAACTGGGATGTCACCGTTCATTCGCGTGATGTCAACACGTGGTATCAGCTTGAGCCGATGGAGGCTGAACATAGCGCGGATTGCGCGCCAGCGCCGGCGACGCACACGATTAGCGCGTATGAGGATGCAGTCTATCTTTGCCGTAATCATCTAATGACGGCCATAAAAGCCAGCGGTTACGGGATGGTCTATCTCACGCCGGATCATTTAGTTGATTTTAGCAGCGGGACTGCTACAATCCGTTTTGACGTATCAACCCTGCGCACGAGTCTGCGCGATTGGATTGATATTTGGATCAGCCCTTACAATGATCATCTCCAACTTCCGCTCGATATGGAGGTTGATTTAAGCGGGCCGCCGCGTAATGCTGTGCAGGTGCGCATGGATCTCAGCGGCAATTACTTTGACGTGGTAGTCTATCGCAATTTCCAGCCTACCGTCATTGATGGCGCGCCGATCCCGTATGAGCGTTTCCTCGATCCGAGTCCAACGCGCCGCGACACATTTGAATTGCAGCTTGCGCGCACAAGCGTGAAGTTTGGTATGCCGGCGTACAATTTTTATTGGGTTGATACGCGCATTGCCGATCTAGGCTGGAGCCAAGGCGTGGTCCAGTTTGGCCATCACTCGTACAATCCGCTGAAAGATTGCGTCACGTGCCGGCCGGGCACGTGGCACTGGGATAACGTGACGATAAGTCCGTCACAACCATTTACCATGATTGCCGCCAATCGCCGGTTTGTCGATCGAGCTAATTCAACGGTCACACTAACAGCTCCGGTGCCGGCAAATGCGCGGCTGCGTTTTGCCGGCATTGGCCCGAATCTACAAGTGCGGTTTGATGGCGGCGCTTGGCAAACAGCGCAGGTGCAGGCGCATAATACGCGCTACTTCAAAGATGAACATTTTCGCAGCTTCTGGATGCCGATCCCAGCCGGGGTGACCCGAATCGAGTTCCGCGGCGATCGTTGGTGGGGTGGTGATTGGCACGCCCGTGACATTAGTGTTTGGGCTTTACCCTGATGATAGCTCGCAGTTTGCCTGCGCTTGACATCGTTGCCATCGCGACCTACCTGATCCATCAGTTCAGCGATTCGGGCCGCGTTGTGGATCGCATCAAAATGCTGTTCGGCGTGACGCCGGGCGGCTTGCGCCATCCGCGCTCGCGTCTCTGGCTGATCGATCAGGAGTTGCAGACGGGCAGCAAGGGCTGCTGGATCGTCTGGCGGTACCAGAATCCCATTGATGCCATCTTGCACAATATCGGGCAACCCGCCGATCGGTGTGGCAATGACGGGCACGCCGCACGCAATCGCTTCGACGGCAGCGATGCCAAACGCTTCCGCTTGGGTCGGGAAGACAAAAATATCGGCCTGCTGGTAGAGTTCGATCAATTGCGGTGCATTGGGGTGCAGGTTGCGATAGATGAACATCCGCTCCGCCGGTTCAACCGCACTCCGTGTCACGACATGCACTTCCACTTCTGCCGCGGTCTCGATCAGGCGCAGCGCTGCCAATAGGGTTGGCCCGCCTTTCCGCTCAAAATCGCCACCGACGAAAAGGATGCGTAACGGGCCGTGGGCGCGATCACGCTGTGGTTGCCACCGAGAGAGATCAATGCCGGGAGGAATAACGCGCACTCGCGCTGGCGACACGCCATACTCGCGTACGAGCGCCTCGCCTGCCCACCGCGACCACGGCAAGACCCACGCGGCGCGCTGAAACAGGCGAACATTCAGCCAATGCTTTGCGGCGGACAGCGGGCCTGCTCGATCGGCGCGATGCTGGTACAATGCTGCCATCGCGTCATACTGGCGCGGCGTAATATCGGTGGCGAGCAGATAGGGCCGGCGATGTACCAGCTTGCCGGCCAATGCCGCCGGCACTTGGGTGTTAAAGAGCGCTACATCATACGTGGCCGCGCGCAGCGCTTGCCGTACTTGTTGCCTTCCGCGCCACATTCCGCGCACGTTCGTCGGCAATGGCAGCCGCTCGATCCATCCACTCTCGTCGTAATAGGTGATGTTGGCCCACTGTGCCGTGATCTGCGACTGGTGAGCAAAGCCGAATCGTAGATTCTCGGCGTAGGTGCGATGACCAAGATGTTGTTCAAGAACAAAAAGCGCTCTTGTCATCCCTGCTTGCGCTTTCTAGGAGCCAACGAACATTCGCTATGCGTTCACCCGTTCAGTCGCTGCCGGCATGCCATCGATCTTCACGACACGCGCCGGTATCCCAACTACGGTTGCGCCTACCGGCACATCGCGTGTCACGACGGCATTGGCGCCAATGCGAGCGCGATCGCCAATTGTAATCCCGCCTAAGACTCGTGCTCCGGCGCCGATAAACACATCGTCGCCGATCACGGGAAACTCCCACTCGTTGCGCATCCCAATCGTGACCGTAGCGACAATTGTGCAATTGCGGCCAATACGCTGCGGCGCAACGACTGTGCCGATGGGATGGGCAATGTACAGACCGCCGCCGATGTCAGCGCCAACCACAATTTCAAGACCGTAGCGCCGGTACAACCTTCGCTGTACATAACCGGGTAGAAACGGGAGGCCGCGTTGCTTGCACCATGATCCGAAGCGGAACCAGAGCATGGCCCGGAGCGGGAAATGGCGAAAGAGGAGCGCCAATAGTTGCCGCCAACTCAACGGCGCGGTGCTGATTTGTCCCGGCACAACCCAGCGCCGGGCATCTTGCAGAAAGAGTTCCCACATACGCTGCATCCCTATCATGTCATGCCTGCGTGGCAGTGATGGTCGTTTCCGGGCCGAAAAAGCGATCGCGCCCGCCTAGTTCATCGGCGACGCCCTGATAGTAACGTAGATTGAAAATTGCGCTGTAGATTGGCCGGCTGCTCTGCTCGCCCAGCACACGATGCATCAGTAACGCGAGCTGAGACATGACCGCCAATGCTGTCGCGCTCGACCGGCCACGGTCGAGCAGTACCCATACCAACCAGCGTGTCAACCGGTTGCGCTGGCCGAATTCACGCCGGACAAACCCAATGAGATCGATTTGCTGTTCGCGCCCAAAGATAATGTCGTTACGTCCGTAGATATATGGCGTCACCAGCCACGACGCGAAGCTGCGTTCGGCATAGTGATACCCGGCGGCTTGCGGCGCAAAGATAAACTCAACCCCTAGTTTATTGAGGCGATAGGCTAATTCGATGTCCTCGGCCCGGCGGAATCGCTCGTCAAAGCCACCCGCAGCCATCACAAGCTGGCGGGCTAAAGAGGTGTTGCCGGTGTAGAACTGGCGCGCCGTTGCCGGCCAAACCCCGCTGGTCATCGCCCGATATTGCTTTTCGAGCATTGCTTGTTCCCATGCTACCCATGGCGACAAGCAAGCATCGGGAGGGGTAAGCATCGTGCCTAGCACGACCCGGTTGGCTCGTTCCTCGTGCAGGCGCAGATGTTCGGCAATCAGATTGGGGGCCGGCACAACATCATCGTCGAGAAAGAGCACCAGTGCGCCCCGCGCCGCCGCCACTCCCCGATTGCGCGCCGCTGCCGGTCCTGCATTTGCCTGTTGAATGAAGTTCAGGCGGAATGGCATTTGCACCTGCTGGCAATAATCTGCCGTGCCGTCGGTTGAGCCATCAGAGACAATCACAACCTCAAACCGATCAGGTGAGTATGTCTGCGCAGCTAATGCCGCCAGCACTCGTTGCAGGCGCGCTAACCGGTTGTAGGTTGGAGTCACGACACTTATTGTTATCGATTGCTCGTTCATACGCTCATAACTGCCGGATCACGCGCGCCGGCACCCCGGCAGCGAGCGATCGTGGCGGAATACTCTTTGTTACTACACTTCCAGCGCCGATCACGCTACCGGCGCCGATCGTTACTCCGCTTAAGACTGTTACTCTCCCGCCCAACCATACATTCTCTTCTAACACAATCGGCGCTGAAGGAGGTCGCTCTTGCCGCCGTTCCGGTTCGAGCCGGTGAAAATCATTGTCCATGATCATGGCATACGTGCCGATATTGCACCGTGGTCCGATCCGCACTAGCTCGGTGGCGGCAATCGAGCAACCGTAATTGATGAACGTCCCGTCACCAATTTCCAGCCGCGCACCATGCGCGACTGCTAATTCCAAAGGAACCACCGTCGAAACCAAACGCGCTCGTTCCCCGATCACCAACTGGCCATAATTGTGAACGACCGGACGCCCCCACAGCCGCACTCGTAGCCCTAATTCGGCGTTGCGTAGATACCAGCGTGCTCGCAGCACGGCAAAAATGTCACTTATGATGGCGGATAACGGGCGTGATGGCATGGTCTAGATTTCCTCTACGCTCATCATCACCTTATCGAACTGAGATGAATAGTCGCTAAATAGACTTATCATCTGCGTTAACAATTTCGTCGTTCGCTCCTAGACATATTTTTATTATCTCCGCGTAGGTTGTATTTTCATAGAGCGAGCGTACTATGAGACGCTCTCGCTTCTTTTTATTATCTCCGCGTAAGTCTTTCCACGTTTACCCCTGCTACGCACTACTGCTGCGCAGCGCGATAGCCAATGGCACTTCCGCTGCGCAAGCATCGGCTTGCAAACCGCGCAATTGCTCGCCGCTGACGAATCCTTCATGTGGCGACAAACGAAAGCCATCCCAAAAGCCGCGCAACCGTTGACCAGCGTAGCACAGCTCGCGCCGATCGCCGCGCAGCGTTTTCGGCAGAGTGCTCAGAATGTATTTCACTTCACGGGCGAGAAACCAAGCTCCTGCAAACAGATCGCCGCGGCGGGTGAAGCGGCCAAAGTTGCCGCCGTTGCCGTACTGATAGCGCGCAAAGAGCGTCTCGGCTTCGGCGTACGAGCGGAAGCCATGCGTATGCACAACCGCAATATGCGGGCAAATCTTGTATTGAGCGCCACTGCGCACAATTCGCCAGCATAGGTCGGTATCGTCGGAAGCGCGCAACCGGCTGCCGGGGCCGCAGAACTCATCATATCCACCCACCCGATCAAACAGGCGGCGCCGCATGCTGAAATTAGCTCCAGAAGCATGGAGCGGAAAATGCCAGCGCGAGAGGTATGGCCAAGCCTCGAATGCCGGTGTATAACCGCTGTCTGGATCGTATGGCGGCGCGGTGAGTCGTCCAGCGATGAAATCAAGCGCTGGATCGGCGCTGAACTCGGCGACAATCTGTGTCAGCCAGTCTGGTTGCACTTCAACATCGTCGTCAATCAAGGCAATAATGTCGCCCCGACTGGCGGCAATGCCCAAATTACGCGAACTTGCCGCCCCAAAACCGGGCCGCCGGTTGAGCAAATAGTGAAAGCGCGGATCGCGCCAGAATGGTTCGAGAATGAACGCGCTGGTATCATCAGGGCTTTGATCAACCACAAAGAGTTCAAAGTTCTGATAGATGCTGCGAAAGACGCTCTGCACTGCATCGCGCAGCGGTTGCGGACGTTGTTTGGTTGGAATGATAATTGAAACCAGCATACATTTCTGCTCCGCAAATTACAACAACCGCTCAACAGTGGATGTGGCGGCGATCGGCCGATACACCAACCGTTCCCGATCAACCGAATGAGCTAAACCTCGCATGCACCCCCGTATCAGCGCAACCAGTCGCCCTAATCCTCGCGGACGGCGCAACCGAAGCAGCGGCATTAGCGGTTCGAGCAAAGCCGGCACCAACAATTCGTACCCTAACACAACCACAGCTTGCCAATGCCCCGCCTTCAATGGCTTGATATACGCTGCGCCTAACCCTTCCCAGTCACGCGCAGCCAATTCACGCGCTTCAGCCATGTGCGAAACCCGTCGTGAATGACGTCGGTGGCTGGCGTCTCGATGACATGCCAGCCATGGGCAATGGCCCGCAGGGCAATATCAGCGTCTTCGGCGGAAGGAAACTTGCCGCCGGCTCCTAACGCTTCATCAAACCCGCCTATCGCCAGTACAGGATCACGCCGCACCGCCATGCCCGCCCCAATGCCACGCGCCCGGCATTTCCCGAGAAAGTTTTTCACCACCGTTCGTTGTTGGCGTTGATAGGCTGGAATAAATCCGGCGCTCGGATCGTGCGGCCCTGGTAGCACATTGCAGAAGAGCACTGCTGCCTGTGGCTCGCGCTGAAATTCTTCTTCAATCACCCGCAGCCAATTGGCCGGCACGCGGCAGTCGTCATCGGTAAAGGCGACCAATGGCCCACGTGCCAGTTGTAAGCCGATGTTGCGCGCTATTCCCAAGCCTCTGGTAGCCGTCGCGATATACCGTAACCGGCGATCACGCTGAAAACGACGGAGTGCTGTGGCTGTGGTCGTATCGGTGCTTTGATCAATGACGATCAATTCAAATGCCGGATGATCGTTGGCGAGAATGCTTTCAACCGCAACCACCGCGCTCTCACCTCGATTGCGAGTGCAGATGATGGCGTTCACCGTTGGATACTCATACACTTCTTGCCCCCTCGCACTTCACAATGTCGCCGTGAATCTATCATTTGCCATATGCCGGCAATCCTAGCAGTTCCGGGATCGTGACAATCTCATACCCTTCGCTACGCAACCATGGCGCCAGCATACGCACCGCTCGCGCCGTTTCGCTCTTTTCCCACCGGATTTGATTCGATACAGAGTCGTGCATCAAGATGATCGAGCCGGGTTTTACCAACGGCTTGATCTGCGCCACTAATTGCGCTGCCGGCACTTCCGGCACTTCCGGCACTTTCCAATCATCAGGGTAGATGTCCCACCCGATCACGGCATATCCCCGTTGCTGCAACCGCCGCCCTTCCCATGGCGTCAACCAGCCCCACGGCGGACGGTAGAGACGTGGACGACGCCCGATGACTTGCGTAATCGCATTTGTCGCCGCATCGATGTGGTCGCCGCCGCTCAGCATCAGACCGGCTTTACGGCTGTGCATCATCGAGTGGTTGCCGATCACATGGCCCTCGGCAAAGGCGCGTTGGACGACATCCGGGTGCCATTGCACGCTGAGCCCGACGCAGAAGAAGGTCGCTTTGACGCCAAGCTCACCAAGCGTATCGAGGAGCAGTTCGGTGCTGGGTTTGCTCGGCCCATCATCGAACGTGAAAGCCACCGCGCGTCTTGTACGCGGTCCATAGTTGTGATAGTAGCCAAACCCACCATACGGCGGGCTAAGCAAAAGGCTTCCCATCTGATCAATAGCTTTGGTGAGGGTTGTCCGTACATTCATGCTACACCTTATTCAGACCGAGACCGTCGCTTGTTCGGCTACAGCCGGTTGTGTGCGACGAAAAAGCTTGTCGTAAAGCTTTGCGCCGAGCAATGCACGCAGAGCAATGGCCACTGAACCTTTTTGCAGGATGGTCTCCCACGGGCTGACCTGTAATCCGACACGGTAGAACTGCCAACCGAGCCGCATATTGCCGCTAAAGACGGCATCAGCCGCAAATGAAATTAAGGCCCGCTGTCGCGCTTTGCGGTAAAGCCATTGCTTTTGCCGCCGCTCCTCTTCCGGCATTAAGCTAAATGTCCAATCAAAGATGCGGAAGAGTTCGTAGATCGCGTTCCGCAGTGCGGTCGGATCTTTCGACATACTCGATGGGTGCCGGCGGTAGGCGTAGAGCATCTCATCAATGTAGGCAATATCGCCAATGAGGCATAACCCTAGCCACATTTGTGCGTCGAGCGACCAGCGTAAGGTTTGGTCGTAGCCGCCAAGCGCCTCGTACGCGCTTTTGCGAATCATTGTGCCGCTATGCTGTGGGTAGCCTTTGAGCAGAAAATCGGCAAAGACTCCCTTCCCATCATGCACATAACTACGTTCTGCTGCCCGGCTGACAAAACTCAGCGTTTGTTCGTCAGCGTAAAGACCGTATGCGCTGAATGCCATCACCACCCGCGGATTCTGTTCCAGCGCCTCGACTTGGCGGGCAAAGGCATACGGCGAAACCACCCAGTCATCGGCTGAGATTACACTCAGGTATGTGCCGCGCGATTCTTGCATCCCCTCAATGAGCGACGCGACAAAGCCTTTGTTTTGCTCGTGGTTGATCAGTCGCACACGCGGATCGCTCAGATATGGCGCTATGACTTCGAGCGAGTTGTCGGTGGAACGGTCATTGATCACAATCACCTCGAAGTCACGAAAACTCTGCTGAAGTATTGAATCGAGACAATTGGCGAGGAAGCGAGCGTAGTTGTAGTTTAAGACCGTGACTGATACCGAAGGTGCGTTGCCTTGCATAGCCAGCTTCTCTATCAGCGCACGCAGGCTGCTGCTAATGTTTCGACCACATAGTCTTGATCTTCGGTCGTCATCTGTGGATAGAGCGGCAACAGGATGCTGCGATCTTGACCGTATTCCGAGTGTGGCAAATGGTACCCCTCTGCGCGCCAATACGGTTGTTCGCGATGCGTGCACATAATGCCGCGCTGGGTGGCGATACCGTGGTCGAGCATATACTGCATCACTTCCCGCTGTTCGCACCAATCCGGCAGATAGATCGGGTAGCTCTGCCAGTTGGTGCGCGCATAGGCCGGCTCGGTCGGCACACCAACCCCCGGAATGGCCCTGAGTAGTTTGGCGTAGCGCGCTGCTAACTGTCGTCGCATTGCTACAATCTCTGGCAAGCGCCTCAGTTGCTCGCGCCCGACGGCTGCCTGTATGTCAGTCATACGGTAGTTGTAGCCCACCACGTTGTACTCTTCAAAAATTACCTGATTGGACAGATGGCGCACCCGGTCATTAACGCTCATCCCATGCTGGCGCAAGAGGCGGCACAAGTTGGCATACTCGGCATTGTTAGTCGTGAGCATGCCTCCATCGCCGGTGCTCAGCACCTTGCGTGGGTGGAACGAGAAACAGGCGATCACACCGTGCGGTTTGCCAATCTTCTCCCAATGCCCCTCCCACCAGAGTTCGCTCCCGATCGCGCAAGCGGCATCTTCGATCACCGGCAAGCTATGCACTTCCGCCACTGCCAAGATGCGCGCCATATCAGCCGGCATCCCCATCTGATGCACAGTCAAAATCGCTTTGGTGCGCGATGTGATCGCCGCTTCGATCAGCGCCGGATCCATATTGTGCGTCACCGGATCGATGTCAACAAAGACCGGTTCGGCTCCGCAATAACGCACGCTGTTTGCGGTGGCAATATACGAATGGCTGACTGTGATCACTTCATCACCGGGACCAGCTCCTACCGCCAACAGGGCAAGATGCAGTGCAGTGGTGCAATTCGAGACGGCTACTGCATGCGCGGCGCCGGTATAGGCGGCAAACTCTTGCTCAAATGCGGCCACTTCCGGCCCTTGCGTGATCCACCCCGACAAAATGACGCGCTGGGCCGCTTCAGCTTCGGCATAGCCCATCACCGGTTTGGCCAGTGGAATCTGGCGCTTGGCTGTCGTTGTCATAGTCGGGTAATCTCCTCTTTTTTCCAATTGTGAACTCGCTCTTCGGTCAACAGAGCCTCGATCGCCACACCACGCGATAGATACCATTCGTGCAGCCACTGCAACCCTTCGCGCAACGAGACGGTTGGCGCGAAGCCGAGCACCTGTTGCGCCCGTGAGCTGTCGGCATAGAGCCGCAACACATCTCCCGGTCGCGGTTCGTCATGGATGACCGGCGCGTCGGGATGCCCTATCACCTCAGCAACGGTGCGGGCCAGCTCGTTGATCGAAATTTCGCGGCCCTGTCCAATATTAAACGTACCGCCAACTGCGCTTTCAACCATACCCGCCAGCAGAATGCCACGGGCCGTATCGCTGACGTAGGTGAAATCACGGGTTTGCGTGCCGTCGCCAAAGATGATCATCGGCTTGCCAACCATTGCCCGTAGCATGAATTTCGGAATTACCTCACCACTATCGCCTTCGTGATGGCTACGCGGGCCAAAGCTGTTAAACGGGCGCACTACCACGGTCGGGTAGCGATAGCTTTCCCAGAAAGCGCGAGTGTAGCACTCGCCAGCCAGCTTGCCCCCGCCATAGACCGTCATCGGAAAGGTCGGGTGCTCTTCTGTCATCGGCACCCAGCGCGCCGTGCCATACACCTCCGAGCTTGACACATACACGAAGCGCGGTACTTCGGCCCGGCGGGCCAAATCAAGCAAGATGAGCGTGCCGGTCGCGTTGACATCATGGTTCTCGAACGGATCATGCAGACTATGGCGCACACCGAGACAAGCCAGATGGTAGACGATCTCAACCCCGCGTGGCAAGCGCGCCATCGCGTCACGGTCACGAATATCAACCACGGCCAACTCAACTTCGGCATTGCGCAGGTGTGCAAGATTGGCCCGCTTGCCATTCACTAAGTTATCAACCGCGATCACCCGGTAGCCGGCTTCGGCCAGTTGCGTCACCAGCTCGCTGCCAATAAAACCGGCCCCGCCGGTGACGAGAATCCGTTTTGTGGTCATGGGTTACCCTCGCGATAAATAACGATTTCGTAGGGAGGCAACAGCACTGTATCCTACGCCCTACGAAGCCACAGCCGTAATCTGCTGCATCCAACCCTGCATCGCATTCGCCACCGCCTGCTGTTGTTCGGCGGTCAATTCAGGAAACATTGGCAGCGAGAGCACTTCTGCCGCCGCCGCTTCGGTCTGCGGAAAATCACCCGCTTGATAGCCCAATTCGGCAAACGCCTTTTGCATATGCACCGGGATCGGATAGTGAATGCCGGTGCTCACGCCATGCTCGTGTAAATACGCTTGCAATTCGTCGCGGCGGGCATCGCGAATCGCATAAATGTGATAGACATGACGGCGATCAGGCAGAGCGGTGGGAGTGCGCACCCCCATTGGCGCTAGTAACCCATCATAGCGAGCCGCTGCCGCGCGGCGCAACTCCGTCCACTGTTCGATATAGCCCATCTTCACGCGCAAAATCGCGCCCTGAATGCCTTCCATCCGGTAATTGAAACCCCTGAGATCGTGATGATAGCGCCGTTCAGCCCCCCAGTCGCGCAACATACGCACCGTGCGGGCCAGTTCAGGATTGTTAGTTGTCACAGCGCCGCCTTCACCATACGCACCTAGATTCTTGCCGGGGTAGAAGCTAAAGCAACCTAGATCGCCAATGCTGCCAACCCGCCGGCCCTTATATTCAGCTCCGTGCGCTTGCGCCGCGTCTTCAATAACAACCAGCCCATGCTTGCGCGCAATCGCCATAATCGCATCCATCTCAGCCGGCTGGCCGTACAGATGCACTGGAATGATCGCCTTGGTGCGCGGCGTAATCACAGCTTCAATCTGAGCCGGATCAATCGTAAAGCTGACCGGATCAATATCCGCAAACACCGGTCGGGCGCCGGTATAGTCAATCGCTGAGACGGTGGCGATAAAGGTGTGCGACGTCGTAATCACCTCATCGCCGCGCCCGACGCCAGCAGCTAGCAGGGCCAGATGCAGCGCGCTCGTGCCGGAATTAACTCCCAAGGCATAGCGGCATTGGATGTAATCAGCGAATAATTCTTCAAACGCCGCTACTTCTTTACCTAAGACAAACTGAGTACTGGCTAGAGTATTAAGCACTGCTCGATCGATCTCTTCTTTGATCGAGAGGTACTGAGCTTTCAAATCAACAAATGGGATCATGAACATCCCCTTTCACAATATGCGGATGTGTTATTGTTGACTAACAATGACCAATGCGCTTACCCCAACGCAATCGTTGGCCACAATTGGTCATCGAGCGTGTTGCTGCTTCCAGAATGCGAATGACGCGCAGGCCGGCATAGCCATCCGACTGTGGCCGGCGACCATTGCGCACACAATCCACAAAATGCTCGGCCTCGATCCGCAATGCCTCGATGTTGTCGAGCCGCGGCGCCCACATATCGCCGGTGCGGTAGCCGACATGGCGCTGGTAGACAGCATCTTCGCTCTCGCTTACAATGATGCCTTTGTCGTAGACCTTCACTTTTTCACTCATTTCAATATCATCATAGACAATCATCTTTTCCGATCCACCAATCAGGGTTTTCCGAATCTTCACTGGCGCTATCCAATTGACATGAAAATGGGCAATCAAGTTGTTAGGAAAATAGCAGGTCAAGTAGGCCATATTTTCCAGCTTGCCCGGCACATGCGCCATGCCAGTCGCTGCGATCATCGTTGGGATCGCCCCAACCAGATAATCCATCATCGACAGATCATGCACAGCCAAATCCCAGAGCACGTTCACATCATTTTGGAACAAGCCCAGATTGACCCGCACCGAGTCGTAGTAGTAGAGCGAACCCAGCGCACCGTTATCGATCAGTTCTTTAATCTTGCGCACGGCGCTGGTATAGATCAACGTATGATCCACCATCAGCGTCAACCCACGACGCTCGGCCTCTTCCACCAGCCGCTCCGCTTGGGTGACGGTGGCCGTAAACGGCTTCTAACCAGCACGTGCTTGCCAGCCTGCAATGCCATCAGCGCTAATTCAAAGTGTGATGATACCGGTGTCGCTACCGCCACCGCATCAAGGTCAGAATTGCGCAGCATATCAGCGACATCAGCGTAGGTCTTCACTGAGGGATAGACTTGTTCGACCAATGCGCGTCGTTCGCTTCGTTGATCGCACACTGCTACAACCCGAGCGCCGGAAACTTGGGCAAAATTGCGCACGAGGTTGGGGCCCCAGTAGCCGTACCCGATAACGCCAATTCCTATCATAGTGACACCTGCCTTGATAAATTTCAAAAGGAAGCAACTAGAACAGTTTATGTGTAATATAGTAGGAACGTATGATGATAATGAGGTGAATTCTAGCTAGGAGGGTATAAGAGGTTTGTGATATTGATTGACGAATCAAGAATCAATCTAATAAATTTCAATACCACAAAATTGACCCCTTTCTTGGAGGGATGGTATTGTGCCTGAAGGTGCGGGGGATTGGTAAAACAAAGCCAACACGCTGCGGTGCAAATTCACGGGAGCGCACCCCGCTCCTCGTTGTGCGGGTGCGCAGCGCGCGCAGCTATCTCCTGCTCCGGCGCACACCCATAGCGTATAGGCTCCCATTCCGCTAAAACAGGGGATTACGTCGCCTCGCTTTGCTCGGCTCGCAATGACAGCTAGCAGGCGGAGCGCGGTGTTCGGTTGTCATTGTGGGGGCGCACAGCGCCCGAAGCAATCTCTCCCTTTTGCCCGCATAAACCCTGAGCGGGTTCCGTTCGCGCTTGTAGGCGATTGCGTCGCGGCCTTGCAGCGGCTCGTAATGACAATATGACAAAGGGGTAGCGGATGAATGCTACGAACTGTGGTCCGCCTCGGCAATCAGCTCATCTGCTGCCGCCAACAATTGCGCAATCCGCTGCGGCGGCGTATTCTTGCTCTTGAGGTACAGTTCGAGCGCTTGCCGCGGCGTCAATCCCTCACGCAACGCTTCCGCCACCCCGGCAAAACGTTGGCGCGCCGTCCGTTCCACATCAAACACAATGGCGGCAATCACTGCTGCGCCGGCTTCGTGGAGCCACGTCCGCACTTGCTCTTCGCGCAGCAGCGGGGTCTGTTCCCGCGTGAGCTGCACTTCGACCCGCACCACGGCATCACGCACATCGTGCCGCTCAATCGCCGTCCGCAACGCCGCCGCCGGATCACTGCTCCGGCGGAGATCGCGTTCAATGCTGACGAACGGACGCGCGTTCAACGGCACAAAGCGCCAGCGCGCTTGGCCCGGCGCTAATTCCACTAAGACACAGCCTTTTGGTTCGTCGCGCTCGCCAAAATCGATCCGTTCGATGCTGCCGGGGTAGACGATCGGCGGCTGTTCGCCTAACGCTTGATGGCGGTGAATATGGCCCAACGCGACATAATCAACGCCGGGATGGGTTAACGCCGAGCGCGGCAGGCTCAGATCGCGGCCAAGGATCATCGCCCGTTCTGACCCCAACTGGGCCCCCTCCACTGTGCCGTGGAAGGCAATGATGGTCGGCAGGCTGGGGTCGCGCCGAGCCACCGTCTGCTCGATAAAATTGGCCAACCGGTGGCTCAATTCGTACTCGATCGTCGCAATCGACGCGCCGGCCAGTTCTTCGCGGGCCAGCAGCATTTGGCGCGTCACCCACGGCACTGCGATCAGTTGCACCTCACCGTTGCGGGTAGCAATCCGGTGCTGGCGTGGCCGGTCGGCTACCGTCACCCCTTCGAGCGCCAGCGTGGCGAAGATCTCGACCGAGTGCGCTTTGCCTTGCGCCGGCGAAATGTCATGGTTGCCGGTCAGAATCACCACCGCGACCCCTGCCTCGCGCAAGCGCCGGATGCGCGTGGCAAATTCGCGCTGGACGGTCGGGTTGGGGGTGCGGTTTTTGTAGACATCGCCGGCAATAAGGCAGAGATCGATCTCGTGATCGAGGCCAATGCTAATCGCTTCATCAAGCCGGTCGAGATAGTCGATCAGGCGTGAATGCAGGCCGCGGCGCGCATCTAGCGCGCCGTAGTTTTCAACCCCGAGGTGCAGATCAGCGAGATGGAGCATGCGGATCATGGGGATCACTCCATGCGGAATACAATAGGTGAGGGCGACGCACTACGTCGCCTCTGACGTTGCCTACTGACCCGTCGCTCGTCGCTAAAACTGGCCGGCGAAATGGCAGGCGACCCAGTGGCCCTTGCGCTTCTCTTCAAACGCCGGCTCCTGCTCTTTGCAGATGCTTTTGGCGATCCAGCAGCGCGGGTGGAAGCGGCAGCCGCTGGGAGGATTGATCGGGCTTGGCACATCCCCCTGCAACACGATCCGCTCGCGCTTGGCCATCGGATTGGGATGCGGAATCGCCGAGATGAGCGCCTTGGTATACGGGTGTAGCGGCTCGCGGAACAGTTCGGCGCTGGTCGTTAATTCAACCACTTTCCCCAGATACATTACCCCTACTCGATCCGAGATGTGCTCAACCACCGCGAGGTTGTGAGCAATGAAGAGGTAGGTCAGGCCGAACTCGCGCTGGAGGGAGCGCAGCAGATTCAGCACCTGCGACTGGATCGATACATCGAGGGCGGAAACCGGCTCATCACAAACGATCAGCTTCGGTTCCATAATCAGCGCGCGGGCAATGCCGATGCGCTGGCGCTGACCACCCGAAAACTCATGGGGGAAGCGAGTCATGTGCGAGGCGCTCAGACCGACCTTCGCCAGCACTTCCCGCACCCGCTCGCGCCGTTCAGCCGGTGTGCCGATGCCATGGATAACCAACCCTTCGGCCACGCTCTCGCCAATCGTAATGCGCGGGTCAAGCGAGGCGTAAGGGTCTTGGAAGATAATCTGCATATCGCGGCGCAGCGCCTTCATCGTCCGGCCACTGGCCCGCATCACATCTTGGCCTTCAAAGATGACCTCACCCGCCGTTGCGCGTTCGAGCCGCAACACCGTGCGCCCGGTGGTCGTCTTGCCGCAGCCGCTCTCACCCACCAGCCCGAGCGTCTCGCCGCGCTTGACGGTAAAGCTCACATCATCAACTGCGCGCACCTCAGCGATAGTGCGGCGCAAAAACCCGCCTTTAATCGGGAAATATTTCTTGAGGTTGCGTACCTCAAGCAGAGTATCATCTGCCGGTTGCACCACCGGAGTAGTCATGGTCTCGCTCCATCGTATCGTAAGAACCAAGACGTTGGGCCGCTCGGCGTCGTCTTGGCGTCAATCTTCATACAGCCAGCACCGCACCCGCCGGTTCGCGTCTAACTCGATCATCGGCGGCGGCTGGTCGCATTTCTCAAATCGCTTGCTGCAGCGCGACGCGAACCGGCACCCTTTGGGTGGATTGATCAAGCTCGGCACCGTGCCGGGGATGACCTCCAACTCCTCGCGCTCATCGCCGAGCACCGGCATCGAGTTAAGCAAGCCGCGGGTGTAGGGGTGCTTGGGATCGGTAAACAGCGATTGCACGTCGGCAAATTCAACGACCTGCCCGGCGTACATCACCACCACGCTATCGGCCATCTCGGCGATCACCCCCATATCATGGGTGATCAGCATAATCGCCGTCTCGATCTTCTCGCGCAGTTCGCGCATCAGGTCAAGGATTTGGGCCTGAATCGTGACATCAAGTGCAGTCGTCGGCTCGTCGGCGATCAGCAATTCGGGGTTGCAAGCCAGCGCCATCGCGATCATCACACGCTGGCACTGCCCACCCGATAATTCGTGGGGGTACTGGCGCATCCGCCGCTGCGGGTCGGGCAACCCCACCATCGACAGCAACTCGATGCACCGCTTCTGCGCCTCTTCGCCCTTAAGGCCCTGATGGATTTCGAGCGTCTCGATAATCTGATCGCCCACCCGGAAGACCGGATTGAGCGCCGTGGTCGGCTGCTGGAAAATCATCGCGATCCGGTCGCCACGGATCTTGCGCATCTCTTCGGGGTCAAGGTCGAGCAGATTAACCCCGTCGAAGATAATCTTGCCTTCGACGATCCGGCCGGGCGGGCTGACTAAACGCATAATCGAGAGCGAGGTCACGCTCTTGCCCGACCCCGACTCGCCGACAATCCCGAGAGTTTCGCCGCGGCGCAGGGTGAAATCGACCCCATCAACCGCTTGCACCACGCCATCCTCGGTAAAGAAATAGGTTTTCAAGCCCTCCACGCGCAGCAGCTCAGCGCCACGCCGGCCGGTTGGGCGCGCCGCGCCCGTTACAACACGAGACTCGGTTGCCACAGCTACTCCGTATCGTTATCTTAAGCGTGCCCGCTGTCTAGCCGCGCTGGCGCGGATCGAGGGCGTCACGCAGACCATCGCCAATATAGTTAATCGCAATCGAGGCAATCAAAATCGGCATCGCCGGAATCAGTGGCATCCACGGGTACTGGAACATATAGCTTTGGGCGTACCCCAGCATGTTACCCCATGTCGGCGTCGGATCTTGAATGCCGAAGCCAAGGAAGCTCAGCGCCGACTCGGCGACCAGCGTGCCGTTCACGCCGAGGGTAAAATCGACGATCATCGGTGGCAGTGCGTTGGGGAAGACATGGCGGAACAGGATGCGCACATTACTCGCGCCGAGAGCGCGGGCCGACTCGATATAGACATTCTCGCGCACCGAGAGCACCATGCCGCGCATC
Source organism: Chloroflexus sp. (assembly GCF_034431535.1). GTDB lineage: Bacteria > Chloroflexota > Chloroflexia > Chloroflexales > Chloroflexaceae > Chloroflexus. Next base: position 14,490 of record NZ_DAOUDC010000075.1, on the reverse strand, counting down.
AAACGGGCCGTTCCCGTCCAGCCAAAGAATGCCAGCACCAAAATCACGGCGAAAATAATCCGTGCTTCGCGTTCTGAGACGGCAAAGAGAAAGGCGAGGAATGAGGCGCCCCATGAAGGCAACGGCACCGCATTAATGTTTTGTACCAAGATTGACGACAAAATCAGCAAGAGCAACAAGGTCGGGAAGGTGGCGACAATTTCTAGAAAGCGACTAATCACCATATCCACCCACCCGCCGAAATAGCCGGCCAGCATGCCAAGGATGATACCGATCGTTGAGGCGATCAAGGTGGCGGTGAAGGCGGTGCCTAATGATACGCGCGAAGCGTACAGCAAACGAGTGGCATAATCGCGCCCAAGGTGGTCGGTGCCCAGAATATGCAAACCGCCATCGGCATCGCGCCCCATGGGGGTGAGGAAGCGGCCGGTCAGGTTGGGTGCATCGCGCTCGTAAGGTGCAATCAACGGCGCCGCCGCCGAGAGCAACAGCAACATGGTCAGCAACCCGACGCAGAACATCGCCAGCCGGTGGCGGCGAAAACGCCGAAAGACAATCGCCCACTGCCCTTCTGAACGTCGAGGGGCGACTTCTTCAAGCGGCACAGCAGTTGTGCTGGTGGCCATTCAATACTCTCCTCGTGGTGATGAACCATTACCGGCCTCATTGCCGGTAATAATCTATATGATACCGTAATTTCATCGAGTACGCAGGACAGATATATTACGTCAAGCGAATCCGTGGGTCAACTACCGTATACAGAATATCGGTGATCAGAATACCGATCAGCAACAGCACCACATTGATGATTAGCAACGCCATCACTACATTATAATCGTTACGACCGAGGGCATCGATAAACAAACGACCGATGCCAGGCCAATTGAACACCGTTTCGGTAATCAACGCCCCACTAAAGAGGGCCACCAAAATCCCGGCCAGCAGAGTCACAAATGGAATAAGTGAATTGCGCAGGGCATGCTTCAAGATAACTACCCGCTCCGCTACACCCTTTGCGCGAGCAGTGCGCACATAATCGAGGCTCAGCACCTCAAGCATACTCCCGCGCACGAAGCGGCTCCAGCCGGCGATATTGATAAAGGTCAACACACCGCACGGCATCAAGAAGCGCAGGAAGCGGTCGAGGAATGAGCCGGCCTGCACGGTGCCGATCCACGGGATGGTATAATCGCGCACCCCGACCGCATCACCCGGCGGCAGGTACGGCAACCCGGCATTCTTGGCCAAGACCGAGAAGAGCAAGATTGCGAAGATGCCAAAGACGAAGCTTGGCAGCGATGCGCCGATAAAGGCGACCGTGGTCATGATATAGTCGAAACGCGAATACTGGCGTACTGCCGAGTATACGCCGATCGGCACCGCGATCAAAATTGACAGCAAAATCGATGTACCCATCAGATAGAGGGTGTATGGCAAGCGAGTCATAATCAGATCGCTCACCGGCCGGCCACGCAACATCACCTGCGAGATGCCAAAATCACCGAACACGATGCCACGGCTCACTTTGCGGCCTTCCAAATCGGCCATTGTGACCGGCACTTCACAACCATCTTCAACCACCTCGATCCGGCCATCAGGGTAGCGCAGGCGCACTTGCCCCGGTACGGCGCAACCGATCTGCCAATCGGCGCCAATCCCGCCCGGAAGCGGCCCGGCCGGCCAGCCAATCAGCCAGCGGGTAAAACGGAAGGGCAAATAAATATCCAATTCAAAACGCTCGCGCACGCGGCGAATATCTGCTTCTGTAATTCGATTTTGCCCAGCATTCTGGCGCTCGGCCAGTAATTGATCAATCGGCCCGCCGGGCACCAAATACAACATGCCATAGGCGCAGATTGCCGCTACCAGTGCCACCAAAAACATTTGCACGAAGCGGCGGGCAAGATAACCTGCCATAGTAATACTCCTAAACGTTGGGGAACGACCGATCGTGGCCGACTGCGCGAGGTCACGATTGTCAAGCAGCTTTCTTGAGCAGCGTTGCGCTGTTGTGTTCACCCATAGAGCAGGCGCGGCGATGGGCAACGATCTGCCCATCGCCGTGCCGGTTACCGGCCAACCAAATCGCTTACTTGGTGAAGAGATTCATATCGATGTGCTCCCACGTCGGGCTGGGCACCACAAAGGCTTGGATCTCGCCGCGGTTGCCAGCCTCGATCACGGTCTGCACCTCAGCGCCGGCGCCCAACGTCTCGCTGCCCAGCACGTCCACTTCGCCGGTCAGCAACTGGGCCACCGCCTGATTAGTGTCGGCGATGAACTTGATGATCACCCGCTTGACCTTGACTTCACCCTTGTAGTAGTTCGGGTTCGCCTCGAAGGTCATGCTCTGGCCCTTGACCCACTCCTTGAGGATGTAGGGACCATTGCTGAGCGGACGCTCGATGATCTCGGGCAGGGTCTGCCACTCTGCCGCGGGCACATCAGCCAGCTTGCGGCCATCGCTCAACACCTGATGCGACGGATAGGCACCCAAACCGGCACCGGCGAAGTAGGTCGGCCACTGGACACCGGGGTGGAAGGTAACCGTGTACTCGGTGTCGCTCTTGAAATCGATGCTCTTAACCGAGTTGCAGTAGGTCAGTGAGGTCGCACCCGAAGCCGGATCACAGTTGATCTTGTACGCCAGCTCGAAGTCGGCTTTCTTCAGCGGCTCGCCGTCTTCCCACTTGATGCCCGCGATCCACTTATCGGTCACCGACAGTTGCTTCATCTTGACCGTACCACCCTGATAGGTGATGGTCTCACCATCAGCGGTAACGATCTCGACCCCAGGAGCCAACGGTACAGCCTCACCATCGGTATTCCAAACGATGTCACCTTCCTTGACCTCGACATCAGCATTGGTCGCTCGACCACTCTCGATCGTCGAAAGGCCATCGAGGCCAATCGGCTGGTAGTCGTAGTCGTAGGTCGTGGTCGATGGCACACCAAGCAGGTTCACTGCCACCCGCTGCACCGCGGCACTCTCGATCAAGCTCCACATCGTTTGCGGCTCTTGGGTGAAGCCGAGCACGATCGTGTCACCGTTATCGGTCAGCTCCCACTCATCGGCGTTAGCCGTGTAGTACTCGGTCGGATTAGGCTTGAAGTTCTTCAGCCGGTTGCTGGCGGCATACGCCTCAAGCCGGTTAAAGAGCGGCAGGCTCACCATGTCCTTGGTGAACTCTTCCTGCACGATCGCATACTGGCGGATGCGCTCGGCGCGGTCGAGGGTATTGTTCGCAGCAATGATCGCGCGGCTCGCCCGCTCGTTGCACCAGCCCATGTAGTTCTGGCCTTCCCAGTTGTTGGAAGGCAGCGGAATCTGATTGCAGGCGTAGAGCGTCTGGCCGCCCGGATCGGCTTGACCAACCCACGCGAAGGCGCCCAGCTCAAAGTCGCGGCGGCGCAGACCGGTGCTGCTGCCGAACCACCACGAAGCTGGGGCGTAAGTCGGGATGACCTGAATGCCACAAGCCGCCATCTGGCGGATGAAGACTGCCGACCACGTCTGGCGGAACTGGGCATTGGTAGTGGTAAAGCTCAGCGCCAGCGGTTCGCCGTTGGCATTGGCGCGGGTCGGGCTGCCCGTCCAGCCGGCTTCCTCGAGCAACGCCTTGCCCTTTTCGGGGTCAAACGGATAGGTGGTGATGTTCTCCTTGGCTGCTGCCCAGTGGGCCTTCGGCAGGAAGGTGTCCATCAGCAGCTCTTGCTGCTGTTCGGGCGTCAGGTAGGGGTAAACCGACTGGATCAGCTCGGGGCGATTGGTGCAGTAGGCGATTGCCTGCCGGACACGCAAATCACTCAGGATCGGGTGCGGGGTAGTGTATTGCTCGGCCTTCACCTCTTCGGTGACAACGACCGTCTCACGCACCGTCTCGCGCACCGGCTCGGCCGTCTGCACGACTACAACGGTCTCGCGGATAACTTGCGGCTGGGCGGCGCCACCACAAGCTGCCAGCATGGGAATCACCATCGCCATCACCATCGCGACGGCAATGATTCGCTTGGTAAAGCTTGCCATCTGTCTGTGTCCTCCTTAACATCTGAGGGCAGCGAAATGAACGACTTCCAATCTCTTGCCATACCGTATCTCGATCGGCCGCGCCATTGCGTTCTCTCTTCGCCGCATCACCCCCTTTCCAGAACCTGCACGCCATTTGTCCTATCACAGTATCAGCCTGTGGCCGATGAGCGAGCGGAGGCTTTACAAGCCGGTATACGTGGACCAGAATAGCATGAGGCGAGGTGCGGCGACGATCGATTGGCGTTGGTAAGAGACTGTACATCGTTAGGCGGGATTATAACGGTTCTGTTAGCGACTGTCAACTTTGTCAACGAATTACTAACAAAGCAATGCATGGTGCTGACGCACGCTCATCATTCGTGCAATCTTGCGCAGCATAGCCAGCCATGTTATGATCGATGCGCTGATGGCTTAAAAGATAGCGATATCAGGATTGGTATGCCCACCTCGTCGTCTCATTCGCTCATTCTGGCGTCTGCCTCGCCCCGCCGGCGCGAGTTGCTCGCCTATCTTGGCGTGGAATATACGTGTCTGGCCAGCCCGGCTGAAGATCATCCCGCGCCAGCGCCGGTTGATCTGGCGGCAGCGTTGCCGCCGTTGCCGGAACCCTTACCGATCGACGCGCATCCCACCCTCGTGGCGTGGCGCAAAGCGGCTGATATTGGCCGGCACCATCCTGATGCGATCGTGCTGGCTGCCGATACCGAAGTGGTGCTCGATGGTATGGTGTTAGGCAAGCCGCGTGATGAAGACCATGCCTGTGCAATGATCCGGCGCTTGGTCGGGCGCGCGCACACGGTGCTGACCGGTTTGTGCCTCTTGTTGCCCCAAGCCGCCGAGCACAGCGGGGTGTTGTATGATGGCCGGCGAATCTTGTTTGACCTTGTGGCGAGCCGGGTGCATTTCCGCACCCTGAGTAATGACGCGATCGCTGCCTATGTTGCCCGCGGCGAATCGCTGGATAAAGCGGGCGGTTACGGTTTGCAAAGCGGTGGCGCGGCATTGATTGACGCAATCGAAGGCAGCTACACCAATGTGGTAGGATTACCGTTGCCGGCAGTGGCGCACCTGCTCCGCGCTGCCGGTATGGACGTGCCCGTTGAGCCGGTTGAAGCATACCTCAGATGGCTGTGCAGTCAGGGAAAGGAACCGGCGCCATGGCCAACCCAACCGTAAAATTGTTGATCGTCGATGACCATCCGCTGTTCCGGCAGGGGGTGCGCTGGGCGTTATCCCACGAACCGGGCATCCAGATTGTGGGTGAGGCGGGGAATGGTGAAGAGGCGTTGCAGTGGTTAGCCCAAGTCGATCCCAACCTCGAACCGAATGTGATGCTGGTTGATCTCAATCTGCCGAGCATGAGCGGTTTAGAGTTGACCCGGCAGGTGCGTCGGCAGTACGCCAGTATTGCCGTCGTGATGCTGAGCATGCACGAGAGCGATGAAGCGGCGTTTAACGCCTTGCGCGCCGGTGCCGCCGCCTACCGCTCGAAAGATATCAAGCCCGCTGCCTTGGCCGACATTCTGCGGCGCGTGGCGCGCGGCGAGTATGTGATTAATGATGTCTTAACCGAAGAGCCGCGTGTCGCTAGCCGGATCCTCTCACAATTTCGCAGTCTGCCGGAAGTGCAGATGGTTGCCGAAGATCTCGGTTTGCAAATTTTTACGCCGCTGAGCGAGCGCGAGATCGAGGTGCTTGAGCGCATTGCCGCCGGCAGCAGCAATAAAGAGATTGCCGATGAATTAGGCATTAGCACCCAGACGGTCAAGAATCATATTTCGTCGATTTTGCGCAAATTGTCGCTCAATGACCGCACGCAGGCGGTGATCTTCGCTCTGCGCCGCGGGTGGATCGAGACGCCGCAAAACATCCAGCCGGGTGAACCGGAAGCGTAGTTGGCCCGTGAATGGGCGCGGCGCCCATATTGGGCGCCGCTTCCTCGCCAGACCCCTCTAGAACACCGATGTCCGTTCGGCCAATTTCTGATTGATCGTTTCTTGAATCGTCTCGCGCACCTGTTCCGACAGTTCGAGCACCGTGATCGGATCGTCAGCGGCATCGGGGCCGTAGTTGGTTGTGTCGACCGGGGGGCAGAAAGTGATTGACCAGCGCGTTGGCAGCGGGATCACGCCCAGCAAGCCGAACCACGGGAAGAATGGGGTGAGCGGAAAGTAGGGGAAACCGAGCAGTTTGGCGATCCCCTCGGCGTTAGCAAACATCGGATAGATCTCTTCCGCGCCGACTACGGCGACCGGCACAATCGGCGCTTGGGTGCGGAGCGCGGCTTGCACAAAGCCGCCGCGACCAAACCGGGCTAGCTTGTAGCGATCTTTGAAGAGCTTGCCTACTCCCTTTAACCCTTCGGGAAAGACACACACCAATTCATCCCGCTCGAGCAGGCGGATTGCGTTTTCCGGGATGCCGGGCACTTGACCTAACGCGGCGAGCGTGGGCGCAATCACCGGCAAGGTCGTAAACCAATGCAGATGGAGCGAGCGCACAATCCGCTCGTTTTGGGCCGGATGGTCATTGACCACGGCGGTCGCGATCATGGCCCCATCCCACGGCAACACGCCGCTGTGGTTAGCGACCAACAGCGCCCGCCCTTCAGCCGGCACATGCTCCAGCCCGCTGGCCTGCACGCGCCACCACGTATGGTACATAAACGAGAGAAACGGGCGGGCGACTTCAATGATCTCGCGATCCATGCCGAACGGATCGGTCGTATACTCGCCACGTTGCCGGCGCTGGATAAAGTTGATCTGCTCGTCAATCTGATACCGCAGCACCATCCCGATCCCCTTCCAAAAATCGGGATCAAGGTAATCGCGCAGATCAACCCCCTGCAACATACTATTGACCCGCTCGACCTGTTCATTGGTCATGCGCTGGAGGTTCTCGCCGATCAGTCGCACCACGCCGGCAGCGAAATTGCCGAGGGCGGCTTGCGGGCCGGGTTGTTGTTCGCTCTGTTGGCGAATATCAATCTCGACCTCAAATAACTGTTCAGCCGAACGGCGCGCAGGGGGCGATTCATTCCATTCGAGCGCCGTTGGCGCTGGTGCCGGATCAACCGGATCAGCGGGTGCTGCATGATCATTCGGAGCGCCGGTGGGCGGCGGCTCGACTTCCATCTCAATCGCCACCGCTCGCGCCCGGCCCCGGCGGGGACGGCGTGGCTCTCCCAGATCGCTGGTTGGCGCAGTAACCGGCTCGTCGTTCATTCTACCCGTCTCCTGCGGTTGAGAAACTCGTTCAACGCGCGCGTCGCTGCGGCGTATTCGTCTTCTGGCGATAATGGCTTGAGGGTGTCAAGCGCGGCTGCCATATCATACTGCGCCGCCCATCCCAACGAATGGCAGGCGCGTTGCGGATCGATGGTGCAGCGGTGGCGCAAGTAGTCTACCTCAAACGGCCAGCCCGGCGGCGGTTGGTTGTCGAACAGCGGCCCCATTGTCGTTGCAGGTTGCTTACCTAACCGCCGGATCGCTTGGCTCAGCGGCATTGGCTGTTCAGGCGCGAGATTAAACGCCCCCCCGACCGGTTGATTCACGGCGGCGACCATAGCGCAAGCGGCATCATCGACGTGCAGCAACTGGATCATCGGATCGAAGCCGAACAGCATCTGGGGCGATGGCGAGCGGAGATAGTTCATCACCGGGCCATCTTGGTTCAGCAATGGCGCATAGCGTAACACCGTTACCGTGATGTGGGGATGGCGCGCGGCAAAGTCGGCCACGATTTGCTCGACCTCGCCGAGGGTGCGTAACAGACCACGGCTATGGTTCGCCTTGATCGGGCGATCTTCGGTGATGAAGAGTGGATTGAGCGGGCTGGCGCCATAGATCCAGCCGTGGCTGCGCACAAGAACATGGCGCACCCCCGCCGCCCGGCACGCGCCGAGCAGCTCCATTGTCCCGATCACATTATGCTGCACAGTCGTCTCGTGATCGGGCAATGGCCCATCAAAGCCGAGCAGATCCAGATGGATCACAGTCTCAATCTGCTCAGCGCGCAGCAATTCAAGCATCTGTTTGCGATCAAGGCGAGCCACGAGCCAATCGGCATACCCGATAGGCCCTGCGGGCGGTCGCCGGCCAAGCACAATCACCTCATGCTGCTGGCTCAGCAATTGCGCCGCCTGCACGCTTAACATTCCAGTCGAGCCATTAATCAGCACTCGCGTCATGGCAACAGTCCACATTCTCGCGCAGCCAGCGCTCAAGCTCTTCCCGATCCATATCACCGTGACTCAGCGCGTGGAACACCCAGCCAATCTCATCAGGCCCGACTTCGGGCCGCAAACTCGCGCCATTCAGGGCGAGAAAGCGTAACAGACTAACAAAAGCCGTCGCTTCATTAGCAGCATTGAACGGATGGTGCTTCACGAGCATAAAGGTCAGCACTGCCGCCTTACTGCACAGATCGGGGTAGAGTTCTGCCCCAAAGAGGATCTGGCGTGGCGCGTTCAACACCATCTGCAACCGATCTTGGCTCTTGATGCCGAGCAAACCGCCATAGCGCTCGATCACAAAGGTATGTAAATCGAGCACATCGTCTTGAGCAAGATAGACGATCGGGGTCGCTTCTTCGTCCAACATGGCGCTCATTCCATCGTCTTGCGCTGATTGGCGCGGCTAGCGCCTATCCAAACCGGCCCGGCGCAATGATGCCGCGCTGCTGCATCAATCATCGCACCCTTAGATACCGACAATCTGGCGGAAGGCCCGATCGTACTGATCGCACATCGCCTCGGCCCAAGCGCGCAAATGTGGGCTCATCGGCCGGCGGATCAGCAACTCGCGTTCGGTAAAGACCAACTCGATCACTTCCTCTTCACCGAGACCAATCGCCTCGATCCAGCGTTGCACCACCGCCGGCAAACTCTCACGCTCGACCGTAAATGAGCGGGGCATAGACGCCTCCTTTCCGGTTACGGTTTGCCAGCACCGCTCCACTCAATCGGATCGTTCCCGCAAATGCGGGAAGAGAATCACTTCACGGATCGTCGGCTGGTCGGTCAGTACCATCACCAGCCGGTCAATACCGATGCCGAGGCCGCCGGTGGGGGGCATGCCATAGCGCAGCGCATTGATAAAGTCTTCGTCCATCTGGTGCGCCTCTTCATCGCCGGCGGCGAAAGCGCGCAACTGCTCGCGGAAGCGTTCTTCCTGATCAAACGGATCGTTCAGCTCGGTAAAGGCGTTACCGATCTCCATGCCGGCGATAAAGGCTTCAAACCGTTCGGTGAAATCGGGCCGGTCGGGAATGCGCTTGGCCAGCGGCGACATCGCCACCGGATAGTCGATGATAAAGGTAGGCTGGAAGAGATGGGGTTGGACGAATTCCGAGAAGAGTTCATCGACCTGTTTGGCCCACGACGCCTTGCGATCGACGCGCACGCGGCGATCGGCGATCGCCGCGTGCAGCGAGGCCAGATCCGCATGCTTGGTAATGTCGATCCCGGTGCGTTCAGCGATTGCATCAGCCATCGCAAGGCGCGGCCACGGCGGGCGAAACTCAAGCTCGCGGCCCTGATAGGTGATGGTGGTCGTGCCATGCACCGCAGAGCAAATCTCACCCAACATCGCTTCGACCAGCGCCATCATGGCGTGATAATCGGCATACGCCTGATAGCACTCCATCATCGTAAACTCAGGGTTATGCGAGCGATCAACCCCCTCGTTGCGGAAATTTTTGCCGATCTCGTAGACACCGGGGAAGCCGCCGACGATCAACCGCTTGAGGTAGAGCTCGGTCGCGATGCGCAGATAGAGATTCTGGTCGAGCGCATTGTGATAGGTAACGAACGGGCGCGCGGCAGCGCCGCCGTAGAGCGGCTGCAAGACCGGCGTCTCCACTTCCAGAAAGCCGCGCTCATCGAGCACATGCCGTATGGTGCTGATAATGCGGGCCCGAGCGCGGAAAATATCGCGCCGCTCGCGATTCACTATCAGGTCAAGGTAGCGTTGGCGATGGCGCTCTTCGACATCTTGCAGACCGGCCCACTTTTCCGGCGGCGGATTAATCGTCTTGGCCAGCACCGCCAACTCGCGCACGAACAGCGAACGTTCACCGGTTTTCGTGCGGCGAAGCGTGCCAGTCGCTTGGACAATATCAAACGTATCGAGCTGATCGCGAAATCGCTCGAACCACTCATCGCCGATGTCGGTCCGGCTGAGCCAGAGCTGGATCTCGCCGCTGCCATCTTCAATGTGGGCAAACGCGATCTTACCCATGATTCGTCGCGCACCGACGATGCGCCCGGCGAGGGTAATCACCGTCTCGGCAGCGGCTAATTCATCAAACGCAGCCAATACCGCGTCGATCGTATGGCTGCGGTAGCAGCGGGGCGGAAAGGGATCAATTCCGGCGGCGCGCAACTGTTCGAGCTTGGCGGCGCGTTGGGCTTGTAAGTCGTTCAATTCCATACTGAAAGAAACGATGCCATTTCACCGGCGCATTCCGCCAGCGCCGGCACTTCTCTCCTCATTATACCGGAAAACAGCACGGGCGAGGCATGCCTCGCCCGTGCTCGGCCGGCGTACAATGGCTGTTAGCGTACCTTGAGAATCGTCAACTTCATCACGCCAGAGGGGGTATGCACCGTCACCTTATTGCGGGCGCGCTTGCCAAGCAGCGCGGCGCCGAGCGGTGACTCGTTCGAGATGCGGCCTTGGCGCGGGTTGGCTTCGGCGCTGCCGACGATCGTCCACGTCTCTTCCGAGCCGTCGTCTTCAAACCGGACGGTTACGGACGAACCGACTCGTACCTCGCCATTGCTCGCCTGATCTTCATCAATCAATTCAGCGCGTGAGAGGAGGTGCTTCAGTTCGCGAATCCGGCCTTCAAGCAAAGCTTGCGCTTTCTTCGCGTCTTCATATTCACCGCTCTCGGAGATGTCGCCCAATTCTTTGGCCGCGGCGATCCGCTCAGCGATCTGCTTGCGTTCCACGGTCGTCAGGTACTCAAGCTCCGCTTCAAGGCGGGCGCGACCTTCGCGAGTCAGGTACGTCGGCTTGTCTGTCATCACTACTGCCTCTACGCTGCCCATTCCGCATAGCCGGGCGGACGGGAAACCTCAGTATAAAAAGAAGAACTGAGAGCACATCTCTCAGTCGTGGCTGGGGGCGCTTTCGCAACCTACCCCATACCTTGCCACAATTATATGTGGTTGCGCACAATTTGTAAAGATGGTTTGCATATCATGGAATACTCGCACAGATATGCTATAATCGAATTAGAGATCACAGGCGTTAGGGAACTGAGAAGCAATGGCTTCACGCAGCGGCAACAAATCAACCGGCAAGCGGCGCGCCACCGGCAGCCGCAGCCGCAAGAGCGGCGCGAAAGCGAGTTGGGCTATCTCGTTGCGCCCCGAACATCAGCGTGAGCTGTTTGCGCTGGGTCTGATCCTGATCGCTGCCGTTACGATTATTTTTGTGTTCACCGGCGAAGCCGGCGGGTTGGGCAGCCTGTACCTCAACGGCGTGCGCTCGTTGTTCGGCGCCGGGGTCTTCTTTGTGCCGCTCACCCTTTTTTTGATTGGGATCGCCATTCTCTGGCAAGAGCGGATGAGCGACGCCAGCCTGAGCGGGGCCAATGTGCTGGGTACGATACTCGTGCTTTTAGCGATGCTGGGTTTGCTCGAAGTACCGGTGCATCATATTCTGATCGCTGATCGTTTCAATGAGGGCGGCGGCTTGATCGGGTATTGGCTGATCGCGGCGTTGCAATTCGCCATTGGCCCGATCGCGTCAGTGGCGGTGATTCTGGCGCTGGGGTTGGCCGGTTTGCTGCTGACCTTCAATCTGACTATGCGCGAGCTGGTGGTGGGAATGGCCGAGCGCACCGCCACCTTTTGGCAGATGCTCTGGAGCGCGCCGCGCCGTCCGGCTGCGCCTGCCAACCCGCCGCGCCGTTCGCTGGCCGATCTCATGTTTACGCCGCCGCCCCAAGGCGAGGCCGATGATATTGTGCCGACGCCGATCGCCGCCCGTCCGACGCGGGCGAGTCTGTTTAAGCTCCCTACACCTGAATTGCCGCCGCCTGCCGAACCGGCCAAGCCGGCTAGCTCGTCCGTGGTGAGCACGTCGCCGGCCAAGCCGGAACCGGTGCAAGAGGTGGTGCAAGATGCGCTCGACGGGTTCGAGATTTCGCCGGTGCGGCGGGCGTGGCCGCTGCCATCGCTCGATCTGCTTTTGGAGCGCGCACCTGATGGCGGCATTACCGACGAAGAACGCCGCCTGAAGGCGCGCGTGATCGAAGAGACGTTGGCTAGCTTTAAGGTTGAAGCGCGAGTGGTAGGCGTCAATACCGGCCCCGCCGTGACCCAGTTTGAGTTGCAGCCAGCGGTCGGGGTGAAGGTGGCCAAGATCACGACGCTCGAACGTGATTTGGCGTTGGCGCTGGCCGCCCAATCGATCCGGATTGAGGCGCCTATCCCCGGCAAGAATGTGGTTGGCATCGAGATTCCCAACAGCGCGATCGCAATGGTTTCGCTGCGTGAGGTGCTCGATAGCGAAGAGTATGAACTGCACCGCGGACGGCTGAAGCTGCCGTTGGGCAAGGATGTCAGCGGTACGCCGGTGATTGCCGATCTGACCAAGATGCCGCACCTGTTGGTGGCCGGCGCCACCGGTTCGGGCAAGTCGGTGGCGATTAATGCGTTCTTGTGCGGTTTGCTACTCAAACACTCTCCCGATGAACTGAAGCTGATCCTGATCGATCCCAAGATGGTCGAGATGATCGTCTACAATCGCATTCCGCACCTACTGTCGCCGGTCGTGACCGAGGTCGAGCGGGTGGTGCCGACGCTCAAGTGGGCGACCCGCGAGATGGAGCGGCGCTATAAGGTGTTTGCGAAACACGCTTGCCGCAATATTGACAGCTATCGCCAACTGGCGCGCAAACGGGCCGATCTTGAGCCGATGCCCTACATCGTGATTGTGATCGATGAGCTGGCCGACTTGATGATGATGGCCCCCGATGAAGTTGAGACGTATGTTTGCCGGTTGGCGCAGATGGCCCGCGCGACCGGTATTCACCTGATTATCGCCACTCAGCGCCCATCGGTTGATGTGATTACCGGCCTGATCAAGGCGAACTTCCCCTCGCGGATCGCCTTTGCCGTCACTTCGCAAGTTGATAGCCGGGTCATCCTTGACGTGCCCGGCGCCGAACATCTGCTTGGCCGCGGTGATATGCTCTATATGGCGGCTGACTCGGCGAAGCTGGTGCGGATTCAGGGCACCTACGTCGCCGATCGCGAGGTCGAGCGGATCGTTGATTTTTGGCGCAAGGCGGCGCCACCCGATGAGGCGAAGCCGGAGGAAGTGAAGGCGAGCGGGAGCGAGATCCAACCCGCTGCTAGCGGCGAGGGCTTTCAACCCCCCGCCGAGTTCCTCTCGTCCGCCGAGCAAGACGAATTGCTGCCACAAGCGATTGCGCTCGTCTCCCAACATCAGCGCGCCTCAGCCTCGCTCTTGCAGCGCCGGTTGCGGATCGGCTATTCCAAAGCGCAGCAGTTGATCGATCTGCTCGAACAACAGGGCTACGTCGGCCCGCCTGATGGCGGGCGTTCGCGCGAGGTGCTGCGCCGTGATGGCACGTCGCCGTGATGGTTTGGCGATAGCCGATCCATAGGAATGTGGCACCGCAACGATCCGGTCTGCCGGCGCGTCTAACCGTCAACCAAATCACCCATCTCGCTCAGGAGGAAGCTGCGATGGCGATCGAAGATTTTTATACCGGCGCGCGCCGGATTTTGGCGAATATGCTAGAAGAGACGCCGAAGGCCGATCGCGAGCAACTGCTCGACGCCTACGCGGAATTGCTCACCCGTTTGCATGCCGAAGAAGCGCACCGGATGCTGAACGAGGTGATCGAAGATGCGCGCACCCGGCTCGATGCGCGCCTCTCGCCCGATCCGATCCGGCAGACGATTGCCGGCGTGCAGACGACGTTGCAAGACCTGTGGAATAGCCTCTGGCGGTAGCTCTCACCTGGGGGTATGTTTTTACCGCCGAGGACGCAGAGGGCGCAGAGGATGATGACCAATATCTCTGCGCCCTTTGCGTTCTTCGCGCCTTTGCGTTAACCCTCACCCCCTAGCCTTTCGGGGGCAGGTATTTGCGGTGAGTCAGCTCACCTCGTATCATGGATGTCCCTACTCCCACCGTGATACGAGATGCCGCATGACTCACCACGCGGCAGGAGCGGAATGGACGGCACGCGGGTCACGCACCGTACCCCACCACAGCACCCCGCCGGCGACGGTGCGCGCGTGGGGGAGGTGCGGGATCGCGACCACCCGACCGGCTGGCCGCGTGACGGTGGCGACCGTGCTTGCAGTGCTCCGCACCCAGTAGGTCGCGGCCCCGCACACGGCCGGTACGCAGCGCCACACCCTCGCTGTGACCACCTGCGTTGCCCCTCTCCGTGCGTGGATCGGGCGCGGG
>NZ_DAOUDC010000074.1:0-166062 GCF_034431535.1 Chloroflexus sp. | reverse complement strand
GACCGTTGCCCTCACAACGCTGGCTAGTATAGCGAATGCCGCCGATTTTGTCAAGCGCCCTCGTCATACGACGGTTTGCTGCATCAGAATGCGATCTGTCGCCATACAAGCCAGCTTGGGCGCGCCGGCAAATTGAGCGAAATTTCCGCGAATCTTTTGGCGATCTCGCGCGGTTTCATTCATGCAAGGTGTTTTTCGCTGGAATTGACAGGAGGTTGGATATGAGCGACCGGGTACTTTCGACGGCGGCGGCACGTGAGGCGATTGAGCGGTTTCAGCGGATTGTGCAGGGGCCATTGTTGCAGCAGATTGGCGATCTGAACCGGGAAGGGCAGCTTTTGTCGGATCCGAACAATTGGGATGGGCGGCTGGCGGCACAATTCCGTGCTCATTGGGCGGAAACGCACCAAAAGTTAATGGCTATTCAGAGTGCGTTGGAGGATTTGCGCCGGCAGGTTGCCCAGATCAATCAGAACATTATGCAGGCGGGCGGGCAGTAGTAGCAGATGGCCGGCGAGATGCGCTCTCGCCGGCCCATCACACGTCACTAGGAGTGAAACGGAGAAACCGAGATGTCACTTGCTTTTCAAATCAGCCACGCCGAGTTGCTCTTATTGCTGGGCCTGCTCGAATTGCCGCGCCCCTTTGCCCTTGGGCAGGGGACATTGCCGGCGCGGCCAGCGTTAGAGGGTGCGCTGAGCGCAGCGGCCGGCAGTCTGGTGGCGCGCGATCTCTTGGTTTTGCCCCCGTCGCCAGAAAGCCTGCCTACACCGCATGCCGCCTTGGCTGACATGCTTCGCACCGCCGCACTCGCCGACAGCCTGCTCATTGTAGCCAGCGGCCCGCCCACCCAGCTCGGCCATATCAGTCGCGCTGGCAATCGGTTTGTGCTGCACAGCAGTCCGGCGCCCGATGTGCATCGGTTCGAGGCACTTACCGGCGCCGACCAAGTGACCGGCACGATGTTGGGCATGCTGGCGCCGGTCAACCTGCATGAACCAGAACGTCAGACGCCGTTGCTACTTAACGGTGAAACGCTGCTGACCGCATTCAATGCGTTGCAACACAACGATGAACACATAGCGGTTTGGGCGTTAGAACAGCAAGGCCATCCCACAACACTGGCGCGCAGTTTTGTAACAGCGATCGGCCCGCAACCGGCCCGCTACGCGCTGGCAGCTATCAGGCACATGCGGCAACCCCAACCGGAAGCACGCGGCGCATTGCTGATTGCTGGACGCAACAGCGGGTGGTGGGCCGTGCCGGCATCAGATCGCGATGATCGCTTGGCCTTGTGGCCGGTTGGCGGTGAGGGCCTACGCCAACGGATAAGTGAACTTGGCGCTTGGATCTGTGAGGCTGCATGAATACTGTCGCTGCAATTCCCGCCCAGTTGCGCCAATATGCGACGGCCATCACCGCCGAACAGGAACAACTGCTGGCCGAAGCGCGCAGTTTGGCGACAGCGCTGAACCATTTCGGCAGCCGCTGCCGCGAGTATGCGGTCGCGGGGGTGGACGGTCTCAGCGATTCACTATTTAGCCATTGCCGCACCATCAACGAGGTAGCGGCATGGGTGAGCGATACCGCCAACCGGATTGAAGCTGCCGATCGCGGTGGCCTAACTTCGCCGCTCCTTGGGGCCACGGTTGTAATGATGAGCGCCGGTATCGCTCATCGCTTAGCGGGGCAGCGCCCCTTGTGGCCACGGTTGCCCACGCTTGATCTTGGCGCCCGCTTCGCCTTCCGGTTCATCTGGGAACTGCGCGTACCGGCGCGACCCTTCGCACCGGCCAGCCTAAACTTACGGATCGCGGCGCGGCTGGTGACGCAATGGTCAAGCCAAACGGCGAGCCGCTGGAACCCAACGTGGCTCAGCGGCGTTTGGCCCGCTCTGCGCGACGGAGCCGTACAGCAAGGACGCTGGTTAGTGCAAGCCGGCTTGGTGACGATGGTGCCATGGTTGCCTTGGCAAACGGCGCTGAGCCTGATTGCCACCCGGCAGTGGCTGGTGCAGGCGCTAGAACACCTGCACACGTGGTCAGCGCCAATCACACTCTTGCCCCAACCCGGCTGGCCGGCGCGTTTCACCCCTGCTAGCTTCGGCGCATTGGCCCAATGGATCGCGCCGCTCGTGTGGCAAGCGGCTCCGACCTTGTTGTCACCGGCGATGCAGCAACGGCTCGCCGATGCTTGTACTGAGCTTGTCCAGCGCGGCACGAGGATGGCATGGCAATCCGCATATTTCCAAGCGATGCAATGGCTTGGGCCATGGCTGCCACTCGTGCCCAACCGCGCGCAGATTTGGCACCTGTTGCAGCAAAGTCTCGTGATGAGCGGCACGATCGCCACGATCAGACCCGATCTGGCGCTTCATCCGGCTATGCTCTGGCTCACCTGCGCCCAAGCAGGCGGGATGCTTGGTCTCATTAACGGCCCGCGTTTGCCTGCCATCATCCATAATCCGGCTGACGTGCTGAAGCTGTTAGAAAGCGGTTTTTGGATCGACGCCTTCCAATACCTATCACTGGATGAAATGCGTGTGTTGGTGAGCTACCTCGAACAGCTCAACCGCAATACGCGCTCTAACCTGATGCTGAGGCCGCTCACCCGACCAAGCGCAGGGCCGGAAGCCGAGCCAGACGGCTACGCCGATGTGAACGCAGTCTTCCCGCCACACGAATGCATGGTCGATCCGAACCGGCCATACCGGATCACACCGGGAGCATTGCAGGCAACCCCGCACAGCCTGATCAGCCCCTACCTCGGCGAAGAAGTGCGGGCAGCGCGGGTCGGCAAAGACGAATACGTCGTTGGGATCGGCGGTCTCAATCTCGACAATATGGCGTACGGGACCAATGGGCTGGTTTCGGTGATCGAGACGGCCAGTGGGAAAGAGCGACTTGAGCACAATGCCTACTATCATACCGTGCGCGAGCGCATCTTGCGGCTGATCGAGCAGATACCGGCAGGCAGCACCTTCCACCTGATGGGACACAGCATGGGAGGCGGGATGAGCATTCTGTTAAGTAACGATCCGGTGGTGCAGGCGGCATTGGCCCAGCGCCAGATTCACTTAGCCAGCGTCGTCACACTAGGAGCAGTGCGCCCGCAAGGCGAATGGGATGACGTGCCGCCGGAGATTAACAACCAACCGGTGACGGTGCGGCATTACGTTGACAGTGACGATACGCTGGCTCAATCGGTCGGTGCCGGGCACGATGACGCGCGCTACCGCGATGTGGTGTTCAAGCTCAACAACCACCAGCTCGATCAACCGAGTGTGGCGCATAGCGCCTACGAAACGTTCGACTACAGCCGACTGCCGGTTGAGGCGCAGACCTTGCCATTCACAGTTGATCCCACCGAATTCGATTTGCTGCCTCTGCCGGTATTGCCCGCACTACCGCCGGTCGAACCCGACTGGTTTCAGGAACCGCCGTTATCGGCATAGCAGGAGCTGTCTATGTCAGGCCGGAGCGATGTCTGGTGGGATTGGAACGCCACCGATGAGGCAATTGGCGCATTGCGGCGCATCGCAAGCGCGATCGATGCAGCGGCCCGGCAACGGGCGAGCGCAGCCAGCGCATTACTAGCCGGATGGGAAGGGCCGCGCCAACGCGAATGGGCCGCGCGCCACGCTGCGTTACAGGCTGAGGCGATTCGCTTGCGCGAACAATGCTTGCACGCAGCCAATGCGATTGCCCAAGCCAGCGCGCGGGCGCGTGCTGAACAAGATCGGATCAACCGTGAACGACAAGCCGCTCAGCAAGCAACGCAGTATGCAGGACAACCCTAGTTTGTTTAACCGGCCACCCCGTCTGCGCCCGCGCTGGCGCGCCGAGACGGTGGAATTGCCCGCTCCACCCAACCCGCCGCAGCCACGCCCTGCCACGATGTGGCTACAGGCATTGTTGCCGGTGATCGCGGCATTGCTGTTCAGCGCCGGCGCACTGATTGGTTACGGTTCATGGGTAGCAGCCTTGCCGGCGCTGATATTAGGAGTGCTCAGCAGCGGCATCACGCTCCTCAACGAGCGAGACACTGTCCAGCGCAACGCACGCACCCATGCTGAGCAGCAGACGCTCTTTACCGATCGACTAGCCGCAGCACGTACCCGCTTACGCCGCCTACACGAAGAAGAGCGCGCGGCCCGGCGCTACTTAGCGCCCGATCCGGCGGAACTGTTGCGGATCGCCGGCGCCGATGGCCGGCCCCGCACACCGGAGCCGCGATTGTGGGAACGACGGCTGAGCGATGATGATGCGCTGGAATTGCGTTTGGGCAGCGGAACGCTGCCGGCAACGAGCTGCGCCGTACTCCCGCCGGGAGCGCCGGCTGACCGCCGGATCGACCAGCTTCTGGCTGAATACGCCACCTTGCATCAGGTGCCGATCTGCCTGCCCTTACGCCAGCTCGGCTCACTCGGCATTGCCGGATCGCGACCGGCGGTTGTGGGGTTAGCATACGCGCTGCTAGCGCAAGCGGCCACCTTACATGCGCCGACTGAACTGCGCATCGCGCTGATTGCGCAAACGAACACAGCGACCGACTGGCAATGGATAGCGCGCCTACCCCACTGCCAGACACCGGGCGAACCACAGGCCGGGAGGGTACTGGCTGCGATTGAACCGGCGGCGATCGATCGCCTCTTAACCTTCCTGCTCGACGAATTGAGCCGGCGGCGCGAAGCAGCTACGGCTAATCCAGTGCCGGTAGTGATCATGGTCGACAGCGCCGCGCTGGTCGCTGCCTACACCGCGCTCGGCCAGATCCTTCGCGATGGCGGTGCGTATGGTCTGATGGTAGTAGTGTTAACTGATGATTGGGCCAACGTGCCCGAATACTGCGCGGCAGTGATCGAAGTTGATCAGCAGATGGGACGGTGGACACGAGCGGGGGAGGCATGGCCGGCCACTCCCTTCCAACCCGACCTGCTCAATCGAACCAGCATTGAGCAACTCGCCAACCGGCTGGCAACGATCCGCCTGACTGAAATCGGGGCCGGCCAGCATCTGCCGCGCCATACCCGCTTGCTCGAGCTGCTTGAGTTGCCGACCGGCGATGGCCTGCCACCCCACTGGTTGCAACCTCCGACACTGGCATGGCACGAAGCGCCGATCGGCGCGTTGGGGGAAGGCAAGCCGTTTTCCCTCAATCTGAACGAACAATGCCACGGCCCGCACGGCATCATTGCTGGTGCGACCGGCGCCGGCAAGAGCGTGTTGTTGCAAACCATCATCGTCGCGCTGGCCGCTACCCATGGCCCCGACCGGCTCAACGTGCTGCTGATCGACTTCAAAGGCGGTGCGGCGCTCGCACCGTTTGCGCATCTCCCTCACACCACGGGATTGGTGACCGATCTCGACGATCGCTTGGCAACACGAGCCATCGCCGCCATCAGCAGCGAATTGCGACGGCGCAAGACCATGCTGCGCACCGTTGCCGAACAGTATGGCATCCATCTTGAGAACATCGCCGATTATCGCGCACTGGCGCGCCAACACCCGCTGGAACCGTTGCCGAACCTGTTGATCGTGCTCGATGAATTTGACGAAATGGCCCGCAGTTGTCCCGATTTTGTCAGCGCACTGGTGCGCGTCGTCAAGCAGGGACGTTCGCTGGGAGTACATCTGTTGATCGCCACCCAACAACCGGCGCGCGTAGTCAGCGACGAGATCCGTAGCCAACTGAGCTACTTCATCGCGTTGCGGCTGGGCAGCAGCGAAGACAGCCGCGAAATGCTGCAACGTCCTGACGCCGCCTTTTTGCCGCCGCAACTGCCGGGACGGGCCTATGTGCGCAGCGGCGGTGAGGTACGGCTTATGCAAGTGGCCCGGCTAGCCACCCAACCTGACGGCCAGAGTGATCTTGAGGCGATCACCCAACAACTCTGCACAGCCGGTCGCGCTCATCTCACCGCGCTTAACTGGCAACCACCGCCTATTTGGCAGCCGCCGCTACCGGCGCACTTGACCCTCCATACACCGGCGAGCGGCTTGCAGGCAGTGGCCGGTCTGCTCGACATCCCGCAGCAGAGCCGACAAATCCCGTTGGTGATCGATCTCAACGCCGGCCATTTAGCGATCTTCGGCGGGCCAGCCAGCGGCAAGAGCGTGACATTGGCCCGCATCATCCTCGACCTTGCCGGAAGATGTGGTCCCGATGCGCTCTGGTGCTATCTGATCGATGGCGATGGCCGGCTCTTAAGCGCCTTGGCCGATCTCCCGCACGTTGGCGCCGTGGTGCAACCCTTCGATCGCGAAGCGTTACTCACCCTCTTGCGCCAGCTCGATAACCACCTGCGCGAACGGCGCATGCGCGTGAGCGCCAGCCAGCCGCCGGGACCGCCAGTACTGCTCGTCATTGACCGGCTGGCAGTGGTACGCGATGAACTGCGCGACACCTACGGCGAGAGCGATTTAGCCGAATTGGTCCGACTAGCCCGCAACGGGCGCGATCTGGGGTTACGCCTGATCGTAAGCGCCGAGCGGCCATCCGACCTCCCCTACCGGTTGGCGGCGCAGTTCGAGCAACGGCTGGCCCTGCGCATGCCCGATCGCAACGACTACGCCGATGCCTTTGGTCAGCGGCCGCCATCCCAACTGCCACCAGCTATAGCGGGGCGCGGCTATTGGCAGCATAGCGACGAGGGTCTGTTGGAAGTGCAGATTGCGCTGCCGGCAGGAGCCGTCGAAGCTGGCGACAGCCGCGAGCTGGCGCTGGCTATTCGGACACAAGCGACGGCACTAGTGCATACCATGCCGCCAACCGCCGGCGGCGCGCCACCATTGGCATTGTTGCCCGAACGCTTGGCGAAAAGCGCCTTACCGTCAGCCAGCCAATACGCTACCGGCCTCCAACTACCGTGCAGTTGGGCGGCAGAACCTTGCGGCCCAGCAGCGCTGCGCCTCAGTCCGGAAACCCCGCACGCACTGGTGATCGGGCCGCGTCGCAGCGGCAAAAGCACGGCTCTGCTCACGCTGGCCCACAGCGCATTGACCGCATCACCGCCAGCGCATTTGATCATCATTGACGGGCCGCGCCGCAGTCTGAACCAGTTGCGCGCACTTGCACCAACGGCGCGCTACATCGCTGACGAAGCTGGGCTGGCGGCGCTAAACGCCGAACTCAGCGCATTGCGCCACGAGGCAACCAACCGGCACCTTTTGATCATTGACGATTACCACCTATGTCGCGAACGCTGGCGCGACCACTTCACCCAAAGCTACGGCGCAACGCCCAACCTGTTCAATCAGTTGGTCGAATTGGCCCAAACCGGCAACGAATCCTTCCACTTGATCATCGCTGCCGGGATCAGCTATGCTGATGACCCGCTGCTGCGTGCGCTTGACGGCGCGCGTAACGGGATCGTACTCTGGCCGGGCCGGTACGACACCGGCACACGCTTGCTCGGCCTCAACCTGCCGCTGCCTGATCAGCGCCACAGCGAGCAACCGCCGGGACGGGCGCTGTTGGTGAATGGTGATGATGAACCGGTGATGATGCAGGTAGCGGGAGAGTAAGCATTTGAGGAGAACGATAGATGTTCCCGTATGCTCATGCCGTAGTTGCTCTCATCACCCTTCTCCCAAAAGGGGAGCTCAAGGGCGGACAGAAGCCATGAGTACAGATGTGGTTGATGACTTTGTGAGATACCGGTTCGCCCTCACCCTCAACCCCGCTCCCACTGGCGCAGAAGCGGAGAGTAAAGAGCTAAGCGTTGCGGCATTGCACAGCGATCAACGGTTGTGCTCGATCAAATATCCGGTCCGCCCTTGAACCCACTAGCGCGGGCAAGGGGGCAGAGCTAAGCGTTGCGGCATCGCACAGCGATCAACGGTTGTACTCAACCAAGTGTTCTGTCCGCCACTCAACAAAAGGGGAAGTTTATCCATCCGTCTGAGCAAACCGAACGCTACGCCATGAAAGCTTGCCGAAAACGCTCTAACGCTCCGCTTCAGCAAAGCAGAGCATAGCGATCACTGATCGCAACGGAGTAAAGCAGCACCAGACTAAAGCCAGTTCAAGCAAGCGGTGCAGCGCCGTTTGACATGACGTAAGAGACATGGTACATTGCTGGTATCTGTGCGGTATATCACAATCGGATAAGAGGCAACTATACGACAACGAAGGAGTGCGCCGTGAGTGAACCTCTGGGAAGCGCTCAGCGCCCGCTGCGCGTCGCTATTATTGGCGCCGGCCCAGCCGGTTTCTACACTGTTGAAGCTCTACTCAAACAAAAAGATCTAGTCTGCCAAATCGACATCTTCAACCGCTTCCCCACAC
The DNA here is from genome assembly GCF_034431535.1 of Chloroflexus sp. Taxonomy (GTDB): domain Bacteria; phylum Chloroflexota; class Chloroflexia; order Chloroflexales; family Chloroflexaceae; genus Chloroflexus. The sequence goes on along the minus strand of NZ_DAOUDC010000074.1, from coordinate 157,773 downwards.
CTTATGGATTGGTGCGCGAGGGAGTCGCCCCTGATCACCAGTCGATCAAGGCGGTTACGCGCATTTACGACAAGCTGGCCGCCCACGCCTACGTTCGCTATTTCGGGAACGTCACTTTTGGGGTTGATATCACCCACGCTGACTTACGCGCATATTATGATCAGATTGTTTACGCCGTCGGCGCACAGTCAGATCGGCGCATGGGCATTACCGGCGAGGATTTGTTCGGCAGCATGCCGGCGACCGCCTTCGTTGGCTGGTATAATGGCCGGCCCGACTACCGCGATCTTGACGTTGATTTGAATGTTGAGCGGGTCGTGGTGGTGGGCAACGGTAATGTCGCGATGGATGTGACGCGCATTTTGGTGAGCGATCCCGATGAGCTGGCCAAAACCGATATTGCCGACCACGCGCTAGCCGCGCTGCGCCAGAGCAAGGTGCACGAAGTGGTGATGTTAGGCCGGCGCGGGCCGGTGCAGGCCGCTTTCACCAACCCAGAGTTGAAGGAGTTTGGCGAGCTGAAGGGGGTTGACGTCATTGTCGATCCGGCTGACCTTGAGCTTGATCCGCTGAGTGAAGCGGCAATGGCTGAGGATAAGACAGCAGCGAAGAATGTGGAGCTGTTGCGCGAATATGCCGCCCGCGGCGATACCGGTGCGCCGCGCCGGATCGTGATGCGCTTCCTCGTTTCGCCTATCGCTGTTCACGGTGTGGATGGCCGGGTGACCGGCGTGACGATCGAACGAAACCGGTTGGTGCAGGCCGCCGATGGCAGCTTGCGCCCGCGTGGCACCGGCGTGACCGAGGAGTTGAGCTGCGGGATGATTCTGCGTTCGGTCGGGTATCGCGGCGAGCCGTTGCCTGATGTGCCGTTCGATGAAGCGAGCGGCACCATTCCTAATCGCGATGGCCGGGTGCTGAATGGGCCCAACGGTGAGCCGATCCTCGGCGAGTATGTGGTCGGCTGGATCAAGCGCGGTCCGTCAGGGGTGATCGGAACCAACAAACCCGACGCAGTTGCCACGGTCAACAGCATGCTGGCTGACTTGCCCAACCTGCCGAACACGCCGCCCGCCGGCGACATTGCCAATCTGTTGCGCGAACGCGGGGTTGATTTTGTCACCTATGCCGATTGGCAGCGGCTGAACGAGTATGAAACAGCGCAGGGAACGGCACAGGGCCGGCCACGGGTGAAGGTGACGCGGGTGGAAGAGATGATGGAGATTATCCGAGCTAGCCGCTGATGCGCATTGTGATGATCGCGCCCTTCGGCATCAGACCGAAGGGCACCCTACTGGCCCGAATGTTGCCCTTGGCGCAGGCGTTGCACCGGCGCGGCCACACCGTTACGATTGTGGCGCCGCCGGTGCATAATCCGGCTGATGGCGGTACAACCCGCGACTACGGCGGGGTAACGGTGACGCATACCCCCACGCCACCTCTAGGCGGCCCGCCGGCGGCCCTCTGGCATACCGCAGCCCTCTGGCACAGCGCGGGCCGGTTACGGCCCGATGTGCTCCATCTCTTCAAACCCAAAGGCTTCGGCGGCTTAGCAATGCTGGCCCGCGGCAGAGTGCCGCTCGTGGTTGATTGCGACGATTGGGAAGGGCCGGGTGGGTGGAACGACTTGCTACCGTATCCGCCACCAGCCAAAGCATTGTTTGCGTGGCAAGAGCGTGATCTGCCGCGCCGCGCCGGCGCGGTCACGGTCGTTTGGCAAACGCTGGTAACTTTGGTCTGGGCTATGGGTGTTCCCCCGCAGCGCGTCTTTTATCTACCCAACGGCGCGCCAACCATCGAACCTTTACCGCCACAACCAGCCTCTCACCCCACCATTGTGCTCTACACCCGCTTCTGGGAACTCGATCTGGCCGAAGTCGCCGCGGCGCTGGCCGCGATATACCGCGCCCGACCTGACGCACGCCTCTTGCTGATCGGCAAAGGCGAGCGCGGCGAAGAGCAGCAGCTTGTGGCGCTGGCAACGGCGCAAGGTTGGGCGACGATGATCGACAACCGCGGCTGGCAAGAACCGGCAGCGATTCCGCGGTTGCTCGCCAGCGCCGATGTCGCGTTGGCACCGATTCGCGACACGCTGATTAACCGCGCGCGCGGGATGGCCAAACTGGTCGAGCTGATCGCAGCCGGGTTGCCGATCGTGGCGAGCGATGTCGGTACAGCCCGCGACTACCTCGCCCCAGACACCGGCATCCTCGTGCCACCCGGTGATGCACAGGCGCTGGCCGCCGCCACGCTTGAATTGTTGGCCGATGAAACGGCGCGCACCCGGTTACGCGCCGCTGCAACAGCGGCAGCAAACCGCTTGGCGTGGCCTAACCTTGCCCCTATTGCCGAAGTAGCCTACCGGCAAGCCACGGTTCGCGCATAACAGCACCGCGGACTATGGTATGATAGTCACTTAGTTATACATGACATGACGAAGATGGCTGCTTAAAAGTAGGATTTGGTACGCCACAGACTCCATCTAATCCAAGCGAAACCAAGTTTCTCGCTTCCCGCAAGAGTTTCATTCCGGCATCTGATGGAGTGAGGTCAGCGACGTGGCATCTCTCGATACCACGTCGCGTGTTCGGTTACGATGCGCCATTGACTCACAAAGTGGGATGACCAATGATCGCTGGAAGATGCTGAAACTGGTTTCGTAACGATCGCCTATGACAGACCAACCCACCGGCCGGATACTCATCATTGACGACAGTGAACACAATCGATATCTGCTCGCACGCCAACTCGACCGGCTCGGCCATACGGTCGTCACAGCTATCCACGGGCGGCAGGGATTGGAATATGTGCAGCAGCAACCCTTCGATGTCATCCTGCTTGATCTCATGATGCCCGAAATGGATGGGTTTACGGTGCTGGATCAGCTCAAGCGCGATTCGCAGATGCGCCACATTCCGGTCATCGTGATTTCGGCGATTGATGAGATCGACGATGTGGTGCGGTGCATTGATACCGGCGCCGAAGATTACCTCACGAAGCCGATTAACACTACCTTGCTGCACGCCAAAGTGAATGCTTGTCTGGAACGAAAACGGTTGCGCGACCAAGAGCAAGCGTATCTGATGGCGATCCGCTATGAACTCGAGCTAGGGCGGCGCATGCAAGCCGATTTCCTGCCAGAACGACTACCGCACATTGCCGGCTGGGAGATTGCGGCAGCGTTTGTACCGGCGCGAGAAGTGGCCGGTGATTTCTATGACGCCTTTATCTTGCCCAATCAACGGCTAGTTTGTCTGCTTGGCGATGTGTGTGATAAAGGCGTAGGGGCGGCGATCTTTATGGCGTTAACGCGATCGCTCTTGCGCGCCTTTGCTGAACAAGCGGTGCTGAACGGCGACGATCCGCTGCGCGCGGTGGCGATGACCAATGAATATATTGCGCGCCACCATCATGCGAGTCGTACCTTCTCGACCATTTTCTGCGCGATCATCGATCCGGCCAGCGGAACCGTGCGGTATGTGAATGCCGGCCACCCAGTGCCGATATTGCTCCGTGCCGATGGTGGCGTTGAAATGCTGTCATCGACTGGGCCAGCAGTCGGCTGGATCAGGAATGCGCACTTTGCCACTGAGACAACCACGCTCGAGATAGGCGATACGCTCTTCGCCTACACCGATGGCGTCACCGAGGCGCGATTGCCCAACGGCGCATTATTTGGCGAGGATCGGCTGCTGGCAATGCTCGATCCGTCATTAGGCGGCAGTAGTAACCACCTCGAATCGGTTCAACAAGCAGTCATGGCGTATACTGGCCGCCAGCAGCCTGAGGATGATTTGACGATGTTGGTCGTCTGCCGACGCAGCGCGGTGTGAGGTGAAGGTTTGAACCGTACCGCTGCGGAGCAGCTACAGCGGGCAGGCTGCCTGCGCTTCTAGCGCCCCATGGCGGGTAGGCTACCTGCGTTCCTCTGCGCGGGCTGCCGGCCCTCACCCCCAGCCCCTCTCCCACTGGCGCGGGAGAGGGGAGGGCAGCGCTGGGCTTTCAGGCATTGCACAGCGATCAACGGTCGCAACCGAACACCTGTTCTTCCCGCCCCTCAACTACGGTGGGTAGGCTACCTAAGCTCCTCGTAGCGCTTATAAACTCCAACACCGGCGTTCAGTCCTCTGGAGGAAGGAGCGACGTTGGCGGGCAACGTCGCTCCGGTTGGGATTAAAACACTTCCACTTCCAGCGCGACGGCTTCACCACCACCAAGGCACAGAGCAGCGATACCGCGCTTGCCGCCGCGTTGGCGCAAGGCTGAGATCAGCGTCACTAACACCCGCGTACCGCTCGCACCGATCGGATGGCCAAGCGCAATCGCGCCACCGTGGACATTCACCCGGTCGGCGTCGAGCGCCAGCGCGCGGAGATTCGCAATGACTTGGGCCGCAAACGCCTCATTAATTTCAAACAGATCGTAATCGTCGAGCATGCGCCCGGCCCGTTTCATCAGCCGTTCGATTGCAAACGCCGGTGCGGTGAAGACTTCGAGCGGCTTGACCGCCGCCTGCGCAGCCGCGCCGATCCGGGCCAGCGGTTGTAAACCCAATTGGGCCGCCCGGCTAGCGCTCATCAAGACCACCGCCGCCGCGCCATCGGTAATGCCGGGAGCGTTGCCAGCGGTGACGGTGCCATCAGCGACAAAGGCCGGTTTGAGCTTGGCCAGCGCCGCCAGCGAACTATCGCGCCGCGGCCCTTCATCAACCGTCACCACGTTAGCCTGCCCTTTCGGCCCCGGCACCGTCACCGGCACAATCTCCTCGTCAAAAGCGCCGCGGTCTTGGGCCGCAATCGCGCGCTGGTGCGATTGCAGCGCGTAAGCGTCTTGCTGTTCGCGGGTGACGTGAAAGGTGCGGGCAATCCACTCGGCGGCAGCACCCATGTGATGGTTTTCAAATGCGCACCACAACCCATCGTGAACCACGGCATCGATCACTTGGCCGTGACCCAGCCGGTAGCCGTGCCGCGCCTGCGGCAACAGGTAGGGGCCGCTGCTCATGTGCTCCATGCCGCCAGCCACCAGCACCTCAGCTTCACCGGCTTTGATCAGAGCAGCGCCAACCATGACGGCTTTCAACCCGCTACCGCACACCTTGTTGATCGTCAACCCACCGACCGAGTCCGGCAAGCCACCGCGGATCGCTGCTTGCCGGGCCGGCGATTGGCCCAAACCGGCGGTAACAACGCAACCCATGATACATTCATCGACCATCGCCGGTTCGATCCCGGCCCGTTGCACAGCAGCCCGCACGGCGGCTGCGCCTAAATCAATCGTGCCAAGACCGCTATAGGCGTTGTTAAAGCGGCCAATCGGCGTGCGCGCTGCGCTCACAATGACTACGTCGTCCATAAACTATTCCTCACGGTGCAGGAATGGGTAGTGATAGCCACCGGTCATGATACCGGATATTATAGCGGGCGATGTTTCAAGATACCAACCCGCGCAATTGCCGGTAGAGGGACACAACGCTACTACCGTTGTCGTACCCCGGCGGCAGCCAAGACGCTGATCGCAACAGCCACAAACCGGCTTGCGCTGCCGGCAGGCGGGCCGGCGGGACGGTTGGATTGCGAAGCAGAGCGGTCGTCAACCCGGCCAGCTTCCCGTTCGCTAGACTTGGCAGCGCAGTTGCAACCGCGGCTTGCAAGACCACGCCGAATGCCTGCCGGAGCTGGCGCCGTTCATACGGGGCGGCATGGTTTAACTGTGCGGCTTCGGCGCTGGAGAGGCGCATCGCGACGGTCACCCGCCAGTGCGTATTTGTTTCAGCAGCCGGGGAGAGACCGATTGTCACCGGTAGCGAAGCACCGGCCACAATCTGGTAGCGAGGTATATCAGTGGGCAGGCACGAGCGTTCAACGGCGAGGTAGCCGGTCGCGATGAGCGGCGAACGCGCGCTGGCGCGCGCGGCCAAGCGCAACGCCGCCGGGCCGAGGACGATGGCGCGAGCAAACACCTCTTCGCCACCGGCTAAGCGCACCCCCGCCACCCGGATCGGCGTGGTGATCAGAGCGACTGCCCGCTGGTGAGCGCGCCATTCACCGCCGGCGCGGATCAAGGCATCGGTAAAGAGGCGCATGAGCGTCGCGGCATCGCCAATCACTGTTTCGGCAGGAGGCAGGAGCGCCACACTGCCAGCCGGCCACGGACAATGATCGCTCGCCGGCAGACCGCTGGCCGTAAGGATCGTATCCACAACGTTACGCAGCGCCGGATCGACAATACCGTAGCGGCGCAACATATCGCCGGCTGTCAGCCTTTGCTGGCGCAACACTTGCAGTTGGGCCAGCGGATCGAACCGATCGGCCAAGCACAACGCCGCGGCAGCCGCCGTCTCTTGGGCTTGCCAAAACCGACCGGCAGCATCGGCTTGGGCCGGAAAGAGCGCGCGCCGGCTCCGGCGCCACTGGCCCGGATCGCTGGGCACGTCAATTACCCGTTGCGCCAGATGCAGCCGCCACGCCGGGTTACGCCGCGCCACCGGCAGATAGACCCCTAGACGCGCCGCAATCTGCGCATACGGCCCATCGCGCACACCGGCCCACTGCGGCGGGAGGGTATCGTGCCAAGCATTGCCGCAGCGCACCACCGGCTGCAAGCCGCCGACGCCGGCGAGCAGCACCGCGTGGCCGTCGTTGGCTAAGAGCGCAGCGAGGGCCGCTTCAGCAGCAGTATTGCCAACGATGATGAAATCAAAATGTGCGGACAATGCTCATCCTCCGGTCTCGTAGAGCCGCGCCACCACGATCAAGAGCATCAACAAGATGCCGGCATACGACAACCCGACCACACGCACGGGCCGGTCACGCACTGCCAGCGCGGTGGCCGGGATGAGTGCCACCGCCACCACACCGTAGATGAGATGTAACGCCATCCGGGTTAGATCGGCTTGCCACAGTAAGGGAAGACCGATGGCCGCCTGCGCCATGATCAGGAGTTGCAAAATACCGCTCAGCGGCTGCATCCCGCCACGATTGCGCCATGCTATCACCAAGGCCCAGAGCACGCCAACCGCGATCACGATCGTAATGGTGAGTTGTAACCGGCTGTGCAAAGCAACGATTCGCTCCATAACGGCGCTATTGTAGCACGACCGGCAGCGAGGCCAAATACAGTATACTGGAACAAGGCGGAACTACCGCTAAATATCATTTCGTGATGATGAGAGGTTGTCACGGTGAGCGCAGCGAGATCCTCCGTATATCACTACCTCTCGACATTACGCGAAATGATATGCCGATCCCCGCAATGAGTATATGCCAAACATTAGCATTGTCGAATGCCTCATCGTCTTGATCCTCGTGGCGGTTGTGGCCGCGATTGCCTTTCGCACCGGCTATTTTCGCGGGCGAAGGCAGTAGACGATATATGTCTTACCGGTAATGGCGCTCGTGCAGGACTGATACCCGGCCCGGAAGAGGTCAAGGGATACCAGAACCTATGAGTGTAGATATGGTTGATGGCGTTGCGATGCGAACCCTCACCCCCAACCCCTCTCCCGCTGGCGCGGGAGAGGGGCGCTGCTCCGTTCCGCGGCAGCAGTGCCTTTGCCGCCAATCCGGTGGCTCCCCTGCTCCCGCCGTGAGGTGGGAGCAGGGGCCGGGAGGTGAGGGCCATCAGCTCGCACAGCGAGCCATAGTTCGCTCATGCAATGGTTGGACGCGATCCGTGGAAGAGCCGCCAAAAGCGACAACATTTGTGAGTTTTGTGTCTTTTTGTGGCTATTCCAGCACCTCAGAGAGGCGATTTAAGACATCACTATGGGCATTATCTACGGCTTAATCGCTGCGTTAGGGTGGGGAACCGGTGATTTCCTGATCACCCGCGCCACGCGCCAGCTCGGCTAGCAATGGACACTCTTGTTCGCACAGATGGCCGGTATCGTGGCCATTCGTCTGGTGCTGCTTGGTCGCGGCGATCCGCTGCCGCCGTGGGGGCCGGACTGGTTGGCAGCGGTGGCGGTCAACCTGCTCAATGTCACCGGCACCCTGTTGCTCTACCGCGCGTTCACGATCGGTACGCTAGCAATCGTCTCGCCGATCTCGGCCAGTTTTGCGGCGGTGACGGCAGCGTTGGCCCTCCTCGATGGCGAGACGTTGGGAATGATCACGCTAGCCGGCACTGGCTTCGTGATCGGTGGGGTGGCGGTCGTGTCTCGCGGGACGGGGACAACGCCCACCAATCTGCGCGGTGTACCGGAAGCGATTGGGGTGGCGATCAGTTTTGGCCTCTTCTTTTGGTTGATCGGCGATGTCACGGCCACGTTCGGGATTGCATGGCCGGTTTTAATCGGGCGGGTTGTTACCGTGAGCGCGGCAGCGATCATCCTCGCCGTCAGCCGCTCGGCGCTGCCACGGTTGACAGCGGCGCACGGCAAACTGATCATCGCGGCCAGTGCGCTCGACACCATCGCCTTCCTCAGCTTCAACACCGGCATTGCTACGGCCTACGTCAGCGTCGTCACAGCCCTAGCCTCGATCTTTAGCGCCGTGACGGTTATGCTGGCGTGGCTAGTGCTGCGCGAGCAACTGGCACGCAGCCAATGGCTCGGCGTGACCGGGATTTTGGTGGGGGTTTTGTTGGTGAGTTTGGCGTGACATATAGGTACGGCAGTAAAACTGCCGCACTCCATAATCGATCGTTGCGCTACCGCTCAGCCGTCACTGGCTGGCCTGCCGGCTGCCGGCTCGTAGCCGGCCACCACCAGATGATCGCCATACTCACTACCAGCACCAGCGTGGTGGCAATCCCGCCTTCGGGGCCAAACGCGCCGCCAGTCAACCAATCAGGGCCGGTCTCTATCAAATTGAACAGCATCCCGCCACTTGCCACCTGCCCACTCACTTCAAGGCCAAAGAAATTCCCTTGTACCCAGTTCCAGATGGAATGGAACGCGCAAATCCCCCACAACGACTCCTCGCGCAGGGCATACAGCGCGGCGAAGAGGCCGTAGAGAAAGAGATTCAAGAGGGCCAGCGCGCTGAGATTGGGATTGAGGCCGTGCATCACGGCAAAGAAGAGCGATGAAATCACTACGCCAACCCAAGGCCGGTAGCGCACCGCAAGGGTCGGCAACATCCAGCCGCGGGTGAGCACCTCTTCAGCAGCGCCTTGGATCAGCCAGCCGGGGATGAGCACCAGCAATACCCCACCAAGCGCGGCTAAGCCAACTTGCGCTGGATCGCTAGGCTCGACCGCAGCAAAACCAAACGGCGCTAACAAGCCGATGACGGCACAAAACGCAGCAAAACCCAAAAGCAACCCGCGCCCATACAAGAACCATACCCGCTGCGGCTCAAACCCAATGGTGACGATCCCCCGCCGCTCGTAGAACCGGATCCACAACCAAACGAGCAGAATCATCGCACCAAACGAGACGGTCAGGAGGAGTGACAGCCAAAAGCCAGAGACCAGCGGGGAAACAGTAGCAGCCCATTGATCAAAATCAAGACTGCCGCCGTTCAACATCATTTGGGCTAGCACCAGCGGAAACGACAGTACCTGCGAGAGGATGATAATGAGAATGCCGGCCACGATCACGCCCCACCACGGCGTTAAGCGGCGACCGCTGCGGGCGAGATCGTAGAGACGGTTGTGCGTGAACCATGCCGGAACCATGCACCATTCCTTTCCAAAGAGCTGTTACATAATTATCGTTATCAATCTTAATAACGATATTCGCTCTTTGTCAAGAGGACAATCATCAACACATTGTGCTATGATAAGGAAGCTGGTAGTGAACCATGACACATCTTCTGCGCGCGACTCTCCACCGGTTGACTTCGTCAATAACAAAGACAAGATTTAAGCAATTAGAAGGGAGGCGTCCTGTGAGCGAGCCACAATCCTCTGACGACTATGGACGTTACCAGCCTAGCCAGCAACCTCACCAGCAGCCGTATCAACAACCCTACCAACCAGCCCAAATTCAATACCAAGCCACGCCGGGCCACCCCACGTATGGCGCAACGAAGCCTGATGCAGTATTAGCGATCGGGATTATGGCGATTGTCGATGCCGTGCTCAGCGGCCTCAGTGGAATTGTCTGGCTGTTCACCATTTGCGGTATTCCACTGGGCATCTATTCAATCGCGGTGGCAATCTTGGCAGGGATGTACGCTTACAAACTGATGAGCAACCCGCCGCAGCCGGTGCAACCGAACAAGACGCTGGCGATTATGCAGATCGTCAATATCATCACCGGCAATATCTTTTCGATGGTGTTCGGAATTGTCAGTTTGGTGTTCTACAACCAGCCTAATGTGCAGGCCTATTTTGCTTATCGTAACGGCCAACCATTGCCGCCCCCGCCGCAGTACCAACCGCCGCAGTTCTGAGCCGAGGGGCAGGTTTGAAACCCGGCTTCTGCGATACCGGACACTGTAAGGGCGGGTTTAAAACCCGCCCTTACGATCCCCGCCCCTACCAACATCCGCCCTACAATGCCCGCCACACCTGCGCGCCGGTCGCCGGCAGACTGCTGATGTCCAACATACCATTGCGCGCGACCGTCTCGGCGCTGGTGAATAGTTCGCGCAAGGTCACGCCATCGACCAGACCGGCGTGGCGCACCGGCAATACCCGCAAGCCATCGTCGCTGCGGCGCGCGACCACAATCAAGCGTTCTTCCGGCGCTTCGCGCTGAAAGGCGATCGTCTCGCCTTGGGCGTAGAGCTGCTGGAAACCGCCCCAGCGCAACGCCGGCGCGCTACGCCGCAAATGCGCCAGCCGCCGCACAAACGCGCGCAGATCGTGATCCCATTCTGCTTCATCCCACGGCATCGTCCGCCGGCAATCGGGATCGCCGCCGCCGGCCAGCCCAATCTCGTCGCCATAGTAGATGCACGGCACGCCGGGGTAACAGAAGAGCAGCGTCATTGCGACCCGCACCCGCGCCAGATCGTCACCGACGATCGTGCGCAGCCGCGGGGTATCGTGACTGCCGAGGAGGTTAAACTGCTGGGTCGCCACTTGCCACGGAATCGCCGCCCGGAAGACTATCCACTGGGCAGCGACTGTCTCGGCGGCGATCGGGCGCGGATCAGCTTCGGGCCGATTCGGGTTGAATTCAAACCCGCCTAGCCAGCGCCAGATCGGGAAGGTGAAGCCTTGATAGTTCATCGTGGCATCCAGCTCTTCCCCTTGCAGGTGGGGGGTGCCATCAAAGAAGTGCTCGCCGAGCAGGTAGGCGTTAGGTTGTTCGGCCTTGACCGCCCGCCGGATGCCGCGCCCGATCTTGTGGCCGAGGTTGTCGGGGCCGAGCCGGCCTAGCATATTGGCGACATCGATCCGCCAGCCATCAATGCGGTAGGGTGGGCGCAACCAGCGCCGCATAATCGCGTCGGGTCCGGCGTACATCACTTCGCGCAGGCGCACGCTGCGGTAATTGAGCTTGGGCAGCGTCTTGACCCCTAACCAGCTTTCGTAGTCGTCAGGGTGGCGGCGGAAGGTGAAGAATTCGGCGGTTGGCGCGCGCGGGTCAGCCTGCGCGGCGACAAACCACGGATGAGTGATACCGCAGTGGTTGGGCACGATATCGAGCACCAACCGCATCGCGCGCTCGTCAAGCGCCTGCCGCAGCAGCAACAAGCCCGCTTCGCCGCCGAGGTGCGGATCGATGGTCGTGTAGTCTTCGACATCGTACTTGTGGTTCGACGGCGCGCGAAAGATGGGGTTGAGATAGAGGGCCGAAACCCCCAAATCGGTCAGATAGTCGAGGCGCTGGGCAATGCCTTGCAAATCACCGCCAAAAAACTCAATCTGCCCCGTCTCCCGGTTAGGCAATTCGCCCCAACGCCGCGCCACCACCGGCTTCCCCCGATAGAGATACTCGCCATCGCGCACATTGTTAGACGGATCGCCGTCGGCGAAGCGGTCGGGAAAGATTTGGTAGAACACCGCATCGCGCACCCAATCCGGCGCGTGGTAGTTTGCCAACACCACGAAGTCGTTGGCGTCGGTCGGGTAGTGGCGGGTAACTCCACCGGCGCTGTACCAGCGCGTGCCATCTTCAGCCCGTAGGAGAAAGCGGTAATTGGTGCGCAGCATGCGGATCGGCAGCTCGCCTTCCCACCAGCGGCACACCCCATTGCGGCCCAGATCACGCATCGGCGTGATCTGCTGTTCGCCGTCGGGACAGGTGCGCACAAAGACGCTGCTGACCGGCGCATCAGCAGCGAGGCGGAGCCGGATCACGGCGGTATCGCCTAACCTCCCGCTAAAGCGCAAGTAGGTGGGCGAACCGTCGTGATGAATGCTAGACTCCCAATACAGCTCGCTCATACCATCTGCTCCAATGCGGCAATAGCCGCCGCGATCCGCGCCAGTGAGCGCTCGCAACCCACGCCGGCCAGTGTATCGAACAGCGGCGGCGCGACGCTACGCCCGGTGATGGCAATGCGGATCGCGCCGAAGAGCGGCCCCGGTTTCACAGCCAGTTGCTCGCACAACCCGCGCAACGTCGCCTCCAACGCCGGCGGCGTCCAGTCTTCTTGCCGGCTCAGCGCCTCGTGCGCCGCGCGCAGCATAGCAATGGTCTGGGCAGCATCGTGCTTCTTGGGGATCAGGTCAGCCGGATTGTACATCTCGCCCGGCGTCACGTCGCGGTAAAAGAAGAGGAGCAAGTCTGGCGCTTCCTGCAATTCTTCCAGCCGCTCGTGGATGAGTGGGATCAGCCGCAACAGGTAGTCGCGCTCGGCGTCGCTGGCCGGATCGCCGATCAACCCGGCCCGCTGCATAAACGGCAACACCAGCTCAGCCACTTCCGCCGCCGTTCGCTTGCGGATGTAGATGCCGTTCATATCGCGCAGCTTTTCCGGGTTCCAGCGCGCCGGCGAGGGTTGGATGCGGTCAAGGGTAAAGCGCTCAATCAGCTCGTCGCGGCTCATGATCTCGGTCACGCCGTCGTAGCTCCACCCTTGCAAGGCCAGATAATTGAGCATCGTTTCCGGCAGATAGCCGCGCTCGCGGAAACGTTGCGCGGCAACGTCATCTTTGCGCTTCGACAGTTTGCCTTTGCCGTCGTGACGAAGAATGGCCGGCAAATGAGCAAAGATCGGGCGTTGCCAGCCAAAATAGTCGTAGAGCAAGACGTGGTACGGCGTGCTCGGCACCCACTCTTCGCCACGCATCACGTGGGTAATCTTCATGAGATGGTCGTCAACCAGATGGGCAAAGTGGTAGACCGGCATCCCAGTCGATTTAATCAACACAATATCTTGCAACTGGTCATTTTGCACGACGATCTCATCGCCGCCGCGAACAAGATCGCGGAAGCGGGTTTCCCCCTCTAACGGCGCCTTCAGGCGCACCGTGTACGGCTTGCCGCTGGCCGCCAGCTCGCGCTGTCGCTCGAGCGGCCAATCGCGTTCGGGGCCGCGAAAGCGAAACGCCTTGATCCCGGCGGCTTCGGCAGCGGCCCGCATCTGCGCCAGCTCCTCTTCGGTCGTAAACGACATATAGGCGAGACCGGCCTCGAGCAACTGGTCGATGTAGGGCCGGTAGATACCGAGCTCAAACCGTTCCGACTGAACGTAAGGGCCATACGGGCCACCCACATCGGGGCCTTCATCCCAATCGATGCCGACCCAGCGCAGCGAAATACTAATATCGTCGGCAGCGCCGGGCACAAACCGCTTCTCGTCGGTATCTTCGATGCGCAGAATAAACTGGCCGCCGTAGTGCCGAGCACAGAGCCAGTTAAACAAGGCGGTGCGCACGCCGCCGATGTGCAAGCTGCCGGTTGGGCTAGGCGCAAACCGCACCCGCACCGGCCCGTCGATTGAAGTCATGAGCTACTCCTTGTCAAACCTCTGGTGCGACGTCGCTATTGGAACGTCTCTATCCGCTCCTCACCCAGCAGAAGGTATCAGGGTAAGGTACATGAGAGAGGCGTATCTCCACTGCTCGTCTGTGCGCTATGATCCGGCCAACACGACCATATCGTCGCGATGAACGACTTCCGGCCCATAATCATACCCTAAAACCGAGACGATCTGGTGTGAGCGCAGACCGGCAATCATACGCATATCGTTCGAGCGATACTGGGTGAGACCGCGAGCGATTTCGCGGCCAGCAGGGTCGAAGATCCGCACCGTCTGGCCACGATCAAACTCGCCGCTCACCTCTCGGATGCCAGCGGCGAGCAAGCTCTTGCCGTGGCGGGTAAGCGCCGTAGCCGCGCCTTCATCCACCACAATTCGCGAATGGCGCACCGTTTCGGCCAAGATCCAGCGTTGGCGCGCATCGGGATGGGTCGTTGCCGCCGGAAAGAAGGTGCCGATCCGCTCGCCGTTGGCCACGCGCGCGATCACATCCGACTCATGGCCGGCAGCGATAATCACTGCCACACCGGAGCGAGTGGCGAGATCGGCAGCCTGTATCTTGGTCTGCATCCCGCCAGTGCCGCGATGTGTCCCACTGCCGCCGGCCATCGCCCAAATCCGTTCATCGATCACCGGCACCTCGCGCAACAGCTCGGCGGTGGGATCGCTGCGTGGATCGGCGCTGTAGAGACCGGCAATATCGGTCAGGATCAAGAGCAGGTCGGCGTCGATCAAGCCGGACACCAGCGCCGAGAGATTATCGTTATCGCCGACCCGAATCTCGGCGGTCGCCACCGCGTCATTCTCATTGATAATTGGCACGATTCCTTGCGCAAGGCAGAGGGTGAGGGTATTGCGGGCATTGAGATACCGGCGGCGGTCGCGCAAGTCGTCGCGGGTAAGCAGCGCCTGCGCCACCTGCAAGCCGTACAGCTCGAAAATCTGCTCGTAGAGGTGCATCAACCGGCTCTGCCCAACAGCGGCGAACACCTGCTTGAGCGGGATGTTACTACGCTGTCGCGGCGCGACGCCGAGCCGCTCCTTGCCGGCGGCAACTGCACCCGACGAGACCAGCACCACTTCGTGGCCATCTGCTTTGAGGCGGGTAATCTGGCGGGCCAACTCGACAAAATAGGGCCGGTGCAGCCGGTCAGTGCCGGCGGTCAGCACGCTAGTACCCAACTTGACGACGAATCTGGTCATATCAGTATGCGATGATATTTACGAATGTAGTCAATCATTTCGATCATGGCATGTAATAGAGACCGCACAGCCGTGCGACCCTCTATGATTGCCGCCCCCCTGAGTAGACAGTGCTACAGGATTATCCCCAATTCGGCCAAGCGAGCCGGCGTCGGATCGCCGCGGGCATCCCACCCATGCCGGGCGTAATACTCGGCCAACAACGCCTCTAGCGGCGGGGTATGGCCAGCGGTTGGCCCGCTGCTCAGCGGTTCGCGGAGATAACGGTCGGGCAAGGTATCTTGGCTATTGCTGGCATAGCGGCGAGTAAAGAGCCGGTCAAGGGTGACAATCCGCTCGCCGATCCGCACCAGATCAGCGCCGGTGATGGCGCGCCCGGTCACTGCACCGATCAGCGCGATCAACTCGCCGGGAGTAATCTGATAGGCCATCAAGCCGAGCCGGCGGCAAAAGCCGCTGGCATCGAGCGCAGCAGCAAAGCGTTCATGCCAAATCAAGCGCAACGCTTTCCCCTCGCTCTCACGCGGCCCACTGGCCGGCGGCGGCAACCATGCCGGCGGTTCGGCCACCAATTCTTCAAAGGCCATCGCATAGCGATAATCGCCGCCAATCGGACTCGTCGCCATTGCCAAGCCAATCTCGGTGAGTGCGCGCGGATCGAGTGCCGGCATCGCCAAGCCTTTCACCTGCGGGGCGAATGCCGCCGACCCCCACACCGCCTCTTGCATCTCGCCGACGCCAAGGGAAAGAATATCGCGCTTCTCTTGGCGCTGGCTGATCCGGTCGAGAGCCGCAATCACCGCCGCGCCGTCACCCCAATTGAGCGTGCGCTGGCGCACCAAGCCTTCGTCTTGGGCTTCGGTCATAAACGCGATCGCAGCAGCGGCGGCAGCCGGATCAATCCCCAGTCGCAAACAACGATCGGCAATCGCCAGCATCGCGTCGGGGTCGGTAATACCCACCCGAGCGGCAAAGCCGGCAATCAGTTCGAGACTAGGCAACGGATGGGTCTCGCCGCTTTTGGTGCGCAGATCGATATAGCACGGCAACGGGCACTCGGCGCAACCCCGTTCGAGTCGCCCGCCGCGCCGCGCAATCTCGCTGAAGGTGCGGGCAATCGCGACGCCGTCAGCCAGCGCACGCGCATCGCGGCTGGTCAGGGCACCGAGTTTGATCGCCGCCGGCAACAAACCAGCGCTGCCGATGGCCCGAATCGCGTTAGCGGTTGGATGCCGCTCACCGCGCTGCCGGATCGATTGCAGCACGGTCTGCATACGAGCAGCGTCAGCGACCGGCAACAGCGCACGGTCGCGCACCACAATCGCTTTTAGCTTCTTATCGGCCATCACCGCGCCGGTGCCAGCCGGTTCAACCAGATACAGCCCCTCAGCAACAATACTGGCATACGCGACCCCAGCTTCACCGGCTGGCCCAACCACCAGTACACGCACATTGCCGCCCAATTCAGCGGCCAGCGTCGCAGCGGTTGCCACCGTGTCGCGCCCGACTAAATGGCGGGCCGAACGCAAACGCACCGTATCACCATCGATCAGCAGATAACACCAATCAGGCGCTTCACCGCGGATAACCAACACATCAATGTTATTGCGGCGCAGTGCAGCGCCCCAATGCCCCGGAGCCCAGCCATAACCAATCCCGCCGGTGAGGGGCGAGCGGGTGCCAACCGTGAAGCCGCTAGTCGCAAAACCGGCGCTGCCGGCCAGCGGCCCAGCAGCAAAGATCAGCAAATTCTCCGCCGACAACGGCGGGGTATCTGGTTCCAATTGATGCCAGAGCAACCAAGCGATCGCCCCGCGCCCGCCCAAATAGTCACGTTCCACTTCATCGGGCAACAACTGGCGAGCGTGGCCGCGAGCCAAATCAACGGTAAGACTGCGCAACGGCATGCGAGTATCCTGTGTGGGTGCGATTTCCGCCGTTCTATTATACCGCTCCTCGGCAACGTGTATGGTACAATGCAAGGCAGATTGCGCCATCCCCGTCATTGTACCGCAGAGCCGGCTATGTCGTTGCTGAAGCGCCCTCCCCACAACCAACTCGATCAAGCGCGCGCTGCGCAGCGCCAACAGCGCCAACAAGCCGCGATTGCGGCTCTGGCTGCGCTTGATTGCTTGCGCGGCGTGCCAGCGACCGAGCTAATCACGCTCTATGAACGTGGCATCTTCCGGGTGTTTCCTAGCGGCGCCACCGTGATCGGCCAACGCCGCGGCTATCGCTACCTGTTCTTTCTGCTGCGCGGGTCGTTGCAATTGCGTTTACGCGACAAAGATGGTCGCGAAGTACTGATGGGGGTGATCGGGAAGGGTGATTGTTTTGGCGAAGGACCGCTGTTTGGCAAATTCTTCCGCCACATGAGCGCGCTCACCCAAAGCTCGTGCTATTTGCTGCAAATCGAAATTGCCACGCTGCGCGATGAACTAGCGGCCTTACCCCTCTTGGTCACTGCCCTGCGCCAAGTCTATCGCCGGCGTATGGTCGAAGCCACCCTCGCCCGTATGCCGGTTCTCAGCCAGTTGCTGCCGCTCGAACGGATCGCAATCGCTGCCCGCCTGCAACCGCGCCACGTGCCGCGCGGCACGTTGGTGATCAAGCAAGGCGAACCCGCCGACTCGCTCTACCTGATCGAGAGCGGGCAGGTGGTGATCGAGCAGAGCGGGCAGATGATCGCGAGCCTGAGCGAAGGCGATCTGTTTGGCGAAATCTCGCTGCTCACCGGCGAGCCGCACCGGGCCAATGCCCGCACCCTCACCACCACCGACCTGCTCGAACTGCCCGGCGCCGACTTCTACCGCTTGATCCAAGAGCATCCGGCGCTGGAAGCCGATCTGCGCGCGATGGCCGAACGGCGGCTGAAACACTCAGCCGCCGTGCGCAGCGACGCTGCCCGCGCCCGCGACATCGGGCTGGCAGTCAATCGCGGCTTGTTGCGCGCCACCCACATCCTCGTGCGCGATCCCACCCGTTGCCCGCCCGGCTGCCGGATGTGCGAAACCGGCTGCGCCAGTCGCCATGGCCATAGCCGTCTGCACTTACATGGTACGCCGATCGACCGGTTTGATGTGCTCGAAACCTGCCGCCAGTGCAGCGTCGGCGCGGAATGTGTCGAGGCTTGCCCGGAAGACGCGATCGAGCGGGTTGATACCGGCGCCTTGCGCATCACCGCCCGCTGCACCGGCTGCGGCGAATGCGTCACCGCCTGCCCCTACGACGCGGTGCAATCGGTGCCGCGCGCCAAACACACCACCGGCCCGCTCTGGGATCTCTTCCGCCGGCTGCAACAGCGCATCCGGCCCACGATTCCTCTCACCCCCACCGGCCCCACCCACCGCGCCGACAAATGCGATCTCTGCTACGGCTACACCGACCTCGCCTGCGTCACCGCCTGCCCGATCGGCAACCTGCGGCTGGCCCCGGTCGAAGAAATCGTGCCGGTGTAGCGACGCACGAACGTTCGCCTATAGAGCCGCACGGCTATGCGCCATCTTAGACGAACGTTCGCTTTACCCTCTTGACAAGTGCAATTGGCCGGTGTATGATAAAGGCGAACGTTCGCCTAGAAAGAATCGAACCGCCCTATGACAGCCACCAAAGTCACGCTCAAAGACGTAGCGGCGCGCGCCGGAGTCAGTTACCAAACCGTTTCTAAGGTGCTGAACGGTGAGATGCAGGTTGCGCCTGAAACGATGGAGCGGATTCAGGCGGCGGTGCAAGAACTCGGCTACCGGCCCAACCGCATTGCGCGCAATATGCGGGCCGGGCGCAGCTTTATGATCGGGTATTCGTGGACGCAAACCGAACCCGGTCAGGTTAATCACATCCTCGACCAATTCTTGAGCAGCATGGTGCGCGAAGCCGGCGCGGTTGGCTACTATGTCTTGCCATTCCCCTTCCGCGAAGGCAACGCGCAGGTCGAAACCTACCGCGATCTGATCAAAAGCGGCAATGTCGACGGCTTTGTGCTGTCGAGCGTGAATTATCACGATCCCCGGATTCAGTTTCTCTTGAAACAGCAGTTTCCGTTTGTCGCGTTTGGCCGTTCCAACCCGGAATGGGATTTTGCGTGGGTCGATATTGATGGGGCCGCCGGCACGCGGCAAGCAGTAGAATATTTGATCGGGCGCGGCCATCGCCGGATCGCGATCTTGGCATGGCCCGAAGATTCGCGGGTCGGCAATGATCGCTTTCAGGGGTATCTCGATGCGATGCAAGCTGCCCAGCTCGCACCCGAACCCAGCTATATCTTGCGCGGCGAGGGTATCTTCGAGGTTGGCCGGGCCATGACGTTGCACCTGCTCGATCTGCCCGCCGATCGCCGTCCAACCGCGATCATGGCCCTCAACGACACGATGGCGATTGGCGCGATGGCGGCGGCCCGCGAACGCGGCCTGACAATTGGAACCGATCTGGTCATCATCGGCTTCGATGATGCGCCGATGGCGCAGTATCTCTTCCCGCCGCTGAGCAGCGTGCGGCAGCCGATTGCCGAGGCTGGCCGCAAATGCATCGAACTGCTGGTGGCGCTTGTTGAGGGGCGAGAACCGGAACAAAGACACGTCCTGCTCCAACCTTCCTTGATCATCCGCGCTTCGTCCTGATAACTCACGACAATTTGCGTTCCTGATCATCCGCCATTGATCGGGTAGCCGGTTATTGTGTAAAAAAAGGAGGGTAAAAAATGATCTAAGATCGCATCATTGTCCACAGCCAAAATGTATTAGCTTGATATTGCAAAGGAGCAAGTATGAATCGCATAATCAAATTCCTGCTCATCTTGACCGTGTTGGCGCTGGGATTGAGCGCCTGCGGCCAGACAACCACGCAACAACCCACCCCACAACCGCAGACAATCCGTGAGACGGTGACCGTCAAGGAAACTGTCGTTGTGCCCGCCGAAAAGGTGACGGTGCGCCTGTCCGGTTGGGCATCCAGCCCGGCGGAAACCGCGTTGCTTGAGTCGCTGCTGTATAAGTTTTCGGTCGAAAATCCTGACATTTTGGTCAAGTACGAGCCGATTACCGGCGATTACAAGCAGGTGCTGCTGACCTCGATCGCGTCGGGAACCGAGCCTGATATCTTCTACGTTGACATCTTCTGGTGGCTGGAGCTGGCCGCCAATGATGCGCTGCTCCCGCTCGATGACCTTATGGCTGCCAGCGGCGTCTCGCGCAGCGATTTCATCCCGGCGCTGATTGACGCCTTCACCTACGAGGGCAAAACCTACGGTATTCCCAAGGACTTCAACACCCTTGGCATGTTCTACAACAAGGATCTGTTCGATAAGGCTGGCCTTGCCTACCCAACCGACGACTGGACGTGGAACGATCTGCGCGAGGCGGCGGCGAAGCTGACCGATCTGAGCGATCCGAATAAGCCGATCTATGGCTTCTGCACCCCGCCCGATCCGGGCCGGTTCCCGGTCTTCGTCTTCCAGAATGGCGGTACGGTGATGAACAGCGACTTCACCGACACCACGCTTGACAACGAAGCAGCAGTGAAGGCAGCCGAGTTCTACGCCTCGTTCCGCACCAATCAGATCGGCGCGCTGCCGTCGGATCTCGGCGAGGGTTGGCAAGGCACGCTCTTCGGCAAAGGCCAGTGTGCGATGGTCTATGAAGGCGGCTGGCTGATCCCTTATCTGCGCGATCAGTTCCCCAACACCAAGTACGGCGTGGTGATGCCGCCGGCTGGGCCGGGTGGCGAAGGCAACCTGATCTTCACCGTGGCGTGGGGTATCTCGGCCAACACCAAGAACGCCGAGGCGGCGTGGAAGGTGGTCAACTTCTTGACCAGCGAAGCCAGCCAGAAGGCGGTGCTTGAGAGCGGCTTTGCGTTGCCGTCACGCCAAGCGTTGCAGAACAGTGACTACCTGAAGAATAACCCCAACTCGGCGGCGATCTTCAACGGTTCGTTCTTCGGCGCTAAACCCTTCTTCTGGGGAGCGGTCGGCTCGGATGTGAACGATCAGATGGCTAAGGCGCTGGAGCGCATGTTCAAAGAGAACCAGCCGGCACCGGACGCGATGCAGCAGGCTGCTGAGTCGATCCGCAAGGCGATGCGCTGATGGCAATGCGTGGAGTGCGGCAGTTGAACTGCCGCACTCCACGACGCAGAGGTTGAAAAGTCCGGCCAAGATGCCGCCATGGAGCGGACATGCACTGGGGTGACACCCATACCCCGCCACCGACGGAGACGAGGCTATGCGAACGAGAACTGACCGCCGCAAATGGGTTGATGCCCTGAACGGCTATCTCTTTATTTCGCCATGGTTGATCATTTTTCTGATCTTTAGTTTGATCTCACTGGGGTACGCGGTCTATCTCTCGTTCACCGAGTACAACTTGCTCAGACCGCCGCGCTGGTGGGGTCTCGAAGGGTACCAGCGCGTGCTGGAAGATGAACTCTTTATCTCGAAGGCACTGCCGAACACCTTCAAGTATGTGCTGATCGTAGTGCCGATCCAGACCTTTCTCAGTCTGGTGCTGGCCTTCGCGATGGATCAGAATCTGCGTTTCCAGCGCTTCTTTCGCACCATCTTTTATTTGCCGTCGGTCACGTCGTCGGTGGTGATTTCGCTCATCTTCATCTGGATCTTCGCCCCGCAAGGCATCTTCAACCAGATCACCGGCCTGACGGTCAACTGGCTCGATGACCCGCGCACCGCGTTTTACGTGATTATGGGCATGAATATCTTTACCACCAGCGGTACGCTCATGCTCATTTTCTTAGCCGGCTTACAAGATATCCCGTTAGCCGTCTATGAAGCGGCTGAGATCGACGGCGCGAACGGCTTGCAGAAATTCTTCTACATCACGGTGCCGATGTTGCGTCCGGTGATCTTTTTCGTGGTGACAGTCGGCGTGATCGGGTGCTTTCAAGTCTTCGACCAGATCTTTGTTATGACCAACGGCGGCCCGCTCGATAGCACGACCACCATCACCTATCTGATCTACAAGTGGGCCTTCCGCGATACCCGCATCCAGATGGGGCAAGCCTCGGCACTGGCGGTGATTTTGACCCTGATCATTCTGGCGGTGACGCTGTTGCAGCGGCGGGTGATTGAAGGCAGCGGCAGCGGGGCTGAGCGATAGAAAGGCAGGCGACGATGGCAGTGACAACCAGTTCTCCTCAAGCGCAGGTCTATGCACGCACCGTCTTCTTCGACCGTCTGCGCAAGTATCTCTTCTTCGCGATGCTGGCCTTCTGGGCCGCGCTCTCAGTGGCACCGCTCTACTTTACGCTGGTCTTCTCGTTCAAGCCGGTGGCCGATATCTATACGCCGCCGATCTGGGCGCCGACTCCCTTTACGCTCGATAACTACATCACTATTCTCGGCACCTTCCAGCTCTTCCCGCGTTGGGTATGGAATAGCGTCTTTATCTCGGTCATTATCACGATCTTCCGCGTCCTCTTTTGCGCGATGGCCGGCTACGCCTTCGCCCGGATCGAGTTCCCGCTCAAGAGCTTCTGGTTCAACCTGCTCTTGATCTCGATGATGATGCCGGGGGTGGTCACGCTCATCCCCTCGTTCCTGATCATCGGGCCGGGATTGATCCGCGGCGGTTTGCAACTGGGAGATCTGCGCATCCCGACCGGCTTTGGCCTGATTGACAACCCGTGGGGCGTGATTCTGCCCGGCATAGCCGACGCCTTTGGCGTCTTTATGATGACCCAGTTCTACAAGTCGTTCCCCAGAGAGCTGGAAGAGGCGGCGATGATGGACGGTTCGGGCCGCTGGGGCACCTTCTTCCGCATCGTGCTACCGATCAGCCAAACCCAATTGATTACCCTCGCCCTGCTCACCTTCCAAGGGGCGTGGAATAACTTTATGTGGCCGCTGCTGGTGCTGCGTTCGCCCGAACAATTCACGCTACCAATCGGGTTGCAGTGGTTCCGCGGCGAGTACTACACACTCTATTCGGTCATTCTGGCCGGTTCGATCTTTAACACGCTGCCCATCCTGATCATCTTCTTCGTCTTCCAGCAATACTTCGTGCGCAGCATTGCCGCCACCGGCTCGAAAGAGGGGTAAACGAGCGGCTTGACACACAGGTGAACTATGTGGATCCTTTCTGAAGACACCTTCGACCCAGCGAAACAACACCACAAAGAGACGATCTTCACGATCGGCAATGGCTATCTCGCGACCCGCGGCGCGTTCGAGGAGGGCTACCCCAACGACCGCCGCGCGACCTTTATCCACGGCGTCTTCGACGACGCGCCGATCGTGGTCACGGAGTTGGCCAACGCACCCGACTGGCTCGCGCTGCACGTCGTGCTCGACGGTGAGAAGTTCTCGCTCGCGACGGGCGCCATTCTCGCCTACCGGCGCGAACTCGATTTGCAGAGCGGCGTGCTGCGGCGCGAGGTGCGCTGGCGTTCGCCGCAGGGCCGGGTGGCGACGCTGATCTTCACCCGCTTCGCATCACTGGCCGACCAACACCTGCTGGCGCTGTGCTGCGAGATCATCCCCGAATTTGACGGGCAAATCGAGCTACGCGCCGCCGTTAACGGCCAGATGGACAACGAAGGGTTGCTGCATTGGCGTCCGCTCGCCCAAGGCCAACTCGCCGATGGCACGATCTTTTTGCGCACCCGCACCCGCAAGAGCGGGATTGAAGTGGCGCTAGCGATGCGCTTGCTCGGCGACACCTCCCAGACCGCCTTCTGGGATGCCGAGAACGTTCCGACGCTGCAACAGGTCTACCCGGCGCGGGCCGGCCAGCCGATCGTGGCGACGAAATTCGTGGGGATTGCAACCTCGCGCGATGCTGCCGCACCGCTTGAGCTGGCCCATCGCCACGTCCAAGCCGCCACCGATTGGGAGAGCGTGCTAGCCGCGCAACAGCAGGCATGGGCGCGCGAGTGGGAGCGCTGTCACGTCGTGATCGAAGGCGACGCCGAGGCCGATCTAGCGGTGCGATTCAGCATCTTCCAATTACTGATCGCCGCCCCCCGCCGCGACAACCGGGTCAACATCGGCGCCAAAACCCTCTCTGGCTTCGGTTATCGCGGCCATGCCTTCTGGGATACCGAAATCTTCATGCTGCCGCTCTTCACCTACACCGCACCCGACATCGCGCGCAATCTGCTCGACTACCGCCACCTCACCCTGCCGGCTGCCCGCGCCAAAGCCCGCGCCGCCGGCTACGAGGGCGCATGGTACGCTTGGGAGAGCGCCGATACCGGCGATGAGGTGACGCCAACGTGGGTGCCGGATTTCCATGACAAAAAGAAGCTGGCCCGCGTCTGGACGGGCGATCTGGCGATTCACATCTCAGCAGATGTGGCCTACGCCGTGCAGCAGTTCTGGCAGGCTACCGGCGACGATGGGTGGCACATCGAGCGCGGAGCCGAGATCGTGCTCGACACGGCCAAATTCTTTGCCTCACGGGCCGAATGGCTGGCCGAACGCGGCTGCTACGGCTACACCGACGTGATCGGCCCCGACGAATACCACGATCACGTCAACAACAACGCCTACACCAACCTGCTGGCCCAATGGAACCTACGCGCCGGCCTTGAGACGCTGGCATGGCTCGATCAGCACGCACCGCACAAAGCCGCCGAGCTGCGCCAACGGCTCGACCTGACGCCGGAACGCTTACAGCAGTGGCAGACGGTGGCCGAAAAGATGTGCCTCAATGTGAGCGCCAACGGTCTCATCGAGCAATTCGACGGCTTCTTCAAACTGAAGGATGTCAATCTAGCCGACTACGAACCGCGCACCAAATCGATGCACGAAATCTTTGGCATCGAGGGGGCCAACGAGTATCAGGCGATCAAGCAACCCGACGTGCTGATGCTGCAATTCCTCTTGCGCGAACAGTACAGCGACAGCCAGATTCGGGTCAACTACGACTACTACACCCCCCGCACCGACCACACCTACGGCTCATCGCTCGGCCCGCCGATTCAGGCCATTGTCGCCTGCCAGATGGGAGACGTAGCCGAAGCCTACGAACACTTCATCCGGGCAGCGCGGGCCGACCTGCGCGACGTACGCGGCAATGCCGGCGACGGCATCCACGCTGCGTCAGCAGGCGGGGTCTGGCAAGCGGTGGTGTTTGGCTTTGGCGGGTTGCGCATCCACCCCGACGGCACGTGGGAAGTGCATCCGCGCCTGCCCAACCACTGGCGGCGGTTGACCTACCGCTTCACTTTGCGCGGGCAAACCCACACCGTCACCGGCTACCCGGATGGCAGCTACACGATAGGCTAAGACGCAGAGGAGGCAGAGACGCGAAGGGTTTTTAACGCAAAGACGCAGAGGTTTTTAACGCAAAGGCGCAAAGGTATTTGAGGTTGGGTACAAGCGTGGTCACAATTCCAAAACCTTTGCGTTTTCTGTGTCCTTCACGCCGTTGCGTTTGACATGCTTTGCGTTCTCTGCGACCTTCGCACCTTTGCACCGTAAATGATGAGGACTGCGTGATGTCGATCAAAGGATTTATCTTCGATCTTGACGGTGTACTCACCGACACTGCCGAATACCATTACCGGGCATGGAAGCGGCTCGCCGATGAACTCGGCATTCCATTCACCCGTGCAGAGAACGAAGCGCTGCGCGGCATTCCGCGCCGCGAGTCGCTATTGCTGCTGCTCAAAGGGCGCACCTTCCCCGAAGCGACGCTCAACGATCTGATGGAGCGCAAAAACAGCTACTACCTCGAATACATTCGCGAAATCTCACCCCGCGATGTCTTGCCCGGCGCGCGCGAGCTACTGAGCGAAATCCGCGCCGCCGGCCTCAAAGCGGCGCTCGGTTCGGCGAGTAAAAACGCGCGCGAAGTGATCGAGCGGCTCGGCATCGCCGATCTGCTCGACGCGGTTGCCGACGGCTACAGCGTCACGCGACAGAAACCGGCGCCTGACCTCTTCTCGCACGCAGCGGCACTGCTCGGCTTAGCGCCGGCGGAATGCGTTGTGGTCGAAGACGCCGCCGCCGGCGTCGAAGCGGCACTGGCCGGCGGCTTCGCCGTGATCGGGATCGGCCCGCACGAGCGGGTGGGCAAAGCGCACGTCGTGCTGCCCAGTCTGGCTGGCGCGCGTCTCGCCGATCTGTTGGCGCGGCTGCCGATGCATGTATGACGCACCAGCGTATCGGAACAACCATGGGGAAGAGCCGGACAGCCGTCCGGCTCTACATAGAACCTTCGCACCCTTCGCGTTCTTGGCGCCTTTGCGTTACCCGTCTTTGCCCCCTTTGCGTCTTGGCATTATCCCTCTTGCCAACCAGCGTACTTTCTGTCACACTGCTCTTGCAACTGTCATTCGGTCACAAGGAGCATCTGTTATGTCAGAACCGCTGGTTCTCACCTCTGAACAACCTCCTACTCACCGTCCGGGTCTCTGGATAGCTGGTGTAGCAACGTACATTCTGCTCATCAGCGTTGGCTCCAGTCTTGGCGGCGAGTTGGGTATCTTCACCACCGCCAGCTTCAACGCGCTACCCTTCGTCGGGTTGGCTGTGTTTGCCTATTTCGCTGGTTCGCAGTTCAATTGGGCGTGGCTCGCCACCGGTCTCTGGTTGGCGCTCGTGCTGGGCTTGGCATCGCTCTACACATTTGGTCTCGGCGTAATTACTCTGCTCGATCTGCCGCCGGGAGGGATTAATCCAGAACAACCGCCCAATCTCGCACCAGCAGATCTTCGCAGCATCGTGCTCTTAATCTTGAGCATCTTCGCCGCCATCGGCATTGGCATGTTCACCCTGTTGCCGCCGGTCCGGCGAGGATTAGCGCGGGTGCTGCCGATCGATCCCGGTTCATTTGTCCATGCCATCGCATTGATGGCAATTGTCAGCATCACCCTCATGATGTTTGTGCCGCTGCTGATAACCGGCGAACCGCCCTTGCTGGCGCTGGTTAACACCATCAGCGGCACAGAGCTGAGTGATCTGAGCGCTGATGAACAGTTACGCAGCCAACTTTACAGCTTGGTCTGGACGATCCCAGCGGCGTTTCTGGCGGTTGGCTTTGGCATTCGCCGCCATCTGGCCGCTACACTGGAAAGGCTGGGGTTGGTGCGCCTGACGCTGCGCCATCTGCTCATCGGGCTTGGGATTGGGTTGGGATTGGCCGGGTTGATGTCGCTCGCACTACCGCTGATGGAATCGCTCTGGCAAGCGCTCGGCTGGCCAACCACCGACGAAGAAGCCTTCGGTGAACTGATGGCTTTCGCGATTAGCCCGATCGGGGCGCTGGTGATCGGCGTTACGGCTGGCCTTGGCGAAGAGTTAGGCGTACGTGGCGTCTTGCAGCCGCGACTGGGAATTTGGCTCTCGAACCTCTTCTTCACTAGTCTGCACGCTTTTCAATACCACTGGGACGCCCTGGTGGTGGTGTTTGTGATTGGAATGGCATGCGGGTTGGTGCGCAAGCATACCAACACCACCACCGCCGCAATCGTGCATGGGGTATACAACTTCATTATGGTGATGCTTGCGGTGGTGTTTGGCCAGTAAGAAAACTAGGTCATCGGCTGGTGATTCCCGCCGCTAGAAAAAAGAGGGAACACCTATCCACGAAAGCTGGAGGAGGCATTCACCATCCCTCTTCCGGCCACCGTCGCTACGGCACCTGATACGAGCTGACCAAACGGCCTTGCGCATCGAGCAAGTGCGCCGTGTCACCGCTGCGCCAAACCGGCGCGCGCTGATTCCAGTAAAAATCGCCGGTGGTCAGATTGCTCGTACCACTCCCGCTGTAGAGATAGACGTCTACTTCCGGTTGGAGGATAAATGCCGGAAAGGTAAAGGTAGGCTGTTCAGGGCGTGAAATATTCACAATCCGCCAACCTTCAATCGTAAGGTCGTTGTCTTCTTCACTTCTGAGGGTGATACGTTCGTCATTTAATGTGGTTGACGTGTTTGGATCGTAAGGTTCGATCAACAACGTCACCACCAATCCAGCCGGTACAGAGGTCGGTGTGCGCCCCGGTACAACGCTAGCCGAGCCGGATGTAGCGGTAGGGGAGGGCGTACTAGTAGCCCGCGCCGGTGTGACTGTACTGACCGCTACCGGCGTGGGCGTGCTCGTGCCCCGCGTGGTTGGCGCCGGCGTGCTCGTGCCCCGCGTGGTTGGCGTCGGCGTGCTGGCGCCACCCGCTGCCAGCGTCGGCGTGCTGGTAACCCGCGAGGTTGGCGTCGGCGTTTGCGTCGGGCGTGGTACCGTGGCAATGCTGGTTGCGGTGGCGGTTGGCGAGGGTTGCGAACCTGGCTGACTGGCGACCGGAGTATCAGTTGGTACGAGCGTTGCCATCGCCGGCAACGGCGCATTAACATAACATAGCAGACTGGCGATCACCTGTTGGCTAGCCCGCACCCGCACCTCAACCGGGTAGATGCCGGGTGGCTCGTTGGTGCGCAGCGGAATCTGCCAACTGCCTGCCGCATCGCTAAACCCGCCGCCAACCGGTTGGCCGGCAAAGAGCATGATCAACCCTTGCAGCGGTGGCGCATTCGCTCCGCTCAGAGTGACGGTTTGGTTGCGGGGGCAAGCAAGAGGGGTAGGTTGCGCGTACACCTGTTGCGCTGCCAATGCAATAGCACTGGCCAAAGCCAGCGTTGCCAAAAGAGCTATCCAAAACCGGTAATGCTGATGTGGCATGGGGTACGATACAACTGATGTGGTGGGCGATAGTGGATTCGAACCACTGACCTCCACGATGTCAACGTGGCGCTCTAACCAACTGAGCTAATCGCCCATGCGTGCCTTATCCTACCATTGAATGCCGGGCCTGTCAAGCGGCCCACCTGTCATTGCGCGGTGGCAATAAGGGCAGCGCGACGCGCTGCCTACGCCCGACCGCAGCACTCTCCCCCTGTGGCGGCTCGCACTGACAAAGGGGAGTGGCGGCAGGGCATGTTGACCACGGGACAGCAGACCAGAGCCCTCTTGTCATTGCGAGGGCGCGCAGCCCCCGCAGCACTCTCCCCCTGTGGCGGAAAGGATCCGCTGCCGTGCTCGCAGGAGATTGCTTCGCCGCTTTCGGCGGCTCGCACTGACAAGAAAGTATCAGCAAATTACGCTTACTTTCAGCAAAGACCACTATAATGTTATAGATACTATCACACGTCCATTCACCGCAATAGAGGCGTCACAACCCGCTATGATCTCGAACGTTTTCGCATGTTCGCCGCTATGTCAAACCGCATCGTATGAATGATCTCATCTTCCGCCTCGATCCGGCCTTGCAGTACCTGCTGGCCCGCGCCGCCGAGATCGCGCCAACCATTGATGCCACCATCTGGCTAGTTGGTGGGGTCGTGCGCGATCTGTTGCTCGAGCTACCCATCGGGCGCGATATTGATTTGGCCGTTGAGGGCGATGTTAACCAACTGGCTTCCATGTTGGCCGAAGCATGGGGCGGCCATATTGCTGCCCGCCATCCACCATTTGGCACGGCAACCATTGTGATCGATCAATGGGTGATCGACCTTGCACAGAGCCGCATCGAACACTACCCGCATCCGGCAGTGCTACCGGAAGTACAACCGGCGCCAATCACCCTCGATCTCCATCGCCGCGACTATAGCATTAATGCGATGGCCATTAGGTTGGCAGCCGCACATGGCCGGCTCTTGCCGATGCCGCTGTTCGACCCGCTTGGCGGCGTCGCCGATCTGACTACGCGCCGGCTGCGCCTCTTGCATAGCCAAAGTCTGCGCGATGACCCGACCCGGATGTTGCGCGGCGTGCGCCTCGCTTCCCGTCTCAATCTCACCCCCGACGAAGCGACCACAGCCCAGATCACCGATGCGCTAAAGGCAGGATACTTGACGCTATTGACACCAGAACGGATCCAGACGGAATTGTGCCTGACCCTCGCTGAACCCGATCCGGCAGCAGTGGTGGCGCTGGCCGACCGCTGGGGTATGACCCAACAGATCATTCCCGGTTTGCGTTGGACGGCGACGCTCGCTGATCGCTTGGCGCGCTATCGCCGTGACGAGTACGGTATCGCTGTGCTCGCGCCGGCTGAAGTGGTGATCGCCGGATTGCTGCTCTACGACCTCAGCGACGCTGAGCTAGCAATGATTCTGCAACGCTATCATCTCCCGGCCACCATTCGCGACCTGATCAACGATCTTACCCGATTACGTCGCTTGACCGCTGCCATCGTCGCTGCCGCTAGCCCAAGCCAGCTTGACCACACGTTACAACCGTATAGCGTCGCGACTATCGCTGTGCTACACTACGCGACAGATACGCCAATTCCGCAGCTTACGGCACGTTATCTGCGCGAATGGCGCCCATTTCGACCGCCACTGAACGGCGATGATCTGCGTGAATTGGGGGTAGCGCCGGGACCGCAACTGGGCCGGTTGTTGCGTGAGCTGCGCGCCGCCACGCTGGACGGTTTGGTGACTGATCGCGCTGCTGCCGAACAATGGGTGCGACAACAATTGGCTACTTCATCGAGTTGAACAAAGGAAACATCTGTGGATGCGATGCTGCAACTGTTGCGAGACTTAACCGAAGCTCCCGGCGCTTCCGGCTACGAAGGGCCGGTGCGTGAGGTGATGCGCCGCTATCTTGAGCCAATCGGTGAGATTGAGATCGACCATTTGGGCAGCATTATTGCCCACCGCACCGGCGTCGCCGATGGCCCGCGCATCGCGCTGGCCGCCCACCTCGACGAAATTGGCTTCATGGTGACGCGCATCACTGACGATGGCTTTCTCAAGTTTCAACCGCTAGGAGGCTGGTGGGATCACGTCCTGTTGGGATTGCGTGTCGAAGTACATACGCGCTCCGGCCCGATCATCGGCGTGATCGGCGTCAAACCGCCACACATTCTGAGCAACGATGAACGCACCCGGCTGGTTGAAAAGAAGGCGATGTCCATCGACATCGGCGCTGCTTCGCGTGACGAGGCAGTTGCATGGGGGGTGCGCCCCGGCGATCCGGTGGTGCCGGTAGGGCCATTCACCCCAATGCGCAACCCCGATCTGCTGTTGGCAAAGGCGTGGGACAACCGGGTTGGCTGCGCGATAGTGGTCGAGACATTGCGCCGCTTGGCCGGCGAACAGCACCCCAACATAGTCTTCGGCATCGGCAATGCCCAAGAAGAGGTTGGTTTGCGCGGCGCGGCCACCACGACCTACATCACCAAACCCGATATCGGCTTCGCAATCGACACTGCCATTGCCGGCGATATGCCCGGCGTCGGCGCCGATGACGCTATGAGCCGGCTCGGCCAAGGGCCAGCCATTCTCTTGATTGATGGTTCCATGATCGCGCACGCCGGTCTGCGCCATCTCGTGATCGATGTCGCTGCCGAAGAAGGCATTCCACTCCAATTCGATCTGATGCCCGGCGGCGGCACTGATGGCGGCAGGATACACATCTTTGGCAGCGGCGTGCCCACCGTGGTCATTGGGCCACCGGTACGCTATATCCACTCGGCATCAGCAATCGTTCATCGCCGCGACATCGAGCAAACGGTGCAATTGCTCTTGGCGCTGATTCGCCGGCTCGATCGCGAGGCCGTGCAGCGGCTACAAACGGGGATGTAAGCGATGGCCTTCATACGCATCCTTCAGGTTCGCCTCCCGCTTTGGATAACAGGTTTCTTCTTATTCGTGACGCTGATCGGCGGCCTCAGCGGCGGAATATGGCTCGGCATCTGGCTCAGCCGGCCCCAAACCGCCAGCGCCTGCCCTGAAACGGAAACCGTCTGCGCTGACTTTGCCATCTTTTGGGATGTGTGGCGCTTGGCCCGTGAACGATACGTTGATCCGGCTGCCGCCGATCCGGCTCGTATGCTCGAAGGCGCCGTCGATGGCATGCTGGCGACACTCGGCGACGAAGGCCACACCCGCTTTCTCACCGCCACCGAGGCGGCCCAATGGCAAGAGTCGCTCAGCGGCGAGTTTGAAGGCATTGGTATTTATGTTGGGCAACGCAACGGCGAGCTGTTGATTTTGGCGCTGATCGAAGGATCACCCGCCGCCACTTCCGGCCTCCGCGCTGGCGACCGCATCTTGTCGGTTGATGGCACTACCGTTGATGGTTGGACGATCGATCAATTGGTTGCGCGCGTGCGTGGCCCAGCCGGCACCCCAGTGACGCTTGAAGTGAGCCGGCCTAATGCCGAACCGCTGCGGTTTACCATCACGCGGGCCAAAATCACGGCGCCGAGCGTCAGTTGGGCCATGCTGCCCAATCAGATCGCCCTCATCCGTATCACCTCGTTCGATGAACAGGCAGCCAGCGGGTTGCGCAAAGCGCTCACCGAAGCCAAAGCTGCCGGCGCGCAGCGGTTGATTCTCGATCTGCGCAACAATCCGGGCGGGTTGCTCAGCGCCTTGATCACCATCGCCGGCGAATTTTTGCCAGCCGAAACGCCGGTGCTGATCGAACGCAACCGTGACGGTTCGCAGCGTGTGACCACCACCCGCACAACGGGCATTGCCCAAGCTCTGCCGCTGGTCGTGCTGATCAACGGCGGTTCGGCCAGCGCCGCCGAGATTCTGGCCGGCGCGTTGCAAGATGCCGGTCGGGCGGTTTTGGTGGGGGAAACAACAGTGGGTACCGGTACCGTCCTCACCCCGTTTCGACTGAGCGGCGGAGCGCAACTGCTGCTCGGCACGCAAGAGTGGCGAACGCCGGCAGGTCGCCAAATTCGCGGCAAAGGCATCGAGCCGGATCAAGTCGTGACACAGCCGCTTGACGCGCCGATCTTACTGCCAGCCGAAGCGCGCAACCTGAGCGCCGAAGCGTTGGCTGCGAGCGGCGATGCGCAATTGTTAGCGGCAATTGCCGCACTCCAACGAGAGTAGACAGCGGCGCAGTAGAGTCAGACGGCTGTCCGACTTCCCAAAAACGCCAAGCCAGCCAAGCCGCAAAGGGGTGAAACGCAAAGCCGCCAAGGCCGCAGAGAACGCCAAGGGTTGAGAAGGGGATCACCTTCCGCGTCCGCGGCGGCAAACCGATTACTAACATAAAACAACACCAGCCGGCAATCGCCGGCTGGTGTTGTTTCCGCCTTTTGGCGGGCCCGACGGGATTCGAACCCGCGACCTCCACCTTGACAGGGTGGCATCCTAACCGCTAGACGACGGGCCCATTGGTGACCCCAGCGGGATTCGAACCCGCGATCTCCACCTTGAGAGGGTGGCGTCCTAGGCCGCTAGACGATGGGGCCAACCCGCTCAACACGCTTGGGAGTATACCACAGGTTTGGAAATAATGCAAATCGGCGAAAGAGGCTGGGCTAGGAGCCATGCATACATAGCACCTACCCACCCCATTACTCTAGTCATCCCCATTCCATTCAAACACGTGACCGAAGATTAGCCGGCAGCTACTTCTTCCCATCCTCACCGCATTCTATTCTTGTGACAGGTCGAACAAATTTCGTTACCGGCAAGGAGTGTTCCGCTATGGCTCGCACCGTTCCCGCCACCGAACCAAAACTGGAAAAATCACCGCTGGAAAAATTTGTGGTCTTGTTAATCGTGCTGTTACCCTTCCTTGGCACCATCTACGCGATGGTCATGCTCTGGCAGCAGTATGTCGATTGGCTCGATGTCACCTTGATGCTCGTGTTGTACGTTATTTCCGGCCTCGGCATCACCATCGGCTTTCACCGCATGCTCACTCACAAGAGCTTTGAAACCTCGCGTCCACTGAAGGCGCTCTTTTTGATTATGGGGTGCATGGCGCTGGAAGGCGACCCGATTTCATGGGCTTCGACCCACATCCAGCACCATGCCCACTCCGACGACGAAGAGGATCCGCATAGCCCGCTCGAAGGCTTGTGGCATTCGCACGTAGGTTGGCTGTTTACCCACAAGAATAACATCGAAATGTACGGCAAGTGGCTGCTGAAGGATCCAACCATCGTCTGGGTGAGCCAGACGTGGTATTTGTGGGCGGCGCTCGGCATTCTGATCCCGACCCTGATCGCGGGCTGGAGCGGTTTGATCTGGGGTGGCTTGGTGCGGATCTTCCTCACCCACCATATCACGTGGAGCGTGAATTCGATCTGCCACACCTTTGGCCGCCGCGACTACAACACGCGCGATGCTAGCCGCAACAACTTCATCGTCGGCTTGCTCGCCTTCGGCGAAGGCTGGCACAATAATCATCACGCCTTCCCCCGCTCGGCCTTCCACGGCCTGCGCTGGTGGCAGATCGATATTTCGGCCTATATCATCCGCGCCCTTGAGAAGGTGGGGCTGGTGTGGAACGTGTACCGCGTGAAGCCGGAAGATATGCATAAGCGCCAAGCGACGCCGGCTCTGCACGAGGTGATGGGCGATTAGTTGGCAAAGTATGGAGTGCGGCAGTTTGACTGCCGCACTCCATATCATTCGCTCAGATAAGGCTTGAAACCTCTTGCTATGCGCAAGGGATTTGCAAGTGCTTTTGACACCCTCCTCCCTCCTAGTTGACGAAGAGCGCCATCGGCGTTACCATAGTCAGTATTATTTCACGCCGGCAAATGAAGACGATCGGGCAACGTTGCCCACGGCTGGCCGGGCGCAATCACTCTGTTGAAGATATATGCGACGAGTATGCCCGACGCCACCATTCCGCTTGTTGGCCAACCGCCATTTGAACAGTACACCTTAACTGGCGCTTATGACGAGATGTTTGCGCCAGACGGCAGCGTGCGCCCGGCCTACGCCGAGTTGGCCCGCCACCTCAGCGCCCTGAGCCGGGAAGAATTGCAGCAGCGGCAACGCTACGCTGACCTAACCTTCCTCAATCAGGGGATCACGTTTACGGTCTATGGCAACGAATCCGGCACCGAACGGGTCTTCCCCTACGACCTGTTACCCCGTATCATCACCGCTGACGAATGGCAGCAGATCGAGCGCGGTTTAAGCCAACGCATTATCGCGCTCAATCACTTCTTGCGCGACATTTACCACGATCAGCAGATTCTGCGCGATGGCGTCATTCCCCGCGAGCTGGTCTACAGTTGCCGCCATTACCGGCGCGAGATGCGCGGCTTGCCCGTGCCGCGCAATGTGTATACCGCAATTGTCGGCACCGATCTCGTGCGTTTGCCCGATGGCCAGTTCGTGGTGCTCGAAGATAATCTGCGCGTACCGAGCGGCGTCAGCTATATGCTGACCAACCGGGCAGTGATGAAACGCGCCTTTCCACGTCTGTTCGGCGCCCACGGGGTACGCCCGATCGACCATTACGGGCAGGCGTTGCTCGCCACCTTGCGCGCCTTGGCCCCCGACCACCGGCCTGAACCAACGATTGCGTTGCTCACCCCCGGCGTCTTTAATTCAGCTTACTTTGAACACACCTTCCTTGCCCGCCAGATGGGGATCGAGCTGGTCGAAGGGCG
The DNA here is from genome assembly GCF_034431535.1 of Chloroflexus sp. Lineage (GTDB taxonomy): Bacteria > Chloroflexota > Chloroflexia > Chloroflexales > Chloroflexaceae > Chloroflexus. The sequence goes on along the minus strand of NZ_DAOUDC010000074.1, from coordinate 122,404 downwards.
TGACCTGCTCGCCCACGATAATGTGGTCTATATGCGCACCACCGGCGGCTTACGGCGGGTTGACGTGATCTACCGCCGGATCGACGACGATTTTCTCGACCCGATGGTCTTCCGGCCTGACTCGGTGCTCGGCGTGCCCGGCTTGCTCAACGCTTACCGCGCCGGCAACGTCGTGCTGGCTAACGCGATTGGCACCGGCGTCGCTGATGATAAGGCAATCTATGCCTATGTGCCGGCGATCATTCGCTATTACCTCGGCGAGGAACCGATCTTGCCTAATGTGCCGACCTATCTCTGCGACCGGCCAGACGAACGAGCGTATGTGCTCGAACACTTGGATGAATTGGTCGTCAAGGCAGTCGGTGAATCGGGCGGCTACGATATGCTGATCGGCCCGCACAGCACGCGCGAGCAACAAGCCCAATTCGCCGAACGCATCCGCGCCAATCCGCGCAACTATATCGCGCAGCCGACCTTGCAACTCTCGTGCGCGCCGTGTTTTATCGATGGCGGCATCGAACCGCGCCACGTCGATCTGCGCCCGTTCATCCTCTTTGACGACGAGGCCATCACGATTGTGCCCGGCGGGTTGAGCCGCGTCGCCCTCCGGCGTGGCTCGCTGGTGGTCAATTCGTCGCAAGGCGGCGGCAGTAAGGATACGTGGGTGTTGTATTGATACTATCCGGCAGGATCACCCTATGCTCTCACGAGTTGCTGATAATCTCTACTGGATGAGCCGTTACCTTGAGCGCACCGAGCATACGGCGCGCCTAATCGGGGTCGGTCTCACCCAGATCCTTGACCAAACTCCGCAGGCGATCGCGCCGCGCTGGGGCCGGCTGCTCGCCGCGCTGCACGTCGAACCGCCGGAGACTGGTCTCGACGATCCGCAGGCTATCACCCGCCTGCTCACCACCGACGCCGCTAACCCCGCTTCTCTCGTATCGTGCATTACGTTGGCGCGCGAAAATGCCCGCCAAGTGCGCGAGCAGATTAGCTCGGAGATGTGGGAGCATATTAACCAGCTCTACCTGCGTATGCGCACCACAACCATCGAGCAGATCTGGCACGACGAGCCGGTCGAGTTTTATCAGATGGTCAAAGAGCGGTTGCACCTGATCCAAGGCATTACCGATGCCACGATGAACCACGGCGAGGGTTGGCGCTTTATTCAGGTCGGGCGGTATCTCGAACGGATCTGGGCCACCACCCTACTGCTCGAAGTCTTCTTTCAGCCCTACCTCAACGGCGACGAAGGCGCTATCGACTCGATTGATTGGGTGGTGCTGCTCAAGAGTTGCACCGCCTTCGAGGCGTATTGCAAAGTCTACACTGCCGATGTGCAACCGGCTCAGATCGCTGAATTTCTCTTGTTGAACGCCGAAAGCCCGCGCTCGATCCGGTTTGCCGCCGACCAACTGCAAGATAGTCTCGAACAGATCTCGCAACGTGCCGGCAGTCGCCACGCTGGCAGGGCCGAGCGGCTGGCGGGCCGGTTGCGCGCTCAACTTGACTATGGTCAGGTCGATGAGATTATCGCTGACGATTTGCCGCTGTTCTTGCAGCAGATCCGGCAGCAATGCACCGCCATTCACGAAGCGATCTATCAAGCGTATATTACCTATCCGATCGAGCAGGCGCTACTCCGATAGCGCACTGTTGGAGCGCTGAGCCAGCGTCACCCTATGTACTATTCGATCCTGCATAAGACGCGCTTTCGCTATAGCGCGCCGGTCACCGAAAGCCAGACCGAAGTGCGGATGTGTCCCCGCAATGAGGGAACGCAGCGCCTGATCGAGTTCCGCCTCACCACCGCCCCGTTCGCGCGCATTAATCACTACCACGATTGGCTCGGCAACGAAGTCTACCACTTCGATGTTGCGGCGGCCCACCGGCAATTGCTGATCATCGCCGAATCCATCGTCCAACTCACACCGCCGCCGCCACCGCCCGACCGGCTCGATAGCACCGCATGGCTGGCGCTCGATCAGCTATCTACCAATGACGAGTTCTGGGATTTTTTGATGCCCAGTCACTTCATCCAAACCACGCCGACCTTGCTCGATCTGGCACGTGAAATTGGCGCTGAACGCCGATCCGATCCGCTCACCCTCCTCCGCGAACTGACTCACAGCATTGCCCAAACCTTTGCTTACGCGCCACAAACGACGCGCGTCGATTCGCCGATCGACGAGGCGCTGCTGGCACGCAAGGGGGTGTGCCAAGACTTCGCCCACATTATGATTGCACTCGTGCGACGGATCGGGATTCCATGCCGGTACGTCAGCGGCTACCTCTTTCACCGCACCGAAGACCACGACCGTTCGGAAGAAGACGCGACCCATGCGTGGGTGGAGGCGTATTTGCCGGAAGTGGGATGGGTCGGCTTCGACCCGACCAACGACCTCATCGCCGGCGAACGCCATATCTGGGTGGCGGTTGGCCGCGACTACGCCGACGTGCCGCCGTCTCGCGGCATCTACCGCGGCCAAGCGACCAGCCAGCTCGAAGTCGGGGTGAAGGTGGTGCCAACCGTCGTCCATATCGACGAAACCGAAGTGTTGCCCCAAATCACTACCGCCTCTGTCCAAGCTGAATTGCAACAACAGTAGGGGCACACAGCAGTACGCCCGCACGCCCCCGCGGTGTGCCCCATGATGCATCCTGCAACACAAACACCGTCTTGCGGTACAATAGATATCATGAACGTTTTGCTCATCTCCACCTACGAACTTGGTCACCAACCGTTGAGTCTCGCCTCGCCCGCGGCATGGCTGCGGCGGGCCGGCGCTGCCGTGACCTGCGTTGATGCCAGTGTGTCGCCATTGACCGCGGCAATGGCGGCTGAAGCCGGGTTGATTGCTATCTCAGTGCCCATGCACACCGCCACCCGGCTGGCGCTCGAACTGTTACCGCGCCTACGCGCTGCCGCCCCCAATGCCTTTATCGTCTGCTACGGCCTCTACGCGCCGCTCAACGCCGCGATGCTGCGCGCCGCCGGCGCCGATTGCTGCCTCGGCGGCGAAGTCGAAGAACTGCTCACCACGATCTGGCAACGCCTAGCCGCCGGCGAACGTCCGCCCGCCGTTGACGCCATCGCGCTCAACCGGCTCGATCTCGTTCCGCCCGATCGCAGCGGCTTGCCACCGCTCAACCGGTACGCCACTCTGATCAATGGCGCCGAAACGCGCCTCGCCGGCTATACCGAAACGACCCGCGGCTGCAAACACCTCTGCCGCCATTGCCCGGTCGTGCCGGTCTACAATGGCCGCTTCCGCGTGGTGCCGCGCGAAACGGTGCTGGCCGACATCCGTGACCAAGTGGCTGCCGGCGCGCGCCACATCACCTTTGGCGACCCCGACTTTCTCAACGGCCCCGGCCACGTCTTGCCGATCGTGCGCGCGATGCATGCCGAGTTCCCTGACCTGACCTACGATGTGACGATCAAAGTCGAGCACATTCTGCGCTACGCCCATCTGCTGCCGGAATTGCGCGCCACCGGCTGCATCATGGCGGTCAGCGCCGTCGAAGTGCTCGATGACGAGATTCTCGCCCGCTTTGCCAAACGCCACACCCGCGCCGATGTCGTCCGCGCCGTCGCGCTGCTGCGCGCCAATGATATTGCGCTTAACGCGACGTTTGTCGCGTTTACGCCGTGGACAACCCGCCAGATCTATCGCGATCTGTTGCTGGGAATCGCCGAATTGGGGTTGATCGAAAGCGTCGCGCCGGTGCAGTACGGCCTGCGCCTGCTCATCCCCGCCGGCTCGCGCCTGCTCGAACTGCCCGACGTGCGCGGGCTGGTCGGGCCATTCGATCCCGCCGGCTTGGTCTATCCGTGGCGTCACCCCGACCCGACCATGGATACGTTGCAGCAGGCCGTGCTCGAATTGGCCCAATGCGGCGACCATTGCGGTATGTCGCGCACCGCTTTCTACCAGCGCCTGCTCGATCTGTGCGATCAGGTGATCGGGCCGGGGCCGCGCCCGGCTACCCTCCCGCCATCTCCGCCCATCCCCCGCCTCAGCGAACCGTGGTACTGCTGCGCCGAGCCGAATAATCAGCAATTGGCGGCCCGGTATTTGTGAGGTGGCAGCGTGATGTTGGTGCATTGAACATCAATGTGAGCGAGGAGATTCGTAGTATAGATCACACTATTCTTTGTTATAGCGAGAGCAGTTAGATAAACCCCAGTACGCGCGTTGGCTTCTGTCATTGCGAGGGGGGCGGGCACACCACAGAATGCATGTTGGCTTCTGTCACTGCGAAGGTGTACCTGCCGCCCGAAGCAATCTCCCCCGCCAGCGCACATAATGCCTGCAAGGGATCAAGCGTTCGCAATATAAAACCCTAGAAGGATCATCATTTCCTGAGACAGCCTTGAATAAGGCTATTCTGCTACTAGTATACACTTTCGCATATGTTTTGAGCAACCAGATAGCACTGATAGCTTGAAACGACAACGATACACGGTGCTTACGCACCCATCCAAAACCGCATTTGGCGATTTTCAAACGCTGCTGGAGCTAGTGCGAGCCGTTTGTGCGCTGATTGCACAGACCGGATTCGATCCTGCTTCCATTCTTGAACCAACGTGCAGGATAGGGGCATTTCTGCAAGCAGCGTTGGAGACGTTTCCTAACGCACGTCGCGTGCTCAGTTTTGAGATAAACCCGAACTATGTGTCACAGGCGCAACCCGTTTGCTCAAGGATATGTTCGTAGGCGCGGGTTGAAATCCATCAAGCTAAGTTCTTTCTCACCGATTGACCGGCAATCATTGCCACATTGCCTGAGCCAATGCTCGTGATCGGAAATTCGCCATGAGTGACCAATTCGGCATTGAGCGAGCTAGGCAGCGCAAATACGCTGGTGAAAGCGAATCTTGATAATCTGCGTGGCATTGATGCGCTCACCGGTAAAAGCAATTTTGATATCTCAGAATGGATGTTGCGCAAAAACCTTGAATGGCTGGATGGCAAGCACGGCGTGCTGGCTGTGCTGTGCAAAACTACTGTCGCGCGTAAAGTGCTCGCGTATGCTTGGCAACGTGGGATGCGAATCGCATCGGCATCGCTGTATCACTTCGATTCGCGCGCGTATTTCGGCGTCGCAGTTGATGCTTGCCTGCTGCTTGTGCATAGCCATCCTGCCGGCAACAGTCAGCAATGCGCTGTTTTCTCGACCCTTCAGGCGCACTATCCCGCTAGTATGTTCGGTTGGCAAGATGGAGTCATGGTAGCTGATCTTGCCCTGTATCAAAAGTGGTGCTCTCTGTTCGGGACTGGTCTGAAAGGTTAGCATTCAGGGATCAAGCACGACAGCAGCCAGCTCTTTGAACTGCGGGTTGAGCATGGCAAGCTCATCAATGGCTTGAGTGAGGTCGTTGATCTTGAGCCTGACGTGCTCTTGCCGTTGCTGAAAAGTTCTGATCTCGCCGCACGCCGGCAACCGCGCTTGTGGATGGTTGTTCCCCACCAAACTATGAGTGATGACTTCAGTTCGATGCACCGAAAACGTGGCATTATCTGACCCAACACGCGGATTTGCTCGATCAACGTAAGAGTTCGATATGTACAAATCGGCCACGTTTCTCGATTTTTGGAGTGTGACGTACTCGTTTGCTCCTTGGACGATCGCAATCTCTGGCTTATATAAAAACTCGAATTTGTTAAGGTACCGCCTTACCAAGGGCGTCCGGTGGTTCTTGATGATACTTGCTACTTCTTTCCGTGCGACTCTGAAGAGGAGTGCGATCTCTTGTACGAACTCGTGGTGTCCGATCCGGCGCAAGAGTGCTGGTCTGCCTTGACGTTCTGGGGTACCAAGCGTCCCATCACTGCGCAGTCGCTCAATTCGCCGAATCTGTTGACATTAGCCTAAATCTTAGGCAAAGAGAGTGCTACCGCTCGTACTTTAGCAGAGCGACAGGTGGTAGAATACGCGACAGGGAACTATCAACGGCTGCTTTTTTAAACGTAAGCGCATCGTATGCCACCCACCCGCCCGCACCTGTTACTCCTCACCACGCCATCGTCGTACCGGTTGCCGGCTTTTCTGGCCGCTGCCGAACGGATCGGCGCGCAGGCGACGGTCGCCGAAGATACGCCGCCGGCCTTGGCCCGCCCGTTGCCGGGACGCTTGCTGATTGACTTCAGCGATCAGGCAGCCGCATTGCGTGCCATCCGTGCGTTGCACGCCAGCCAGTCGCTCACCGCGATTCTGCCGGTTGATGATAGCGGGGTTGAGTTAGCGGCGCTGGCTTGCGCCGAACTCGGTCTGCCTTTCAATCGGCCCGAAGCTGCCGCTGCCGCGCGCGACAAGCATCTGATGCACCAGCTCTTTGCTCGCGCTGGCGTCCCCTCACCGGCATTTCGCCTCTGCACCACCGCCGATGACCTCGCTGCACTGGCACCGACCGTTCCCTTCCCCTGCGTAGTCAAACCGCTGCGGCTCAACGGCAGCCGCGGCGTGATCCGGGCCGATAACCCCGACCAATTCGTCGCCGCCGCGCGCCGGTTGGCGGCGCTGCTTGACCGGGTTGAGGGGCCGGGAACGCATGAGTTTCTGGTCGAGGAATTTGTGCCGGGGTTTGAAGTGGCGCTGGAGGGATTGATCGACCGCGGGCAGGTGCAGGTGCTGGCGCTGTTCGACAAGCCCGATCCGCTCGACGGGCCGTTCTTTGAAGAGACGATCTACGTCACGCCGTCACGCTTACCCGTAGCGACCCAAACCGCGATTTGCGACGTAACAGCAGCAGCGGCGCGAGCGGTTGGTCTCGAACAGGGGCCGCTGCACGCTGAGTTGCGCATCAACGACCGCGGGCCGTGGATGATCGAGCTGGCTAACCGCAGCATTGGCGGTCTGTGCTCGCGCACGTTACGGTTCGGCGCCGATGCGCCGCTCGAAGAGTTGATCGTGCGCCAAGCCACCGGCTTGCCGATCGAGTCGCTCAGCCGGGCCGGACAGGCCGGCGGCGTGATGATGATCCCAATTCCGCAGGCCGGAATCTTGCGCGGGGTCGCCGGGGTGGAAGCGGCGCAAGCAATTCCCGGCATCGAGTCGGTTGAAATCACTGCCCCGCTCAACTACCCGTTAACTCCGCTGCCCGAAGGCAATAGCTACCTCGGCTTCATCTTCGCTCGCGGCCCCGATCCGGCCACGGTCGAAGCGGCATTGCGCGCCGCTCATGCCCAGTTGCAGTTTACGATCGTGCCGGCGATTACGTTGATGGCACAATAGAGACGCACGGCCGTACGTCTCTACTGCGCCGCCCCGTTATTTGCGGCGAGGGCCGCCTTTGGCCGGCGCGGCAGATGGCGGTGTCCACCCTTCGGGCATACGCGCGTTCTCGCCGAAGAAGAACTCTTCCATCGCCTTCATCAAGATTTGTTGCGCGTTGGGATCGCCGAGGCTGAGGCCATAATGGTTGATAATCAGCGTCGCTTGCTGCGGCCACAGCCGCCACGCCTGCGCCGAGACCTGCTCATAGATGCGCTGGCCGAGCGGGCCGGGGAACGGCGGCTTGTCGAGGCCGGGCAGTTCACGACCGAGCTTGACACAATTCACCATGCGCGGCATAGGGTTTTCTTTCTTTCAAACTAGCGTGATACCATAATCATTATACCCGAAAGAAAAGGTCGGCCATGCGAATCGTGCTCTTTGCCATGCCGGGGCCGATGGCCTTGCCCATCTTGCAACGCTTGCTGGAGTTGCCGGTACATGTGGCGGGATTGGTTCACCCGGCGCCACCGGGTCTGCCGACGCTGACCCGCCTGCTACCGGCCACGCCAACCACCCGCCAAGAGGTGGTAACGCCGGCGAATCTGGCGATACTCGCTGACCGGGCCGGCATCCCGCGCTGGGCCGTTGGGCGGGCCGGCATGCTGGCGCTGGCCGAGCAGCTTGCAGCGCAACAGATCGATCTGGCGCTGGTTGCCTGCTGGCCATGGCGTATTCCTGCTGACCTGCTGCGCTTACCGCAGCGCGGCTTCTTGAACGTGCATCCCTCGCCATTACCGGCCATGCGCGGGCCGGAACCGCTCTTCTGGGCGCTGCGGTTGGGCTGGACGCGCACGGCAATGACGCTACACCTGATGGACGAAGCGCTTGATCACGGGCCAATAGTGCGGCAGGAATGGTTTGAGCTGCCGCTCGGCAAGCGGCTCAGCGCAATGGAAGCACTCGCGGGACGGGTTGCCGCGCAGATGCTGCCGGCGGCGTTGGCCGATCTCGCCACCGCGGATTGGCAACCACAGCCGCAACCTACCGGCGGGAGCTATTACCCAGCGCCGCAAGCCACCGACTTCACCTTCACCGCCGATTGGGCAGTCCAACGCGCCTACGTATTCGTGCATGCCGTTGCCGAATGGGGCCAACCGTTCACCTTCATCGCGACTGACAATCAAACGGTGACCATCGCTGACGCTATTACCTACCGAAAGGCCGAACAGCAAACTAGACCGATCGTCACCGGTAACGATCAAATCGCTTTACAACTGCGCGATGGAATATTACTAGCAACACCTGCTTCTCGATCGCAATCGTCGTAGACCGCACGATTAACGCATCTTTAAATATTTGTCAATTCAATCACGATAGTGATACAATACGTAACGAGTTTGCGCAAGGCAGCACCAAATGATCCATTCCTGCGCTCGTCCAAGACTCACCATCGTTCTTTGCAACCAAGGCAACCCGACGCCATGGAGATACTTGAATGTCCAATCCCCAACCACCTTCCATACCAACATCTGAACATGCCAGCACAGTGATTGCCCAATGGCGGCTACAGACTCTCAACAATCTGCTTTGGGTACTGGTTGTGCTTGGCGGCCTGGCGCTTGTCGTCGGGTCGTGGTCAGATTACAACGCGATGGGTGAACGGGCGCTACCGTATATCGCCATCTATGCCATTGCCTACGTGTTGGTTATATCCGCGGCTTCCCTCCGCCAGCTTCGTCTAACAATCCGTGCCATCTTCGTGCTCACGATTTTAGGCGCATTGGCAACCTTTCTGCTGATCTTCTATGGCCTTGTCGGCAGCGGGCGTTTGCTGTGGATCGGCGTGATCGTCCTGGCACTGGTCTATTTTGGCAGCCGAGGCGGGATCAGCGCGTTAGCAATATCGCTCGTAACGATAATCATCACCGCTGCCATCTATATTTCTGGCAATGCCACGTTTGTGACAGCAGAGACCCTCGCGGTACAAGATAGCATTTCTGATTGGACTGGCGCCATCGGCATCTACCTCGCCAGTGCATCGCTTGCCTTCGCACCGTTCCTTTATTTGTTACGGCGAATGGAGGGGCTGGCGTTGCAAGCAACTGCTGAAGCGGCTCGCGCGCGGATGCATGCCCAACAGGTTGAGGCATCTGCCGCCCAACTCGAACAGCAAACGGCGCAATTGCAGGCCACCGAACAAATGCTGCGCAATCTGGTGCAGTCCCTCGAAACGCCCACAGTTGAGATCGGGCGTGATATATTGCTGGCGCCGGTCGTCGGTCAGATCGATAGCCAACGCGCCGAGCTACTGTTGAAGCGACTGCTCGATGTGGTCAGCGAGCGCCGGGTGCGCATGGTCGTAATTGATGTCGCCGGTGTGCCGGCCTTCGACACCATGGCCGCACAAAGTTTGATTCAAACCGTCCAAGCGCTACGCTTGATCGGGTGCGAGGCGGTGATCACCGGCATTTCCCCTACCACCGCTCAAACCATCACTGCGCTAGGCATTGACATGAACACCATCGCCACTGCCCGCTCGCCGCAAGAGGTGCTGGTGCGCACAGCGGTGTAGCACACACCGATAGGACATTTTTCCGAATTTTTTGTCAAGCGCGCAACTTTTGCCCTCCTCGCGCGGTTTCCATGATGAGAGGATTGCTGTGCGAGGAGATTATTATGCGCCGCCGAACCCCGCTCTTGGCTCTGCTCATGCTGATCATCGTTTGGCCAGTATTGACAGCCGCTCACGTCATACCCCCAACTCCATCCGCTGCCCCGCCTCGCCTCATTCTCGGCATCGAGCAGATCTCGGCCACAGCATGGGCGCTGCTAGTCGGTTGCCCCGTTCATCCGCACGATCTGCACGTGTGGGCGGAAGCAGCGCCGCCGCAGCACCCGCAAACCCTCACCGCTCTCGCGCCGGGGCGCTGGCGCGCGCAATTCGACGGCGCATTGCCAGCGTCAGCGATAGTGTACGGCTGCGGCCAAAGCGCCGCGCTTGTGGTCGCATCGTCGGCGCTGCCGCTGTGGATGCAAGGCGTCTTTGCGCTTAGCGCCGTTGCAGCGGTGCTGCTTAGCACGCAGCTCGTCCGGCGTACTCGCCGTGTGACGAGCTTACCGCCCCCAGCGCCGGCAGTGGCCGCATGGCAAGCACATATTACCGACGAACAAGGCGAGCGCACGCTCGCCCTCCCTACCGGTATGCTCACAGCCGGCAGCGATCCGGCTTGCCACATTATCGTCTTGGGAGCAGATATTGCCCTGCGCCATGCGCACCTCATCCTGACCGCGGAACAGGCCCACATCGTCGATCTCGCCAGCCCTTCCGGCGTCTTTTGCGGCCCCGTCCGGCGGCGGTTACGTCCGCACACGCCAACGCCAGTTGACGACGAGGATATCTGGCTCGGCGCCACGGTGCGCTTGCGGCTGGTCAAAAACCGAGGGGAATGAACGCAACAAACCAACTGACGTGCGGCAGTGGCACTGCCGCACTCTATCCATCGAACAAGGTATAAGCTACCAACGTGGATTTACGCTATCCGCCGGCTGGCGCCAAGGAAGACCGGCGGGCGCACACGCAGCATCAAGCCAAGATCGACCAAAATATGAATGAAGATCACCGTCCAGATATCTTGATACAGATAAAAACAGAGGCTCCACCCCAAGACCAGCGCCATCTCGGCCAGCGGGCGCAACTTGCGGATGCGCATCGATTGCGGCGAATCGTCGAGATGGGGCGGCAGGTATTGCAGCCAAAACATGCCATGAATCACACCGCCGTAAATGACGAAGGCCGTAAACCCAATTGCAAACCCAAGCGGCTCCACCAGATTTGGCCAGAACTGCATCGCGATCCCGTCGCCGATCCATGCACCAATGCGATACACAATCGCAAAGGCAAACGTCTCGATCACGCCATTGCCGATACTAAAGATGACAGTCGGCCCCCACAGGAATGGACGGCCATCGTGACGCGCGACCAACACATACAAAACTTGACTAAAGGCAAAACTCGCCAGCAAGAACACCACGAACCACGGGTTCGCCAAGGTGGCAGGAACATTCCAACTCTTCAGCCAATCACCCAACAAGGGGATGCCTATAACCAACGAGATGAGCCAGTAGAACAAGATGTACTGATCTAGACGACTGAGGGCGCGTTGTTCGGTCAGCTCGTACTCCATAATGATCGTGCTCCACGTGTTTTTGATTTCCATGTACAAGTGTTGTTTATATGAAATATATTACCACATCCAAGAGCGCTTGCCTAGAGGAAAAGTGAACAAATCGGGGCGTAGATGTGTGCATTTCTAGCTCGTTCTCTGCCGCGCGGTCATTGCAGCACGACGAAATAATTCCTGTCCTGCCGATATGGTGCTATCATTGGGGCGCTGAGCCTGGCAACCCTCAGACCAGCGGTGGACATTGCTTCGATACATGGGCAGGCATGGTTGCAAGTCGTATAAGGAAACCACCGTATGCGTCGCAGCAATCGCCGGCAAGCAAACGCATGCTCTTGTGGTTGCCAATTGCTAGCTTCAACCGTTGACACACTTGGCGCGTTATACTCGTGCAATGATCAAGCGTGAGGGTGGAAGCGCAGGAGTTTGGCAGCGACGTTTGCTTGATGTATCCCTCACCCTTTCGGCAACGATTGCAGCGGGGACAAAACCAACGTAGCCGAGATACACTTCCCGTGCCCTCGCCAGCACAGTTAAGGAGTGGAAAGAACATTTGGTCGATGATCATCGTTGATCGCGGTGCAATGCCTCAAAGCGTAGCTCTACCCTGCCCCTCTCCCGCGCTAGTGGGAGAGGGGCAGAGGGCGAAGGCGAACCGGCGCATCGCAACGCCATCAACCGTATCTGCACTCATGCGTTCTGTCCGCCCTTGAACCAGAACAGGGCAGGGCCACGGGCAAACAGGCCGAACCTGTTTCAGATCGATGTTAAGGAGATGGCAGTGCGATTGGTCAGCTTCATCCCGCCCGCTGGATCCACAGCGCGAGCCGGCGTCTTGCTCGGCGATGCGATCATCGATTTAGCAGCGGCGGCGGCATTGATCAGCGAAGAGGCCGCCACAGCGCAGTGGGATATGCTCTCGCTGTTGCGGGGCGATCACCCCGATGCCACCATCGCTGCCGCCGCTGCTATCGTACAGGCGGTAATCAATGTCATGGGAGGCACCGATCCGTCCGAAGCGCCGCTCGGCGAGTTCGATTGGCACGAGGGATTGACCATTGGCGATACGGCGCTGGTGATCCCGGCCACCCAAGTACGCCTTGTCGCCCCCTTGCCGCAGGCGGTTTCGTTGCGCGAGTTTGATGCACTCGCCGATGACCGCACTGTGATGATGCGCCAAGCGGCTGGGTATTGGGTTGGCAACCGCAACTGGCCCGCGTTTCGCTTCGCTAGCCATACCACCATCCTCGGCCCCGGCGAACCGATCGAGCTGCCAATGACCGAACCGCTCGATTGCGGCATGGCGCTCGGATGCGTGATCGGACGGGCCGGGCGCGATATTGCGCCGGAAGATGCCGATGCGTACATCGCTGGTTATTTGTTGGTCAATGCGTGGACGATTCGCGATCCGTTGGCAGCATCACTCCGCCCGCGCGATCGCGCCACTTCGCTTGGCCCGTGGCTGGTAACGCCTGACGAGCTAGAATACTACCGCGATGACGATGGCCGGCTGATACTGGAGTTGCGGCTGCGGCTGAACGGGCGTGAGATCACTCGCACCAATACGGCGCTCATGCGATGGTCGTTCGCCGAGCTGATCGCATTCGCCAGCCGTGATACGATGCTCTACCCCGGCGAGGTGATCGTCAGTGGCATAGCCCCCGGCGGTTGTCTGCTTGATCTGCATGGCGATGATGGCCCATGGCTGCGTGCCGGCGATGAAGTCGTGATCGAATGTGCTGAGCTGGGGCAGTTGCGTTCACCGGTTGGGTTGGGGTTAGAGCTGGAGTAACGCACCCGTGCAGCACTAAGTGAGGAGAGCTGGCTGTTGTTACCAGTGCGTCGTTTCGCGATCGGGATTGCGCTCGCGATCGCAGAGGATAGCTTCACCGCAACCGATAGTAGCACGCGCTGGACAGGTATCGCAGCACATCGTGACAACAGAACGAGCAGGTAAGGAAATCCTTACCGTTGCAGTGACGAGCGCCACTTGCCAGCTTGCCCGCTATCTGGTATAGTCCGCCCCGGTTATGGAAAAGAACGAGTACATAACAATGGCAGCGGTCGAGCTGCAACACTGGTGGTACGGCGGCATGCGCGCCATCAATGCGGCTATGCTTGACCGTGTGTTTGGCGGACGCCGCGATCTGCGCATCCTCGACGCCGGCTGCGGCACCGGTGGCGACGCGCTGTTTTTGCGCCGCTACGGCACAGTGGTTGGGCTGGATCTCGCCACCGAAGCGCTCACGCTTGCGCGTGGGCGCATTCCGGGCCGGTTGGCGCGCGGGTCGGTGCTGCAACTGCCATTTGCCAATCACAGCTTTGATCTCGTAACATCGTTCGATGTGTTGTATCATCGCGCTGTGATCGACGAGCGGCAAGCGCTCGCCGAGGTGCGGCGGGTCTTGCGCCGTGATGGCCGGCTGCTCATCCGGTTGCCGGCCTACCAATGGCTGCGATCGCGCCATGATCGCCAAGTCCATACCCGCCATCGGTACACGGCTGGCGAAGTCGCGCGGTTGCTGCGTGAAAACGGCTTTACCGTCGAACAGCTTACCTACGCGCTAACGTTGCTCTTCCCGATCTCGGCAGCGGTGCGCCTGCTTGAGCGGGTGTTGCCGGAACCGCAGACTGAGTCGGCGATGGAGTTGCCTTCTCGTCCGGTCAATGCTGCGTTACGCTTGCCAATGATGCTTGAAGCGGCGTACATTGCGCGTGGCGGGAAATGGCCGTTTGGGTTGTCAATCGTTGCACTGGCGCGGGTCTAACGTGATCATGAACACTGCCGCGTCATTGCGACCGGTATCATCACTCCGGCTGCGGCAAGGGTTGCTGTGGGGGTTCCTCCCTCGCACGAATGTGATGATCGTGGTATCCAAATCAACATTCTGCCGGCTATGACCCTGCTAAGGCTTCTATTGCCGGCGCCTCATTGCAGACTGGTTACCTATGATGCTTAATCCTGTCCTCAATCGCTTAAGCGCCACTCCTGAATTGTGGAACCGGCTGCGCTGGCTGGTCGAAGCCGGCTTCACTGGCGAACATCTGGCCATTGCCCGCGAGCTACGTCCGTGGCACGGCGACCACCGCCGGTTTCTCGATCTCGGCTGCGGCACCGGCGAGTTCGCAGCCGACTTTCCACCGCATCGCTATGTCGGCATTGACCCATCGCTCACCTATCTCCGCTTTGCGGTTCAACGCCGGCCGGGAACGTACCTTGCCGCCAGCGGCGATGCGCTGCCATTCACCGATCAGACCTTTGACGCCGGCTTGATCCTCGGCGTGTTGCACCATCTGCCCGATGCCACTGCCCGCGCCGTGATGCGCGAAGTCTACCGGGTTATGCGACCGGGGGCCACAGTGCTGGTGATGGAAGATACACCACCGCCAGCCGGCCAAAACCCGCTCGGCCACTTGATGCATGCGCTTGATCGCGGCGGCTATATCCGGCATGACGCCGATTATCAGGCAATGTTCGGCAATGGCTTTGATATCGCGCGCAACTATCACCTCCGCTCTGGAATTTGCGATTATGCCGTGTATGTTCTCCGCCGGCGACCATAATGATGAAACCGTTATTCGCTGTCTCAACCAAAGTGCGTACTATGCTGCTGGTTCTCGCTCTGTTGATTACGGCCAGCGCCCTCACCGTGACGGGTGAGGTGTTGCTCAAGATCGGCATTAACCACGTCACCACTCACGTTGGCGCTTTCTCGCTCGAACCGCGGGTGCTGTGGGCGACATTCACTGACTGGCGCGTTATTCTCGGCTTTACCCTCGTCTTTGGCGGAGCCATTTTTTGGCTGGGAGTCATTTCGCGGGTAGACCTTTCCTTTGCGTACCCGCTATTGGCGCTCAATTACGTGATCATCCTGATCCCCTCACGAGTGTTGCTGAATGAGCCAATCACGATGATCCGCCTCGTTGGCGCACTCATCATTGTGATTGGCGTGATTGTGATTACGTGGGGCAGCGGTAAATCGTGACTCTGGCGCACACCTTAGCTGATCCGCGCACGGCATTGGCAATGCGATTGCGCCACGATTGGCGGCCTGCGCTCCTGCTGCTGGCGCTCGTCCTGATTGGCTGCGGTCTGGCGTACCAAACCCCGCTCAGCGTCCACCTCGCTGTTGGCGGCGATCCGCTCACCCGCCGACGGGAAGACGATGCACCGTTTTTGCAGATGGTGCATGCGGCTGAACCGGCGCTACCGTCGGTGGCAGCGTGGTGGGAATTACCCGGCGCTGCCGATCCCTACCGCTGGACACAACCGGAGAGCGTGATTAGTTTGCCCGGCCTTGGCGGCGGATACTGGTTGATGAAGGTACGCGCGCAGGGCGGGCGGCCCGACGGCGCGCCAACTGCTACCACGTGGCACGCCGGCGCATCTCCCCCAGTGGCATTTGAACTGCCGGCAACGCCGAGCCGTCGCTATACGCTGCTCGTCCCAGCCGACGGAACGGTACGGCTGGTTATGCGGAGCGATGCGTTCCAAGCGGCCGGCGATCCGCGCGCGTTAGGCTTTGTCTTGCGCAGTACACACGTCCAGACGATCGGCGGCTGGCGCGCGCCGGATTGGGGCCAGCTCGGCTGGATTGGGCTGACCCTCGCGGCGGCGTGGTTGTGGAGCCAAATGGCGGCGCTTCCGCCACGATGGGCGCTGGGGGTGATCGGCCTCAGCGGTGGCGCCGCGATCGCGGCGATTGCGCTGGTCCGACCAGCCTTTGCGCTGCTAATGCCAATTCTGGCGGCACTAAGCACTGGCGCAACCGCTATTAACGTGGGCCTCGCGCTGCGCTGGCCGCAGCAATTGGCGTGGCGGCAAGCGATTGGGCTGGCGCTGCTCGCTCTCATTGTGCGCTTGGCCGGTTTGCTCCACCCGCATGCGATCAGCAGTGACACCGGCTTTCACGCGAATAACCTCTTGCGGTTTGGTCTCGGTCACGTCTTTCTCACTGCCGGTCTGCCCGCCGAAGCCGGCGGGGGCGTAGCGCCGTATCCAGCCGGTTTTTACCTCATAGCCCTCCCCTTCCAGTTCATGTTTGGTAACGATTTTGCCGCGCGCCGGCTAGTAGTGACGATCGTGGCCGCTGCTCTTGATAGTCTCTTCTGCTTAGCAATCTGGTGGTGGGTGCGGCAAGCCGGATTCGGGCAGCGGGCCGCACTCTTGAGCGCCGCTTGCTACCTCTTTGCCACCCAAGCGCTCGAAGCATTAGCGATTGGCGAGCTGGCTAACATAGGCGGGCAGGCCCTGATCTTGCCGGCGTTGCTTGGGCTTAGCATTGGCGCAGCGGCACACAGCAGCCGCCGGCTGGAGCTGAGCGGATTGGCGCTCGCGATTGCCGCCGGTTTGATGGCCCATTCCGGCGTGACGCTCGGCTTTGGCTTACTGATCGGCTGGGCATGGTTGTTGGCATGGCGGCAGCCAGCGGCAATCGTCACACCGGCCCGCCTCTTCATCGCCGCTGCCGGTGGGATAGCGTTGGCCTTGATCGTGATGTACACCACACCACTGTATCTCGAACTGATCAGTGGGCGTGGCGGGCAAGGCGCGAGCGGCGGGCAAGCGCCAATGCAGATCATTACCGAAACCATCCTTGCCCTTACCGGCTTGCAACCGCCACAACGGCGCGGATTACCGGTGCCGCTAGGTTTAGCGCTGGCCAATCTAGCCGGCCTTTGGATAATCTGGCGCACCCAGCAACCAACGACCACCACGCTGCGCTGGCTGCTCGGCGCGTGGTGGGGCGGCGCGCTCAGCGGTCTTGTCCTGCTCCTCATCGCCGACCAAGGGTTGCGCTGGATGCTCTTCCTCTACCCGGCGCTGTGCATACCAGCAGGCATTGCCCTCGACCGGTTAGCGACGCGCGCTGCGTGGGGCCGGGTTGCCGCAACTGCGTGGCTGATAGCAATGAACGGGCAGGGCGCACTCCTATGGGTTGGGCAAATCAGGGATTATCTGCATTAAACGGCAGGTTTGACGCTGCTGATGAGCCATGACTGGCGGGCAAGCCGCCCACACCCCCTTGCCCACGGAGCGCGGGCCGCTGGCCCGCCAAAGTGTGTTGCTAAAGACACTGCTTTGCCCCACCCCCTCCCCCACAGGAGTTGAGGATCCTCCCTCACCCCCTGCCCCGCTCTCGCTCGTGCGGGAGCGGGGCGCTGCTCCGTTCAGCGCCAGCAATACCGTGCCCGAATGGAAGGCAGATCCCCTCGCCCGCCGTCAGGTGGGCAAGGGGGGTGGTGGGTGAGGGCCATCTGCCCGCAAAGCGGGAGCCGTAATCTTAGCCCGGTCCTTCAAAGCCGGACGCCCTACACCGCTACCGGCGGGCAGGCCGCCGGCGCTCCCCTTCCCTCGGAGCACGGGCCGCTGGCCCGCCAAAGCGCGTTGCTAAAGGCCGCCCGCGCTCCGCATCCTAGCACGTAAGGGCGGGTTGCAAACCCACCCTTACGCTCGTTGCAGCGATGCAGGAACCCGCTGCTACTCTTTGGCAATATCGCGCACCACGTCCGTCACTGACAGCACACCGATTGGACGCAGGCCCTTTTCGCCCGGTTCGACGACCACCACTCGATGGATCCGGCGTTCCATCATCAGGCGACTAGCATGTTGCAGCGTATCTTGGGGCGTCACTGCTACCACATCGGTAATCATAATATGGCCGGCCGTCAAGCCGCGCCAATGCTTCCAGTACTGTTCATACAGGCGTGCATTCACCAGATCGGTGCGCGAGACCAAGCCGACCATATACCCTTCATCATCAACGACCACCAGTGCGCTGATGTCTTGTTCCGACATCTGACGGGCGACATCTTGGATCGGGGTCTCGCGCCGGCAGGTCAACACACCAACATGCATCACCTCGCCAACCGTCCGCTCCATGGGGCCTTCCTTTCACGAAACAAAGATTCCGTAAACAGTCATGATTTCCATAGTGTAATCAATCTGACACACCGCGTCAATATGGAAAGTGGTCAGCGTAGTTTGCATCATATCAACTATAGTCACAACTGACAAGCATTTGCGCAGGATGACCCTTCATGCTAGAATCACATTATCGTGAGTTATACTTTCATCAGTCGGCGGGTAGATGTATGCCAGAGCCAACGACCAATCAGCGCCAACCTTCCCTACCCGGCCTTGATGCCGAAGCGACGGCTGTGGTCGGCATCGGTTTGGGCTTGACCGGTCTTGCGCTTGGATTACGGCCAAGGCTAGCACCGGCAACCTTGGCGCTCACGGCCTTGGCAGCGGCGCTCTTCCGCAATCCGCGTCGCATCCCGCCCGACGAATCGCGCACCGTCTTTGCGATTGCTGATGGCCGCATCCAAGGGGTGCGCGAGGTCTATGAACATCGCTTCGTCCACAGTGATTGTCTCCGCCTTACCACGGTGATCGGCCCGCTTGATGTGCCGATCTGCCGCGCTCCGGTCGCCGGGAGGGTCGCGTACATTGAGCAGGTAAGGGGTGATTACCGCCCGTTGCGCGATCCGCAAGCCCCAGAACGCAACCAACGCCTCTACATCGGGATCGAGACCGTTTGGGGGCCGGTGTTGCTCTCCATTATTGCCGCGCCACTAGGGCGCTGGTTGCGGTGCGAGACAACCCAAAGCGCAACCCTTGCCGCCGGCACCCGCATCGCCAGTGTCCGGTTTGGCGGGCAAGTTGATCTCTACATCCAGCGTGATGTGATCGAACCGCAGGTGACGCCGGGTGATCGCACACTCGCCGGGCAAAGCCGGCTCGGTGCAGTGGTAGCCTGAGCGCATTCGCATGATTAGCCCGTTTACCCTCTTGTTTGAAGCGGAACCCAATCACGGTCCCGGTTTGCCGGCAGAGCTGCGCGCCATTTACGGCGGTGATTGGCGACTGCCAGCGATTCCTGCGTACCGTCCCGCCGTGTGGACGAACTTTGTCATCTCGCACGATGGCCGGATCGCGTTCAACCAGCCGGGATGGAATGGCGGCAATGCGATCAGCCGCAATAGCCGTCACGATCACTGGTTGATGGAACTGGTGCGCGCCCGCGCCGATGCGATCCTCGTCGGCGCCACCACCTTGCGCGCTGCGCGCCGCCATCGTTGGGAAGCGGGGGAATTGGTTGATTGGCCGGCTTTTGCCGCCTTGCGCGCTAGCGAAGAGCGACCTCCGCTACCGGCGCTGGTGATCCTCTCGGCAACCGGTGCGTTGCCGGCAGCGACTGCGCTGACCTTGCCGCGATCACTCTTTCTCATCACCACCGCGCCCGGCGCCGAGCGCGCGCTCGCCACTCACCCCCAGCTCACGTGTCTGGTTGGCGCTGACGGCCAGATCGATCTACCCGCTGCATTCGCTACGCTTCGCCAACGCTACGGCATTCGCACCCTCCTTAGCGAAGGCGGCGGGCGCACCTACGGTACCCTGCTCTTTACCCAACTTATTGATGAAGTCTTTCTGACCCTTAGCCCGATCATCGTCGGCAATCCATCCCCGCCAGCGCCACCCCGCCCCGGCTTGGTCGAAGGCGTTGGGTTTACCCCGCAGCATCCGCCGCGTCTCCGCCTGATCAGTCTCCGGCGCGCCGGAGATATGCTCTTCCAGCGCGCGCAATTGCACTTTGCAACCGCTGTCGAGGCGGTATAATAGAGCGCAGGCTAGCACGGAAAACGAGCGATTGCATGGCAAACGAAGAACAACGCCTAATCAGCGCGGCGCAAGCGGGCGACCTCAATGCATTTAACCAGATTGTGCGGCTGTACGAGACGCGCGTCTACAACCTTTGCTATCGTATGTTGGGTGATGCCGATGCGGCCGCTGATGCCACCCAAGACGCTTTTATCGCCGCTTTTCGCAATGTGCGCAACTTTCGCGGCGGCGTATTCAAAGCATGGCTGCTGCGAATTGCCACGAACGCCTGCTACGATGTCCTGCGCACACGCAAACGACGACCAGCGGTTTCGCTTGACAGCACGGATAACGACGACGACAACACCCGCACCGAGGTGCCCGATCCGGGTGAGAGCCTCGATGATATGGTGGTACGGCAAGAATTGAGCGCCGCTATCCAACAAGGGTTAGCCGAACTCCCGGAAGACCAGCGCATTGTTATTATCCTGAGCGATATTCAGGGCTTAGCCTATGAGGAGATTGCGCAAATTACCGGGGTGCAATTGGGTACGGTGAAATCGCGGTTGAGCCGGGCGCGAGCCAGATTGCGCGATATTTTGCGCGCCGGGGAACTCTTGCCGGCCAAATTCCGTCTAGATGATGAGTCAGATAAATCAAAATGATACCCGGCTGATAGCCGAGTGAGAAATCGATGACAACGTCGCCAGCTCCCCAATCAGAACTGCCAGAGCGCGATCTCGAATTGCTCTCGGCCTACATAGACAACGAATTAGCCCCCGCCGACCGCACTGCGCTTGAGCAACGTCTGGCGAGCGAGCCGCAGCTGCACCGCGAACTAGCTGAACTACGCGCAACCCGCGACCTCTTGCGTGAACAACCATGGGTCACGCCACCCCGATCATTTACACTCACCCCAGACATGGCCGGCATGCGCCCACACCGGTTTGCCTTGCCAAGCTGGTTGCAACCGCTCAGCGGGTTAGCCGTGCTGGCATTGGTGATGCTGATTGGTTGGCAAGTGCTGCGCCTCACCAGTGGCGCCTCGACTGCCGGCCAACCGCAGGTGATGATGGATCCGGAAATGACACCGGCTGCGATGAGTGCTGCAAGGATCGAGCCAACCGAAACGGCTGCGGCGCTCGCGGCAGCCGCCGCGATGAATGAACGCAACGAGCAGGCCCCTGAAGCAACGGCTGGAATCCTAGCGAGCGAGCCTACGGACGAAAAGGAAACGACGGTGATGCAACAACCCGCGCAGGGAGTCGGCGCAGACGGTATTGCGCCGGGAGCAGGTGGCAACGCTGGCCCGCCGCCCGATGCGCAACACCAAGCACCGCCACCAACCCAACCGCCTAGCCCGCCACCACTGCCGATCGTGATTGGCTTGGCTATGCTGATCCTCATTGCCGCTGGGGTCTGGTTCGCGCACCGCAAAGCTGAGTAACCGGCCCTCTGGTAACAAGAGCTTGTGTTCATCGCGTGCGGTAGCCAAACTGCCGCACGAGATCATTTACGGCAGCCTGTAACGTTACCTATTCTGCGCTCATCAAGCCGAACCAACCGGGTTGGATTTCATTGCCACCCTGGTTCCAATTGTCTCGATTTGCCATCAACTCGCAATGTTTCAGGCAGTACTTGCTCAATCATCTATTAGCCGCAATGTGCTATAATTAGCAAAAATAGCCTTCCTCTCCTCTGTGGGTATTAGGAACCGCAGGCATGATCGCTGCCCATCTTGCCATAGCCGACGCGCTGCGCGCTTGGTGTACCAACGCGCCTTCGTCTGATCGCCCCCTTCTTGTTGCATTGGCTGACGCGCTCAGCACGAATGACCCCTCGCATCTGCTCGCCGTGATTCGAAGTGAAGGCTCGATTGCAGCCGGTTTTCAGCGGCTCGACGCCACCCGCCGCCAAGCAACCAAACTACTGAGCGATCAACCTGCCGCTGCCGGGCCCATTGCTGATATTATTGCATCCGCCCAGCAAATTTTGATCGCTGAAGAGGAAGCATTACTACGGCGTGAACACATGCTCAACCAGCGCCTTGAGCAGAGCTTTCTCACCTCGCCGTTAGCGATGATCGAAGCCAACGAGTATGGTATTATCACGCACTGGAACCCGGCTGCCGAGCGCATTTTTGGCTGGAGCGCCGCCGAGGCGATTGGCAAAAACGCGATTGAATTGCTCGTACCCAACATTGCCCGCGAGCATGTGGAAGCGATTGTGCATGCCCTGCTGAGCGGGCAAGCCGCTAATAGCCGGAATGTCAATATCACCAAAGATGGTCGGATCATCATCTGCCAGTGGTACAACGCCGTCCTCCACCATCCTGATGGCCGGGTCGCCGGTTGGATATCACAAACCGAAGATATTACCGATCAGATCCGCGCCGAAGAGGCATTACACGAAAGCCAGCGCCGGCTCGATAGCTTGATCCGTAATTTGCCCGGCATTGCCTATCGTGTGCGCAACGACGCCAAGTGGACGACAGAGTTCATGAGTGAAGGCACGCTTGATATTACTGGCTATCCAGCGAGCGATTTTCTGCCTGCAGAAGGTCAAATGCCCCGACTTTCCTTTGGTGATCTCATTTTGTCCGAGGATGCAGAGGCAATAAGGGAAAGTGTGCATGCAGCATTAGCGCAACATCGCCAATTCGAAATCACGTACCGCATTCGCCACGCCAATGGCAGCATCCGTTGGTTGTGGGAACGCGGGGCAGGCGTATTCGATGAAGATGGCAATATCATTGCGATTGAAGGATTTATTACTGATGTCACCGCCGAACGGCAGGCCGCCGAAGAGCGGCAAGCGCTGAACGAGCGTATCATTGCGGCCCAGCAAGCTGCGCTACGCGAATTGAGCACGCCGATCGTGCCAATCAGTCAGGGGGTGATTGCGATGCCGTTGATCGGCAGCATCGACAGCATGCGCGCTCAGCAAATCATTGAGACATTGCTTGAAGGGGTGAACACGACCGGCGCCCATATTGTCATTCTCGATGTCACCGGTGTGCCGGTGGTCGACACCCAAGTCGCCAATACCCTCCTGCGCTCGGCACAGGCGGTGCGTTTGCTTGGCGCAGAAGTGTTGCTCACCGGTATCAGACCTGAAGTCGCCCAAACCATCGTCGGCTTGGGGTTAGATCTGAGCCATATCCGCACCATGGCGTCCCTGCAAGACGGTATCTTGTACGCACTAGGCCGGCAAGAAAAAGCTCGTCTTCGATCGCAACGCATTGTGTGACCGTTGTTTAGACGACCGGCGGTGACGCACATTGTTACCGCGCTTGCCTGTATCTGGAGGATAAATGAGTATCGCTCGTGTTGAGGAATAAACATAGGAGAGAATTATGATGCTGGAACGCGCGCGCGCGCTGGCTGATGAAATTGTCCGCCTTCGCCGCAATATTCACGCTCACCCCGAACTCGGTTTTCAAGAGCACCGCACTGCGGCGCTCGTTGCCGACACCTTGCACGAGATCGGCGGCATTAAGGTGACCACCGGCGTGGCCAAGACTGGCGTGGTCGGTGAGCTTGGCGATGGCGACGGGCCAGTGATCGCGATCCGGGCCGATATGGATGCGTTGCCTATCCTCGAAGAGAATCAGGTCGAATATGCCTCCACCAACCACGGTGTGATGCATGCCTGCGGCCACGATGCCCATACCGCGATGTTGCTCGGCACCGCCCACCTCTTGCGCGAGCGGTTCGCCGCCGAGAATCTGCGCGGGAAGGTGCGCTTCCTCTTTCAGCCTTCCGAAGAAGGGTGGGACGACGAGGCCAAGAGCGGCGGCCTGCGTATGGTCGAAGAGGGTGCGCTCGATGGGGTTGATGCGGTGATTGCTCTCCACGTCGATTCAACGCTGCCGCTAGGGCAGGTCACGATCCGCGGCGGGTGGACATCGGCGGCGGTGGATGATTTCAAGGGCTACATTCGCGGCACCGGCGGCCACGGCGCCTACCCGCATCTCGGCACCGACCCGGTCTTTATGCTGTCGCATGTGCTCAATGCGCTCTTCGGCATCCGCGCCCGCCTGATCAATCCGATGGAACCGGCGATCTTGAGTGTGGGTACGGTGCGCGGCGGCCATGCCTCCAACGTCATCCCCAGCGAGATCTTTGTCCAAGGCACGTTGCGCAGTTTTAGCGAAGAGGTGCGGGCCAAACTCGCTCGCGAGGTCGAACGGGCCTTCGCCGTGGCCGAAGCCTTCGGCGGCAGCGCTGAGGTCAAGATTACCCGTGGCTACCCCGCCGGCTGGAATGATGAACGAGTGGCGGAATGGATGAGCAATGTGGCCGGCGAATTTCTTGGCCCCGACGCCATTGACCGTTCGCGCACCGGTATGGGAGCCGAGGATTTCGCCTATATGACCAAGAAGGCTCCCGGCGCGATGCTGATGCTCGGTGCAGCCATTGATGACGGTATCATGCGCGCTCACCACACCCCCATCTTCGACATTGACGAGCGCGCGCTGCCGGTAGGCACGGCGATCTTGGCCGAAACGGCCCTGCGCTTCTTGCGCGGTGAAGTAACGTTGTAGGGAGAATGTGGAAATGGGACACGGATGAACACGGATCAAACGGATTGGCACGGTTGTCCGAACCGTACCAATCCGTGTCCCATTCTACTTACCTCGCCCCTAATCCCCCCAGTTTCTGCCAATAACGCGCCAAGCCGCGCCAACTCAGGTTAAGCGGGCCAGTCTGTTGAACAATCGCCAACTGCTCAGCCGGTGAGAGGGTGGCCGCTTCGCTGGCCAGCGCAGCCTCAAGCGCGGCGACGCCGGTCGCTTCATCGTGGCCGGCCAGCAGACTCTGCCGCACAATCTCGGCCCACTGCCGCAACCGCAAGCGGGCATCGACTAAATGAAACGCGACATCGTCATACGCACCGAAATGGGTCAGACACAGCCATTGCGGGTGCAACTGCTCGATCAGATCGTGGGTGCGTCCCCATGCTTCTAGATCAACATCGGGTGGTGGCGTTGCCGGACGGGTCATGCGCACGCCGGGCAAGCGAACCCCAGTATTGTCACCCACAAACGCCACCCCGTTTGACTCATCAAACCAGACCAGATGGTGCTTAGCATGGCCGGGAGCGTCAAATGCGCGCAAGGTATGGCCATTGAGCCGCAACGTCTCACCGCCGGTATAGACCCGAATGCGTTCCGGCGCAACTGGCCGTACATCGCCCCACAACACCTTCATCTGATCGCGGTACAGTAGGCCGGCGCTGTCGAGCAAGCGCGACGGATCAATGAGATGCGGCGCGCCACGTGCATGCACATGCACCACCAGATGCGGATTCTCTGCCGCCAGCAACCCGGTCGCCCCGGCATGATCGAGGTGAATGTGCGACAACACCACGGCCCGCAAATCGGCTACCGTGAGACCCTGCGCATCAAGCCCAGCTTTCAGCGCCGGCAAGGTGCTGGCCGGCCCCGGATCAACCAGCGCCGGCTCATCACCGAGCAGAAGGAAAGTACCGATCACATGTGGACGGCCAAGATGGCAAACATCGATCAGGGCAATATTGTGTGGGGTGGGGTAGACATCCATACGGTTTGGACAATGCCTTTCTGGTACAAAATTAGCTTGTTTGTATTATATGCACAGCGATGGCTGGTGGCGAATCAACCATGAGCGCCGCACGTTTGTACGGCGCTCATGTCCTGCGCTGATATGTTCAAGGGCAGACAGAATACATGAGCATAGACACAGTTAATGGCTCTGAGATACGCTATTTCACCCTCACCCCCAGCCTCTCCCATTGGCGCGGGAGAGGGGAGCAGAGCTAAGCTTTGAGGCATTGCACAGCGATCAACGGCCACACTCGATCATATGTTCTGTCCACCCCTCAACGCTGGCATGATTGTGGGGCGAAGCACGCAGCCATGCTGCCGGCCATCCTGCTGCGCTGACGCGGTATGTTTGGAGCCGCACGCCCGTGCGACCTTCATACCCTGCTAGAACCGTATGGGGCGAACCGTATGGCCGGGCCGCCGGCCTGCCCCATACGCTGACATGGTATTGTTTGGAACCGCACGGCCGTGCGGCTCTACGGGTATGGTTGGCGATTTACGATGATTGGCGGCCATACGGATACCACCACGGCTTGCGCACCATGGTGAAATCCCAATGGACGTGCTTGGTTTCGAGAAATTCTTCTAACCCCTCTTCACCCAACTCGCGCGCGCCGCCGCTGAACTTCATCCCGCCAAACGGCCCGGCGTCGTTATCGGTCAGGGGATCGTTGACCCAGCAGGTGCCGGCCTTCACCTCTTCGTAGTACTGCTTGACCTTGCGTGGGTCGTTGGTGTAGAGGTTGGCCCCTAACCCGTAATCGCAATCATTGACCAGCTCGATCGCCTCGTCGAAGGTGCGGTAGGTCATGATCGGGATCGTCGGGCCGAAGGTTTCTTCGCGCATAATGCGGAAGCTGTGATCAACGTTGGTCAGCACGGTCGGTTCGTAGAAGAAGCCACGGCTGAATTGCGGCGGCCGTCTCCCGCCGGTCAGGATGGTCGCACCGCGCGCTCGCGCCTCTTCAACGTGATCCTCAACCTTGGCGCGGTATTTCTCGCCGACCAGCGGGCCAATGTCGGTATCGGGATCCATCCCCGGCCCTAACCGCAGTGAGCGTACAAACTCCACCAACCGCTCGGTGAAGGGGCGGGCAATCGACTCATGCACGTAGACCCGTTCGGTGCTGGTGCAGACTTGGCCGGCATTGAGCAGCGCCGCCCATGCCACGCCGGGCACTGCCACGTCGAGATTAGCGTCTTCGGCAACGATAAACGCATCTTTGCCGCCCAATTCGAGGTGTGTCTTCTTGACCCGCTCGGCGGCCAGCCGGGCAATCTCGCGCCCGGTGGCAAAGCTTCCGGTGAATGCGATCATCTGGGTGCGCGGGCTGACCACCAACTCACGGCCCACATCACCAAAACCGGTCAGAATGTTGAGCACGCCGGGAGGCAGGTGATCGCAGCACAATTCGGCGAAGCGCAACGTCGCCAGCGGCGTCATCTCGCTTGGCTTGAGCACGACGGTATTGCCGGCAGCCAGCGCCGGCGCCACCTTCCACGACATCAGCAGCAATGGGTAGTTCCACGGCACAATCGCCGCCACTACCCCATACGGCTCTTTCAACACCATCGCCAGTTGGGTCGGCTCAACCGACGGAATCACCCGCCCGCGCGTGTTACGCTGCAACTCGGCGTAGTAGTCAAAACAGGCCGCGCACCAGCCAATCTCATCGCGGTTTTCGACCAGCGGCTTGCCACCCTCCAGCGTCAATAGCGTCGCCAGCTCTTCGGCATGCGCCCGCATCTTGTGGGCAATCTCGTGCAACGCATGGGCTTTATCGTGCGCCGTCGCACGCCGCCACTCACGAAACGCCCGTTCGGCGGCAATCATCGCCTGTTCGGCATCAGCAGCCGTCGCCCGCGGCACGTACTCGATCACCTCTTCGGTGGCCGGGTTATGCACCGGAAAGACCTCGCCTTGCGCTGCTGCCTGCCATTGACCGTTAATGAGCATTGCCGGCATGAAACCTCCTTGTTTCGCTTGGGTAATAAGTGGACGTATACTGCCCCACAGAGGGCGCAGAGGGACATGGCACAACTAAGGATGTGTCGTTTGTGCCCGCCCAGCGGAATCCGTGGCATCCTTATTCGCTGTTCAGCATGATCACAGTGTTTGTAAAGGAAATGCCATTATTTCCCAACTTGACGAAGCGCGTCATAACCTCTATAGTAAGATTGTGAGCAATAGCACAAATGGTGGAGACCTCAAATGATTATCCGGCTGTTTGGTTCTGAACCGACGACTGCTACCCCCGCCTGCCAAGGGCGCCGGCGGCGCTGCCGGCTCGTGCATGGCTCGCCGCACGTCTACCGCCGCGCATTGCTCTACCGGCTCGGCATTGCCGATGGTCGCCGCCCAGCGGTGGTCTTTAATACGATTGCCCAAGCACTGCGCAACGCTCGCGTCTAAAACCTATTCTACCGCCACGCCTTGCTTTACCGGCTTGGCATTGCCAATGGTCACCGACCGGCGGTGGTCTTCAACCTCATTGCCCCAACCCTGCGCAATGCCCACCTCTAAGCTGTCTCCGCCGGCGCTTGCTCAAGCAGGCGCAAGGCCTGCCGCTTCATATAGACCAGCAGCGCACCAATCCCGTTCAAGCGCTGCGGGCTCAGCACCTGATGCAACCCCATCTGCTGAATAAAGTCGCTCGATACCGCTAGCGCCTGCGCGGGGGTTAAGCCGTTCATCCCCTCGCGCAAGATGGCGGCGAAGCCACGGATCGTCGGCGCTTCCGGCGGCACATCAATATGGTAGACGATCTGATCGTCATCGCGCTGCGCGATCACAAACACCGGCGACATGCACTCATGCACCTGTTCCATACCGCGGTGATCGCGCAATTCGGGCGGCAACGGCGGCAATTGATCAGAAAACTCCAGCAACAGTTCTAGCTTCTCTTCACGGCTGGCTGCGCCGA
This sequence comes from Chloroflexus sp., assembly GCF_034431535.1. Classification (GTDB taxonomy): domain Bacteria; phylum Chloroflexota; class Chloroflexia; order Chloroflexales; family Chloroflexaceae; genus Chloroflexus. Next base: position 93,884 of record NZ_DAOUDC010000074.1, on the reverse strand, counting down.
AATCAGCCGCGATCTCGGCCAGCCGCGGCGGGATGAAGGTGTGGTCATTCATGTTGGTGATTCCGTTACTAACGAAATGAATGTCATCCTGCATAGCGAGATGGCGCCAACCAACCCTCTGCACATCTAGCGATTAGCGATCACGGTGGCAGAACGCGCGGGTTCGTTTTTCATTCCCCACTCCCATCGCTTCACCGCCGTTGCAGCAGACCAATCAACGCACCCAACACGCGCGCCCGATATTCCGTTGCAGTGGCGACATTGGCCTGATGAATCTCGAACAGTCCGCTGTCTACCTCCAACATGCCACCCGGCCCTTCCCGCATCGGCACGGTCGCTTCGCAATCGCCATCGAGCCGGATGATGGTCTTGGCCGCCGGGCGCGGTGTTTCAGCACTGGCTACCGGCCCAACCACGACATACGACGTCGTGACCTCCATCACAGCCGCATCGGCCACGTAAGCGGCCACTTTTGCCGCGGCGCTGCGGATCGAATTTTCTAGTTCGCTGGCCATCACGATGCTCCTTATTCGGCGCGGGAGTAGCGAGACGTTGTGAGGCAGCGTCTCTATAGGCATCATACCATCGGTTGGGGCACTTCGGCCAATACTTCTTGCACAAATCGCCAGACTGCCGGCAGCGCCATAATTACGCCAGCCGGTGATGTAACCATAGTGGCGACGATCGCGGCGCCACGCCCGACCAACCCGAACAAGCGCAACAGTCCGGCGCGCGAGCGGAGGGCTAGCGCCAGCGTTTGGTGGTGGAGCTCCGCTTGGGTGGAGTCGATCCCGGCTATCAGCAGCGAACGGGCATCGCCGTGCCAGTTGATCCGGGTGCGCCCGATCAATCGCCCACCCTGCACCGTTTCGACCGTCGCGTACCCGCCGAGCGCCTCACGGGTCTGCGCGCTCAGGGCCGCAATCTGCTCTTGCGCCGCCTGACACTGCGCTTGCAGCGTATCGCTCAAGCCAAAACTCGCCTCCTCCGGCTGCACTGCCCACAACCCGTTCAGCAAGGCTTGTTCGGCAGGTGGCAGCGCCAAACTAAAACTGACGGCCCCGCTCACCACCCGCTGCAAACGGAGCTCGATCGTCGCCAGCGCCGCTTCGTGTGCACCAAGCTGGGCCAGCGCCGCGCGCAAGGCCGCCTGCGCCGCCGCCGGATCGTCCGGCAAACGCGCCTGCCAAATCACATCGGGTTGTTCGCCAAGTGAAAACGAGCTGCCAACGGCCTGCGCTTGCCACGGCCCCGGCGGTGCGATGGCCGCCGGCAACGGCTCGATAACGGTAAACACCGTGTTCATTTGCCTTGCAATGCACTCAACAGACCTGCCGCCGCTGCGGCAATAGCCTTCACCATCTCGGCCCGGTTGGCTTGCGCCTGTTGTACCATACTTACGTGGATGGCCCACAAGCGCTCATCAACCCCCTCATCACTCAGCGGCACCAGCACCTGCGTATCGCCGTCAAGGCTCATCCGGGTGACAGCGCGGAGCGTCGCACCGCGGAAATCGCCTTGCCGGTAGTTGATCGTCTCCGGTGCTTCAGCGACGTAGGTCTCAACCTCCAGATGGGCGGCATTGGTAATTACCTGCTGCAACGTCGCCGCCAACCGCTCGCCGAATTGCTGCAACGACTCAGTCAGCTTCTGCACAGCTTCCGCCGGTTTGTTGCCGAATAAGCCAAAACTGGCCGCCGCATCGGGTAGCGCCACCGGAATGACCGGCGTCTCCGGCGGCAGGCTGCCGGCAGGTACCGGCACTGCTACCTGTACCACCGGCGTGACCGGCGCTGCCGGCGGTGGCGTGACCGGCGCTGCCGGCGGTGGCTCGGCCCCAACCGGCGTACTCGCCAAACGCGGCGCCTCGGCTACCGGCGCAGCTGTCGCCTGCGGGCACAGCCGCGCTGCTGGATCGCCAACAATGATATAACTCCGCGCATCGTTATGTTCAGTCCAGCGCGTCGCCAACTCAACCGGATCGGGGGATTGGCCCCAGCGTGCATTCTCAACCTCTTCGGTCAGCACGGTCGCCAATTCGGCATACCGTTCGTTGAAAAACTCCAGCGCATAGCCGACCGGCGTCCCGGCAAAGAGCAACCGGCGCAAGGCGCTGCTAAACGTCTCGATCTGCTTGCCGCCGCGCGCATCGCTAAACGAGAATGTCCACGCTCGTTCGACATGGCCGATGAAGGCCAGCGCGCCGCCGCGCGGCAAACCGAGCAAGCGGCGGGGCAAGCCAGCCACAAACGCATGCGGCGCAATGGCCGAGCGAACACCGCGCAGATGGGGAAAATCGTCGTCGCGCGGGCAACCGGCCCCAAAACAGGCAAACTGGAACACAAACGCGCCGCGCAACGAGGCATCGCTGGCGATGTCTTCACCGGCGAGGTAAAACCGCGGCGGGATCGCGCGGTTGCGCCATGCCTGCGGGCCGGGCCAATCGGCGCACAAGATCGCGCCTTGATGCGGCAACTGGCGCGGATCAACCGCTTCAAACTCGACGCCGTGGCTGGCAGTGAAGAGCAAGGCAGGCGGTTCGGCGTGCAACAGGTGGAGCAGCCGGTCTTTGGTGGCCTCGGCGCCGGTAATGGTCGCAAACGACCAATTGCCGCGTTGCGGGTGGTTGGCCAATGCAGCAGCCAGCGGTTGCACCAACCCGTGCAAACTGCGGCTGGTTGCCATATCGTCGGGGTTCTGCACCCCGGCGAACACCACGCGCCGCGGCAACGTCACCCCGTCGCGTTCGGCCTGCACAACGCTGCGAGCATAGGCAGCGTATTCCTCAAGCGTATCAAAGTAGATGCGCCCAACCGCATACTGCACATCGAGTTGGTACTGAAAACGGAAGTGAATCTCTTCAGGCGAACCGACCAACAACAGATAATAGGGAAACCGATCCGGATCGACCGGCCCGCTGGTCGCCGCACCCTGCCGGCGTAAAAACGCCGCCTTGCTTTCGCCGGGCCGATAGCCTTGCGGGCCGAAACACTCGCGGTAGCGCGGGCCGGCTTGCGCCTGCCGCCACTGCAACAACTCGCTAAGCGCCTCACGCAGCGGCGCCGCATCAACCGTAGCCGGAAAGATCACTCCCCAACCGGCTTCGGCCAGATCGGTGGGATCAACCCCTTCTTTCACGCGAAACGCGCCACTCGCATCGGCCAGATGCCGTTCGCGCAATGCGGCGCGCTGTTCAGGGTCGGGGTCGATCTGATCGGGCGATGGCCGTTCACCGAGGATCAAGCGAGCCAACTCGGCGATTGCAAGCGGCTCGTGGGCGTACTCGCCGCGGCTCGCATTCACGCCATTGAAATAGAGCCACTCATCGGCCATACTGCTTTCCTAACCGCGAGTGCCGTTGCAATGCAATGGCGCTCACCTTAGCTGTCGCGAAGGAAGCCACTCGTTGGCTCTTAGTGATGGAGCACGCTTAAATCTGCAAAATATACCCCTTGCCGCGCACATTCAACAAATAGCGCGGCGCGCTCGGTTCGGGTTCGATCTTCTGGCGCAGATGGTGAATATGCGGCTTAATCAGCTCACCCGCCTCGAGATCGGTCGTATCGTAACCCTGCGCGCAGCGCACCAACTGGGTGTACGACAGCATCTGCCCGGCGTGCTCGGCAAGACAGAGCAACAGGCGAAACTCGGTCGGCGTCAGGTTGAGTGAACGCCCGTTGAGCGTCGCCGTCTGGTGCCACGTATCGAGCGTCAGCGGGCCAATGGTCAGCGTGCGCCCAGCCGGTTCGGCTTGCGCCGGCTGTGGCGGAGGCGGCGGGGTTGCTGCCGGCTGCGCCGGCGCCACTGGCGGCGCCGTAACCGCCACCTTGCCGCCGGTCAGCTCCTGTACCGCCGCGCCGATCGTATCAAGCAGATCGCTCTGGCGGCGACGGGCAGCTCGCTCTTCGAGACCAGCAGCCACGCGCGCCAAAATTTGATTGGGATCGCTGGTCTTCAAGAGATAATCGAAAATTCCGAACCGGATGCCTTCGATGGCCGAATCAAGCGAGCCGTGTCCGGTCAAGACAATAATAATCGCATCATGACCGGCTTCGCGCACTTTGGTCACCACTTCCATTCCCTTCATGCCGGGCATCTGCAAATCGACCAGCATGAGATCAAACGGTTCCCGCTCAAACAACGCCACCGCCTCTTCGCCGGAGGCCGCCGTGGTCACTGAATAACCGGCCCGGCTGAGCAAGGCATTCAGAGTCAAGCGGATATTCTGCTCATCATCAACTACCAACACCCGGGGCTGGTTCGTCATAGGAATTTGCGCTCCGTCCCGATTGCGACTATAGTTGGGATTATTATTGGCTTATCATAGCATGAGCTGGTAGCATGGTCAACGGTAGGCGGAAGAGCATTCCCTAGAGGGGAGCGGACAGGTATGATCGAGCGCGATGATGCGGTCGCATACATTGCCAAGTTGGAGCGAGACTTGCAGGCAGCGCAGAGCCGGATTGCCGCGTTGGAACGAGAAGCGGAGTTGCACGCACGCTACGTCCGCGACCTTGACCGGCGACTAGCAGCCTTGTTATCAGTGTCGGCGGCGCTATTGATTAGCCACGACATTGATGCCATCATTAAGCTCGTCGTTCAGCAGGCCGTCGAGCTCTTTCCGGGCACCGCGACCGCCCATATCTACTTGATGGAGAATGAGCAAGAAGGTCGTTTACGATTACGCGCCTCTGCGCCTGAACATGCGCCAGCGCCGGCATTCTCGATTTTAGCCGAGATGGCGGCCAAAGCGCCACGCGCGCTCTTGCTGAGCGGGCCAGAGCTAGAATATATCATCCACCAACAGAATACTGCCCATCCGCTATCGATCGAGGATTGCCTTTGGCCGCAAAGCGTTTTGCTAGCGCCATTGCGCATCGAGCAACAGCGGCTCGGCGCGCTCGTCATCTGTGGCGAGCAGCTCTCACATCTGTATCACCCGCGCGATCTGCCCTTCGTGCAGGCCTTGGCCGATCTGACGGTGATCGCGATCGACGAGGTGCAACAGCGCCAACGGGCCGCCGCCTTGCAGCGCGATCTGGTGCATACCCAATCGCTGCGCGCCGAAGCCGAAGCCCGTCTCAGCGCCGCCCAAGCCCAACTGTTGCAGAGCGCCAAGCTCGCCGCTGTCGGCGAACTGTCTGCCTCGGTCGCCCACGAGATTAACAATCCGCTCTATGCTGCGCGGAATAGTCTGTATCTGGTGGAACAAGACCTGCCTCCCGATGCGCCGCAACGCACCTTTCTCGCCATTGCCCAGCAAGAGTTGGGCCGGATTGCCCGCATCATCACCCGCATGCGCGATTTCTACCGCCCCTCACGCGGTGAGTTGACTAGCGCCAATATCAATGCTCTGTTGCGCGAGACGCTCGAATTGGTGACGACCCACCTCCGCCATAATCACGTCACCGTGCGCACACGCTTAGCCAATGACCTGCCGCCGATTGTGGCCCATGCCGATCAATTGCGCCAAGTATTCCTCAACGTGATCTTGAACGCTTGTGATGCAATGCCGAACGGCGGCGAATTGACCGTCAGCAGCGAGCTGATTGCTGCCCGTGCCGGCACACCCGCCACGCTCGCCATCTCGATTACCGATACCGGCGTGGGTATTGCCCCCGAACACATTCCCCATCTGTTCGAGCCGTTCTACACTACCAAACCGCACGGCACCGGTCTTGGCCTCGCAATCAGCGCCCATATCGTCACCCAACACGGCGGTCGCATCACGGTTGACAGCCAGCCCGGCGTGGGGACGACCTTTACTATTTTGTTGCCGTTGGAACCGCCGGTCACAGCAAGCTGACCGGGCAGGCACTGTTGGCGTGCGGCAATCTGACTGCCGTATGCCAACGTACCGTGGCACCGGCCAATCACCCCACCGGATTGCCTCAGCAGCAATGGTCGATCCGAACCCGCAAGACAATTCCGATGATCTGGATTAAAGAAAAATATCACAAAGTGGCAGTCGCCTTTGTTATCGCTTCACTACTACACGTTGTTGCCTCAGGTCTCGCCGATCGCGCGGCAACCGAGTAGCATTAAAGTCAGAGCATGGCCTTCTGCTACCACCAATACCCTCCATAATCTGGAAGCTGGTACCATGGCTGCTTATCGCATTCAGATATACGACGACGATCCAACCGCAGCACTCGTCACCCAGCGTGGCTTGCAGGCATTGCTTGGCGATGAGGTGATTGTGCAAGCGACAACCAACGCCAACGAAGCATGGCTAGCATGCGCCAACGGCAACGTTGACCTGCTGATTGTCGATCCTAGCCCATACGGCGCGGCTGCCGCCTTGATCCGGGCAGTGCGCACCTATCGGCCCTACCTGCCAATCCTCGCGCTCACTGCCTACGACACCCCCGGTCTACGCGCGCGGATGCAAGCGCTCGGTGTTGAGCTGTACGCAGCCAAACCCATTGAGCTGCGCGAGCTTGCGCCGTTAGTTTCACAGGCGCTGCATCAGGTCGTGTAACCCCCAGCCACAACGCTCTTCGCGGATGCACCGCTACATGTGTTATCATGCGCCATATCGGGAAAGGAGAAGCGTATGCCTGCCCTCCGCTTCGATTGGCGCTGGCTCGCGTTGTTTGCTATCATCATTGTGCTTGCCAATACTCGCAGCCTGCCGTGGCCGTTCACTGCGTTGGCGTTAGCTTTGCCCGCCGGCTGGCTGCTCTATCAGGCGGCGCAGACGCTTGGCATTTCATTGCCCGGCGGGCGGCCATCCACCCGCGTGACCTATTGGCGTGGCCGCCGGATTGAGACCAGTGGCCCGCCACGCCGCAATGCGCTCTGGGATCGCGCTAACCTTGCGCCCGGCTTGCTCTATGGCGTGATCGGGCTGGCTTTGGCGCTGGCGGCGCTGGCGGTCGTGGCCCGCAACCTCGGCATCTAATGCGCGCCTGTTGAATACTCTTGCGAGGAGCAACGTGATTACTCTGCCCTTCGGTCTCTTTCGCCGCCGCCGCTTGACGACCGAACAGCAAGATGCGCTGCTGAATGAGCTCGATGCGCTCTTGCAACGGATCGAGGTGGCGCTCGACCGGTTCGGCTCCGATGTTGAGACTGCTGACCGCAATGCGCTCGCCGGCAGCCGCGCCAGCTTGCGCGAGCTGTTCCTGATTGTGGTCGCCGGCGAGTTTAATTCCGGCAAATCGACCTTTCTTAACGCGCTGCTCGGCGCGCAGGTGCTGCCCGAAGGCGTTACCCCTACCACCGATGCGATTACGTTGCTCAAGTATGGTGATGAGCCGTTCGACGAACTGATCGAACCCGGTCTGCGTCTGCACCATTATCCCGCCGAGATGCTCCGCCAATTGACCGTGGTTGACACCCCCGGCACCAATGCCGTCATCCGCCAGCACGAGCGGTTGACCCGCGAGTATATTCCGCGCGCCGATCTCGTTCTCTTTCTCACCTCGGCGGATCGCCCGTTTACCGAGAGCGAACGCACGTTTCTTGAGTTGATCAAAGAATGGGGGAAGAAGGTGGTCGTGGCGATCAACAAAGCCGACATCCTCACCCCCGCCGAACAAGACCAAGTGGCCCAGTTTGTCCGCGAGCATGTCAACCGGGTGCTCGAACAATCTCCCGAATTGTTTATGGTCTCGGCTCGCCGCGCCCTCCAAGCCCGCCAACAGGCCGGCGGCACCGCTACCGAACAATGGCAAGACAGCGGGATGGCGGCTATCGAACATTTCGTGGTCGATACGCTCGACGAAGAGACCCGCTTCCGCCTCAAGGTGCTCTCGCCGCTTGGTGTGGCTCGCCGGATTTCGACCAAGTATCTCGATGCCACCGAAACGCGCCTCGCCACCCTGCGCGACGATATTCAGGCCATCGACCAGATCGACCGCCAACTGGCCCTGTTTGGCGATGAGTTGAAACAAGATGCCGAATATCATCTCACCGAGATTGATCGCGTGCTGACCACGATCCAAGAGCGCGGCGAGCGGTTTTGCGATGAGACGATCCGGCTCAGCCGCATCCGCGAACTCATTGACGGCAACCGGCTGCGCGCCGCGTTCGAGCAAGAGGTGATCGGCGATTCGTACCAACAACTCGACCAGCGTGTGCAAAAACTGATCGACTGGTTGATGGAAAAGAATCTGCGCTTGCAACAGAGTGTTGATGAGTTTATCCAACAACGCGCGCTGGCCCATCGCGAACGGATGCTCGGCAGCGTCGGCGGCAGTTTCGCTTACAACCGGCAAGCTTTGCTTGAGAGCATCGGCCAAGCGGCGCAGACGGCGATGGCTGGCTATAACCGGCAGGCTGAAGCCCACCAATTGGCATCCGAAGTGCAGTCATCGGTCGCGGCTACCGCCATCACCGGCGTGGGTGCGTTGGGGTTGGGCGCCACCCTCGTCGCCCTCTTCCATACCGTTTTGCTCGATATGACCGGCATTCTGGCGGCGCTGACCGTCGCCGGACTGGGGTTGGCGATCTTGCCGGCCAAACGTCGCCAAGCCAAAGAGACCATCCGCAAGAAGATTGACGAGGTGCGGAACCAGTTGCGCGCCGATCTGCGCCAACAGATCGAGCGCGAGAGCGAGCGCACCATCTTGCAGATTCGCGAGCGCAACGCGCCGTTTATCCGCTTTGTGCGCGCTCAGCAAGAGCAGTTGATCGATCTGCAACGAACGTTTTCCGATCTCGCCGTCGCGGTTGAGAAGTTGAGCAAGCAGGCAGGCTAGGTGGAGCAGGGTTGCGCACGTACCCTTGATGAGCTTTATTGTCCGCGACGAGCCATGCACTGCTGGAGAGCGCGGGCCGCTAGTCCGCCGCACATTGCTCGTGCCACAGAGCGCAAGCCGCTGGCCCGCCGCGCCCCGTTGCCATTGCGAGAGGCACTGATCCGATGCGGAACAAGCGGCGCCGCACGGCGAAGCGACGCCCGGCGTGTGCAGAAGGCAGCCGCTCGTAGTATGGTGCACAAACGTTGACGATGATGCGCATTCTCATCCCATCCGATGTCTTCCCGCCCGACGGGCGCGGCGGCGCGGCTTGGAGCACGTATGCCCTTGCTACCGGCTTGCATGCCCGCGGCCATCAGGTGCAGATCATCGTACCCTGCCGCCACCCATGCCGGCGACCGTTGGTCGATCGGGTTGATGGCCTGCCTGTACGGCGCGTCCCATACTACGCGCCTGCGCTGCCCTTTGTGCAAAACTACTTTCGCCACGAACGGTTCTGGCCACGGCTGGCGCACGCCATCATCGCCGCTGGTCACGAGCTCGGCGGGGTTGATGTGATCCATGCCCAGCATACCCAAGCCGCCGCCGCCGCCGTCCTCGCCTGCACCGCGCTCAAGGCGCCGGTGGTGGTAACGGTGCGCGATCATTGGCCATGGGACTACTTCGCTACCGGGTTGCACGGCAACCGCATTCCGCATCCGGGTGGCTCGTGGCCGGCGCTGGTCACCGATCTGGTTGCCCGCCTCGGCCCGCTACGCGGCACGCTGGCCTTACCGGCCATCCCCTATCTGCGATCGCACGTCGCCGCTCGCGCCGCCCTGCTCGGCAAGGCTGACGCAGTGATCGCACCGAGCCAGTACATCGCCCGCCGGCTAGCCGGCATCGTTGATCCGGCCCGCATCCACGTGCTACCCAACATGGTTGACATCGCCGCCAGCGATGCGATCGCCGCCGCCGCGCCGCAGATCACGTGGGAGGGAGCGCTGTTACTGTTTGCCGGCAAGTTGGAAGCGAACAAAGGCGCAGGGTTGCTGATCGAGCTGATTACGGCGCTAGACACTCGCCGGGCCGAGTTACCGCCGCTGACCCTGCTGATCGCCGGCGATGGCGCGCTACGGCCAGCAATTGAGGCAGCGCTGAAGGCCAGCGGTCTACCCGGACGGGTGCTGGCATGGGTTGAGCACGACGAACTGCTCCGGCTCACGGCGCGTTGCGATCTGCTGCTCTTTCCCTCGAACTGGGGCGAACCGCTGGCGCGCGCATTGATCGAAGCGGCGGCGCTGGGAGCCCCAATTGTGGCGATGCCGACCGGCGGCACGCCTGATATTGTCACCCACGGCGAAACCGGCATCCTCGCCCCGACCTTGCCGGCAATGGGAGAGTGGATCGTTCGCCTGCTCAACGACCCCGCCACCCGCCGGCGGCTCGGCGCCGCTGCCCGCGCCGCCGCCTGCGAGCGCTTCGCCGCCGATCGCCTGTTGCCACGCTACGAGGCGTTGTACGCCGGGCTAGCGCAATGACGCAGAGGCGTCGATACAAAGCGATGCAGACGCGAGCATACGTAACTACCGCATCAGCAGCCTGATAAGCATGTCGCATCGCTCGCTTCACGCTATGTACACAACATCTCTTTGCGGAGCCGGACAGCCGTCCGGCTCTACATCGCCCCTTCTGCGCCTCGCCGTTACGGCAAGACGCCAAACTCGTTGAAGGTGCGCACCGCCGCCGCAAACAGATCCGGCAGCAACAGCGTCAGCGGCTCCCCCAGCCGCAGCATCCAGCCGGCCAAGAGCGAACTCTGCAACCACCCGCTCCATGGTTCAACCGGAAACACCACCAGCACAATCAGCACCGCCGTCACCGCGATCACGCCCTGCACCAAACCCAACAACGCGCCCAACAGATGGTCGAGCCAGCCAAGAAACATCAAACCGGCCATCGAATGCAACAGCGACGCGATCAGGCTGGCAGTGCTGCTAACCAGCAACAACACCGCAATAAAGCCTAACGCCTGCGCCAGATTCGGATCGGTGATGAACGAACCCAGCCACACCGCCACCTTCGTCCCATATTGGCCAGCCAGCATAAACCCGACCACGCCCCCCACCACTGCCAGCACCTGCCGGATCAACCCCCAATACAGGCCCAGCATCGCAAATAATCCCAGCGCCACGAAAATCGCAATATCAACATTCGTCATTGACACACCTCCTTGAACAAATGATCAACACGACATAAAGTCCTTGACGGGCGATTGACACCTTGCTATAATACCTTCACCTGTAAAGATTCCTCGTTCCGCTTCCCAGAGCACGCAAAGCTGTCACATACGGCGCGCGAGCTCACTGGCACGCGGCATCACCGCCGCATTACTGCCAGTTCGCACCCTGCACGTTGGCATCCCGGTTGTGGCCGTGCATCACCACGCAGATGATGGCTGTCCGCGACCCATCAAACGCTCCGCCGGAACGCCGGCGGGGACATCCCTCAGCAGGAGGACGTATGAACATGACCCTATCCGGTTTCGAGCTGATGAAGATGATAGGCGAGCAGCAGGATCGCCGCCACTTTCAACAGCTCAACTGGCGCGGCACCTTTGCCGAGTATCTCGACATTGTCGCCCGCAAGCCGCAAGTCGCCCGCAACGCCTTTCAACGGGTCTACGACATGATTATGTCGTATGGCACCGAGGAATTTATCGACGCCAAGAAGCGCCTCATCCGCTACAAGTTCTTCTCCGATGAGTCATTTGACGGCGATGATGCCGTCTTCGGGCTTGAGATCCCGCTCATGCGGCTGGTCAACTTCTTCAAAGGGGCCGCCCGCGGTTACGGCACCGAAAAGCGCGTGTTGCTCTTGCACGGCCCGGTCGGTTCGTCGAAATCAACCATCGTGCGCCGGCTGAAACGTGGCCTCGAACACTATTCACGCACCGAAGACGGCGCATTATACACCTACGACTGGTACCCCGGCGTGATCGAGCACCACGACACCTTCGATTGGCGCCAAGTGCCGGAGTCGGAATGGGAAAAGTGCCCGATGCACGAAGAGCCGCTGCACCTGATCCCGCGCGACCTGCGCGCCAGCTTTATCGAGCGGCTGAACGAGAACCTTGACCCTGATCGCCAGATCCGGATTGAAGGCGACCTCTGCCCGGTCTGCCGCTTCCACTTCCGCGAGCTGATGCAGCGTTATAATGGCGATTGGCTCAAGGTTATGAACCATGTGCGCATCCGCCGGCTGGTCTTCAGCGAGCAGGATCGGGTCGGGATCGGTACCTTCCAGCCCAAAGACGAGAAGAATCAGGATAGCACCGAGCTGACCGGTGATATTAACTATCGCAAGATCGCGATCTACGGCTCCGACTCCGATCCGCGTGCCTTCAACTTCGACGGCGAGTTTAATATCGCCAACCGCGGCATCATCGAGTTTGTCGAGATGCTCAAGCTCGATGTCGCCTTCCTCTACGACTTGCTCGGCGCGTCGCAAGAGCATCGTATCAAGTCGAAGAAGTTTGCGCAAACCGACATCGACGAGGTGATCATCGGCCACACCAACGAGCCGGAATACCGCCGCCTCGAGAATAACGAGTTTATGGAGGCGCTGAAAGACCGCACGGTGCGCATCGATATTCCCTACGTCACCCGCTTGCGCGACGAGGTGCGGATCTACGAGCGCGACTTCAACAAGAAGAAGGTGCGCGTCCATATTGCGCCCCATACCCTTGAGATGGCGGCGATGTGGGCCGTGCTGACCCGCCTCGAAGAGCCGAAGAAGCCGAATCTGACCCTGTTGCAGAAGCTGAAGCTGTACAACGGTAAGACGTTGCCCGGCTTCACCGAAGACAATATCAAGGAGCTGCGCAAAGAGGCGGTGCGCGAAGGTATGGAGGGTATTTCGCCGCGCTACATCCAAGACAAGATCTCGAATGCGCTAGTCAGCAATCAGGAAGAGGGTTATATCAACCCCTTCATGGTGCTGAACGAGCTTGAAAGCGGCCTCAAGAACCATGCCCTGATCACCGACGAAGAGCAGCGCAAACGCTACCGCGACCTGCTGGCCGTCGTGCGCGAGGAATATACCGAGATTGTGAAGAACGAAGTGCAACGCGCCATCTCGGCTGATGAAGAGGCGATTAAGCGCCTGTGCGCCAACTACATCGATAACATCAAAGCCTACACCCAGCGCGAGAAAGTGCGCAATCGCTACACCGGCCAGTACGAAGAACCCGATGAGCGCCTCATGCGCAGCATCGAGGAGAAGATCGATATTCCCGAGTCGCGCAAGGATGACTTCCGCCGCGAGATTATGAACTACATCGGCGCACTGGCGATCGAGGGCAAGACCTTCGATTACCGCACCAACGAGCGACTGCATAAGGCGCTGGAGCTGAAGCTGTTCGAGGATCAGAAGGATAGCATCAAGCTCACCTCGCTCGTCTCGCGGGTGATCGATAAAGACACCCAAGAGAAGATTGATGTGGTTAAGGCGCGCCTGATCCGCGACTTCGGCTACAACGAGCAGTCGGCGACCGATGTGCTCAACTACGTGGCCTCGATCTTCGCCCGCGGCGATGCGCGCCGTTAAGGGCAACCCATGCCACGCTGCTAGGGGCAAGGCACGCCTTGTTCCTAGCAGCGCCCTATCGTTGCCGCGTAGCATACGGTGTTCTCAACTCATCGCAGGGTGCCGTCTATGTCGATGTCAATGAAACGTGCTGAACGCGACCTGAGCCGCTTTCGCGAGATTGTGCGCGGCCGGATTAAGAAAGACCTGCGCAAGTATATGTCACAGGGAGAGTTGATCGGGCGGCAGGGCAAACGCTACGTCAGCATTCCCATCCCGCAGATCGACATCCCGCAATTCCGCTATGGCGCGAAACAGGGTGGCGGCGTCGGGCAGGGTGATGGCGACGTCGGCGATCCGATCGCGCAAGGTGATGGTCAGCAAGGCACCGGGCAGGCTGGCGCCGAACCCGGCCAGCATATCCTCGAGGTTGATATCACCATCGAGGAGCTGGCCCAGATTCTCGGCGAAGAGCTGCAATTGCCCAATATTCAGCCGAAAGGCAAGAAGAATCTGATCAGCGAGAAGGATAAGTACAGCGGCATTCGCCGCACCGGCCCTAACTCGCTGCGCCACTTTAAGCGCACCTACCGCGAGGCGCTCCGCCGCCAGATCGCCGCCGGCGAGTATGACCTCGACGATCCGGTCGTGGTGCCCATTCCCGAGGATATGCGCTATCGCTCGTGGAAAGAGACCCTCATGCCCGAAAGCAACGCCGTCATTATCTATATGATGGACGTGTCGGGATCGATGGGGGCCGAGCAAAAAGAGCTGGTGCGTATGACGGCGTTCTGGATCGAGACGTGGCTGCGCTCGCAGTATAAATCGATCGAGATTCGCTATATCGTGCATGATGCCGCCGCTAAAGAGGTCGATCAGCAGACCTTCTACCACATTCGCGAAGGCGGCGGCACCAAGATTTCGTCGGCGTACAAGCTCTGCAATCGCTTGATCGACGAGCGTTACCCGGCCACTGAATGGAATATCTATCCGTTCCATTTTTCCGATGGCGACAACTGGGGCGGCGGCGATACCCGCGAGTGCGTTGAGCTGCTCAAACGCGAGCTGTTGCCCAAGGTGAATTTGTTCTGCTACGGTCAGGTGCGTTCGCTCTACGGTTCAGGTCGCTTCGCCCACGACCTCGAAGAGTATCTGCGCGGCGACGACCGGGTGGTGATTGCTGAAATTGCCGATCGTGACGATATCTACGACGCGATCCGCGCCTTCCTCGGCAAAGGTCGCTGATCGCTCTATTCCTTTGGTGTGCGTATGAAGAGTACCCGCCTTCCCGCTCATCTCGAACAGGCGCGCCAAGAGATCGAGCAGATTGCCCGTGAATACGGCCTCGATTTCTTTCCCATCATTTACGAAGTGCTCGATTACCGCACGCTCTATGAGACGGCGGCGTTCGGCGGTTTCCCGACGCGCTATCCGCATTGGCGCTTCGGCATGGAGTACGATCAGTTGCTGAAGGGCCATATCTGGGCCGGCAGCACCATCTACGAGATGGTGATTAACAATAATCCGGCCTATGCCTATCTGCTCGAAGGCAACGAAGATGTGACCCAGAAGATGGTGATGGCCCACGTGACTGGGCACGTCGATTTCTTCAAGAACAATATGTGGTTTGCCCATACCAACCGTAAAATGCTCGATACCATGGCAAACCACGCCGCCCGCATCCAGCGCATCATCGACCGCATCGGCTACGATCAGGTGGAAGAGTTTATTGACATCTGTCTGTCGCTGGAAAATCTGATCGACTACCATGCGCCCTACATCCGCCGTCCCGAAGCTGTCACTCCGCGTCCGATCGTCAACGACGAGGAGCCGCCGGTGGTCGAGGGCTTGCCGGTCGAGCGCGAGTATATGCGCGATTACATTAACCCGCCAGAGTTTCTGGAAAAGCAGCGGCGCAAACTCGAAGAGGAGCGCGCCCGCCAGCGCCGCTTCCCAGAGAATCCGCAGCGCGATGTGCTGCTGTTCCTGATGAATTTTGCCCCGCTTGAGAGCTGGCAACATACGGTGCTGGAAATTATCCGCGATGAATCGTATTACTTCGCGCCGCAAGGCATGACCAAGATTCTCAATGAGGGTTGGGCATGTCTGACCGGAGAGAGTTTGATCATCACTGACCGCGGCCTGATCCCGATGCGCGAAGTAGTGACCCAGCGCCGCCGCGCCCGCGTTAGCGATGGCGAGCGCGCGCAGACGGTCTACGACTGGAATGTCTTTGCCGCCTACCCGACAGTCACCATCCGCACACGTGCCGGCTTGACGCTCTCTGGTTCGCATAACCACCGCATTCTGCTCGCCAATGGCGAGTGGCGGCGGCTAGATGCGCTACGCATCGGCGATCAGGTGCGCATCGCCGGCGGTACCGAGCTGTGGGCCACTGCGCCGGCCACCCTCCGTCGCCGTCCGGCGCTCAAGCGGGTTGCGGTAATGGCGCCCGTACCGGCAATGACGTCCGCCGCTGCCGATCCTGCCCGTCGCCACGGCTACCGGCGCGCGCCAGCGACCGTGGTTGATGAGACATTGGCCGCCCAGCGCGGCGCGCAGTGCGTCGCTCGCCCCGACCAGCACGCGCTGGCCGCGATCTGCCGCTCGCCGCGCCCGCACGTGGTCGCCTTCCTGCGCGCCTTCTGCGCCGGCGCCAGCCAAACGAATGGCGCCGGGATGCAGCTTACGTGCGCCGATCACGCGCAGGCGACAACCGTGCAGTTGCTGTTGCTGAACCTTGGCGTGATGGCGCGGCGCGAAGGTGTGATCCTGCACATTGCCGATACTGCTGCGCTGGAACGCGCCTTCACCACCCCTGCTGCGCCAACGGCATGGGCCGATGAGGTCGTCGCCATCGAGCACGGCGTCGCCGATGTCTACGACATCTCGGTCACGGAAACGCACCGCTACGCTGCGCAAGGCTTCATCAACCACAACAGCTACTGGCACAGCACCATCATGACCCAGCGCGTCGCGTCGGCGGCTGAGATCGTCTCGTTCGCTGATCTCCACTCAGGGGTGGTGGCTACCGGCGGCGGCAGGCTGAATCCGTACAAATTAGGCTTGGAATTGCTACGTGACATCGAAGATCGCTGGAACAAGGGCAAATTCGGCAAAGAGTACGAAGAGTGCGACGATATCCGGCTCAAACGCTCGTGGGATAGGCAGCTCGGCCTTGGCCGCCAAAAGATCTTCGAGGTACGCCGGCTCTACAACGATGTCACCTTCATTGACGAATTCCTCACGCCGGAATTCGTGATGGAACATAAGCTCTTCACCTTCCGCTATAATCGGGATACTGACCTCTACGAAATCGCTTCCCGCGAGTTCAAAGAGGTCAAAGAGAAGCTGCTCTTCCGGCTCACCAACTTCGGCCAGCCGGTGATCCTCGTCGAAGACGGCAACTATGGCAATCGCGGCGAGCTGTACTTACGCCACCGCCACGAAGGCGTTGATCTCAAGATCGATTACGCCCGCGAGACGATGCGCAACCTGTTCAAAATTTGGACGCGCCCCGTCCTTCTCGAGACGGTGATCGACGAGAAACGCCGCTTGCTGTCATTCGATGGGCGTGATTTTAGCGAACGGCGATTAGATTGAGCGATATAGTCACGATCCAACACGCTTTACGCCTTGCGAGCGAACAGTTGCGGGCCGTCAGCGCGACGGCCCGCCTCGATGCCGAGCTGCTCCTTGGTCATACGTTAGGCTGGTCGCGGGCAAAAGTAGTCGCCGAGCGCGACTACCTGCTGACGCCTGAACAGCAGGCGACGTTTGCCGCGTTAGTTGCCCGCCGCGTCGCCCGCGAACCGGTCGCCTATCTGATTGGCCATCGCGAATTCTTTGGCCTTGACCTGCTGGTTGACCAGCGCGTCCTCATTCCCCGCCCCGAAACGGAAGTGCTGGTTGAGCTGGCGCTGGTCGAAGCACGGCGCTACGGCAATGCACCGATCACCATCGCCGATATTGGCGTCGGCAGCGGCGCCATCGCGATTGCGCTGGCGATACATCTGCCGCATGCGATCATCTATGGGGTCGATCTGAGCGCCGGCGCGCTGGAGGTGGCCGCAGCTAATGTTGCGCGCTACCGCTACCGCCTGCACGATCGCATCACCCTGCTCGAAGGTGATCTGCTGGAGCCGCTGCCCGGCCCGGTCGATCTGATCGTTAGCAATCCCCCTTACACGATTCTCAACGAGATCGAAGAAGGCGTCTACCGCTACGAACCGCACCTCGCCCTCGATGGCGGGGCGGACGGACTAGACTGCTACCGCCGGTTAATCGCTGCTGCACCTGCGTACCTCAAATCGGATGGGGCTATCCTATTAGAGATTGGCGCATGGCAGGCGACGGCTGTGGTACACTTACTCCATCAAGCACTACCGCAGGCTGACGTTGGGATCCAGCGCGATCTGGCCGGACGCGATCGAGTGGTGTGGGCGCGTAATCCAGATGTCATCCGCTGATCTATCTCGCGATTGCCAGATAAAGGTATACTACGAGTGGAGATCAGGAGGATTGCTATGACTGCGCTCTTTGTCGCGCTCGGTATTGCCATCATCACGCTACTCTTCATTCTACTCTGGTATGTGCCGCATCTGTTGCAACAACAGGCGGCGCGGAGCGAGCAAGAAGCGTCACAACTGCGACTCATGCTGCTCGATATGCTCAACGAGCAAGAAGCCGTGATGCAACGACAATCACAACTCAGCGCGGCGATGACCAATTTGCAACAACAGCTCACCCAACTCATAGCAACCCCGCCGCAACGGGCCAGCGGCGAGATAGATATGACGGCGATGCACCAGTTGGAAGAGCGGATCACGGCGCTGCAACAGCAAATTCAACGCTGGATTGAAGCGCGTGGTCAGCAGCAACGCCAGCACGAAGTCAACGACAACGAAGCGTGGGCCAACCTGCTCAGCCTACTGGCAGCCATTCAAGAGCGCATCGCCCACCTTTCAACCGAACGCACCGCGGTTTCCGCTGGCTTGCAAGCGCGCACGTTATTGGAAGAGCTCGAGCAAGAGATGGCGCACTTGCGCAGCATCTCGGAAGATATTGCCACCTTGCAATGGCGCCTGCGCCGGTCGCTGCACGAACGCGAAACCAGCGTTGCCCAGTTGCGCGCCCGCGCAGTGAATTCTTCCTCAACGGCGAGGCCAGCATGAGCATCATCGTCATCGACAATCAGCGGGTGCATTACGAAGTGTTCGGACGCGGGAGGCCAGTCGTCTTCCTGCATGGCTGGCTCGGCAGTTGGCGCTATTGGTACACCTCGATGGAGGTTGTTTCGCGCCATTTCCGCACCTACTCGTTTGACTTTTGGGGTTTCGGCGAGTCGCGCACCCAAGAGATGCCGACCATCCAAGGCTATTCCAATCAGGTCATCCGTTTCCTCGATGCAATGGGAATCGAGCGGGCAGCGCTAGTTGGACACTCGATGGGCGGTATGGTCGCGATGAAGACGGCGATCGAACACCCTGAGCGCGTCACCCGCGTGGTCACGGTGGGAGCGCCGATCAACGGCAACTCGCTCTCGTGGATGTTGAAGCTGGTTGACCGCCCCTTCTTCGCCGAATTCTTCGCCCGCCGGCCATGGCTGCGACGCTCCCTCTTCCGCTTCTTCTTCAGCGACTCACTCGACCCCGAAGTGGACGAAGTGCTCGAAGACAGCACCAAATCCACCGCCAACACCATTCGCGGCGCGATCCATTCGATGTGGCGCACCGATTTGACCCCGATGCTCGAAAAGCTGCGCGTACCGGCGCTAGTAGTGCATGGCGCGCGCGACGATATTGTCAACCCCAACCAAC
This sequence comes from Chloroflexus sp., assembly GCF_034431535.1. GTDB lineage: Bacteria > Chloroflexota > Chloroflexia > Chloroflexales > Chloroflexaceae > Chloroflexus. Next base: position 74,794 of record NZ_DAOUDC010000074.1, on the reverse strand, counting down.
TCCAGCTCTTTACCCACGTGCCGATGGCGCAAGTGGTGCGCATGGAGAATAGCCGCCACTTCCCGTTTGTGGACGAAGCCGACCACTTCCACGAGATTTTGCTGGAGTTCTTGCAGCAGTCTGATCTAATCCCTACCACGCCCAAACCAGACCCGAAGCCAGCCGCCACTGCCGTGCCACCCCGAACCGAACCACCGGCGCCGCCAGCGCCTGAATGCAGCACCCCCATTGACGGCAGCGAAGCGCCGCCACCGCCACGACCCGCGCCGCCACCGCCACGACCCGCGCCGCCACCGCCACGTTCTGCCGTGCCGCCGGGAAGGATGTAGCTCACCTTTATATTAGTGCGCGGGGGCGGCGCCCCTTTGTCATTGCGAGGGGGCGCCGCCCTTCTGTCATTGCGAGGGAGCGGCGGCCCGCGCCGAGCGGGGGCCGCCCGACCGAAGCAATCTCCTCCTTTGGTGGAAGCAACCGATGAGCGGGATCAGCCCACGTGAGCGGGGGATTGCTTCGCCGCCTCCGGCGGCTCGCAATGACAGCGGGAGCGCGGGACGCCCCCCACCACACACAGCAACCGGCCAAGAATTGGTATAATCTGCATGCGGCGCGGGCAGAGCAGCCACACGGCACGACCGGATACCGTATGCAGCTTCACGTTTCGCAACTGAGCGCTGGGTATGGCGCGCGCACGATTGTGCGCGATATTAGCTTTACCCTCCACCGGGGTGAGGTGTTGTTGGTCAGCGGCCCCAACGGCAGCGGCAAAAGTACCTTGTTGCGAATATTGGCCGGTTTGCAAGCGTCGACGGCTGGCACCGCCTATTACGAGGCCGGCGGCAACCGGTTTGATCCGCGTGACGCGCGCCATTTGATCGGTTGGGTTGCGCCTGATTTGGCGCTGTACCGTGAATTGAGCGGGATCGAGAATCTGCGCTTTTTTGCCCGTGTGCGCGGATTGGCTATTTCTGATGCTGCGCTGTACGATCTGCTCGCGCAGGTGGGTTTGGGTAAGCGCGGCGATGACCGGTTGGCGGCGTATTCGTCAGGCATGACCCAGCGTCTACGCTACGCCTTCGCTCTGCTCCATCGCCCGCCAGCGCTCTTGCTCGATGAGCCGACGGTGACGCTCGACGAGTGGGGGGCAGCGGTGGTTGATCAGATTATCGCTGAGCAGCGCCGGCGTGGTCTCACGGTGATCGCGACCAACGACCCGCGTGAGCTGCGCTATGCTGACCTTGTCCTGCAACTAGGGGGCTCGTAAGGGTGACGCATGCCACGCCCCGATAGAGACATAACCGTGATCGAACAAGAATCCTCTCTGATCGACATCCCTGCGCCGCCGCCGCGCGGGATCAGCGCGACGCTCCGCGCCGCTTGGGCGATTTTTCGTAAAGACATCGCCTGCGAACTACGTACACGCTATGCCATCAATACCCTGCTACTCTTTGCGATCAGCGCCGCCACTGCGGTCAGCCTTGGAGTCGGCTTCCTCGGTTTGCGCCGCACCGAAGAGGCGTTGCTGATTCAGTCGGCCCTACTGTGGATTGCGCTGCTGTTCGCTGCCCTCAACGGCCTCTCGCGCAGCTTTGTCTACGAAGAAGAGGCGCGGACGATGGCGGCCTTGCGCTTGTCGGCAGCGCCTACGGCGGTGTTTCTGGGCAAGTTTTGTTTCAACCTGACGCTGGTGATGGCGCTGAGCGCCGTCACTACGCTGCTCTTCATCGTCTTGCTGCGGGTGAAGGTTGGCAGCCCGCTCGCGTTTAGCGCGATGCTGGTCGCCGGCGGGTTGGCCCTCACTTCGGCCACTACCATCATTGCCGCGATCATTGCTCGCGCGAGCTTCAAGGGCGCGCTCTTCGCGGTACTGGCCTTCCCGTTGCTGGTAGCGCCCTTGATCGTCGCGATTCAAGGCACTGCGCAAACGCTTGAGAATGTCGCGATTGATGTGGTGTTTGGGCCGATCCGCTTTTTGCTGGCCTATGTGGTGGTGACGTTCACCGCCTCGTTGATACTATTCCCGTTTGTGTGGGAGGCATGAGGGAGTGGAGAACCATGGAGTGCGGCAGTGCGACTGCCGCACTCCATACACGGGCTAACCCGTCATCACTGGCTTACACGATCACGGTATCTTGCTGGTAGACGCCAAACACCTCGCGCAGCACATCGCACATCTCGCCCAACGTGCAGTAAGCACGCACACAATTGAGGATGGCTGGCATCATGTTCTCGTTGCCCTGCGCGGCGGCGCGGAGTTCAGCCAGCCGACGGGAGACTAGCTCCTGATCACGCTCGCGGCGGACGCGGTTGAGCCGTTCGAGGTGCCGCTTTTCGCCTTCGGGATCCATTTGCAAGATCGGAATCTCGAGCGGCTCGTCGGCTTGGAAGGCGTTGACGCCAACGATAATCCGCTCGCCGCAGTCGGTCTCTTGCTGGTAGCGATAGGCAGCATCGGCGATCTCGCGGTGGAAGTAGCCGTTGCGGATGGCGGCAATCACCCCGCCTTGAGCATTGATCGCGTCGAAGATCGCCTGCGCCTCGCGCTCCATCCGGTCGGTCAGCGCCTCGACAAAATAGCTGCCGCCGAGCGGATCAACGGTATTGGCGACTCCGCTCTCGTACGCGATAATCTGCTGCGTGCGCAGCGCAATCGTGACCGCCTTTTCCGACGGCAACGCCAGCGCCTCGTCCATCGAATTGGTATGCAAGCTCTGGGTTCCGCCGAGCACCGCCGCCAGCGCCTGAATCGCGGTGCGCACGATGTTGATTTCGGGTTGCTGCGCGGTGAGCGAACAACCAGCGGTTTGGGTGTGGAAGCGCAGCCACCACGACCGCTCGTTCTTGGCGCCGTAGCGTTCGCGCATCGCCCGCGCCCAGATCCGGCGCGCCGCCCGGTATTTCGCAATCTCCTCGAAGAAGTCGTTGTGGGCGTTAAAGAAGAAGCTGATCCGCGGCGCGAATTCATCGATGTCGAGCCCGCGCTCGAGCGCCGCTTCGACGTAGGCAAAGCCATCGGCCAGCGTAAAGGCCAGCTCTTGCACGGCGGTGCTGCCGGCCTCGCGAATGTGATAGCCGCTGACGCTGATCGGGTTCCACTGCGGCACATGGCGGGCAGCGAACTCGATGGTATCAACCACCAAGCGCATGCTCGGCTCAGGCGGGAAGATATACTCGTTCTGGGCAATGTACTCTTTGAGAATGTCGTTCTGGATCGTGCCGCGCAACTGGTTCCACGGAATGCCGCGCTTCTCGGCCACCACCAGATACATCGCCCAAATCATCGCCGCCGGCGAATTGATCGTCATCGAGGTACTGACCTGATCGAGCGGCAACCCATCGAGCAGAATCTCCATATCGGCCAGCGACGAGACCGCCACGCCGCACTTGCCGAATTCGCCCTCGACCAGCGGGTGATCGGTATCGCGCCCGTACAGGGTGGGCATATCAAACGCGATCGATAACCCAGTCTGACCTTGTTCGAGCAAAAACTTAAAGCGGGCATTGGTCTCTTCGGCACTACCGAACCCGGCAAACATGCGCATCGTCCACAATTTGCCGCGGTAGCCGGTGGGGTGAATGCCGCGGGTGAAGGGGTACTGGCCGGGGTAGCTGACATTGCGCAGAAAATGCTCGGTAGGAGTCATGCCATCGCGGGCCAGATCGAGCGGGGTATAGAGCCGTTCGATCGGCGCGCTGCTGGTGGTCATGAACGGGCCAGTGCGTTCAGGGGCGCGCTTGAGAGCCGGCCAGAGACAGTGCTGTTCCCATTGTTGATGGGCGGCAGAAAGCTGCTCGATGTCAGACATCATTGACCCTCCTGACAGACGAATGGTGGATGGCCGCAACTAGATGCACGACTATACCTCATTGTACACCTAATCGAGCTGGCCCGGCGAGGCCAGCGTGCGAACGAGATCAGCGGATGCGCGGACGCCTTTATTGTACACCGGTTTTGGCAATCACCGAGCGGGCGAGGGCGAGCGCCGTCACCGACTGTGCGCCGGCGGCGCGCAAGGCGGCAGCGCCGGCAGCGAGGGTGGCACCAGTCGTCAACACGTCGTCGATCAGGATGAGGCGCGGTGGCGGCGGTGAGCGGCCAACCCAGACAAACGCGCCGGTGACATTAGCCGTGCGGTCGTGGGCCGCGAGCCGCGCTTGCCGGTTGGTGGCGCGCACCCGAACTAAGCCGTCAATTAGCGGCGGGTTGCCGGGGCGTTGCAAGCGCGCAGCCAGCTCGGCGGCCTGATTAAAGCCGCGTTCGCGCAACCGGTCAGCGTGCAGCGGCACCGCCACCAACGCATCGGCGGCCAGTGGGCCGGCGGCGGCAGCCAGCAGATCGCCGAGGGCGTGGGCCACCCGGCGGCAGCGGCCATACTTGAGCTGGTGGATCGCCGCCACCAAGCTGCCCTCGTAGCGAAACGCCACCCACGCCGCGTCAAGACCGGTTGGCGGCGCGAAGGGCGGATATGGCCTCAGCCGCGCCCGGCATGCCGCGCAGAAAAGGTCACCGGTCAGCCGCCGGCACCCGGCGCAACGGTCAGGAAAGAGCCAGTTGAGGATACGTTCAAGCATAGGGTTGACACCACGATAAACCTGCACGACGATGATCAGAGGCCCGCACTATGCGCAGCGCCGGACGGCCCGCGCCATGCGTGCTCTATCTATGAAACCGTTGCAGATCGGCAAAGGATTCGCTATGGCGCGCACCAAACTCACCACCGCGACGGCCAACACTCCCAAACGCAAAGGCCAACTGCCGACCAAAATCTGCGCTACCTGCGGGAGACCGTTTGAATGGCGCAAAAAGTGGGCGCGCTGTTGGGAAGAGGTGCGCTACTGCTCGGATCGCTGCCGGAATAGCGCGCGGCGCTAAATATTGCCCCGTAGAGGGAACAGAAGGCGCGAAGATACGAACCAGCGGCGCACCCCAAGCGCTGCCGGCAAGCCGTGATATAATTGCAATATCCGGTACTCGCCGGCAGAAACGGATGGGAACGACAAGCATGCCGCGATTCGGCGCACACATGTCTATTTCGGGCGGCGTCTCGAAGTCGTTTGCTCGCGGAGAATCGGTCGGGCTCGAGGCGATGCAAATCTTCGCCAAAAACGAACGGCAGTGGACGGCTAAGCCCATCCCGGCGGAAGAGGCGGCAGCGTTTCGCGCTGAACAGGAGCGCACCGGCATTCACCCGGTGGTTGTCCATGACTCCTACCTCATCAACCTCGCTGCCCCCGCCGACGAACTGCGCGAAAAGTCGATCGCTGCGTTTGCTGACGAGTTGGAACGCTGCGCGCAGCTCAACATTCCGTACCTCGTCACCCACCCCGGTGCGCATACCGGGATTGGCGAAGAGGCCGGGTTGGCCCGCGTCGCCGATGCGATTAATCGTCTGTTGAAGGAAGGGATCGGCGGCCCAACCATGATCTTGCTTGAGACGACCGCCGGGCAGGGCACGGCACTCGGCTACCGCTTCGAGCATTTGACCCGCCTGTTCGAGCTGATTCCTCACCACGACCGGTTAGGGGTGTGCGTTGACACCTGCCACATCTTCGCCGCCGGGTACGACATTCGTGACGAAGCGAGCTATCACGCCACCTTTGCCGAACTAGACCGGCTAGTTGGGCTCGAACGGGTCAAGTGTTTTCATTTGAACGACTCGCAGAAGGATGTGGGCAGCCGGGTTGATCGCCATGCTCATATCGGCCAAGGCTGCATCGGCGTCGAAACCTTTCGGATGCTGGTGAACGATCCGCGCTTCGCTGATCTGCCGATGATCATTGAGACGCCCAAAGGCGAAGATATGGTGGAAGATCGCATGAATCTGGCCTTGCTACGGTCGCTGGTGCAGGCCAGTGCGCACTAATGCGGGTTCAGATGGCGGCAGAGAGACCCTTATTAAAAAACCGGCATCGACACAGCGCAATAACGAACATTGATTGGATTCGCGCCTACAAACTGGGGAGCACACTGTTATGTGGCGTAAGTTGCTGTTGGTTGTTCTCCTATTCGGAATCGGGTACCTGATTTGGCGCCGGATGCAGAGCAGCAGCGAGGCGATTCCTGCGCTACCGCTCACCCCGCCGGCAAGCCCGCCACCTGCGCCGGTGATGCCTCCGCCGGCCCCGCCAGCCGCGTCGCCATCACCTAGCGCCGAACCGCGCCCGGTTACTACCCGTATCCATCGCAGCGAACCGCCCAAAACCCCGCCGGTCAGCGCGCCGGCAAGCAGCGACACCCCGATCACGCCTCGCCCGATCGCTACCCGCGTCCACCGGGGTGCACCGCCTGAGCGGCGCAGTCCGGCTGGCGTAGAAAGCGCGGCTGCTGCGCGCAACGGCGCCAGTGAGTCGGTTGCCCCCCCGCCTGCCGAGGCAACTCCATCGGAGCCAGTCGCGGCAACGGACGCCACGCTTGCCATCACCCAAGACGTGACCACTCCGGCGGTTGCTACGCCAGAGCCGGCCCCGGCCACACCCGAAACGCCAGTCGCTGCCGCACCTACCGGTGAGGACGCAGCAACTGTCACCGTGGCCGAAACTGCCGCGCCAGCGCCTGCCGAGACACCTGCCGTCGCCGCCGAGCCAGCGCCGGGCCACGAGGAAGAGTCGGTTGCCGCCGTGCTGGCAACCGCTGAGACGACTGGCATTGAACCGATCGACATCAATCGCGCCGACCGGGAGGCGTTGATCGCGCTGCCCGGCATCGGGCCGGTGCTGGCCGACCGGATCATCGCCTACCGCGAAACGAACGGCCCATTCAAGAGTGTTGATGATCTGATCGCCATTCCCGGCATCGGTGAACGCAATATCAACACCTTCCGCAAACTGGTCTACGTTGCGCATGATTGAACCATACCTGTTGCGGCGCGGCGAGCACGCCTGCCTCCTCATCCACGGCTTCGTCGGCGATCCCGGCGAGATGCGCGATCTGGCCGAGCATCTCGCCGGCGCCGGTTATACGGTGTTGGGTATGCGCCTGCCCGGCCATACCGGCCAACCCGAAGACCTGATGCTGGTGCGCTGGCCGGATTGGTTGGCTGCAGCTACGCATGCGTTTAATCGCCTCTCAACCAGCTATGCTACCGTCTCGGTGATCGGATTTTCGCTCGGTGGCGCGCTCGCCGCCCTGCTTGCCGCCGAACGACCGGCGCACCGGCTGGTGATGTTAGCGACTCCTTACCGATTGGGGGGTGATTGGCGTGTCAATGTATTAGGCCTTGCCCGCCACGTGACGCCGTGGTTCTACTTGCTAGCCCAAGCCGATTTCTCAGACCCCGAACTACGCACCTCGATCTGGCGCCGCCAGCCCGGCCTCGATCTCGATGACCCCGCTATCCAACAGATGTTGCGCCAATCGGTAAAGGTATCGGTCGCTGCTGCCGACGAATTACGCTTGGCGCTGGCCGCCGCCGGGAACGCATTGCCGCGGGTGCGAACGCCAGTGCTGCTGATGCACGGCCAGAGCGACACGACCGCTGACCCGGCGAGCGCGGTGGCGATTGCGCGACGCATCGGCAGCGCGCACTGCGAACTCGTCTACTGGCCGGCAACCGGCCATCAATTACTGGTGGCCGGGCCGTACCGCGAAGCGATTTTTCGCCGGATTGAGCGGTTTTTGAGTCGCCCCATAGGGGCAGAGCGGCGCGCTGCCCCTATGGGGCGCGTTTGATGACGATGAGGGTAATGTCGTCGAACGGCGGCTGGCCGTGGCTATGGCGGGCAATCGCGGCCAAAATCGCTTGCACGATCGCGCCTGCCGGAGCAGCGGCGTAGGTCTTGATAACAGCACGCAACCCCTCGATATCGAGCGGCATCAGCACCTCGTTTACCGTCTCGGTCACGCCATCGGTGTAGCACACCAAGACATCACCCGGCGCGAGCGCCGTCTCGGCTTCGTGCAAGGTCACTTCAGCCAGCACCCCCAGCGCAATGCCGGGAGTGCGCAGCTCTTCGATTGCGCCGGTCGCTGAGCGATAGACCAGCGGCGGATTATGGCCGGCGCAGGTGTAGCATAGACGACCACTGGCGAGATCAAGCCGGGCATAGAAGAGTGTGACAAACATCCCCGACTCGGAATCGCGGTAGAGCCAGCGATTGGCCCGTTCCATGGCGCGGGCCGGCGGTGATCCATCAAGGGCGGCGGCGCGCACCAACGAGCGGGCCATGGTCATAAACATCGCCGCCGGAACGCCTTTATCGCTGACATCGGCAATCACAAAGCCCAATTCATGCGTCGGATCGGTGCCAGCCGGCAGAGGCCAAAAATCGTAGAAATCGCCGCCGACCAAGCGGGCCGATTGCCATGCCGCGTCGATCTGCCACCCCTGCGCTACCGGCAACCGGGTCGGCAGCAACGATTGCTGTATCTCGCGGGCCACGCGCAGCTCTTGTTCGAGCCGGGCCGCTTCAGCGGCTTCGGCAGCCAGCAGCAAGCTTTCCAACGCGCCGGCAATTTGGGCCGCTGCGCCGGTGCATAAATTCTGCTGGCGGGAGCTGAGCGACATAAACGGGTCATCGTAATCGAGCACCAGCACCCCTAGCAAGGCATTGCGCGCGCTAATCGGCAACCCTACCAACGACCCACTCTGGGCGACCGCAAGTAAGCCCGGCCACTGATCAGGGTTATCGCGCACTTGCCAGAGCATTTCCAGTCGCGGTTGATCAGCTTCGGCAGCGCGTTCGCGTAACCGCCACAGAAAGGGCGACCGCGCCGGTGCGTCAATGATCGCGGCGCGGGCAGCCACCGGCAACCCATAGACAGCGCGCACCACAAAATCACCTTGTTCGCGATCCCACAGCGCAACGTAGCAGCGCGGGCAACCCAGCAATAACGGCGGCAACCGCACTACCGTCGCCAACAGATCGGGCAAGGTCGTGGCCCGGCCAATATTTTCGGCGATCTGCAACAGCGCATTGAGCGTCCACGCTTCTTCTTGCTGGGCCGTATAGGCATTGGCGCTCTCGATCGCAATCGCGATCTGATCGGCCAGCGTGCGCATCACAAACAGATCGTCTTCATTGAAATCATCCGGCTCATCACTCTGCACATCGAGCACGCCGATCACGGTCGCGCCAACGCGCAACGGTACCGCCAGCTCCGAACGGGTTTGCAGCGTATCGCGGATCACGCGCCGATCGCTGAGCACATCGCCGGCCAATAGCGGCTCACCGCACTGCACCGCCTCGCCGACCAGCCCCTGCCCCACCCGCAGCGAAAGCGCGCGCAGCCGTTCGAGATCAGCGCCATCGGCGGTCGAAGCGCGGAAGTAGATCCGGCCATCATCGGGCGAAACGGTAAAGATATGGACTGGATGGTAGCCGAACCGCTCGCGAATCAGCCGCACAATCGAGGGCAACAACAGGTCGAGATTGAGAATCGCAGTAATCTGCTGGCTCACCTCACGAATGGCCTGCAACTGGTTGGCGCGCTGGCGCGCCTCGTGGAAGGCGCGGGCGCGGGCAATCGCCACCGCCGCCTGATCGGCGATCAGCGAGATCAAGCGCAGATCGTTGGCGTCAAACGCCGCCGGCTCATAACTCTGCACCGAGATCGAACCAATCACGGTCTCACCGGCGATCAGCGGCACGTAAATTCCCGATCGGGGTGGGCGTTCGCTCTGATAACGGGGCCGGGCCGGCAGCCGATCCATCTCGCGCGTAAAATCCTCAACCAGAATCGCTCGGCCAGTCTCGCGGATCCAGCCAATCAGACCGCTATTTTCCGATAGATCGACCGTCAAGCGCGGCAAGCGCACCCGATCCTGCACCCGCACCATCAGGGTATAGTGATTGCCATTGAACAGGCCGAGGTGAAACGACGAGGTGTCAACAATCCGGCTCGCCTCGCGGTAGATCAACTCGCAGAGGGCATCAACATCGAGTTCGCTGCGGATAATCGCCCGGCTCACCTCGTTAAGCCGGGCCAATTCGCGCACCGAACGGCGTTGGCGTTGGAGATTGAGCGATGAGCGGCGTAAAATGGCCGCCGACGCGATCAGGGCTAAGCCGGCCAGCGCCAGATGGAGCACACCGAGATCGTGAGCAATCGCCGCGCCCAGCCATGCCAGCGGCAATGGCGCCAACTCAGCGCCGAGAATAGCGCGCCACGCCGAACGCCACCACGTTGCCAACCCACTGCGCCCGCCCTGCAACAGCTCGCGCAACACCCGCCCGGCCTGCGTCACCACCGGAAACATGATCAATGTCCAGCCAAATAACGCCTCGGCAGGCAGATTGGTGAACGGTTGGCCGCTGAATAGCGCGGCGAACCAAGCGCCCGCCAGCAAGCCAAGCGCGCGCAGACCGCCGCGCAAGACGGGCCGGCCCAGCAACCAAAACAACGTGCGCGGGCGATTGGTCAGCAAGAGGATCACAACCCCGGAAATGACACCCTCGATGGCCGCCAGCCACGCGCCGGCCACCGGCCCCAACGCCAGACCGGCGCTGACAATCACCAGCGGGGCAAGGCTATGGACATCGGCGGGAGGAATACGAAAGGCGAGCAGATCAGTCACAAAGGCGATGATGGCAAACAGTGCGACCAAGGCCGGCGCGACCGGCGCGACCGGCAGCATGAGCAAGCAGCCCAACGCAACCCCGCCGACGAGCAGACCATACCATGTCAGCAGGTGTTCACGCGCCACTCAACGCCTCTGCGAAAACGCTGACCGAGCTTCCGCCACCGAAGGATGGATATTAAACACCTGCGTAAAGCCGGTGATCGCAAAGACCTCTTGCACCTGCGGTTGCAGCGCTGCCAGCCGCAACTCGCCGCCGAGGGTCATCAACTCTTTGCGGATGAGGAGAAGCGCGCGCAGGCCACTACTCGACAAGAACGAAACATTGCTCAGATCAAGCACCATCTGGCGAGCGCCCTTCGCGATCTGTTCACTCGCTTGCTTAGCCAGCCGGGGTGCTGTCTGCGCGTCGATCCGGTCAGCAATGGGAATCACCACCACTTCATCAGGCGGATCAGGCTGATCATGCGGCAGATATTTGACCATCGTCAACAGATTGCCGCCTTGGGGCGAAAACTCAAACCGAACTTCATCCATCAGGCGGGTGATGAGATAGATTCCCAAACCACCGACCTGCCGTTCTTCCAGCGGAGAGGTAATATCGGGCGGCGGCACCGCCGCCGGATCGAACTGGCGACCATGATCACGCACGGTAATGATAAACCGGTGATCGCGGCACTGCCAGCTTAAGGTTAAATCGCCGGGTTGGTCAGGATCGTAGGCATGCTGGATGACATTGGTAACGGCTTCATCAACGGCGAGCTGCACCTGCCACGTCGCCCGTTCATCGAGACCGCACCGTTCGGCAGCGGTGGTGATAAACGCACTAATCTTGGCAAGGGCATCGAGATCGGCGGTAAGGGTGATGCTATCCATGGCGATCATAGAGCCGGACGCTGGCGTGCCCGGCGTGGTGGCAGCGTTAAAATGATCCGACGGCTTCGACGGTGTCGCCATAGATCTCGAACAATGAGCTAAAGCCGGTGAGATCAAACACCTCTTTGATCCGAGGCGGCAGATTGGCGATCCGCACATCGCCACCCTCAAGATCGGTCAGCTTCCACTCACGCGCCTTCTTGCGCGCTTCTATCAACACCCGCAGACCGGGGCTGCTAATATATTCGAGCCGGCTGAGATCCAAGACAATGCGATACCGTCCGTCGGCAAAGATCGACTCAAGCAATTGCTTGAGTTGCGGCGCAGTGGCAGCGTCAACGCGCCCAACGACCCCAATGAGGTCAACCCGGTTGAGCCGGCGGTGATTCAGTTCCATTTCGTCCCTCCTCGTGCAGGCGCTGGTGGCGCGTCACGCATAACTGACGGGTATTATAACACACTGTTGCCGGTTGAACGGAATGTGCTGCCGCCCATGCTATAATGACGCCGCGAACGCCCACCGAGGAGCGGATATGGCCAAGTGGAACGATCTCAGCGTTGCCTTCAATACCTTGCGCGAAATTGATGTCGCCGCCATCCGCGCCGAAGCCGAACGCCCGCTGGCGATCGTGTGCGTAGGATCGCCGCGGGTCTGCCAAACGATCGCTGCCCGGCTCGAAAGCGGCCCACAGCGGTATGGCGCGACCGGGCCATCACCGATTCAGCTCGCTAGCCTGACGACGATTATTCCCGACGAACTGCGCGGCGTCGATCTGATCGTGCTTGGGCTCGACCGGAACACGCGCCTCTCGGCGCGTGAATTAGCGACGATCGACCGGTTGGCGGCGCTGGCCTTGCCCACCGTGGTGGTCGTGTGGGGGACGGCCTTGCCCGCCGATGCCGGCCCGCTCCACCCGCGGGTGGCCCATGCCCGCCTGTTGGTCGTGCCCGACCCGGACGCGCTTGACCTCGATGCGCAATTGGCTGAAGCCGTGCTTGACCGGCTGCCCGGCGAATTGCATCTGGCGGCGGCGCGCCGGTTGCCCGGCCTGCGCGCTGCGGTGGCGCGCCAACTGATCAACAGCGTCTCGTTTACCAATGCGACGTATGTGCTAGCCACCGCCCTGCCATCCCAAATCCCGATCTTCAATGTTCCCTTTGCTGCTGCCGATATTCTGGTGCTGACCAAAAATCAGGCGATTCTAGTGTATCGCCTCAGCCTTGCTTACGGCGCGCCGCCTGACATCCGCGAACGGCTGCGCGAAGTATTGCCGGTCATCGGCGGCGCGTTTGTCTGGCGGCAACTGGCCCGCGCACTGGTGGGGCTGATTCCGATCTGGGGGGTAGCGCCCAAGGTGGCGATCGCCTATGCCGGCACGTATACCACCGGTATGGCGGCATGGCGTTGGTTTGCCGAAGGCGAAATTGTCGATCAAACTCGTTTAAAAGAGTTAGGATCCGAAGCTTTGGCATTGGGCCGCGAACGAGCTGCCGAGTTGATTGCCGCAGCTCGATCTGGCAGCAGCCAGCAAATGAATCGTTGGCGCCGGTTGTGGGAAGGAATCAAAGCTCGCTTCCGACGCCCACGCAAACCGCTCGATTGAGGATACCCCATCGCACCTCGGCTGCCGAATGCCTGTAGAGACGGCCCGCTGGGCTGTTTCACTATGGATACGACCAGATTACACCACTAGGAAAGCACACTATGGATCACTTCGTCATCGAAGGTGACCACCGGTTATCGGGATCGATCCGGCCCGCCGGCAACAAGAATGCGGCCCTGCCCTTGCTCGCGGCCGGCCTTTTGACCGATGAACCGGTCACGCTGCGCAATATCCCCGACATTGGCGATGTACGCACCAAACTGGCGCTCCTGTCGCAGCTCGGCGTGCAGGTCGAGAGGCCAGAGCCGAATGTGGTGCGTCTGCACGCGGCACGATTAGCGCCGGTTGAACCAGATACTGCGCTGGCGCGGCGCATCCGCACCTCGCCGCTCTTGGCCGGCCCGCTGCTCGTCCGGCGCGGGTATGTCACCCTGCCGCGACCCGGCGGCGACGCGATTGGCCGGCGCCGGCTCGACACGCACTTGTTGGCGTTGCAAGCCTTGGGGGTGCAGATTGAAGTCACCCCGGCCAGCTACATTCTGACCACCGATGGCTTGCGCGGCGCTGATATCTTCCTCGACGAGATGAGCGTCACCGGCACCGAACAGGCGATTATCGCGGCAGTGACTGCCGAAGGCCATACGACCATTGGCAACGCCGCCTCGGAACCGCACGTGCAAGACTTATGTCACTTGCTCAACCGGATGGGGGCGAAGATCAGCGGCATCGGCACCAACCTGCTCGAAATCGAGGGTGTGAGCCGGCTGCATGGAGCTGACTACACCATCGGCCCCGATTTTATGGAAGTTGGCTCGCTGATCGGATTGGCCGCCGTCACCCGCAGCGAACTGCGAATTGTAGGCGCGCGCCCGCGTGAGCATCGTATGACCAAGATCATGTTTGGCCGGCTCGGAGTCATGTGGCATGAAGAGGGTGACGACATCATTGTGCCGCCCGATCAAGAGCTAGTGGTGCGCCATGATCTGCACGGCGCCATTCCGAAGATCGAATCAGCGCCCTGGCCCGGTTTTAACCCCGATCTCATCAGCACCGCGATCGTGGTCGCGACCCAAGCCCGCGGCACCGTGCTCATCCACGAGAAGATGTTTGAGAGCCGGCTGTTCTTCGTTGACCGGCTGATCGGCATGGGAGCGCGGATCGTGCTCTGTGACCCGCACCGGGCAGTGGTCGTCGGGCCATCGCAACTCTACGGCGAACCCGACGGCCTGCCGAGCCCCGACATCCGCGCCGGCATGGCGCTAGTCACGGCGGCGCTGTGCGCGAAGGGGCGCAGCGTCATTTACAACATTGGCCAAATCGACCGTGGCTATGAGCGGATCGACGAGCGGCTCGCCGCGCTCGGCGCCCGGATCGAACGGGTGCGCGGGGGATGATGGATAGAGGCGGCCTCCACCCCGTAGCAGGATCACGACCCGACCACCCTACGAGGTTTGAGAGGAGGACAGAACCTTTGGTTGATCACAACTGTTGTGCGATGCCGCAACGCTCGACGCTACGTTCTCCTCTCCCGCGATAGTAGGAGCGGGGCTGGGGGTGAGGGTACACCGGTGCATCGCATAGCCATCAACTATGCGCATACGTTCTGTCCGCTCTTGAACCCAGCGGGGGTAGGGCCGCTGAATGCTTACTGCGGAGGGCGCAGGGGATGTAGAACGCTCGCTCACACTCATCACCACCTCTCCATCCCTTTGCGTCTTTGGCGTTCTCTGCGTCTTTGCGTTAAAACCTTTGCGCCTTGGCCCCCTTTGCGCCTTAAAGTTAGCTCTCACCCCCAACCCCCTCTCCCACCTGACGGCGGGCGAGGGGGCACCGCTGGGGAGCGGTCACGCCATTGCGAGAGCGGAACGGAGCTGCCCCCTCTCCCACTGGTGCGGGAGAGGGACAGGGGGTGAGGGCCAGCAGCTCATGCTCGCGGGAGATGGCTTCGCCTCCTCCGCCGGCTCGCAATGACAACCGGAGAGCGGGGCGGCGTGCCCTGTTGTCATCGCGAGAGCGCGGATGCGCCCGCAGCAATCTCTCGCTTCGGCGCGAACGAACACTGTGGGAACATCTCTTGAACCTATGGGGTAACAGGTTGGATTAACCCCTCGCCATCGTTGCGCACCTGATTGACTGCCTTACTCACCGGATAAACGCGCAACGCGACTGGCGGCGGCGTAAGGCAAAGATGGTGGAGGCGGGCCACATCGGCAGCAGGGTCAAGCCACAGTTTATCGAGATCAGGCGGCAGAATCACCGGCATCCGATCGTGGATCGGGGCAACCACCTCGTTAGCGGCAGTCGTCAGAATGGTATAGCTTTCGAGCAATGCGCCATCAGGCGCGCGCCACTGTTCCCACAAACCGGCGAAAGCCATCAGAGCGCCATCAACCGGCGTGAAATAGAACGGCTGCTTGCCGGCAGTCTGCTGCTGCCATTCGTAAAAGCCAGAGGCTGGGATCAGGCAGCGCCGGCGGCGAAACGCCGTGCGAAAGGCCGGCTTTTCGAGCACCGTCTCGCTACGGGCATTGATCAGGCGCGCACCGATAGCAGCATCATGCGCCCACGACGGGATCAAGCCCCAGCGCAGCAACGCCAATTCGCGCGCACCATCGCTTGCGCGCACGACCGGCGCCGGCTGGGTAGGCGCAATGTTGTAACGGGGCTGGAGTTCGAGCGACGCCACTCCGAACCGGGCAGCGAGCTGAGCAGGTGAAACGGCTAACGTATAACGACCGCACATAGCATTGAGTGATGACTCATAGAGATGATGTACTGCTGCAAGCACCGTGGACGCGGAGCAACAGGAGAAAAACTGGATAATGGCGGGAAGCGCCGGCATCGGTGGCTTTTGACCACCGGCTCCACTCCCGGCGGCAGTTTAAGGATTGACAACGCACTTACGCTAGCACAGCCCCCTACCGCCGTGCCCCCAAACCTTGGCGCAACTCTCCTCTCGCCCACGTTATAGGTTGAGGGTTGGGCATACCATTGGCTGAGTACAACCGTTGATCGCTATGCCATACCGCAAAGCTAGGCTCTGCGCTCCCCTCTCCCGCGCCAGTAGGAGCGAGGTTGGGGGTGAGGGTACACCGGCGCATCGCAAAGCCATCAACTCCATCTGCGCTCGCGGATTCTGTCCAACCTTGAACGTTATAGGAGAGGAGCAGGGATGGTCAAAGCCATCACCTGCACCAACCGCATAGGTTGTGGCCGCCGTTGAAGTGCGGGCAGGCGAGGAGCGATGATCGCTAGCGCCAACCCATCACGACCGGCTTAGAAATCATCTTTGTCTGGATCGAGGCGGGTCGTCTCGCCGGTCGCCGGTTCACCGCCGGCAGGCGACTGCATCCGTTTGATAAACTCAGCCAACTGCTCGTTGAGTTGGGCAATTCCCTGTGCCAAGGTTTGTTGGAGATCGTTGGCCGCTTGCGACTGCTGGAACTGGTGCAGTGTCTGCTGGCCACGCTCGGCCAACTCTTGCACACGGGGATCATTGGCGATCGCCTTGACCGCCACCTGCACCTGCTCACCGATCATACGCAGGCCATTTAGCAATTCCTGCTGCAACTGGCGAGCGCGTTCACTTTCCAGCGCAGTACGGAGCGCCGCTTCGATCTGCTGCCCCAATTCGCGCAATTCGGCGCCCAAATCAGGGGTCTGATCGGGCTTCTGGTCAGGCTGGCTCATCGTCTTACTCCTTAGTATATTATCACTGACAGCCATCAGCGATACGACGAAGGCTTCTATGAAAACGTTGCGCCGGCCCGTAACACACTTACCGTCGCCGGCGCAACAACAGCCAGAGACTGGCCGCCACAGCGAGCGCGCCAAGGGCAGGCCGGGTGCCGCGAGCCGGGCCTTGGGCCACCAGCGCCGCCACCTCAGCCACACCTGACGGACGGACAGGAATGCTCTGCGCCGGCAGCGCGATCTGGCCGATCACATAGTTCCGGCGGCGCGCCACGGCATAGAGGTGAGCCAGCGGCGGCGCCGGCTCGCCATCACCCGGCAAGAGATCGACCAGCTCGGCGCGGAAGAGGGCAAGTGGCAAGAGTGGGTCGTCTTGATCACTTGCCAACACCCGGCGCAACAACGCCGTATGCGCGTGGTGCAGCGGATGGGCCGGTGCCGGTGTGCGCCGGCCTACCAACACATCCTGCCCATGGTACGCAGCCAGCAACCGCTCAATCGCCAAAGCTGACGGCGGCGCCGCAGCGTCGATCGCGAGCACGAGATCACCGCCGATCAAGCCACACGCATCGCGGAGCAGGTATGACGAGCGGCGCGGCTGCATGTGGTATGTGGCATGCACCAGCGGACGGGCCGCGGCAACCCGCGCGGCAGCCGCTGCTGCAGCAGGGCCGGCAGCGATAATAATCTCGTGATCAGTGCTGTAGCGCGCTGCCGCCACGGTAACAGCCGATACCGCCTGTTCGAGCCGGGCGCCATCATCTGCATAAATGACGACTGACAAGATATTGATAACAAACACGGGGAACCTCCGCAACGAAATCATGCTGGTAGCAGTATAGCACAAAGCTTGTACCATAACCGGCGTATGGCAACCTGTTTGCAGCAAGCGGCTTGGCGTTCGCCAACCACCTCAGTAGCTGCCCGGCGCGATTGCCAAGATGAACAAGCTGTCATTTAGTTTGTTGAAAAATGAACGATTTGTAAACAGTCTGCTACGCAAATTCGCTTGACAGATACGTTTAGCAGCTTTAATCTTCTTCTTGCCAACGACTTCATACCTCAGCCCATCAAGCCAGCGTCGTCATTGCTGAGTTTGGCCTAGAGCAATGTCTACTCTTGCTGGTTGGTGTGCGCCATTCTTGCCTTAGCTCCGCCTGCGCCCCACCCATTTGGCCGGCTGCCTTTTTGCACACTGAACGGTGACATGCGATGAAGCACACAGACGTCTGTAGCATCCTCGCATCACTGCGGCTATCGACCCAGCATACTGGCGTAAGGATGGTTGTCAGCGTCTTGCAACATGCCTGACCGTCAGCACTCGTGTCGCTTGCCAGTGCAGCGGTCGAGAAAGGAGGGATGCGTTTGTAGCGATTTCAATGACGAAATGGCCGCACAAACCCCTTTTTGGTTGCGATGTTGTCCTGTTTGCGAACTGAGGAGTTTATGAAACTCATAACCAAACGCCATCTCGTTGCAATCGCCATCAGCGTAGCGTTGACGATTGCGCTGGTTGCACCATCAGCGGCGCAGCCGCCCCGCCCAACTCCTAATCTTGATGTGCTCCGGCTAGAAGAACCGCTTACCATTGATCGCGCACCCACCCCACTCTCACCTAGCCTGATCGGCGCCACCGGACGCCAAGAGGTTGTTATTCGCCTGAGCGAGAACCCCACCGCGCGCGTACCGCAGGGTGCGGCGCAGGCTGCCCAACTCAACCGCATCAACCAGCAACACGAGCGGGTGCTGGCCCGTTTGCGGGCAATTGACCCGACGATGACCGAGCTGGCCCGACTGC
This sequence comes from Chloroflexus sp., assembly GCF_034431535.1. GTDB lineage: Bacteria > Chloroflexota > Chloroflexia > Chloroflexales > Chloroflexaceae > Chloroflexus. Next base: position 56,309 of record NZ_DAOUDC010000074.1, on the reverse strand, counting down.
GGGTAGCGCTCAACGCGGTAGTCGTCGAGGTCGATGGCGCGGCGTTGCCGGCGCTGGCCCGTGATGTCGAAGTCGTGCGGATTAATCCGGTTGTGAATTACGAGCGCGACACCCAACCACCGATGGAGACGGTGCCCTACATTGGTGCGAGCCCGGCGGTGCAGGCTGCCGGCTACCGCGGCAAAGACGTGCGGGTGGCCGTGCTCGATAGCGGTATCGATTACACCCACGCCGCTTTTGGCGGCCCCGGTACGCTCGCGGCGTATCAGGCTGCGTATGGCACCAGCCCTGCCGATCCGCGCAATACGACGCTGGATGGTCTCTTCCCAACCGATCGGGTCAAGGGTGGCTACGACTTTGTCGGCGAAGTGTGGCCCAACGGTTCGCTCATGCCCGATCCCGACCCGATTGACTGTGGCGTGCTTGGCCTGAGCAGCGGCACCTGCGCCGGCGGTCACGGCACCCACGTTGCTGATATCATCGGCGGCGAGCAGGGTGTAGCGCCGGAAGTCGATCTGTTCGCGGTCAAGGTCTGCTCGGCGGTGTCGTCGTCGTGCAGCGGTGTGGCCATTCTGCAAGGGCTCGACTGGGTGGCTGACCCGAACGGCGATGGCGTCACCGATGACCGCATGCACATCGTGAATATGTCGCTGGGTGCGTCGTATGGCCAGAACTATGACGACGACTCGGCGATCGCGGTTGACAATTTGCAGCCGCTGGGCATTTTGGTGGTGGCTTCGGCTGGCAACAGCGCCGACCGGCCCTACATCACCGGCACCCCTGCCGGCGCGCGCACGGCCCTCTCGGTAGCGCAGACGGCAGTGCCGAGCGATGCGTCGTATCCGATTACCGTGCTGAGTACCACCGTCTTCGGTGTTGCCCAGCCATGGGCGCCGATCCCGAACACGGCGGTCAGCGGCACCTTGGTCTACTTCCCGGCGCCGGGCAATAACCTCGGTTGTACGCCCTACCCACCCGGTTCATTGACCGGCCAAATCCTGCTGGTTGACCGCGGCAGCTGCGCCATCAGCATCAAAGGCTCGAACGGTGCGGACGCCGGCGCAGCCGCAGTGATCGTGGCCAACAACGTAGCCGGCGCAGTGCCGCCTACCTTCAGCTTCGGCGGCGGCAACCCCACCGTGCCGGTACTGTCGATTACGCAGGTCGCCGGTAATGCGCTGAAAGCCCGGGTGGGCAACCCGGTCACGATTAATTTCGCTACTCCGGCCAGTAACGCTGGCAGCGTCGTCGGCACCTCGTCACGCGGGCCGACGATGGGTCAGATGACCTATGGGAACCAGATCATGTACGGCCAAATCATCAAGCCGGAAATCGGCGCTCCCGGCGCATCGATTTCGGCGGTGGCCGGCAGCGGCACTGGCGTGGAGCCGTTTGGCGGCACGTCGGGCGCGGCCCCGATGGTGGCTGGCGCGGCGGCCCTGCTCTACAATGCGGTTGATTGGAGCCTCTCGCCGTGGGAGTTGAAGGCGCGCTTGATCAATACTGCTGAGACCAACATCTTCAACGGCCCGCCGGTCTTCCTCGGCCCGGCGCTGGCACCGATTACCCGCATCGGCGGCGGCGAGGTGCGCATCAACCGCGCGATCGAGGCGCAGGCCAGCGCGTGGGAACTCAGCAACGGCACGGCCACCATCTCGTTTGGCTTGGTTGAGGCCACCCGCAACCCGACTACGCTTCGCCGCACAATCGTGGTGCGCAACTACGGCAACACGCCGCTCACCTACACCATCACGCCAACCTTCCGCTTCGCCAACGACGCGGCCAGTGGCGCAGTGACGCCGAGCACCTCGGTGAGCACGATTACCGTGCCGCCGCGCAGCCGACGCACCTTCACCCTCACGCTGAGCATTGATCCGACCAAACTGCCGGCATGGACGCTGAATTCGGGCACCAATGGCGGTAACGGCGCGGCGCTGACCGCCGTCGAGTACGATGGTTATCTGGTGCTTGATGCCCCCGGCACGGCTAACGACCTGACTATGCCGTGGCATGTGCTGCCGCGCGCTTCCGGCAACGTCCGCGCTCCGGCTTCGGTGCGAGCCACCACCAGCAGGCCGGCCACTGCCCAACTGACCAACACCGGCGCTAATCCGGTGACGATTGATCCGTTCACGCTGATTGGCAGCAACGACACCGTGACTGCCTCGCCGGGGGCTGGCGTGCAGATGCCGCCGATGGATCTGCGCTACGTCGGCGTGCGAGCTTTCGACATCCCCGGTTTCTGCCCGGGGAATACGCCAGTGATCCAGTTTGCGATCACAACCCACCAGACCATCACCCATTCCAACTATCCGGTGGAGATCGACCTGCTCTTCGACACCAACCGCGACGGCGCCCCGGACTACGTTGGCTACACGGCGGAAGTGGGAACCTTTGCCAGCGATGGCCGCAACGCCTTCTTTGTCGGCCCGCTGAGCGGTCCCTATAACGCCTTCTTCTTCACCAGCCACGCTACCAACAGCACCAACACTGTGGTTACGTTGTGCGGCAGCCAGATCGGGGTCACTACACTGGGCCAGCAGATCAACGTCGCTGCTTACACCTACGACAACTACTTCACTGGCTTCGAGCTGAGCAAGATCGAAGGCATGAGCACAGTGCTCGGCGCGCCGCGCTTCGACATCGACACGGGCAGCGGAGTGGTGCCGGCCAACGGTACGCTCAACACCACCATCTACCGCTTCAACGCCCCGGCTGATGTGACCGACTCCGGCATTCTGTTGCAGTACTCCTTCGCGCCGGGTGGTCGCGAAGCCAGCGCGATTATTGTCCGTTAGCCGATAACGGCTTGATCGAAGCACGCACGGCAGGCGATGGGACCTGCCGTGTGTGTTTTTTGAGCAGAGCGGGAGATCAGCAGTATACCACCGTACCGTAGCATCCCAGTAGTGGGCCGAACACGGTGCAGATGTTCATTGCGTCCAGTCGTCGACCGGCAAGCCCGGCACGTGGCTGAATTCGCGCACATTGTTGGTAACGAGGATGACGCAGCGACAAGCGATCAACAACGACCCATTGCCGGCAACGATGCTGCGAGATCGGTAGCGAGCCACCTACCAGACTGCCATTGCGCGGGGGCGCAGCCCCCGCAGCAATCTCCCACTTGCGTGCAGACCCATGGCTGGCAGTCATCCCTCTCGCTCTAGCAGGGGATTGCTTCGCCGCGCGGCGCGCAATGACAACCGAGGGGCGGCGACGCGCAAGAACAACACATAACAACGGCCCGGCGAGCAAACTGCCGGGCCGTTGAAGTAGGTGCTAAAGTTGTTACGAGGAGAGTCTATATATCAATATACAAAATGCTATCCCATGGAATAAAAGTGATCGACTTTGTACCAGTGTACACCAAACCACAGGCAGTGTCTTCATCAAGGATGTAATTAGGTAGGCTCACAGTGATACCGTCCACATTGCGCTCACCCGGACGATAACAGACTACAATACGTGACTCCTGAGATCCTGCCTTACTACCATAGAGCGTTCCGGCCTGCGCGGGTGTACCTAATCCTGCGCCGCTGCTATCGGCTGAAGCAGGCTTTGATGACCGGCGATACACTCTCGCATCTTCCGGTATCCTGCCAATAATTTCCGACAACGCCGCCATTGATGCAGGGACAAGCCAACGCTTGATAAGCACCCGCCAATTATTGCCCATGCTCACCCCAAACCTCCTTATTCTCTTTGCCGCAACCGGACACCGACATAATACACGACTTTTTTTCTGTCAAGGTTTGGCGGGGCAAAGAAAGGGGAGAGATCAGCGCGCCGGCTCGTCTGCTGCGCCGGTCTGCGGGGGGGGGGTGAGAGGGACGCATCCGGGCAATGTCGTTTACAATCTGATCGAGCGTCTTGCCGACGAAAAGGGCTTCACGCTCGACGGTATAGTCGCCTAAACCGGTGGTAAATTGTTTGAGGAAGCGCACAGTATCCACGATCCCTAACTCACGGTACAGTAGCTCCATCGCCTGCCGGTTAATCTCGATGAAAGGTTTTACTGTCATAACAATAACAATGGGTCCAGTTTCTGAATGAGCTCAATGGGGGTACAACGTTGACAGTCAGATCAACAATCCGCTGCGCTTAACGCCGCAAACGATCATCACAGGTGCAGATATAGTCTGCCTTCCCTGCTTCAGCGAGCGCCACATGCAAGGAATCACGCGGTTTCAAGCTATAAGCGAGAAATTGCAGCGCCCGATCATGCACTGCTTCAGTTAGCGCAATCGTTTCGGTTGCGCGCGCAAGCACGCTAGAGCCGTATTTCCGGCGCAACAAGAGGGGATTTTGGTCGTTTTCATAGTGCAGCGCATCTGAACTTACCAATGTGAGATGACCAGCTTCACCCAACGAGATGAGACCAAGCACCGCCTCTGCTTCGATCTGAATGCGCACATGACTCGGCGTATCAAGCGGGCGTTGAACAGCGCACATGTCTAGATATACTCTTATCATATCACCACTCTCATGGATTTTCAGTGAGCATGCAAGGCCTTGGACCAATGGCAGTTCCTGATCCCGAATCCGTGTTCACCGCAAAGGGTGGCACACAGTACTCTTGTTGCCTTCGGCAAGCCAGCGAACCGTCAAAGACTGGAAAAGGGGCTATCACTCCCCACCCGGCCAGCGGTAGCGCACCCCCGGCGGCAAACGCAGCGTCTCATCGCCGAGCCGGCCAAGGCCAAAGGTCGCGCCATCGGCGCTGCGCTCCAGCCGGGCATAGTCCGTCCACTGCACGATCCAGCCGTTGCGGAGGATGTCGCCGCTGAGCGGTTGGCCGAGGCTGGTCAGTAGCTCTGCCGGCACGGTATAGCCGGGACAGAGGGTATCAGCCAGGGTGCCATCAGCGCATTGCGCGCTGCGATTCGTTTCAGCGAGATACAGCTCTCTACCCAACGGGCGGAGGCGGATGGCACTGCTGTGTGCTTCGAGACACACCCGTTCAAAGCATTGCAACCATCCCCATCCAAACGGCACCGCCGGCGTGAGCGGCCAGCCGGCCCGTTCGACTGCGCCGAGTTCGGCCCACGCTTGCATCAAGCGCGCCGGCACGAAGTAACCAGTTTCGGCGAAGAAGGCGCCGCCTTGCGCTTCGACCGCCAGCGTGGTCACCGGTTGCGGCGCAATCAGGTCGTTCCCGGCCCGATCGCGCAACCCGACGGCCAGTTGGTACGTGCCGGGCAGCAGTTCGAGCGGCAACGCGATCGGTTGCATGTGTTCGATGGAAGCGGCGGTTGGCCAGCGCGCCGGCGGCAGTGCTCCGTAGAGCAAGGGTAGCTCGCTGTGGGCAGCGACGCGATTGCCGGCAAAGAGCACCCGTACCACGACCGTCAGGTCGTCTGCCGGGTTCTGATCGATCCGCTGCCACTGCAAGCTGAGCGTGAGGAGTTGGCCCGGTTCGTAGGCGACACCGAGCGGTGAGGCCAGTTGCACCCCGGTCAGTTGCACTCCGCCTGCCGCCACCGGCTGCAATGGCGTCTGAGCCGGCCCGGTCGCCACCGGACGGTAGCGGTCGATCACGCCGAGCGAACCATCTTGGGCGTAGCGATGGCGAATGATCGCGATCATCTCTGGGGTCAGCCAGTTGCCGAGGTAGTCGAGCAAGACGAGCGGCAACTTGCCATTGGCTAGCTCAAGCAGGATGGCGGTCTGATCGGCGAGCCCTTGATCGAGCAACTGGCGAAACTCGAACACCGGTATGCGAGCGGTGACGCCAGCCCCACTGGCGAGACCGGGCAAGTCGGTGAAGATGACCGGCCCGGCAGTGCGTGCTTCGCGCGCTAACTCCGTACCGGTGCGCGTCAATGCCGCCAACACGTCGGCTTCACGCCGGGCGTCGGCCCACAATCCATACTGACCAAAGGCCAAGCGGGGTGGGCTAGGCTCGATCAACCCTGCCGGACGCAGCCGGTTGGTGTCCCACAACGGCGGATAGTAGAGCAGACTGAAGATCAGCAGGCTGCTCATCGCAAGTGACCGGACGGACAGACGTTGGTTCACAGCGGCGAGCGTGCTCCATCCCAAACCGCACAGCCAAATCAGACCGGCGTACCACTCGAAGAAGTAGTTGGCATACGCACCGACCTTGCCCACGCCAATGGCACCGAGGGTACCGGCCAATGTATAGGTGAGAGCCGGGAGGAGCATCTTCCGTCGTTCGGTGCGCCACACAATCGCTCCACCGATCAGGGCGGCGATAGCGAGAAGCCAACGCAGCGTCAGTTGCTGCCGCCAGAAGCTGAGGGCTAAGTCTGCTTCCCAGCGGTTTGCGTTGGCGGCTATCACGTGGATCAGGAACCAGCCGTGGGTGGCCCAGGCGAGAGCTACTACGATGCCACCACCGGCCAGCGTTGTAGTCGCGAGAAACGTCAGTAAGGCATAGCGGGCATGCGGTTCAGGTTGGGAACGGAGCCGGATCCATCCGGCGAGCAGGAGCACACCGGCAGCCAGCGGCCCGGCGATCAGCGATGGCTTGGTCAAGAGGCAGCCAACCGCCAACCCACCGGCCAACGCTCCCCGCCAGACTGGGGGCAGGCGCTCGTGGCCGGCCACCCACACGGCCCACAACCCCAGTGCCACACCGAGCAGATCCACCCGCATCAGCGGCATCCACTCGCGCACTACCGGTACTGCCAGCCAAAGCAGCGCCAGCCAAACCCCGCGCCTCCCGATCAGCGCCGCCAGCGCCGCGGCGCTCGCCAGCGCCCCAAACAGCGCCACTAGCCTCCCCGCTGCCAGCGGCGCGCCGGTGAACCACGACATCCCGGCGCTCAGCAAGAGGTAAAGCGGCGGATAATTGACAATCAAAAATGGCTCTTGCGCTGGATCAGCATACAAACGCCAGATCGGTTCACCGCCGGCCAAGCGGCTCACCTGCGCCAACAGCGGCCCCTCGCCGTAATCAAGCGGGAAAGGAAAAGCGAGCAGCAATCGAACGTGCTCGGCGGCATACCACAGATAGAGCGCCAGCAAACCGGCCAACGCCCCAAGCATCACCCAACACAACCAACGTAAGACAGCATGTCTCATGGTAAGATAGAGCTCGCTGAGCAATGGCGCTCAGCCACGATACCACTAAGGAGAGCCTCTATGACCAGCCAGCGCATTGCGCGGCGCATCCGCGCCGTTCCGCCATCGGGCATTCGCCGCTTCTTTGATATTGCCGCCACCATGCCCAACGTGATCTCACTCGGTGTCGGCGAGCCTGATTTTATCACGCCGGAGCACATTCGCGCCGCCGGCCAAGCTTCAATTGACCGTACCACCGCCTACACCTCTAACTCTGGCCTGCTCGAACTGCGCATCGCGCTCGCCGAGCACCTCAACCACCGCTACGGCGTGCAGTACGATCCCGAAACCGAGCTGCTGATCACCGTCGGCGTTAGCGAAGCGATGCTCGGCGCAGCGCTAGCCCTGCTCGACCCCGGCGACGAAGTGTTGATGCCAGAGCCATGCTTTGTCTCTTACCCGGCATGCGTCACCTTCGCCGATGCGCACGTCGTCTACGTGCCGACCAGTGTCGCCGACGGCTTTCAAGTGACCGGTGCAGCACTAGAAGCAGCGGTCACACCACGCACCAAAGCGATCCTGATCGGCTATCCCAACAACCCAACCGGCGCGGTGCTGAGCCGCGAACGGCTGTTGGAGGTAGCGGCGGTGGCCGAACGCCACGACCTGATCGTCATCTCAGATGAGATCTACGACCGGCTGGTCTACGGCGTCGAGCACACTTGTTTCGCGGCGCTGCCCGGCATGCGCGAGCGCACCGTGCTGCTCGGCGGCTTCTCGAAAGCCTATGCTATGACCGGCTGGCGGCTAGGCTGGCTCGCCGCTCCTGCTGAAATCACCGCCGCGGTGCGTAAATTCCACCAGTATGCAATTATGTCAGCCCCGACCATGAGCCAGTACGCCGGCCTTGAAGCCATTTTGCACGGCGAAAAGGCAGTGCAGGAGATGGTGCGCGAATACGACCGCCGCCGCAAGGTGATCGTGTCTGGTCTCAACAGCATCGGCCTGCCCACCTTCGAGCCGCAAGGCGCTTTTTACGCCTTCCCGCAGATCAGCCATCTCGGTCTGAGCAGCGAAGCCTTCTGCGAGCAGTTGCTGCACAACGAGCAGGTGGCTGTCGTGCCGGGAGACGCCTTCGGGCCAAGCGGAGCCGGTTACGTGCGCGCCTGTTACGCCACCGCGATGCACAAGATCGAAGAGGCATTAGAACGGATCGAGCGATTCGTCCGCCGGATTGGGTAGGGACGTAGCATCGCTATGTCCCTACCGGCGGGGTGATACACACATCGAGGTACATTATGCCATCGCGCAACAACGAGACCGCCACCGAACTACGTTGCTCGCTCACTGGACGGCCACTCACACCGGAAGAGGCCTATTGGGCGCCGCCGCTAATCACTGCCCGCGATTTGATCACGACCTTCTTCAAAACCCTGTTCACTAACCCGGCGGCGCTAGGGGCTATCTTTCTCAGCGAATTGCCCGACGTACCCTACGCCCCTGAAGCGCGCCCACTGCTGGCCCGTCGCCGTTCGCAAGAACAGGCCAAGCTGCTGGCGTTGTTGCTGGTGATTGCGATCGTGGTTGTTGGGTTGATCTTCTGGCTGGTACAGTGAACGAGCGCAACGTTCGTCCAGCGCCAACGCTATCCGATCCCGCCACGCAGCGACCGCTCGTCACCCTCAGCGCGGGCCGGCGCTGGTTGCTGAGCGGATTGCTGCTGGCGGCGCTGGTGGCTTTGCTCCCTGCCGGACGGGTGTTGTTAGCGACCGGTTTGTGGCTGATCGCGCCGGGATACCTGCTCGAACGCAGCTTGCCCGGCCCGCGCCCGCCATGGCTGTTGCGGGTTGCGCTCTGGGTTGGCATGAGCCTAAGCCTTGTGCCGCTTGGGTACCTCTGGGTCACGGCGGTGGGCGGCTCACTACCGGCGCCGGTGCTGATTGTTGGCGCCATCTTGCTGGCACTGGTGGCAAGCTGGGCAGCATGGCACGACCTTGCCGGCGTGCAGGGCCGGCCATCCGCCGCGACGTGGCTGCTGGCGATCGTGCTGGCGATCGGCGCGTGGCTGCGGGCCGAACAGATCGCCGAACTCGCCCTACCAGCGTGGGTCGATTCGGTGCATCACGCCCTAATGGTGCGCGTCGCTGCTGAAACTGGACGCGCGCCGTGGACACTCACCCCCTACCTGCCGGTGGTCGAGATGCCCTACCACTGGGGTTATCACGTGGTGATCGCGACGGCTTGGCATCTGAGCGGCGGTGCATTGCCCGACGTAATACTTTGGAGCGGGCAGTTACTCAACTGGTGGCAGAATGTGGCTGCCGCCGCGCTAGCCCTGCTCTGGTGGCGGCGGCCCAGCGCAGCGGTGGTGGCTGCCGCCATCGTTGGCTGCATCTCGTGGATGCCGGCGTATTATGTGTCGTGGGGCCGCTACACCCAACTGACCGGCCTGTTGCTGTTGACAGCCTTAGCCATTGCGTGGCAACAGTGGCTTGACAGTACCCGCCGCCGCGAACGCGCCGGTTGGCTGGCGCTAGCGGCGCTGATCGCCGCCGGGTTGAGCCTCGTTCACATGCGCATCTTTGTCTTTGGCGGTGCGCTGCTGGCAGCGCAGAGCATTGTATGGAGCTTGCGCCAATCGCGGCACACCATCATCGCGCACGCAGCGCAGGCGCTGCTGGCCGGTATCGCTGCGGTGGCATTAGCTGCGCCATGGTGGTGGTTGCTGCTGCGCCGGGTGCTTGTTCCAGCAGCGGTTGGTGAACAAAGCCTCACCACTGGCGGTTCGTATGCCCAGCTTAACTACGACCTGATGTGGATCGGCCCAAACGAATGGCTAGTAGCGCTGGCCTTGATCGGCGGCGCCATCGGCGTGGCCCGCCGGCAAGCGGCTGCTGCGGTGCTCCTGCTCTGGGTGGGTGATTTGGCGGTGTTGACCAACCCGTGGCTGGTCAGCTATCTCGCGCCGCCGGTGGGTCTTGCCCTTCTGCTTTACAGCCTCACGCAGCGCAAATGGCTGTGGAGCGGCGTTGGCATGCTCTTGTTGGCGATCAACCCGGCGACAGTACGTCTGCCCTTTCTCTGGCTATTGCCGGTGGACATCGCCGCGATCAGTCTCTTCCTCCCCCTTAGCAGCTTGATCGGCGGCGGGGTGGCGTTGATCTGGCCGGCCCAACGGCGCTGGCAGCAGATTGGCGGCACGGCGGTATTACTAGGTCTGGCCTTGTGGGGAGCCAACCAACAACGCGCCATCGTCAACCCTGTTACCGTCTTAGCGACGGCCACCGACCGGGAAGCGATCGCGTGGGTGGCTGACCACACCCCGCCCACGGCCCGCTTCTTGATCAACGCTGCACCGTGGCTACCGGGAGTCGCCCGTGGCAACGATGGCGGCTGGTGGATCATGCCGCTCACCGGGAGGTGGACGAGTACGCCGTCGGCGCTGTTTACGTATGGCGATGCAGCGTCAGTCCAAGCTACGCGCCAACGCAGCCAACAGATCATCGACTTCGGCGAGGGGAAAGCAATCGATCTTGATCGTTTGATTGCTGCCGAGCGGATCGACTACATCTACACCTCACCCAACGGCCCGCTGCGCCCTGAACTCTTTGCTCACCGGCTCGGCTATGAAGTGGCATTTGCCGAAGGGGGTGTGGTGATCTATCGGGTGACACCTGATCGGAGATGACAAGCCGGAGCGCGCGCTGTGACCTCTACGGAAACGCCACACTCCACCACTCACGCCCCATTCCTAACGCCACCAGATAGATCGCGCACACAATGCTGAAGAGCGTATCAAACCGCTGCCAACGGCGCGGCTGCGGGCGAACGGCAAAGCTCGCGATACCGATCAACACCAAGATGAGCAACCCGCTCCCGGTGATATAGAGCCGGTAGAGCGGCGTTGACCGATCAACCAGCCCGTGGGTCAACCGCAGCAAGTTCTGCAAATCAGCGGCAATCGGCCCATCGGGGGGGAAAGCCGGCGCCAGCGGCGCCAGCAACGCCGCGAACGGATTGAACGCAACAGCGACGATAACCGGTGAGGTAGGTGGCGTATCCCTGACCGCGATCAACACCCCAGCGACTAACCACATCACTAGCACACTATACACCAAGAACAACGCTGCCGGCGGATTGCGCATCACCGTCACCAAACACACACCATACGCACCACTAAGCAACGCCGTCACGACAATCACGGCAAATGCCCACCCGATCTCAGGCAAGCTCAGACTGCCAAAGATCGGCAGCAAACTAAAGAAGGGCAAGGTGAGAACGATGGCAAGAATTATCACGGCCCACACCACCAGCAAGCGAGCCAGCAAGACCGTCAGGTTCATCTTTGACTGTACACCAACCGTATAAGCACTCACTGCCAACAGGGGGGAAAGCAGCATCACCCATCCCTGTAACGCCAAACAGAGACTCGTGGCAAAGAGACGGCCAATTTGCGCATTCAAGAGCGGCAAGGCAGCCAGAGTCGTCATTCCTGCCAGTTGTCCCGTTCCCTGCGCAGTCAGCAACATCACCAGCACGGTGCTGATGAAGAGCAGCACAATGCGGCGCCGCCGGATCAGCCGCTGCCACTCTTCGCGTAACACCGCCCTCATGGCAACACTCCCTGCACCCCACCCGTCGCGACGACGCAACCCAGTCGATCTAGCCCGCCGCTAAGCCGGAGCCGCACCTCGCCGAGGCGCAGATACGGTTCAGCATCAGTTATCGTCATAGTTGAAAGAGGACTGAAGGCGACGGCGTCCCACGCCCCAGTTATCCAATTGTAAGCGCGAAGGGCGAGGTTCACATTGTTCGTGGCGTCCGCTGGCCTGAGCCGTAGCTGTATGGCGCTAGCCTGTAGCGACGACAGATCAGGCGGCAAGCGCAGACGGATCTCGGCTGTCTCACCGCTCAACGGCACACCTTGGCCATTGAGGCATGGCGATGCTTCAGAGCCGGCAGGATCGAGGCGCAACCATCCCACCGGCAGAGAAAGTTCACCCTGCCCCCGGATCGGCGGTCGCATGACCAAGAGCGTTTCAACCGACCCAATCGTTGGTTGGACCGGCAACGTTGGATCGCGATCTAACCATCCTAGCACAAACGGCCCCGGATCAAAGCGCGTGGGTAACGCTGCCACCGCTGCATCGACCAAGGCGGCCCGGATTTGTGCTGCCTGCTCCATTTCGCCATCAATCAGCAAGCCATTATCCTGCAAATCTTTGATCACTAATTGACTGAGAGACAGACCAGCAGCAGCAGGCGTAAACAGCGCCGGCCAGCGCGCGACCGAGCGCGCGCCGGGGCGCAGTGTGCCAAAAAACAACAACTGATCTCCATACACGACGAAAACATCGCGTAGGGTATACTGGCTATCATTCTGCATGTCAACCCGCAACCGCCCTTGATCAACCACCAACGTCGATCGCACTGCCGGCGCAGGAATGATTGCCGTTGTCCACAAAGCCTGCGTTTGCCAAGGCGCTAACTGCCGCTCTAGCTGCGTCGTCATCTGCGCCAAGCTCTCACTGCCGCCCGCCGGCGAACCATCACTGCCAGTAATGATGAATGGGCGGGCAATTACCGGATCAGTAAACACCATCGTTTCCGTTCGCGGCATCGCCGAGAGCATCACGCTAATCGTCTGCGCTTGCGCCCGTTGACCATCGATCACCTCGATCAAGGTCATCCGTAAAGCGCTATACGCCGGGGCCGCATTCACGTTGGCCCACCACAACCCTACGCCGGTGCTAATGAGGGCAATAATCAGTAAGCTAACCGCCGGCACAACACGCCGCCAACGCCAAAACCCTAGCGCCAGCAACAGCATCGCAACCGCATACCACGTGAGCGCCGTCAAACCTTGGGCAAACGCCGGAATAGCAATCTGCGGCAACGCACCAAGCGCCGGTGTGAGTGTTTGTAACTGCCAAGGCGTCATTTGGGCACTCGCGCCGCCCGGCGTTGATACAAACAACGCCGGCTGCGCTAGCGCCGTCCAGAATTGCTCACGACCGGCCCAATCGGCCAGCGCTTCCGGCGCAAACGCGAGTTGGGTTACGCGACCGCGACCAACCGCAAATTCCACCCACGCCGGCGCCGCCGGATCGCCGTGGTACTGCGCTCCGGTGACTGGCACCAGCTTCACGCCCAGCAATGGCGTATTCAACGATGATTTGCCAAGGACAACTACTGGTTCGCGATCAATGATCGCGGCGCCGGTGATCGTTGCTGCGTGCAACGCTGGCGGCAGTGCTGTTTGCAACGTAATAGTGGCTGGACCGCCGCCGATAATGAGATGGCCGCCATTGTAGACCCACGCTAACAGCGCGGTCTGTTGCGCCGCCGGCAATGGCGCATCCAGATCAAACATGGCTAACACGCTCAGGTTGCTCAGACCAAGGTGATGATCCGGCAGATTGGCTACCTGTAAGCTGCCGGCAGCAAACAGATCACTTATTACCGGTGAGGCGCCTACTACTGCTCGCATCCGTTCTACCGGTCGCAGCAGCAGCCCCACCTCTTGCCGCTCAACGATGACACCATCGATGGCGAGCGTAACAAACACGGCGCGCGTCGGCTGGACCAGAAAGACGTACAGCCACAGCGATTGTTGCGTTTGCGCAGCTAACCGCAACGTGCGCGCATACTGGATCGCACTGTCCGCTGGCGTCGCCGTCACCGTCACCGTCGCTGCCGATAGCCCTTGATTGCGCAGTGTCACCCGCAACGGGAGCCACTGGCCTACGACGTATTGCCCAGCAAAGGGGGTGTCTAGTTCGAGCGAAACTATCGGTTGCGCCATCGCTACGCGAAATGACGCGATCTGCACGGCCAATAAACAGACCGATATCAGACTGAGCAGAACTGTGAGACGCAACCGGCGTACAATCATAATGGCAAGTCTGAAACGCGAGAATGATATTGCCTCATTATACGAGAAGGCTTGCACGCCGTCACAGCATTCAAACCGCCGATGCGCAATCAACGCCGTACCTTCCCACTCGCACTGTGGCGCTGATGCATGTGTTATGATCAACGCAAAGCGGCGAAGTTATCACTCATGCCATTATGACGAACGAAAGCCCAATCAGCGAACGCGAGCGCGAAATTCTGCGCCTAGTTGCAACCGGCGCTACCAACCAACAGATCGCAATCGCATTGAATATTAGTGTCAACACTGTCAAGGTCCATCTTCGCAATATCTTCGCCAAGATCGGCGTCGAATCGCGGACTGAGGCCACGGTGTATGCTATCCGCACCGGGATCGTAACGGTGAGCGAGGCAGGGCTGGCGCCTACCGATGAAGCGGTATCGTCACTCGAACCAGCGCCGTTTATCACGCCTCAACCAGAGGATCGTGACCAGATACCAGACCCTACGAGTGAGCCAGCCCCAGAAGCACCGGTCATTACGCCAGCAACGCTCGCAGAATCGGCGCCGCCTGCGTCCTTACCCCCACAAGCGCCTGTACCACCTCTTCCTAGCGCCGGGCAAGACGTACCAGCAATGATAACAGTGCAAACTCCTGCTTCCCGGTACACTACCCGCATCCTCCCTTGGCTGATTGGACTTGCCACCGTGTTAGTTATTATCATTACGCTCTTTGTCGCTAATGCCCGTCCGATCAGCAACATATCGCCAACCGCCAACTCAACGATTTCATCACTGCTTAACCCCGAACAACGCTGGTTTATCCGTCAGCCGCTCAGCGATCCGCGTGATGACTTCGCTCTCACCGGCTATGACCTTGAACGCCGGCTGTATGTGATCGGCGGGCAGCGCGATGGAAGCACCGTTGCTACAGTCGATCGTTACGATCCTGAGACAAACCGCTGGGTGACGTTGACCGATAAACCAACCGCTGTGAGCCACGCACGCGCCATTACGTTGCGAGGCTTGATCTTCGTCCCCGGTGGTGAAGATAGCGCCGGTGCCGTGATCGACCGGCTCGAAATCTATGACCCGCGCGAACAACGCTGGTATACCGGCGCAGCCTTGCCGGCGCCACGCAGCCGCTATACGCTAGCGGCATGGGAAGGACAGTTATACCTGATTGGCGGCTGGGATGGCACATCGATCCGTAATGAAGTGTTTATCTACGACCCCATCCTTGATCGGTGGGAAACAGGGCCAGCCTTGCCCCAACCACGTCGCAATGCCGGCACAGCCATCGCCAGCGGTCGCCTGTATATTATCGGTGGCGAAGGCGTCAACGGTCCGCTGCGCGAGAGTGCGCGGCTCGAACCAAGCACTGATCCCAACCGGCGTTGGATTGCCATCGCGCCGCTGCCGCAACCGATTACCCGTCCCGCTACCATTGCCCTATCAAGCACCCTGCTCGTATTTGATGGTGAGCGCCGCGAAGGGCTGACTTACGATATTGCCGCCGATGCATGGAGCCGCACACCGCTGCCCCCCGAGGCCCAAGTCTTTCCCGAGGCCGTGTTGCTCGATGCCAGCATCTATTTTGTTGGCAATCGTCAAGCACAAGGGAGGTTGAGCGAATATCGCGCCCTCTACGTAATTTTCATTCCCGGCCAGTAAGGCCAGCTAGCAAACTGCCCTAATGGATGTACTATGGAGTGCGGCAGTCAAACTGCCGCACTCCATGCTTTATGCCCCACAAAGTTTTACTACGATCTACACCGCCTCATAAATCGCCATCCACTGCTCGGCCAGCCGATCCCAGTCATACCGCCGGGCATGCGCCGCCGCTGCCGCCGCCATAGCAGCGCGGCGCGCCGGATCGTTCAGCAGTTCATCAATGGCCACCGCCAAAGCCACCGCGTCATCGGGTGGCACTACTACCCCTGCTGCGCCAAAAGCTAACATCTCAGCCCGATCACCCACATCACCGGTGATGACCGGCACCCCCAACGCCAAACTCTCGATAATCTTCAGCGGCGAGCGGGCCAGCGCGACCGCGTCATTGCGCACAGGGTCAACACTGACATCGGCGAGCGCCAACAACGCGCGCACCATAGAATACGGGACATGGCCGGTAAAAATGACCCGATCACGCCACGGTTGCTGGGCCGTATACGCTTGGAGCAATGGCAAATCTTCACCGCCGCCGATCAGCAACAGGACAGCACTGGGATGCCGCTCAGCGACCTGCCCAAACGCCGCGAACAGCAAATCAACTGGATGGTTATGCAACGCCAGCGTGCCGGCATAGGCGATTACTGGCCGGCCGGCCACCCCCAACGCCGCCGCCAATGCCGCGCGAATCGCCAATGGCGGTGCAGTAAAATGACGGCTATCCACTCCATTCGGCACAATCACGCACGGTTGCCCGGCGCGCGCCATCCGCTCGGCTAAATAACGGGTATTCACGGTCAAACCAACCGCGATACGCGGCAGCAGCCACTGCCAGAAGGCAAACATCGCTCGTTGCCAACCGGCGGTCACACGATTGGCAGTCACTTCATCGTCGTCACAATCAACAAAAAAGGATGTTCGGCGCAACAGGCATACCGCAATAATTGCCGCCATGCCATTAATCGGCTGCGGTTTGCCCAGATGGTAGTAATCTGCCGGCGAACAGAGTACTCCCCAGATCAGACCTAACGTCGAACGGATCACCACCCACAGCAAGGCGAGCGGGCTGAAACGCACCGTGGTGTTGCCGGTTTTGCGGGCATGCATCTGACCCACATACCAGACCTCGACCCCATCGGCGACGAAGCGACGTTGGTAGCAGGTAGCGAAATCGGGATGCAGGGCCAACAGACGCACGTGCCACCCACGCCGAACCAGACCGCGCGCGATATTGAAATACCGCCGGCCCGACGGTCGGTCAATACCCATTGGGAGGAGAAACACGATCCGCACGCTAGGTTGTTCCCTGCAACTCACGCGCGAGATTGGCGATAA
The DNA here is from genome assembly GCF_034431535.1 of Chloroflexus sp. Taxonomy (GTDB): domain Bacteria; phylum Chloroflexota; class Chloroflexia; order Chloroflexales; family Chloroflexaceae; genus Chloroflexus. The sequence goes on along the minus strand of NZ_DAOUDC010000074.1, from coordinate 39,404 downwards.
TCTGAACCAACCGCGGCCAAGACTCGGCTCGTTCGGCGGCCGCTGTTCGCAGGTTCGCCGTAAAGCGCGGCCCTAAATCCTCGTGAAAATAGCGAATGATTGCCTTCGCCAGCGCATTGGCATCTTGCGGTGGCACGATCAAGCCGTTCACCCCATCTTGCACAACCTCAGGCAACCCACCGACATGGGTAGTGATGACCGGTTTGCTCGCACCGAACGCTAACTGCACGACACCGCTCTGAGTTGCGGAAATATAAGGTAAAACTACTACATCAGCCGTGGCGAAGATCGCAGGAATCTCTTCATTTACCACGTAGCGATTCACGAATGTAATATACTGCGCAACATCAAACTCTTCGGCATAGCGCTGATAATAGGCTAACGATCCCCAAATCTCCCCAACGACTACCAAATGGACATCAAGATGTTTACGCACTTTGGCCAGCGCTTGGATTAAATATTCAAGACCTTTGTATGGCCGCACAAAGCCAAAAAAGAGCAAAACCCGTCGTTGCTCGGGAATGCCCCATTGTGTGCGCAAGTGTGCGATGGTTGCCGTCGGTGTCTCGGTCAAGATCGGTTCGTAGGTTGGATGGAAGGCCTTGACGATCCGGACATCCGGTGCCAATGCTCGTGCCCGATAGTAATCGGGATCGCTATGGACAATGAGCGCGTCGGCACGCCGCAAGACGGTGGATGTCAAACGCCGGTCAATGACGCCACCACCATCATGCGGCAACACGTTATGGCAAATCATCGCGATCTTGGTCGCCGGCGGGCGTTTGAGCAGACTGGAAATCACCGTGAGGCTCGGTGTCCAGTAAGGAACCCACCATTGCAGCAACAGCAGATCGGGCCGGTCGACCCGAACGCGTCGCACTAACCGCCACCATGTGAGCGGATTTATTGGATCGAGGATGTACTCACACTCCACCCGTAACGGGTTCGTGCTCGGATCGCGGTCACTCCGACCGGGAAAGAGGAGAGCCGGATATTGGCGGGTAAAGGAATAGAAGAACGTGGTATGGCCGGCGGCGCGCAAATAACGCACCAGCAGTGTCGTATAATGGGCGATCCCGCCACGAAACGGATAGGTTGGGCCAACAACTGCCAGACGCACTAGCGAATTCTCCAAATACTCACGCCGTCTTGGCGGTAGATTAATTCGTAAAACGGCGCTGCATCAATCTGCACCGGATCAAGATACTCTCCGGGTGGATTGGCCGCTGGGCCATCGTAGAGATAACTAAACCCTAACGCGCGTAACTCTGTCGCCGCCTCGGCGCTACCGATAGGGTAGCGCTGGATCGCCTGATGTTGTTCGGCAATCAGGCGCAGCATATTTGGCGGATCAGTTGCTTCAAACCCCACTGCCATTGGCAGAAGATTGGTGCGACGCTCGGTGAGAAAGGTTAACCACCACCCGCCATCATTGCCGGCGTACACATACCCGCCGTAGGCGGGGAATCCGTTCACGAAAATGGCAGCATTCGGTGGTAGGTTGTCGCGGATCCACTTGGCAGCCTTTAGGTCGGCGGGTGTGGCCAATTGATAGTATGGATCCACCATCGTTGCCTGTATGTGCGCGCCCCAGCCAACCATCACCAAGCCAACCGCAAGGTGAATAGTGATCATCGTTGTGCTCATCCACCGTTGCGTCTGGCGCGTCAGCATCGCCACCAACCGCATCAACGCCAGTAGACCGGCGCCGGCTGCCGGTGCAATGACCAGATAGGCGCCAATCAAGACGGCAAAGGTGGTAATCAAGCCTTGCCCGGTTAAGCCGAGCAATTGCGGGTTCGCCGCAAGCCACGCCAGCCCGGCCCATAACGCCAGTACCAGCCCCCCACTCTGTCGCCGCCACAGCAGACTGGCGAGACCGATAGCCGTCAGCGGGAAGAGACCGTATTGGAATGCGGCGCCAATCATTTCCAACGCGATGGGATTGCGCGTCTCAACATCGGTAGTGATAATGGTTGCCGCCATGCGCGTGATCTGGCCCTGCTGCACACGCCATAACCACGGCCACGCTAGGAACGCCGCCCCCAACGCGCCCAAGACGCCAACGCCGCCCAACCGCCCCAATGTCCGCCAGCCCGCCAGCCCTGATCGACCCAACGCTACGAGTGTATACGTCACGACAAAGCAGATTGCTAGGATTGCCACCCGATAGTGACTGAACGCTAATCCGGCGCTCGCAATGCTGACCAGCGCTAACGGCGCTGCCAAGGATCGCCACGAACGCCGCGGCTGCAATGCGCCATCGATCAATCCCATCCAAGCGAGTACCGCTGCCGGCAAAACGGTCTGGCCTGCCAGTTGGGTATACCGGCCCCAGTTGACGTAGTAAGCTGGATAAAGGCTGAGGAAACCTACTACCACTGCCGCCCACAAGCCGGTCAGACGAGAGTTGGTCAATCGCGCCGTCAACAGGTAGATCAATGGCGCTGCCAAGCCGCTCATCACTTGTCCGACCAATACCACTGCTTGCGTCGCCGGGATGCCGGCCAGCCAGTGCCACCATGCCGCCATTGCATGAAACGCGTAGTGATAGGTAAAGGTCACTGCCGGCGCGTATGGCTGCCACGATCGAAACAGACCGCCATAATCGATCAACAATTGGGTGATGACGGTGTGATGGTATGAGTCGCCAAACAACCCAACCGGGATATCACGTACGGCAAAAAAACGCACTGCTAAGGCCGCCAAGGTCAACAGTGCTAGCACCAACCCGATCAGAACCCGTTGACCAACCGGTTTTGAACGTAGCTGTGACTGCGGCCAAAATGCTAACACAGCACAAATGATCAGCGTCAGCCACGCCGAGAAGCTGCTCCAGCGCCAGCCGATCGGCTCGCTCACCAACAACAAGAATGGGATGACTGCACAACTCAGGCTTGCTGCATACGCTAACCGCTCAAACCAGAGCAATGGGCCGGGATGCAGCCAACGCAAGACGGCGAGACCGGGAAGGGTAAAGAGGAGCGCACCGCTCAGTACCGCCAGCAGTGAGGTTATCAATGACCACGGCCCCCACCAGAGCAATCCCGGCACAGCCATGCTGATGATCGCCGCCAGCCAAATCGCAGCTAACCAGATTGCTGAACGGGGAAGCGCGCGTTGATCTACAACCATCATCGTCTCAATATGTTTCATGTCTCGTTCCGTGCCACATAGGCCGGTTTATTGTAGCATGCTTGCCGCCGCCGCAAACAAGAGTGCTGCCGCCTCGATCGTCGCCTTACCCTAGAGCAAGAACGAGAGGGAATGGCAAAACGATGCCCGCCTCCTTTGCAATCTAGGAGGCAGAAACGTGGCGTGGCGGCAGCAATCTAAGGCTGGAGAAACTAACTTCATCGCTCGTTGGACACTGATCGAGCGACCGGCTCAACAAAAAAGCCTGCGGCAGCATTGCTGCCGCAGGCCCAGCCCATTTCCTTACGCATTAAACTTCGACCAGAAGATGTGCTCGTACTCTCGCGCTGCCTGATCAACCTTTTCCTTCGACATTAAACGCATTCGTACCAACAACTCGCCAATACTGAGTCGTTTGCCTTGCTGATCGAGCCGAATCTGCTCGGCCAGCACATCTTCTAATTGGGCAGCGGTAATGTAGCCCCGCTCCACCAAATACTCCCCCAACACCTGCGGCGCTGTGCGCGCCCGGCTGCGCTCTTGCTGCTGAATGATCAATGCCTTGGCTAACTTTGATGGTGTAATTAGTCCTCGTCTGAGCAGCAACTGGCCAATCCGCCGATCCGATTTCAGCAGACTCTCCCGCCGCTGTTCAGAAAGCACCTCTTGGAGTTCAGCTTCCGTAATGGCGCCAATCGAGACTAAAATGTCACCGATCAAGCGCGGTTTCGGTTGTTCGTGAAAATAATGAGTCTTAACATCAGACAATAAGCGCATCGTGCGAATTTCATTCAACCGCTGCTGGGCAAAAACATCATCCGGCTGAACCGCCAATCGTGCTTCGAGATACGCAATCTGCAACTCTTCGTCATCAGGAGCCAAGATGGCTGCCCGCTCAAGGCAATCTTTCCGCTGGCGAGCGTCTTGTACCAATTTGCTTAAGGCGACCCAAGCGTCGCGGCATTGATTCCCCTCAAGCAAATGCTTGCGAATACTCGCCATATCATGGCTATGCTGCGCAACAAACGGGCATGGAATGGGACATTGTTTCATAACTAGACCTTCGTTCCCTTGGCAGCCGAATTGCTGCTGCCATACCGTGTTGGGTTACTCTCTTGAATCAAACGATCATTCTTGAATCAAACGATCATTGCATAGCATTATCGAGTATGATCTAATAGTATATACGCCATTGGTACTGTTGCCTAGGAGTACTTATGTCCTACCTCATTGATGCCATGCTCACCGGTCTCGGCAATATTGGCCGCACATTCCTCGAAATGCTGGTTGCCGATCCCGACCGGCTGCCGCGCCGGTATGGCTTTCATCTGCGCATTGTCGGCGTCACCGACTCGAGCGGCGTGGCGTTTGATCCCGACGGTCTCGATCTCCCGGCTATTATTGATGTGAAACGGCGCAAGTTGGGTATAGCGGCCTTGCCGTCGTTTCGCCCTAATCTCGATGTGATCACGCTGGCCGAAACGGCTGCGTATGATCTGTTGCTTGAAGCCACCCCGACTAACCTCCGCGATGGTCAGCCCGGTCTCGATCTGGTGCGAGCGGCGTTGCGCCGCGGCAAGCCAGCGGTGTTGGCCAGTAAAGGGCCGTTGGTACTGGCGTTTGCCGAACTCGCTGCGTTGAGCGATTGGGCCGACGACCTTTCGCCCCGCAGCCCGCGCCCGGCCTTGCGTTTCTCTGGCGCAGTAGGAGGTGCTTTGCCAACCATCAATTTTGGCCGGCGCGATTTGGCCGGCGCCCAGATCGAACGCGCCGAGCTGGTCGTTAACGGTACCACACAGGTCATTCTTGAACAGATGGCCGCCGGCGCCGATTTTGCCACCGCACTGGCCGAAGCCCAACGGCAGGGTATCGTCGAACCCGATCCCTCGCTCGATGTCGATGGCTGGGACGCCGCCAACAAGCTGGTGATCTTCGCCAACGCGGTGCTTAACCAACCAACAACACTAGCCGATGTGACGGTGCGCGGGATTCGTGACGTTACCGCTGCCGAACTGGCCGCGGCATACCAGGCTGGCGGTCGCATCTCGCTGGTCGCCCGCGCCGAGCGCCAGCCTGATGGGCGCTACGCCTTATCGGTAGCCCCCGCTGTCCTTGGCCCCGAACACCCTCTCGCCCGGCTGGCCCACGGCGAAATGGGTTTCGTGATCTATAGCGATAGCGCTGGGCGCTCAACGATCAGCAGCCTCGAAGATGGCCCGCTAGGGACGTGCCAAGCCATGCTGCGCGATTTGATCGAGATCGTGCGCCGCTAAGCGCATTGGGACAAGGATTACCACGGATCGAACGGTTTTATCCCGTTCTTGAGCACATGATTCAGATACGCTCCTTAACTACTACGGAATCAACCCTAACCGCCTCCCGCGCGCCACTGCTTGCGTGCGCGAGGCGACGCCCAACTTGCTGAAAATACTGTTGATGTGCGATTTGACCGTACTGACCGCGATCACCAACGTCGCCGCAATCTCGTGGTTGCTCCGCCCTTCCGCCATCAGGCGCAACACATCTATCTCACGCTGGCTGAGAGGGTCAGGCAACGCCGTAGCAGGCGCCAGCGTACTCGCCGGCATTGTCGGCACTACCTCATCGTCGTCAAACAACGAGAGCAGATATTCGCCATAAGGCGATAGCAGTTGGCGCGCTGCCAACTGAGACAGCAAGAGTCGTAACGGCGCGCCGGCTTGGAGAAACGGCGCCACGATCCGCTCGCTTGTCGCGAGATCAAGTGCGGTCAACATCGCCTCACTGCCGTCGTCACCGGCAGTCGCCAAGGCCAATCCGCGCAACAAGGCGGCATCAAGCGGCGCCAACGCCTGCCAGATCTCGCCGTTTGGCTGCTGGGCCAACTCAGCCGCCAATGACCGCAAGGCTTCCCCGTTACTGGTTGCGCGCGCACTGGCTAGCCGCCATTCATAGCCTGCCCTAGTAATATGCTCGCGGGCATAGAATGCCGCCACCGGCATATAGCGAAACTCCACCGGCTTGAGCAAGCAATCGTCGAGCAGTTGGCCAGCGGTGTCAAGTTCACCCCGCTCGATCAATATCTGCGCTTCAAGCCCATCCAACACTGCTAGCACCCACCCAACGTTGCGCTGGCGAGCTAAAAAGCGCGCCTGCCGGATCACCCGCAACGCGCCGTCGGCATCGCTGCGCGCGCGCGCAATGCGGGCCGTCACAATCAAGAGGTTGAGGTAACTCGTGGTTTGGCCCGATTTAATCGCGCTCTCGGCTTCGGCCAAGGCCGGCAACGCGCCGGCAAATTCGTGCCGTAACCCGTGCAGATCGGCCAACGCTATAAACGGCAAACCGATGCCGGGTTGGGTGCGACTGCGATTGCGCCGTAACATCTGGTTCATCGTATCGCGACAGGTGCTAATCGCTGCACCAAGCGAACCGCGCAACGCCAGTGTATAGGCGTAATCAACTGTCGCCATCGCCGAAATGTAGGGCAACCCGGCGTTAAACCCGTTGATGCTCGCCTCACTGAAGGCTTGCTCGGCGCGCACAAGATCACGTTGGGCAATGTACGCATAGCCCAAATCCTTCGCCACGCGCATGCGCAAGGCCTGATTATCAGCCTGTAACCACGCTAAGGCCTGCTTCCCTTCGTGAATGACCTGCTCGGTATCCCCTTGTAACAACGCCAACCGCACCCGCACCGCGCTCAATTCACCGCGCAGATTGGCAATCAACCCAATTGGCGTCGCCGCACCGCTCGCCACCCCCGCGAGCGCCCGCTCAGCGACCGCAATCCAGTGGGCCGCATCTTCAACTTGATAATCAGCCGTCGCCAGCCAAGCGCGCAATAATGCCAAGCGTGGATGGCTTTCAAACGCCGCTTCCGGAATTTCCGGCAGCCAGCGCCGGAGGGTCGCTTCCCCTACTTGCGAAATAAACGCCAAACCAATCGGCTCCAGCATCGCCACCACATCATCGATCGCCTGCGCGCGCAAGGCATGGTTGACGGCTTGCGTCAGCATGCCATGGGCCGCATACCATGCCCCTGCCCGCCGGTGGAGCATGGCGACATGCTCGGCGCTGCTGCCTGCCTCGAGCCGATCCCGCAAGACATCGGCAAACAGGTGATGGTACCGGTACCACACCCGCTCGGCATCTAGCGGGAAGAGAAAGAGGTTGTTGCGCTCAATTTCGGCCAACACCAACTGGCTGTACGACTGGTTGCTCTTGCTTGGCGCACTTTGTTCGTATACGCCGATCACGGCATCGCAGAGTGGCCCGCACAACCGGTCAAGGATCGAGGTTTGCAAGAGAAATTGTTGCAGATGCATCGGCAACCAGCTAAACACATCCTCGATCAAGTAATCGGCGACATACCGGTTGCTAGCAATCAATTCATCAACCACTTCGCTCTGATTCGGTCGACTCCGTAAGGCAAGCGCGGCGAGATGTAAACCAGCCGGCCAACCTTCTGTACTTTCGAGCAGAGCCACAATCTGATCACGGCTCAATGGTAATTCCATCACTTCCAACAAAAAGGTAGCCGCCTCTTCTGGATTAAAGGCCAGATCAAAACTGTGCAATTCGGCTAAATGCCCGCGCGCTCGCCACCGCGCAAGCGGCAACGGCGGATCGCTGCGGGTGGCAATAATCAATCGGCACCGAGGAGGTAGGTGATCGACCAAGAAGGCGATCGCGTGATGAATCTGCCCATCACTGATCAGATGATAGTCGTCAAAAATGATGACCGTTGGACCAGCGACTTCCGCGAGATCGTTCAATATTTCGGCAAACCACTGCTCGGCGTCAAGATCAACTTCTGCGCTGATCAAGGCCCGCAACCGCTCACGACGCTCCAATGGGATGTTCGTTAATGCCTCCAGCAGATAAGCAAATAATCGCCGGATATCATTGTCGGTCGCATCAAGGCTTAACCAGCCAATGTGCGACCACTCTTTACGCCCTTCCTGCATCCATTCAACTAAGAGCGAGGTTTTGCCATACCCCGCAGGCGCATTGATCAAGACCAACCTGCTGTGTAAGGCATTGCGGAGCTGTTCATAGACCCGTGGCCGGGTAAGGAGCGAGGGTCGCACTTCGGGCGGCTGTAATTTGGTGCGCATCAAGGGTATCATGCGCCATCTCCAAGACGTGACGTGGTTGGTTGGTATATTGCTGTGATATCTAGTCTACCATAGCCGCTGGTAGATTGGCAGATTACTAGGGGAAAACCCCTAATGCTTGAGTAGGAGTAACTCCCTAGTGTCTTTCAGGGTAGCCGGGATAGGCAAAGCCGGCGCAGCATGGTTCAATAGCGCCATCAGGATGTCGGTTGCTATGCGCACAAGGAGGTGTATCCGGCAGCGAATGTTCCCTGCATGAAGCCTTGTTCGTAATGGTGTAGCTTTGTCGTGTTCAAGGAGGACTGTGATGTCGAAGAAGACTCTGTGGTTCGTGTTGTCGTTGTTGACGGCGTTTACTTTCCTGTTGAGCGCCTGTGGCAGCACCGGTGGCAACACCGGCGGTAGCACCGGTGGCAACACCGGCGGCAGCACCGGTGGCACTACTGGCGGTAGCCAGCAACTCGCGGTCGGAATCGTCCTTCCCACTAAAGATGAACCCCGCTGGATCCAAGACGAGACCCGCTTCCGCGAGGCGTTGCAGCAGGCTGGCTATCAGGTTGAAATCCTCTTCAGCCAAGGCTCGTCGGCCAAAGAGAAAGAGAATGTCGAGGCGCTGCTCGCCAAGGGCATTAAAGTGCTGATCATCTGCCCCCACGATGGCACTGCCGCCGCTGCGGCTGCCGCCGCTGCCCGCGCTGCCGGCGTGAAGGTCATTTCCTACGACCGCCTCATCCGTGAGACTGATGCCGTTGATTACTATGTCACCTTTGACAGCATCGCCGTGGGTGCGCAGCAGGCCCAGTATCTGGTTGATAACGCCAGCGGCAGCGGTAATCCGCTCTACCTCTATGCCGGCGCCGCCTCTGACAACAATGCCTTCCTCTTCTTTGAAGGCGCGTGGAAGGTGCTCCAACCCAAGATCGCCGATGGCACCTTCGTGATTAAGAATTCGAGCGAGGCTGTCGCGTTGCAGAACAAGCTCGACCTCACCCGCGACGAGATGGCCAAGATCCTCGGCCAGATTACCACTAACTGGGATTTCAACACCGCCAAGAATCTTGCCGAGGCCAACCTGACCGCTGCTAGCGCCGCCGATAAGGGCAAGGTCTACATCCTCGCCCCCAACGATGGCACGGCCCGCGCCATCGCTGATGCCTTCGCCGCCGATAAGGATGTGACCCAATACTTCGTGACCGGCCAAGATGCCGAGAAGGCGTCGGTGCAGTACATCATCGATGGCCGCCAGTCGATGACCGTCTTCAAAGATGTGCGCACGCTGGTGAAGGATGCGATCAGCGCTGCGGTCGCTCTGCTTGAGAACAAGCAACCCGACTCGCGCGGTTCCTACAACAACGGTAAGATCGACGTGCCCGCCATCCAGTCGCCGGTCGTGACCGTCACCCGCGACAACGTGCGCGCCGCTCTGATCGACTCCGGCTACTACAGCGCCAGCGACTTCACCAACCTGCCGTAAGTCGTGTGTGACGATGCGTCCCTCCTAACCTCCCTGCTCAGGGGAGGTTGGGAGGGACAAGCAGAACGAGTTCACGACCGCGGAAACAGTACGGCGCCCTCAGACCGAAATGGCCACATCCCGGTCTGAGCCAAATGCAGTGCGAGTGCTATGATGCATGTGATTGAAAGCAGCAGCTAAACTGCCGCACACCATCCCAAAGCAGCAATAATTGAGTGTTTGTCGCCACTAATACGTGTTCAAGAACGTTCATAGCGCCCTATTCTCAACTCCCGGCATATCCACATGATGAGGCGGTGCGTGTATGGAACCCCCTATTCTCGAAATGCGCCAGATCACCAAGGAATTCCCCGGCGTGCGCGCGCTCGATAACGTCACGTTTAGCGTCAAGCGGGGCGAGATCCACTGTCTGGTCGGTGAAAATGGCGCCGGGAAATCAACCCTGATGAAGGTGCTGAGCGGTGTCTATCCGTATGGCTCCTACAGCGGCGAGATTCTGATCGATGGCCAGCCTCAACGCTTCTTTGGCATCGCCGATAGCGAACGGGTCGGCATTGGTATTATCTATCAAGAATTGGCCCTCGTGCCCGAATTGACCGTCTACGAAAATATCTTTCTCGGCCACGAAATTCGTCACAACGGTGTGATCGATTGGAACGAGACCATCCGCCGCGCCGACGAGATGTTGCGCAAAGTGCGCTTGAACGTCAATCCCGCCGCGAAAATCCGCGATCTCGGCGTCGGCAAACAACAACTGGTCGAAATTGCCAAGGCGCTCAGCCGTGAAGTCAAGATTCTCATTCTCGACGAACCCACCGCCGCTCTCAACGAGAACGATAGCGAGAATTTATTGCATCTGCTGCGGGAATTGCGCGATCATGGCGTGACCTGCATTCTGATTTCGCACAAGCTGAAAGAGGTGTTGTCGGTCGCCGATACCGTAACCGTCCTTCGCGACGGCAAGACCGTCTGCACCCTCGATGCCCACCAAGGCGAGGTGAGCGAACAGGCACTCATCCGCAATATGGTTGGGCGCGAGATTACCAATATTTATCCCTCGCGCAACCATCAGATCAGCAATGAGGTCATGCTTGAACTTCGCAATTGGACGGTCTATTCGCCTGAGTTGGGCCGCCACCTGCTGCGCGATGTCAATCTACAGGTACATAAAGGTGAGATTGTCGGACTGGCCGGCCTGATGGGCGCCGGACGCACGGAGTTGGCCCTCAGTCTGTTCGGCAATGCGCCGGGTTACCGGATCAGCGGCGAGCTGTGGCTGAAGGGCCGCAAGCGCACATTCCGCCACCCCCGCGAAGCGATCGCCACCGGTTTGGCGTATGTTTCCGAAGATCGCAAAGCCAAAGGGCTGGTCTTGATCCAAGATGTGCGCCAAAATATTACCCTCGCCAACCTGCATGCGTTAGCCAAGAATGGCGTCATTGATCGCAATGCCGAGATTCAAGTCGCCGAAGGCTATCGCAAGTCGCTCAACATCAAAACACCGACTATTGAACAACAAGTCGTCAACCTAAGCGGCGGCAACCAACAGAAAGTGTGTCTCGGCAAATGGCTGTTTGTGCGGCCCGATGTGCTCATTCTGGATGAACCGACCCGCGGGATCGATGTCGGTGCGAAATACGAGATCTACCAGTTGATGAACCGGCTGGTCGAAGAGGGAATGAGCATCATTATGATCTCGTCGGAACTGCCCGAAGTGCTCGGCATGAGCGACCGGATTTATGTCGTCTCCGGCGGGAGGATCAAAGGTGAACTGCCGGTTGCGGCAGCGACGCAAGAAAAGATTATGGAGCTAGCGGTTGACTACTAACCGAATACGCAGCGCGGCGGAGGAGACCATGACGACTCAAGCAGCATTTGTCACGAACTTACAGCGGGCATTGGGGCAGAATATTCGCCAATACGGCATGTTCATCGCCCTCTTCGTGATTATGATCATCTTTTCGATCACGACCAACGGCATCTTTATCTCGTCGCGCAACCTGAGCAATCTCATCAACCAGACCGGCTACATTGCTGTACTGGCGGTCGGAATGACGTTAGTGATCGTGATTCGCCATATTGACCTCTCGGTTGGCTTTTTGGCCGGCTTCCTCGGCGCAGTGGCCGCGATCGCTCTTCGCTTCTGGAATCTGCCAACGGTTGTAGTCGTGCCGATGGTGCTGGTTCTCGGCGGATTGGCCGGCTTGTTGACCGCGTTTCCGGTCGCCGAATTGAAGATTCCCTCGTTTGTCGCGTCACTGGCCGGCTGGCTCATTTATCGCGGCGCCTTGCAATTGGTCACTGCCGGCACCGGTACAATTATTATCGAAGACGAGACCTTTAACGCGATTGGCAACGGCTTTATTCCCGATGTAGCGTTTAGCATTGTGCCCGGCTACCACACCCTCACCCTCATCCTCGGCGTGCTCGCGATCGTTGCCTTCGTCATTAGCGAAATCCGCAGCCGTAACAAGAAGCTGGCCTACAATTTCGAGGTCTTGCCCGCCGATATGTTTGTGCTCAAGCTGGTCTGTATCTCAGCCTTGATCGGCTTGCTGGCGTGGATTATGGCCGGCTACAATGGCCTCTCGTGGACGATGGTGATTGTGTTGGTGGTGGTGGCGATTTACCACTTCATTACCACCCAAACCGTGCTGGGCCGGCATATTTATGCGGTCGGCGGCAACCCTGAAGCGGCTGAGCTGAGCGGCATCAGCGTCAAGCGCATTACCTATATCGTCTTCGCCTCAATGGGAGTACTCTCAGCCTTGTCGGGCATTTTGTTCGCCTCGCGGTTGCGCTCAGCCACCACCACTGCCGGTACCTTGTTTGAACTGGATGCGATTGCTGCGGCCTACATTGGCGGCGTGTCCGCCGCCGGCGGTGTCGGCAATGTGATCGGTTCGATCATCGGCGCGTTGGTCTACGTGTCGCTGACCAGCGGTATGAACCTGATGGGCATTGATATTGCCTACCAATACATCGTGCGCGGTTTGGTATTGGTCGCCGCCGTCGTGTTCGACGTGACTACCCGCCGCCGTGGCCGCGCCGGGTGATGGATGTTCGGTAAACATACCGGTAAAAATACAATCGTAGAGCCGCACAGCCGTGCGGCTCTACATGGCCCGCCCCCCGCGGCGTTCCGCCCCCCCTGCCCATTTGCCCCCAGCCGTCTCTTCGGCGATAATAATCCGTATCCCTTGGCGTCATCACGCCGGTACGTTAACCGTGGTGGGGAATGGGCGATGGGAACGACCCGTGTCGTATTGGCCGATGATCATGCAGTGGTGCGCGCCGGTTTGCGCACTGCGCTAGCCGGCTTGCCTGACTTTGAGGTGGTCGGTGAGGCGGCCACCGGCCCGCAACTATTCGCCACACTGGCCCAGCATCGCCCTGATCTGCTGGTGGTCGATGTGGCAATGCCAGACTTTGATCCAATTAACGCCATCCGCCAGATTCACGCCGATTATCCGGCCATGAAGATTGTAGTCGTCAGCGCCTACGATGATCAGTCGTATGTGGTCGGCCTGCTCGCCGCCGGTGTCAACGGCTACCACCTCAAAGATCAGCCGCTCAGCGATCTGCAATTAGCCGTGCAGCGAATTATGGCCGGCGGCAACTGGATCTCAAGCCCGCTCCTCAGCCGGCTCATCCAAGCGGTGCCGCAGTTGCCCCACCTGTCGCCGATCGTTCTCACCAAACGCCAGCGCGACCTCCTCCGCCTCATCGCCCAAGGCTATGACAACCGCCGCATGGCCTTAGAGATGGATCTGAGCGTCAAGACGATCGAGAATCACTTGACTGCCCTCTACCGCGCCATCCGCGTGAGCAGCCGGCTCGAAGCCTACCAGTTCACGTTGCGCCATCCCGAATTGCTGGCTGAATCGGGCCACGAAGCGGCCCAAAATCGTGAACCGCCAGCCGGCCCAGCCCCGCTGACGGTGCTCATCATTGACGATAACGAACGCTACCGCGCCCAACTCAAGCGTATGGTCGGCAAGGCCTGCGCCGAAGCCCAGCTCTACGAGGCCGAGGATTGCCACGAAGCGACCCGCTTGCTCCAGCAGATCACGCCTGATCTGGTGTTCATTGATGTGATCTTGAACGATGGCGATGGGATTCAATGCCTGCGCCGGGTGAAGAGTATTGCCCCCAACATACGGGCAATCTTGATCAGCGCCTACCCTGACCGCGAGTTTCGCCGGTTGGGGTTAGAAGCCGGCGCGCTAGCCTTTCTCGACAAAAAAGACCTCGATGCGGCCACTGTGCGGCAGGTGGTAGAGGATGCGTTGCGGCGGAAGTGATACAGTCCGCTAAAAAACATCCTAGGAAACAGTAGATTATAACCAGCCAAAACAACCAAATAACATCGTATCACCATCATACCTCTTTGCGTCTCTACGCCTTTGCGTGTTACCCTCTTTGCGTCTTTGCAATCTCTGCGCCATCACGCCACCCGCACCCCTTCCGCCGGAAACGGCGCCGGATTGGGAATCTCGATCTGCAATTCCAACCCGCCCCACACCGATGGCCCAATTTGTAACGTACCGCGCAAGAGCGATACTCGCTCGCTGATCCCGATCAAGCCAAAATGCTTCCGTTCCGCGAGTCGTTGCAGATCGGGCGGCGTCGCCATCCCCCTCCCATTATCGGCCAACCGCACCATCACCCCCGCCGCCGAGGTGCGCCGCACTTCAAGCCACACCCGCGTAGCGCCGGCGTGCTTGCGCACGTTGTTCAAGCCCTCTTGAACAATCCGGAACACCGCCAACTCAATCGTTTCCGGCCAACGTTCCAACGGCTCGGCCAGCAGCAACTCAACCTGAATCCCGGCCTGCTCACTCCACTGGCTCGCCAACGAACGCAACGCCGCCGCCAAGCCATGGCTATCAAGCGTAGGAGGGCGTAGATCGCTGCACATCTGGCGCAACATCGCCACCACCTCGCGTATCCCGTACCGGATGGTCTGCAACTCACTCAACGCTTCCTCCTGCTCAATCTCCTCTTCGACGTGTTCGAGCTGGTAGTTGAAACTGAGCAGGTCTTGAATCACCTGATCGTGCAATTCACGCGCCAACGCCTTCCGCTCGGCTTCGCGTTCGAGCATCAACCGGTGATGGGCCTCTTGCAACGCCTGATTGAGTTGATCGAGCGCCACCATCTGCTCTTGCAGCCGTTGCACCAATTCGCGATTGAGCGAGTCTTGCGCGGCAAGGTTATCTTGCAATTGAAGTTGCTGTTGCCGCAACTGTTCCGCTTGTTGCTGCGCCTGATAGTAATTTTCAAAGGCCCAAATCAGCGGCGTGACTCGCTCTTGCCGT
This sequence comes from Chloroflexus sp., assembly GCF_034431535.1. Lineage (GTDB taxonomy): Bacteria > Chloroflexota > Chloroflexia > Chloroflexales > Chloroflexaceae > Chloroflexus. The sequence continues at coordinate 24,375 of NZ_DAOUDC010000074.1, read as the reverse complement.
ACCGACCCTACCATCAGCTCGACGATCTCGCGTGGCGTCGTGCTGGCTGTGGCGCGCAACGCCGCTTGCCGGCCTTGGTACAGCACCAGCACCCGGTTGGTGATGGTAAAGATTAGATTGAGATCGTCACTGCTGAGGATAATACCGGCCTGCGCCGCCGCCAGCTCGCGCATGTGCTGCAAGACGGCCTGCTGGCGGGCAAAACTCAACGCCGAGAGCGCTTCATCGAGGATGAGCAGCCGCGTTGGTCGCACAAAAGCCCGGATCAGCGCCACCAATTGCCGCTCCTCTTCGGTCAAATCGCCGGCGCGCTGGTGGGCGAGGCTCGGCGGCAAACCAAACCGTTCCAGCCACTGGTACGCCGTGGTCGCCATCGCCGCCGGATCGAGCCGCCTTTTACCCCGTTCGCGCCCCAAAAAGATGTTATCCAGCACCGGCATCACGTCGACCAGCGCCGGCGCTTGTGGCACAAACTCGATCCCGCGCCGCTGCGCCGCTTGCGTTGCCCACCTCAAGGGCACATCAGCGACCTGTATCTCACCCGCTGTTGGCGGATAAATACCGGCTAGCGCCTGCAAGAGCACCGACTTGCCGGCGCTGCGCAAGCCTACCACCCCCAAGATGTCGCCGGGACGCAGGTCAAAACTGATCCCGCTGAGGATCGGCTTGGCGGCAAACACGATATGGAGCTCGCGCACGCTGAGCAAGGGTAGCATAGGATGTGGCTGTCGTTCTCACCCGGGTAATATTCTGGCAATTATGATCGTTATCATCCAAGTATAGCATTCATGCCAACAAGGAAACGTGTTCATGCAACTGGTAAACTACCTTTTTATGGACTACGAGAATGTCCAGCCCAATCTCACCGCTATCACAAATCTTCCTTTTGTGCGTGTCATTGCTTTTGTTGGTGCAAACCAGAAATTTATCCCATTCGAGTTTGCCGTTGCGATGCAGCGACTGGGCAACCGTGCGACGTACATGAAGATCGGCGCGAGCGGTGCGAATGCGCTCGATTTTCATATTGCGTTTTACCTCGGCATATTGGTGAAACGCGATCCAAACGCCTATTTTCACATTATCTCAAACGATACCGGCTTCGACCCGCTCATCCAGCATCTGCGCGAAAAGCGGTTGAAGGTGTATCGCTCGACTAGTATTGATGATCTGCCCTTCTTGCGCAAAGCCACCGCGGCCAACGATCAGCAATTAATCCCGGCGGACGCTGCCTCACCTGAGTCATCATCGCTTCTCGCTGTTAACGGTACGAAACCGTCATTAGACGAGCTGTGCGAGGTGATAATTGAACGCTTAAAACATCATACGCCATCACGCCCCAGCACGCTCGATAAGCTACGCAACCATCTGCCCTCGTTGACTAGACAACAGCTCACCGCCGCCGAAACCGAGGCGCTTGCGAAGATGCTGTTCGCCAAGCGCCTGATCTCGCTCGAAGAGGGCGCGTCACAACGGTTGCGGTATCACTTATAATCACTTGGCCCGCGGCAAGTGTAACACGAGATGCTCAAGCGCCAGTTGCGGGTTGACGTTTTCGCGCAGTTGTTGGGCGGCAGCAATGATTTGCTGCAAGAAGGCCAGCGCCGCCGCCGGAGTGACCCGCCGGGCCGTCGCCGCTAGTTCGGCCCGTCGGTCAACGTTCGTCACCGCCTCGTCACAACCGGAAGCGACATACACCACATCGCGCCACCAGCTCTGCCACAATTCCAGCCACACCAGCGCCGTCTCTTGCTCGCCAGCACGGTACTCTTTCGCCCGTTGCTCGGCCCACCGCAGACCCGCGCTCAAGTCTTGCTCGGCCAGCGCGATCAATTCCGCCAACTGCTCGCGCCGCGCTGCCTGCACTGCCGGATCGGCCAACACACTGATTGCCCACCCGACCCGGCCTCCGCTCCACGCCGCCAGCTCGGTGGCTAACTCTGGCGCCGCGCCGCGCGCTTGCAGCGCCGCTACCACTTGCTCGCGTGGCAGCGGGCGCAACCGCAGCACCCGGCAACGCGAGACGATCGTCGGCAAGAGTTCGCTGCTGTGGGCCACCAACAACAACGTCGCGTAATCAGGCGGCTCTTCCAGCGTCTTGAGCATCGCGTTGGCCGCCTCTTCGCTCAGCCGCTCGGCGTCGTGCAAGATCAACACCCGCCGCGCCGCTTCATAAGGCCGCAAAGCAATATCGCGCTGCCATTCCCGAATCGTCGCAATCTTCAACTCTTTCTGCCGCGCCGCCTCATCCGCCTTCGCCGCCGCGGCTTGCGTTGCCATTCCAGCCACTCGCACATCAGGATGGTTACCACGCTCGATCCGCCGGCACGTCCGGCATTGCAAACAAGGATCGCCCGTCTGCCGCTCGCAGTTCAACGCCTGCGCCATGCGCAACGCCACTAGCGATTTGCCGATCCCCGGCGGCCCGGCAAACAAGTAGGCATGCGCCACCCGGTTTGACCGGATATTGCTGCGCAATTGTTCAGTTGCCCATTCGTGACCGTCAATATTCCACATGGCATTTGCTTGGCGAGAGCCGCACGGCAGTGCGGCTCTCCTGCTGCGTCAACCAACCGGTGTTGGATCATAGCAGCTTGCGGAAGGCGAGCACCGCATTCACTCCACCAAACCCAAACGAATTGCAAATCGCTACTTGCAACGCTGCCGGGCGAGCAACGTTCGGCACATAATCCAAATCACACTCCGGATCGGGATGTTCGAGGTTGATCGTTGGCGGAATCAGACCGTGGTGCAGGGCGAGGATCGTTGCCGCCGCTTCGACCGCACCCGCCGCGCCGGTCAGATGGCCGATCATCGACTTGATCGAGCTGATTGGCACGCTGTAGGCATATTCGCCAAACACATGCTTGATTGCCCGCGTCTCGGCGATGTCGCCAGCCGGTGTGCTGGTGGCATGGGCGTTGATGTAGTCAACTTGCTGCGGCGCTAGCCGGGCATGCTGCAAAGCCCGCCGCATCGCCAACGCTGCCCCTTCGCCATCGGGATCGGGTGCGGTCACATGATAGGCATCCGCCGAGACCCCATACCCGATTAGCTCGGCGAGGATCGGCGCGCCACGCCGCTGCGCGCTGCTCAGCCGTTCCAACACCAGCACCGCCGCGCCTTCCCCAGGCACAAACCCGTCGCGCAGTGCGTCAAACGGGCGCGAGGCTCGCTCTGGCATATCGTTGCTGCGTGTGCTCAGTGCCCGCAACACGCAGAAGGCCCCCAAACTCAGCGCCGTGATCGGCGCTTCGGCCCCGCCGGCCAGCATCACCTCAGCATCGCCACGCCGGATCACTTCCGCCGCCTCGCCGATCGCCTGTGCCCCTGCCGCGCAAGCAGTGCAGATTGATGTCGTGTAGCCGCGCAACCCAAGCTGAATCGCGACTTGACTCGAAGGCATATTGGGCAGTGCCGCTGGAATAAAGAACGGACTGATCTTCATGCCCCCACGCTGGACAAGCGTTGTCGCCGCTTGTTCAACATCAGGCATTGACGTTGTGCCGCTCGCGATCAAGACGCCAATCTCATCGCGGGCCATCCGTTCCAGTGGCAACTGGGCATGCTCGACCGCCATCCGCGCTGCCGCCACCGCCATTTGGCTAGCCCGCGACATCCGCCGCGCCTCTTTCGCATCCATAAATGCCTGCGGCTGAAAGTCGTTGGCTTGGCCGGCGAGCTGGCATGGATACCCGCTCGGATCGAAAGAGGTGATCCGCCCGATTGCGCTCCGTCCCGCCGCTAATCCGGCCCAAAACGGCTTGACGCCAACCCCAAACGGCGAGATGACTCCCATCCCGGTGACGACAATGCGCTGATCAGGCGGCTGCTGATCGTGCGCTACTGTCTGCGGTTCCACTGCCGGTTCGTCGGCCAGCACCTCGGCCAGCAGCGCCTCGATCTGCGCTTCAATTGCTTCATCTGGCACATGCTCGCGCACCAGACCGAGCAGCTCGGCCCGCAACGCTGCGCGCCGATCCAGTGCTCGCGGGGTCATGGCGTCCCTCCCTCAATGCAAGTATTCAGGGTTTGAATTATACCACGCAGCCGCCGCGCCTGTGGTATCATACTCGCCGAAGACGAGTTCAGAATATTCACCAAAAGCAATCATTATGATGCCCGTTTTGCCCGGCCTTATCCGTCCTGAGATTGCCAATCTCGAAGCATACACCCCGATTGTGCCGCTCGAAGTGCTCGCTGAGCGCCTTGGCTTGCCAATTGAGCGGATTGTCAAGCTTGACGCGAACGAAAATCCGTATGGCCCCGCGCCGGCGGCATTAGCGGCGTTACAGCATACCGCCACCTACCATATCTATCCTGACCCTGAACACACCGCGCTGCGTGCGGCGCTGGCCGGCTACACGGGCCGCCCCTCCGAGGAGATTCTCTGCGGGGCCGGCGCCGATGAGCTGATCGATTTGGTGTTGCGCTTGATCATCAACCCCAGCGATGCGATCATTGACTGCCCTCCCACCTTCGGTATGTACCGCTTTGATGCCGGGATCTGCGGCGGGCGGGTGATCACCGTTCCCCGCCGGTCTGATTTTAGCCTCGATCTGCCGGCGATCGAGCGGGCGGCTGCCCAAGGCGCCAAGGCGATTTTCCTTACTGCCCCCAACAACCCTACCGGCAACCCACTGCCGCGCGCCGATCTGTTGCGCATCCTCGAATTGCCGCTGCTAGTGGTGGTTGATGAGGCGTATGTCGAGTTTGCCGAACCGGGTCGCTTGCCGGTTGGCGCGAGCGATTTGCTCGACCATTACCCCAATCTGGCGATTTTGCGCACCTTTAGCAAGTGGGCCGGCTTGGCCGGTTTGCGGGTTGGCTATGGCCTCTTCCCGCGCTGGCTGATCGAGCAGCTCTGGAAGATTAAGCAGCCGTATAACGTCTCGGTGGCTGCCCAAGCTGCTGCGATCGCTTCGCTCGAAGCGGTCGCCGAATTGCACCAGCGCGTCCAAGCCATCGTCGCCGAACGCGAACGGCTCTTTGCCCATTTGCAAACCTTCCCTTTCCTGACCCCCTTCCCCAGCGCCGCTAACTTTATCCTCTGCGGGGTTGAAGGGCGCGATGCCCGCGAACTCAAGCTCGCACTCGAACGGCGCGGCGTGCTGGTGCGCCACTACTGCACTCCGTTGCTCGATGGCTATATCCGCATCAGCGTTGGCGCCCCCGCCCACACTGATGCCCTCCTCACTACCCTCGCCGAGGTGTCGCAATGACTGCATCGCTCGAACCCATGCTGGTGTTTGCCCGCCAGCTCGCTCACGAAGCCGGTCAGATCACGCTGCGCTATTTCCAGCAGGGTGTCACGATTGAACGCAAAGCCGACGAATCACCGGTGACGATTGCCGACCGCGAGGCCGAACGCTATCTGCGCGCTGCGATTACCGCCGCGTACCCCGATCACGCGGTGCTCGGCGAAGAAGATGGTCTGAGCGGGAGCGAACACGCCACCTTCCGCTGGGTGCTCGACCCCATCGACGGCACCAAGAGCTTTGTCCGCGGCGTGCCGTTGTACGGCGTCCTGATCGGCCTGCTCCGCGACGGCGAGCCGGTGCTCGGCGTAATCCATATCCCTGCCCTCGGCGAAATGGTCTCGGCAGCGCAGGGTTTAGGGTGTACGTGGAATGGCCAGCCGTGCTGCGTTTCCAATGTCTCGTCGCTGCGCGAGAGTCTGGTCGTCGGCACGATTGCCCACGGCTACGAGCAGTATGGCCGTGCCGAAGCCTTCCAGCGTATCGTGCGCCGCGCCGGTCTGTTCCGCACGTGGGGCGATTGCTACGGCTATGTGCTGGTAGCCACCGGTCGCGCCGAAGTTGCGCTCGATCCGCAGATGAACGTGTGGGATGCCGCCGCACTCTTGCCGGTTCTGGTCGAGGCCGACGGCGCCTATACCGATTGGCAAGGCGCGCCGACGATCTATAATCACGAAGGCATTGGCAGTAACCGCCACGTCTTGCCCGAATTATTAGCGTTGATCACTGGCGAGGAACACGCATGAACGCTGACGAATATCAGCGCTTGGCCATGCGCACCTTGGCCGCCGGCCTGTCACCCCAAGAGCGGCTTACCAACGCTGCGCTTGGTCTCAATGGCGAAGCCGGCGAGTTTGCCGATACGGTGAAAAAGCACCTCTTCCACGGCCACCCGCTCGACCGCGAGGCCCTCATTAAAGAGTTGGGCGATGTGTTGTGGTACGTGGCGCTGGCCTGCGATACCCTTGATATATCGCTCGGCGCAGTGATGGCGGCCAATATCGAGAAGTTGCGCCGCCGCTACCCAGAAGGATTCAGCAGTGAGCGAAGCCAACAGCGCAGTGAGTGAAATCCGGCACGCTACCGTCGATCGCGTCACCGGCGAGACCAGCATTTCGCTGACCCTGACGATCGATGGCAGCGGGCAGGCTGATGTCCAGACCGGAATCGGGTTTCTTGATCACATGCTCACCTTATGGGCGCGCCACGGCCTGTTTGACCTTACCGTCCGCGCTCACGGCGATCTCCACGTTGACGAGCACCATACCGCCGAAGATGTGGGCATCTGTTTGGGCCGCGCTATCGATCAGGCCCTCGGCGCGCGCGCCGGCATCGTCCGCACGGCCCATAGCTTCGTGCCGATGGATGAAGCGCTGGCATTGGTGGCGATCGATCTCGGCGGCAGGCCCTACTGCGTGGTGCAGGCCGAGTTTGTCACGCCCCGCGTAGGCCAGCTCGGCACCGACCTGATCGCACACCTCTTCGAGAGCATCGCCTTTCATGGCCGTTTCAACCTGCACGCCCAAGTGTTGTACGGGCGCAATGACCACCACAAGATCGAGGCGCTGTTCAAAGCCTGTGGGCGTGCGCTCGATGCCGCCACCCGCATCGAGCCGCGCCTCGGCGGTGCAGTGCCGAGCACGAAAGGGGTCTTGTAAGGGTTCAATCAGTGATGGGTTGGGTAACACCCTCATGTTAGTTCCTTCCCCAACCCCTCGCCTGCCGGAAGGTTCAAGGGTGGATAGAACACGTGAATGCAGATGTGGTTGAGGGCGTTGCGATGCGCTGATGTACCCTCACCCCCAGCCCCGCTCCTACTGGCGCAGGAGAGGGGAGCGCAGAACCAGACTTTGAGGCATCGCACTGCGAACAACGGTTGGACGCGACCAGATGCTCTGTCCGCCCCTACATGCTGGAAGGAAGGGGGTTGGCGGTGAGAGATGCCACCCTGCTCGGCCCACACCACCACATAACCTGCCCTTGAGGAGTCGCTATGATCGGGTTCGTTGCCGCTGCCATACTGAGCTTCGTGCCGGCCTTCATCTATGCCAGTATCGCCTATTGGCTCGACCGGTTTGAAAAAGAGCCGCGCCGCTTGCTGTTCGGCGCGTTTCTGTGGGGCGCGTTCGTCGCTACCTTGGGCGCGATTGTCTGGACGGGCATAGCCCAAGCGTCGTTAGCGACCTTTATCGGTGAAGCCTCGGCAGAAGTGGCCGGCGCCACCTTGCTTGCGCCGCTCGTCGAAGAGAGCCTCAAGGGGATTGCTGTCGTGATCATTATGCTCGCCTTCCCCGAAGAGTTCGACTCGCGCCTCGATGGCATACTTTATGCGGCGATTACGGCGCTCGGCTTTGCCGCCACCGAAAACCTGCTTTACCTCTACTTTTTCGGCTATACCGAAGATGGGTTTGGCGGTCTCATCGCGCTCTTTGTGCTGAGAGTGATTTTAGGCGGCTGGGGCCACGCCGTCTACACCGCATGGATTGGCTTAGGGTTAGCGATGTCCCGCCTACACCCCAACCGAATCGTGCGCATCATCTCGCCCTTTGCCGGCTGGCTGCTCGCCATCTGCCTCCACGCCCTGCACAATACTATGGCGGTCTTTTTGGCTGGCGAATTCGGCTTAACCGGCCTTGGTCTCACGCTGCTGGTTGACTGGTCAACGTGGGTCGTCGTTTTGGGGTTAGTGATCTGGGAAATCCGGCGCGAACAGCATCACATTGCCGCCTACTTGGCCGAAGAGGTCACTGCCGGCATCATCTCGCCGGCGCATTACGCCGCAGCCAAATCGTTCAGCGGCCAACTTCGCAATCGGACGCGCAGCGTCGCTGCCCGCCGCTTCTACGAAGCGTGCGCTGAACTGGCCCACAAGAAACACCACCTTGCCACCGGTGTCGGCAACCAGCGCAACACTATCGCCCGCATCAATCAACTGCGCCGTGAAATTGCGCAACTCGCGCCCGAAGTGCCGGCAGTGTAAAACTACCCTCGCAAGTGTTCAGCGATCCGGTGGCGCGTGCGCCGGTACGAGCGATGGCACAATTCCAGCAAGAGGCGCTGCTCGGCTTGCACCCGCCGCCGCTCTTCCTCACACTGTTCAGTCCGGGTAATCGCCGCTTGCAACTCGGCCGACATCGTTGCCAGCTCGGCCAACGCCTGCTCAGCAAAAGGTGGTTGCGGATGCATCAGACCGAGCACTGCGGCCAGCCGGCGCAAACTGTTGAGCAGATCATTCGCCGTCAGCGCCCCCGCCGCCGAGTCGGGTTCAAACAGGTGCAGGTATGGCTCATCAGCGCCAACCACCTCGATCACCTGCCGGCGCACTTGGGCATATAAGCGCTGTGCCCGCACCTCACACTCCCACCGCACCGCTAATGCTGCCCGCCACGCCGCTAGCGCTGCCGCGCTCTGCTCTTGCTGTTCAGCCAAGACTGCTTGGAGCTGGGTATGATGCACCAGCTCTTCTTCGGCAAACGGCAACCGATGGCGCAATTGATCGAGCAGCGTGATGATCTGGTTGAGGGGATCGATGGGTGGGGTTTGAAGCATAATTGCTGTCACGGCAGACCTCACGGCGTTCAGGACGATGGCTACGTCACTGCTATCGTAGAGCAATGCTGCGCCCGCCGTCTATAGTACAACGGGTTGATTTTACCCTAGGACTACGACATAGCATCGTTGCTCTGCGTTGCATCCAGATAACGGTCGTGATCGTCAAACCGGTAAGAGCGTTGCGCCGCATGCTACAATAAAGCCAGCGCGAAACGATGGAAAGGAGAGAGTAATGGGGTTGCTCGATCAACTGAGTAAAACCATTTCGCAAGTCGGCGATCGGGCCAAATTCGAGGCCGAGAAGTTTCAGAAGACGACCCGCTTGCAAGGCGAGATTAACGATCTGCGCCGTCAGATCGATCAGAAGCTGATGGAGCTAGGCCAACGCGCCTATGATCTGCAACGGGCCGGCCAGATCCATGCCCCCACCCTCGCCGAGCTAGCGGCTGCGCTTGACCAGCTTCGCGCCATGCTGGTTGCCCGCGAAGAAGAACTCAAACAGGCGCAGAATGAGGTCTATATCGAACCAACCTCAGTCACTCCGCCGCCAGCGCCTACCGTGCAATCAGTACCGATCAGCGAAGCTCCGCCAACCGCTGCCGGCCCCAAGACGTGCCCGCAGTGCAGGTTTCAGATGCCGACCACCGCGATCTTCTGCCCAAGTTGCGGTGCCCGCGTAGGCTAGGATGGGGCAGACAGCACATGTGATTGCGGACAACTGTTGATCGCTGTACAATGCCTCAACGCTTAGCTTTCCGCTCCCTCTCCCGCGCCAATATGAGCGGGACAAGGGGTGAAGGTTGCCCCTCCCCCAGCGGGGGAGGGGTCGGGGGTGGGGGCCACATGCCAGTGGGAGCGGGGCGGAGGGCGTGGGTTGCTCCTCTCCCAGCGGGGGAGGGGTCGGGGGTGGGGCCACATGCCAGTGGGAGCGGGGCTAGGGGTGAGTGCTTTTTTACCGCAGAGAACGCGGAGGATGATCACCATCCCAAAAACCTTTGCATCCTCTGCGCCCGTGCGTTTTATCCCTCTGCGTTCTTGGCGCCCTTCGCGCCTTTGCGTTCACATCCTTTGCGCCTTTGTCCTCTCTGCGCCTTTGGCGTTGGCCCTCACCCCCAGCCCCAGTTCCCATCGTCAGGTAGGAGAGGAGGAGCCGCGTGGTTGGCGGGAAAGGCACAATTGCGCGAAACCCCGAGCGCCCCCGCCCCGCTCCCGCGCCAATATGAACGGGACTGGAGGTGAGGATTGCATTGCCCTCCCGCTGGGGTTGAGGGGCGGATAGAACATATGAGCGCTCCGTTTCTCCATCTCATCAGGATGCAGTATCTCAACAATGCTGCGTTAGCGAATCCTAGTACCAGCAGGTGCATGCCGTGCGCGGGCTTCCGCAGACCATGGCACCCGATCCAACCCCACCAGATCCCAGCAGATCAGGGTGCGTTCATTCCGCCCCAGCCGCTGCCAGCAGGCTTCCCGTCCCCAACGGAACAGCCGATGGCCGCCTATCCCACTGCGGCGGCTCCTGACCCGCTTCGGCGGCGGCGCTCCATGGGTTGCGGCATGCGTCCCCACGGCCAAGGTGATCAGCGTCGCCATCGCCACTCCCAGCACGAGGCATTCCTGATGGGCGCGGTCGCGACCTGACTGGCTTCCCACCGCCATCCGCTCGACTGCCAGTCCCGGAACAACGCTGCAATCGCTGCCCGCTGCCGATAGAGTGCGAACAGCTCCTAGCTCACCGGCAGCCTGCACACCATCAGCAGCGGTTGCTGCTGCACCGTTCCCCACCGCGCCACAATCCTCGCGGGACGCCATCCAGCAGCTTTCAACACCTGCCCAGCCCCTTTCCAGCGCTCGCTAGCGGAACGGATCGGCATGCGGATCGGGTGAATCCGTCCGTGGCGATCCTGCCAGCGGGGCTGGCCTTGCACCCGAACCACCCCATCCCACCCGTGGGCCGCGACGTGGTCGGTGAAGGCGGGACAACCAACCGCACGGTCGGCCACCACCACGACGGCAGCGTTCGGTGGCAGCACGTGCGCCACGGATCGCGCAGGTGCGCCAGCGTTCCCAATCCGCGACCAACGGGCGGGTCGGTCGCGGCCAGCAGATCCATGCGTGCGGAATGGCCCGTCCACGATCCCAGCGTGCGGACGTCCATACCCGCAGATGGGCTGCTTGGGCGGTTTCATCGATGAGCACGACCCAGCGATGCGCTCGACTCCGCCGCAACTGCGCACGCACCACCGGCGCATCGCTCCGTTCTCACGGCAGCAGCGGATCGTTCAGGATCCGCCGCAGCCGGCGTTCGTGACTGGCTGCGCACGTCGTCTGGGGCGTCAGGTATGCTTGGGTGCTTACCATCCGGCGCAGCACGAGCGAGCAATGGAGGAGGATGCTCATAGTCAGAAACACCAACCGTTGGCGCGGACGGTGCGGCATGAGAACGCTACTGTGACGGAACAACGAGGCGACAGCTCGGGTAAAATGGCGTATCGTGGTACGCATGCGGTGGCATCCTTGGTAGATGGTGGGTAGCAATACCAGCCTGGTGGTTGTGCTCCATTCCGATACGGTGGACGTAGCATATGCCGGAACACATGTTCTGTCCGCCCTTGAAGCCACTGGGGGGAGGGAGCGATGGTTCCCGCACTCCCGGCCCCGCTCCCACTGGCGTGGGAGGGGGGGTGTAGAATTGGTTTTTTGGAATGCGGCGGTCATACTGCCGCATTCCAGAAGCGCGCGGCAGTGAGACTGCCGCACTCCGCAAGGGTCAAGCGATATGGGTGCCGCCGCCGGCCAATGCATGGCTAATGCAGGCGGGAATCCGGGCATCGGCGAGAATAACGCGCTGCACCCCGCCGGCCAACGCCTCTTGCGCGCCAAGGAGTTTTTTCTTCATCCGCCCGGCGGCATAATCCATATTGGCTTCGAGCTCGGTGCGCGGGATGTGGGTAATCAGGGACGATTCATCGGGGAAGTTGCGCAGCAAGCCGGGCACATTCGAGAGCAGGATCAGCGTCTGCGCGCCGAGCGCGGCGGCGATAGCGGCAGCGGCGCGATCGCCATCGACATTGACCGCTTCGCCGGCGGTGGAACAGGCAATCGGCGCTACCACCGGCAGATAGCCGGCATCGAGCAGCATGCGCAAGAGCGGCGCATTCACCTGCTCGACCATCCCAGTCCAATCATCGCGCAAGATCATCTGGCGACCCTGCTCGATTACTCTAATGGTTGATTTCCGTTTGCCTTCCAGCAATCGGCCATCGAGACCGCTCAGACCCAACGCCATCACCCGGCGCATCTGTAACCGTTCAACCAATTGCTTGTTGATCAGACCGGCAGTTGCCATCAGAAAGATTTCGAGCGTGCGCCGGTCGGTATAACGGCTGGTATGGCCGCCCGGCGAGGTGACAAACCGGGGTGGATGGCCGAGCGCCTCGGCCAAGCGATTAGTCTGATCCGAGCCGCCGTGAACGAGCACTAGCCGCTCGCCGGCTTGCCAGCGTGCAGCTACATCGTCACAGAGCGCGTCGTAGTCGTTGCCGGCGCTGCCGCCCACCTTCACCACTAACATAGCAGCTTCCTCCTTATTGCCGCAGGCATCGCATGGAAAGCATAGCGCGGATACGCCGCAGTACCGGATTTCTCAGCAATTTCTCTACCAACTATCGCCGCAGAAATGGTATGATGCGCGTATGCGACTGATAACTTGCCTTATTCTACTTCACTTCTTCATCCTAGCTGCGTGTGTACCCGCACCAGTAGAAACGACAGAACGAGAGGCCGTTAGCGCGCCTACTGCGACGCCATTGCCGCTGCCTTCGCCGGCCCAGCCGCCGTCACCAACGGCAACACCAGCGCGAGTGGCGCAAGCCGTGCCGCTGCCGGTGAGTGATACGATAGCGGAAGCAGTGCTGCTAGCGCCAACCGCAACCCCAAGCGCGCCACCAACCCCGACGCCGCGCCCGCCCGGCACACCACCGCGCGTGGGCATCCAGATCGGGCACTTGCGCTCGCACGAACTGCCTGAGGAACAGGCCCACCTGCGCACCTCGACGGGAGCGCGCTGGAATGGAATTACCGAAGCTCAGGTGAATGAAGCAATTGCGGTGCGTGTCCGCGACATACTGGTCGCGGCGGGAGTGGACGTTGATCTGCTGCCGGCCACCGTACCGCCAGCGTATGACGCCGATGCGTTCGTAGCGATCCATGCCGATGGTTCAGCAGAAGGAGCGCGGGGATGGAAGATCGCCACACCGTGGCGGGCATCGGCAGCGAGCCGCGCGTTGCTGGACGCAGTCGCCGCAACCTATGGAGCTATTACTGGCCTGCCAGAGGATCGGAACGGCATCACCGTGAACATGCGTGGCTATTACGCCTTTAATTACCGTCGCCACAACCACGCGATCGCCCGCACCACGCCGGCCATCATTGTCGAAACGGGATTTCTGACCAATGCTGCCGACCGCGAGATTATTGTGGCCCGGACCGATCTGGCGGCGCGCGGGATCGCCGAAGGCATTCTGCGCTACCTCAAACAGCGCGATCCGAACGATGGTGCAGCATTGTTGCCACCCGAATGGCCCATCCTCTACACTAGCGCTGAGACGGCAGTGCGGGCCGGGCCAGCCGAGACGGCGCGGCTGGTGGTACGTGTACCGGCAGACAGCCGCGTCTTTGTCTTCAATCGCGAAGGTGCTTGGTATGAGGCACTCGTACGGGCCGGCGATGCGCGGTATGTGGGGTGGGTACAGGTCGATCAGACTCGACCAGCGACGGCCAACGATTCCCTTCCCTAGCGCCGCCGCCCGCCGAACCACCGGCAACGAACCCGTAACACACGCGCCTTACCGCAGCACAACCGGCACATTCACTTGATACAATGGACGGACAGCGATAGGCGTAAGCGGATCACCCAGCAACAAGAACGTGTACAGCGACTCACGCGACTCGCCGCTGGCGGCAAGATTAGCATAACCGGCAGCGACAAACTGGCCGAGCGGCGACCGTGGTTCGGCAGCCCACAGCGCGGTGATGAAACCGAGTAACAACTGGCGATGCCCGTAAGCCACGCCAAACCCGCTCGAACTCCACGTGGCAATCGCGCCGCCGGCAGAGTTCAGTACTATCGCTTCGTCAATTGTCGTGCCACGGAATGACGGATGCTGGAACGCGCCGGTGAGGCAGGTCATGCTCAGCACCACCGGCAGGGCCGGCGCGTTGCGCAGATCGGTCGCGGTATCCACATTGAGCAGAAACGGATCGGTAATCCCAACTTGGGTAAAGGCCCACTGAAACTGCAACCCATGCCCGGCGTAGACGAACAAACCTGCACCTTGGTTGAAGGCGGCAAAGGCTTGCTCACGGGCCGCTACCGCATCAGCCACCCGCCCGGCTGACCCCGCCGGATCGTAATAGACGCGGGTGGCGCTGGTTTGGGCCGGCTGGAGCGCAATCGCCTCATTAAGCAACGCGGCAAAATCGCCGGCAGTATCGGGGTTATCAGCCAAATAGACCGCATGGCGCTGCCACGCGCCACTGCTCTGCTCATACGCGAGCAGCTTGGCGAGCAGCGCGCGCAATTCGTCTGCGGTCTTAACCGGCAGACGTCCGATCCACAGATCAGGCTGGAAGAGGCTCTCGGCTAGCGGATCTTCGCCATCCAGTTGGGCAAGACAGGTCTCGCAGGCCGTTTCACCCAGCCATGGATCGACCACAGCCAAATAGGGCGGGATCAGGCTTGGCCAGCCGTGACCGAGATAATTACGCGGATCAGAACTGCCATCACCGACCAAGATAACCGCCTCCGGCTTGGTAGACCACGTTGCCGTCGCATAGCGCAGAAACTGGCGAATCGCGTTCGGATCCGGCTCGCCGCCGCTCCAACCGGCAAAGATATCCTCCACCGCCAGTGCAACCGGCGCCCACCCCTGCGCTTGCCGGCGGGCCAGCAGCGGATCGAGCGCCGTCAGAAAAGCGCGTGGGGCAATGTAGATAGCACGAGCATTGCGCGGCGTGGCTACATCAACCGGCTGATGGCGGGCAACTGCCGGAGTATGGAGCGTCGCCGTACCAGTAATCAGATAGCGGCGCGGCGCCGGCGCATCATCGGCAAACGCTGATCCGTTGAAGGTCAGGCGCACCGGCTGCTGCGGACTGGTGATATCGTAGACGGCTACGCCAGCAGCAGCGCCAGCCAACGGATAGGCGAAACGACCGGCTTGGCCTTGAACGATCGCTCCCTGCGTAGAAAAGGTCGCTTGCACCGGCGCATCAAAGAAGATGCGATCAAGATAGACGCGATCGATCCCAGCCACCGGATCGAGGGTGAGGGTGAGAGCGCTCGCCGGCGCCGGTAAGGTGACGGTGGCGCGATGCATGCCTGAGCCGCTCCACGTGATGGTGGCACTCCAGCCGCCGGCAGTAGCGAGGTGAAGCCGGTGGTTGCCACTATGCTTGACCAGTGTCGCCAATTCAAGCGTAACCGTCATCGGGCCGCCGGGGGCGAACGGCAAAGGAGCGGCCAGCGTTATCGTAGCACTAACCGGAGCACCAGCCACGATATTGAGCTGGCGGCTAAAGAAGCGATCGCCATCGAAACCGGCCAATGCCGACTCGTAGATGGTTGGCAGACCGGACGGCCAGACACCGGCAACGTGAATGGCAGCCGGCTGATCGCCGGCTTGCGGCTGCGCAGCGCGCGTCGCCATGAGCGCGGTAACGGTTGGTTCAATGGTCAGCCAATAGCGGTCGGTCGCCGACCAACGATCGCCGGCGGAAGGCGCGTAGAAACGAAGGGCCGTCACCGTTGCGCCACTCGTGACCGCCTCCAATGGGAAGGTCAGACCGGCCCGTTGGAGACGCAAGCGATTAGGCGGCACCACATTCAGATCAAGACCGAGCGCGCGCAAAGCATCGGCGCTAATCTGCTGAATACCTTCGGCAGCGACATCAATCGTCCATGCATCGCGCGCAGCGAGCGGATCAGGCGCGGGCACGCTGGCGAGCTGAACCGAGGAGCCGGTCACCGACGTGAGCGACGCACCGGCGATAAAGGCAGTAAGGCTGAGTGCCAAACGCGGTTGATCGCCGGCCAGATAGTGAGGAGCAATCTCGTAGAGCGCCGAGCGAACCCCGCGATGGAACCCTTCGCCAACCAAGCGGAGCGGCGCCGAAGGTGGAGCGGGAACAAACGCCGGTAACGGCAAACGGAGTTCGCCATCAACTTCCAGCGCCGGCAGTGACGGCGACGGCAACGGTTCAGCCAATAGCTGATCACGCAACGCGCGGATGAGCGGCGTTGCCGGCGCACCATCAGCTAGGTAGAGCAGAAACCGCTGCGGTTCACGAGCACTGGTCAATTGCCAGCGCACCTCGACCCCACCGGGAACTGGTTGCAACAGCAAGCCGGCAACCGGCTGCGCCAGCGTTACCGGCGCAGCCGAGGCAAGCAAAGCGGCAAAGGCGAGAAAGAAGAGCAGAAAACGCCGCATCTGAGTACAATTCCTAACGATACGAGCGCCGTTGCAACAACGTGCCCAAGCCAATGATGACCAGCGCTAACCCGATCAAACTCAGGAACGGACGAACCGGATTGCCAGCGGTTTGCGGTAAGGACGATGGCGGTGAACCGAGGGTCGCGCTACTGGTATTGTTATCAGTGGTAATCTCGCGATCGCTCGTGCTCACACTAGCAGTATTGACATTATTCGGCGCAACGAGCGGTGCCACCACTTGGGCTGTCACCTGTACGATAATTGTCTCGCCGGGAGCGAGTGATGGCGCAGTGACCGTTACCTGATTGCCGCTAGCACTGGCAGTACCAGTAGTGGTCGTCACACCGAGCAGGCGCAGTGATGCCGGCAACGTATCAGTAAGGGTAATATCGGTTGCCGGCGCGCCGCCGATATTCCCGATAGTCAGGGTATAGACCACTTGATCACTAATACGCGCCACCGCCGGCGATACTGACTTAGCCAGGGTCAGATCGGGCACCGGCGGCAGCACCGTTGTGCTGCTGGTATTGTTGTCAGTGGTAATCTCGGTTGTACCCGAGCGCGCCACCGCCACGTTGCGATTATCCGGCGGCAACGGTTCGACCACCACTTCAGCGCGAATCGTAATTGTCACTACCTCACCCGGCGCCACTACCGGCACTACCACCGTCACACGATTACCGGCGGTTTGGGCAGCGCCACTGGAAACGCCCGCATCGATCAGGCGTAAAAAGGCCGGCAATGGATCATCGATCGTCACATCAATCGCAGGCGCGCCACCGATATTGTTCAGAGTGAGCGTATAAACCACCTGATCACCAACCCGCACTACTGATGGTGCGACTGTCTTATTGAGCACCAAATCGGGTTGGGAGCCGGGAGACTCAGGCGGCAAGGCAGGTGTTGGCGTATCCGTTGGCGGAACCACGGGCGTGCCCGTTGGTGTGTTGGTTGGCGGAACCACGGGCGTATTCGTCGGCGTACGAGTTGGCGGTTCGGCAGTACTCGTTTCGGTAATATTCAACGGCGGTGTAGCGCCGACCATCACCGGCGGCGACGACAGCAATGCTATGAGTAAGAAAGCCCCTCCTAGCACGATTAGCAACAATCGCCAGACGACGTGTCTCATGATGGTATTACTCCCTCATCGCCCAATCAGCGGAATGAAGTATTGGTGCTGTTGACTTATCGTACCACGAGATTGTAACGGGCCATACTCATGTTGCGCCCCATTGGTCTCGATTTCCACCAACCAGTAGGAATAATCAAACCCAGCCGGCGCGCTACGGTCAATCACACTGTAGCTAGCGCCGTTGCCCGCACTGCCACGGGCAGGTATCACTGCTAACAACGACGCTTTATCGCGCCCGCTGGTTGAGCGATAAATCATAAAGACACTCGTGTTCACCTCAACGCCAGTTGTCCAGCGAATTTCCCAACCACCCGTAACCGGAAGCAGCCGGAACTCGGTCAACTCAATCGCCGTGGGTGGGGCTTCGGGTGGCGGTGTGCGCAGTCGGGTCGGGTCATCAGGCGTGGTGGTGGTGGGATCATCGCTCGAGGTAGTTGGCGTATTGTCGCCGCTCGCCGTTGCCTGATTCACGATTTCGGTAACATTATTCGGCAACGGCGTATTCACCTGCACCCGGAAAGTGATGGTGAGATTGGCATTCACATCCAGCGACGAGAGCGTCACTTGCACGGCAGTATCACCAGCACTATTGCCCTGCGTCACGACTGCCGGCGGTGTCGCGGTCACGCTGCCGATCACGAGGGTCGTGTTGGTATCAGGCGTATCAAACACCACGATCTGCCGGGCTACCGCCGGGCCAGTATTGGTCAAGATCAAGGTATACTCGATCACATCACCGGCGCCGGCCAAGCCATCGTTATTCCCATCAACGAAGATCGCGGCGCTCTTGGTAAGGCGCACGGTAGCATTATCAGGAATGACCGTTGAATCAGACGCCGACACTGGCGGCAAGTTCTGGCCGGCACTGTCGGTGTAATTCAGCGTCGCTGTATTGGTCAGCGTCGCCGGCCCGCTCGCCGTCACCAGCACCGTCGCGCTGACGCTGCCGCTCGCCCCCGCCGCGACCGGATCAGTCAGCGTAAACGTCACCACCCCGCTACTTGCGCTGCACGTCCCAGCCAATGTGCCAAGTGCGCAGCTCTGATAGCTCACGCCGGCCGGCAGCGTATCGGTCAACGTCACATTGCGCGCCTCTCCCACCCCAGTATTGGTAAACACCAGCGTATAGGTCAGCGTCTGCCCCGGCGCCGTCACCGTCGAACCATCCGTCTTGCTCAGGGCCATCAAAGGTTGGGGCGGAATCGTATTCGTATCAGAAGCCGACACTGGCGGATACTGGTTGCCCAATTGATCACGATAGTTCAACGTAGCAGTATTCGTGATCGAACCGGTAGCGCCGACATTGACCTGCACCGTCACGAGCACGGTGCCGCTAGCGCCAGCAGCGAGCGGATCAGTCAGTGTAAATGTCACCACGCCACCACTTGCGCTGCACGAACCATTCAACCCATTCATACTACATCCGACGAACGTCGTCTGGGATGGGATGGCATCGGTAATCACCACGTTGAAGGCCGCACCGGGACGTGCATTTGGCGGCACGCGCGTCAGATTGGATTGATTGGAAAACTGAATTTGGTAGGTCAGGGTCTGGCCGGGAGCCGTGACTGAAACACCATCATCCTTAGCGATGGTCATATCAGGCTCAGGCGGCAATTCGATGAAGGAGAGAAGGTTTGTTTGACCCTCTTGAATAAATTGGTTATTGCGATTAATGCAGGTTACAATCCGCCACCAACCCGGTTCTGGATTGGTAATCGTATCACCGCCACGAACAGTCGCGACGCCATTATTCCACACCGCATTGCTGGAAAGTGTTCCCGCAATGCCACCAGTCAAGGCATTCGGATCGTAGGCGGCGCTGGGGGCATAATACCGAACGCGTGTTTGCCCGTCCATATCAAAGTTATTGAACGTGACACTGGCTTGGCCGGGTGTAATATACTGGCGCAAGGTGAGACATTGGACGGTGGTATTGTCATGTTGATACGAGGTGCTAGCCAACCCAATCAGCAATTCATCGCCGGTACCTTCAATTCCGTCAGGGTTGTCATAATTAGCCGGAGGAAGGGTTGCGGGATTGTTATCATCATCAGTGCCGAAACGCAACCGCCAGCTATTATCGGCATTGCCGCCGGTTTGGGTGCGCAAAATATACGCGCCACACGTCACCGGTGCCGCAATCGTGTACAACCGTGTCCATTGCGGCCCAATCGTGTTAGGATTATACGTCTGTTGGATCAACGAACCAGCCGCCCCCGGCGCTGGTTGGGTCGGCGGATTAAGCGGCGTGCCTACCGCATAGACTTCAAATGTAGTCGTGTATGAGGCGTTGATCGTTCCGCCAAATTCATCAGTGACACCGCTGCCCGCAGTGCCGTTCAGATCAGGATGAAACAGATCAATATGCACAGGAATGTTGGGATTCCAGTTGCAGGGCACATGGAGGGTAATGTAGTGGTAGCCATTGCCACCGGCTAGGTTGGTATACCAATCACCGATAGACAAGGATCGGGTTGGACTGGAGGTTTGGATGTAGAACGACGAACCGGCAGGCGGCAATTCAACGGCGCTGGCAATGCGGTACGATAGCACAGGCAGAGCTAATGTAACCGCCCAGATGAGCAGCAACACGATGGTGATGCGACGTTGCATAGTGATCTCTCCCTTACCGTGCCCCGAAGAGTGTGTGATCTGGGGGAAGGCTCGACAAAGCATAAACGTAAATACTGACCAAATTATAGTATAGATTGGCTACATTGCCAATACTTTTTGAGCTATATTTAGTCAGGACTAGAGTACTACCAAAAATTAACTTTTACATTATTACATAACTGTAATGTCTCAAACATTCCTACAATTTTCAGCAACAATTTCAGTGATGCGGAGTAACAACAGTGCCAACAATTGCCACACGCTACGGACCACTTCACTATCTCATTGCCGGTCACGGCACGCCGTTTGTGTTAATCCATGGCAACACCTATAGCGCCGCAACGCAAGTGCGTCTCGCGCAGCGTTTCGCCGATGAATTTACTGTCTATTCATTTGACTTGCTCGGCCACGGCGGATCGGCGCGTCCGCCGGATCTCTTCACCACACGCTATTTTGCGATGCAGGGTGAAGCAGTTGCTGATGCGCTAGCTGGTCTGTTTCATGCGCCAGTCCCCGTCTTTGGTATGAGCGCAGGCGGGATTAGCGCGCTCAATGCGGTTTGCATTCGACCTGATCTGATTGCCGCTCTCATCCTTGATGGAGTCTTTGCCCGCGTGACGGCAGCGACCTACCAAGCACACCGCAATGCGACCGCGAGTATGTCACCGAGCTGGCACCGGTATATGGCCAGCCAACATGGCGCTGACTGGTGGCCGATTCTCAATGCCGGCGTCGAGTCGGTGATCGAGCACTTGGCGGCGCAAGAGACGTTAGTGACGCCGTGTCTTGATCAGATTAAGGTTCCAACCATCATCTTTCACGGCGGGAAGGATCCGTTCGTACCTGACGAACAGGCTCGCGCAGTTGCGGTTGGCATTCGCGGCGCGCGCATTGTGTATGAACCAGAGGCGGGCCATTTAATTGCGTG
The DNA here is from genome assembly GCF_034431535.1 of Chloroflexus sp. Lineage (GTDB taxonomy): Bacteria > Chloroflexota > Chloroflexia > Chloroflexales > Chloroflexaceae > Chloroflexus. The sequence continues at coordinate 3,396 of NZ_DAOUDC010000074.1, read as the reverse complement.
GCGCAATCCTGATGCGTTTCGAACGCGGGTCGAGCGATTTTTGGCTGAACACAGGCTGCTGGCGCCAAAGGCCTAACGCAAAAGTGTACACGGAGGGGTACTGCACACCGTTCCCGGTGGAGGGCGGCAAGATACAGTGTACTGTATCCCTGCCGCCTTCCGCCTACTGGCTTGCGAAAACGCTAGCGCACGACCATCGGCATAAAGAGACTATAGCGTGGCACGACTGGTGGCGCACCGGACGGCGTGATCGTCACCGTAAAGCTACCGCTGGCCGTATTGCCGGCGGCGTCGATCGCGGCACAGGTCACGGTCGTCTCGCCGAGCGGGAAGAGACTGCCGCTTGCCGGCGCGCACGTTACCGGCACGCTTCCTGACACCGCATCGGCGGCGCTGGCCGCGAACGTCACCGTTGCCCCACCGGGGCCGGTCGCCTCGCGGGTCAGGTTGTCGGGCAATGTCAGAGTGGGGGCCGTCGTGTCCACGACTGTCACCGTAAAGCTGCCGCTGGCCGTATTGCCGGCGGCGTCGGTCGCGGTGCAGGTCACGGTCGTCTCGCCGAGCGGGAAGAGACTGCCGCTTGCCGGCGCGCACGTTATCGGCACGCTTCCTGACACCGCATCGGCGGCGCTGGCCGCGAAATTGACAATAGCGCCATCAGGGCCAGTCGCTGCGACTGTTTGATCGGCGAGCAGATCGAGCACTGGCGTCGTGGTATCAATCGTGAATGTAATAACCACATCGCTTCCCAGTGCAATGCCGCTCACGCTGGTCAGATTGGCGCAGGCAATCAGGGTGTATTGGTCATCGGGCAAGGGTTGGGCGGTTGGAATGATCGTAGTGGTAGCGCCATTGACAAGCACTTGGTTGATCAAACTGCCGGAAGCGCTCGCACAAGCGGCAGCGGCACCGGTCACGAGGCGATAATTGGCCGGATTATCGCCATTGCGCAGCAATTCGGCAAAGGTGAGACTCAGATCGTTGATCGGGCTATTGACAAGATCGCCATTATTTAATAACACGACCGCAGACCCATCACTGCGTACAACCGATTGCACCGTTGGCGGCACAAAGCTGAGGCGGCGGCCAAAGACTTCAAACTGGCGATCAGCGGCGACGCCGTTAAGATAGCTGGCCCAGACCGTCATAAAGCGACCGGCGCCAGTAGCAGCGACACGCGGCGAAACGCGATGCCAGTTGACCGGATTGAAGGTGGTCGAGCTGGCAATTTCTGCTTCACCAGCCGGCAGCGGGCGAGCTAAGCCGCTTGTGCTGGCTTGAAATGCGTTTGGCGCAAGCGCTGGCGTGCTGCCGATCAGGAAGTTGCCGCCGCCAACTTGGGCCAACGGCGCGCTGCCATCGGTATCGGCATTAAAACGCTGGCCATAGATCTCGAAGCGATCGTTTACAGCAGGATCGCCACGCCAAACCACCAGCCACTCACGGTTGAAGGCATCATACGCCACATCGACATCGAGGCCCTTGAAGCGATTATCAACGCCATTGGAGCTAAAACTGACCCGCTGCCCGCTGACGCTCGTACCGGCGCCGGTGGGTTGCCGGAGACTGGCATACACCTCTTCAAAGCCATTGGTGTTGTCGCCAAACCATACCACTAGATACTGATTGCGGTCAGGATTGTGGGCAACAGCCGGACGATAGGCATCACAATTGGCATTCGTGCAACCTGTCGTCTCACCAACTTGGCTGATCCGGTGGTCGTCGCGATAGTTACTGCCGATACCGGGCAAGAGGTGGGCCTGCGTGCCATCGGCAGCCAGCACTTGCCCGTAAATCTCGAACTCGCCATCTTCGACGCCGCTGGAGTTATTATCGGCTGACCAGACCACAAACCATTGATTATCGACGCTATTGTAGGCAATCGCTGGCGTCACCGCATCGTAGTTGGGACGATCAGCAGCCACGCTGGCATCAAAGCCGGCCCGGCTGATCAGAAAGTCGTTGGAACCAATCTGGCCGATAAAGCGACGAGTTGGATGAGGATCGAGCGAGAAACGCTGGCAGCGGATCTCAAACTCACCCCCTTGCTCGGCAAAGGGTTGCGAGAGAAAGCCATTTGCTCGATCATCCGACCAGCAGATCAAAAACTCACCGTTCTGGCTATTGTAGGCCACATCAGGCGAAAAGGCGTCCCAATCCGGATTCCGACCACTGAAATTCGTGCGATAGAACAAGACGTTAATTTCCGAGATGCGATCATCTTTCGGATTACCGCACTCATCACGGATCAAGAGATTGCCATCAGCCGCCACCACCTGCACATAAATCTCGAACGCGCCGCCGGCGCGATAACCGGCCCGACCAGCACTCGGGTCATTACAATCGATCAGGGGATTCGTATTGTCAGCCGTCCACGTCACCAAAAAAACATTATCACGGGCGCTGTAGCTTACTGCCGGGCTATATGCATCAAACGGATCGGTAGACAGATCATTGCCATTGCGGCTAATGCGGAAAGCGGTGCCGCTCACTTCCGCACCGGAAGCAGCAGGAGCCACCAAAGTGCCGGTAGCGGCATCGACAAACTGACCATAAATCTCGAACTCATTCGTACCGCCGCCAGCGCGCTGGCGAGCATACACCACAAGGTACTGATTCGTCACCGGGTTGTAGGCCACATCCGGCTCGAACGCATCAAAGGCTGGCGCAGTAAAACTGATGCGCTCATCATTATTGCCAACCACGCTATTGAGCGTAATACCGGCTGCCGCTTCCGGTGCAATCAGAGTACGAGCACTGCTCATAACCGGCATACTACCCATCACCAAGCCGATTGCCAACACAGCAACCACAAACCGCCATAAACGCATAGCTGCTCCTTATGTTCAATTGTGCTATTGGGAAACAAACGACGGGTGAGCGCGATGATGATGGGGGAGAGAAGGCTCAACTATGAGCATAGCAGGTGAGAATGTGCCAGCAATGAATAAATCAGCACCTCGAAGGTGACAAGAAAGTTAGGTAGCGGGCAGACGAGGTTAGCCGCAGCATGCGACAGATGCATGTCGGTCCGCTGCTCGCCGGCAGAGAGCGTTAACAACGCATAAGCAACGCCAAACCGCTATGGGAGTTCACCCGCAACCGTTAGCGAAACCAGCGCTCACACGCTGATGCGGTCTGATAATCTTTTGCCAAAAGCTGATCGCAGCGCGCTGCGGACGTGGAATGACAAACGTACCACTGACACTCCCGCCCCTACAGGGGGCAGGGTTCTCGGTTTTTTAGCCCGCCCAACGGCAGCGCCTCCCCGAAGGCGGCCCCCCTGCTGCAAGCTTGTGAGCGCAGCGTTATGGTCACGGTGCAACCCACAACCGCACGACGAGCAGGAGTGCCACCGCGCGGCGAGCCGCTTCGGAACGCGCACACCACACGCAG
>NZ_DAOUDC010000073.1:0-98180 GCF_034431535.1 Chloroflexus sp. | reverse complement strand
CCTTCACTGGTTGTTGTGCTCTCGAGCGCGATCCGCCACCACACACGCACCCGCCACCACCCCGCAACCCCACCCTTCACTGGTTGTTGTGCTCTCGAGCACGATCTGCCACCACACACGCACCCACCACCACCCCGCAACCCCACCCTTCGCTCACGCATTCGTTCATTCGTTTCCCCATTCGTTGTCTAGCGAGGCGTGATCTGCGTAACCACCCCCATAATGTAACTCACTCGCACCGGATCACCTGCCTGTGGATGAGGGTAGACGCTCTCGGCCCCAATCCGAGCCCGGATCGCTTGGGTTTCGCCTTCGTGGTGGAAGGTGACGTCGTAGAAGATGGTGCCGTGAATATCAATCCGCTGCACTTCGAGCAGCACGGCTTCGCGAATACCAGAGAAGATCATCGTTGGCGGCTCCTATACTGGTACTATATGGTAATACGGCAGGTTTTAGACAAAGAACCACCGCTTTTAATGCGGTGGTTATTGTGCTCAGCACGAGCGTATCCAAAGGGTATTATACCGCGTTTGGTTGCATGCTCAGGTGGCCGATCGGCTTGGCGTCGCCGTCTCTTGCCCGCCGGTGCGTTGTGGGGTTGAGGCTGCGGCCAGCTCGCGGGCGAAATCGCGAATGAAGGCCGCTACTTCACGCGGACGTTGTTGTTGCGGCATGTGACCGCAGCGGGGCAAGAATGCGACACGCGCTTGCGGCAGATTGGCGCAGAAGAAATCACGTGATTCGCGCGGAATGAAGTAATCGTCTTCGCCCCAGATCATTGCCACCGGCACCCGCAGCGCGCGCAGATCGTCTGGACGCAAAAGCGCGTTTTCGTCGAGCGCGGCGACGAATTGTCGCACCGGGTCGCGCCGGAAAATGGAACGCAACCCTTCGCCGGCAAAGTAGAGCGGCAATGGCGGGCGGCCATACATCTGGCGCAGCACTTTCCGCACGGTACGACCATCGGGTAGCTCGATCGTGTGCAGGAACGGCTCCCACGATTCACGTCCGCGCAAGATGGCCCCTCCCGGCGCCAGCAAGACGATGCCGGCGACCAGTTCCGGCGTGGCGAGCGCCACTCGCACCGCGATCCAGCCTCCCATCGAGTTACCCACAATCAGGGTTGGTCGCCCGATCACCTCGCGGATCATCGCTTGCACCAACGCCGTCTGCTGTTCGATAGTAGCATAGCGCTGGCTAGACGGGAAGCCGCTCAAGCCAAACCCGGCCAGATCGAGCGCGTAGACCGGGCCGATCGCAGTGAGCTGCCGCATCACGAACGACCACGTTTGGGCGCGGTCGGCGATCCCATGCAAGAGCAGCACCGGCAGGTTGCCTTCACCGCGCGCCGGCATGAGATAGTAATGGGCGCGAATCCCGGCCAAGCGCCGTTCGTGACTGGTCGCGCCTAACCGCAGCAGCGCGCGATGGCTCAGGCCGTAGATCAACGGCACTGTCGCGGTCGAAAGCGGGGTGAAGAGTTGTCCGAGCATCGTTCACTCCTCCTCACTGGCATAGACACACGAGACGCCGGCGCCGGCGGTGCAGACCAGCGGCTGCATGGTGCGACCGGTACGAATGGCGTAACCGGCAATCATTGCAGCGACAAATTCATCAACCCGATCGGCCTCCACTAGCGACACCGTACTGCCGCCGAAGCCGCCGCCGGTCATCCGGCTGCCGTAACAACCCGGCGCGGCTAACGCCAACTCAACCAGCGTATCGAGTTCGGGGACGCTCACCCAGTAATCGTCACGCAAACTATGGTGCGACTCGACCATCAACTGGCCCATCTTGACCAGATCACCGGCGGCAAGCGCATCGGCGGCGGCGAGCGTGCGCTCATTCTCACTGACGACATGGCGAGCGAGCGGTAGCAGGTCGGGTGGCAATAGATGGCCGTACTTGGCCAGATCGGTCAAGCGCACATCGCGCAGGGCTTGGATCTTGCCCAAGGCTGGCTTCAGCAAACGCACTGCCTCGTCGCAGCCGGCCCGGCGCTGGTTGTACTCTGAACCGGCCAGCCGGTGGCGCACACCGCTATCGCAAACCACCACCCGCACATTGGCCGGGATTAGCACTGGACGGTAGCTCAGGTCACGGCAATCGATCAACAGCGCATGGCCGACTTCGCCCAACGCAGCGATCAACTGATCCATAATCCCGCACTTCACCCCGACAAACGAATGCTCAGCGCCTTGAGCCAGCAGCGCCAGTTCTTCGCCGAGCAGATTGATATTGTTGAGCAGTTGGAAAGTGTACCCAACCGCTACCTCCAGCGCCGCCGACGATGAGAGACCGCTACCGGCAGGCACATCGCTATCGATTAAGAGATCGGCGCCGCGTAACGGCAAATCGCGGGCCAGCAAGCCTTTGGCCACGCCGCGAATGTAATTGACCCACTGGCGTTGCTCGTCACGCACGATCTGGTCGAGGTCAAACTGATCCTCTTCACGGAATTTAACGCTAAACACCCGCACGATTCGATCAGAGCGCGGGCGCGCAGCGACGTAGGTCGCCCGATCGAGCGCCATTGGAAAGACGAAGCCGTCGTTGTAGTCGGTATGCTCACCGATCAGATTCACCCGGCCCGGAGCGCGCGCAATCCGGGTGGGAGGCTGGCCGAAATACCGCTCAAACGCGGCGTAGAGGGTAGACAATTCAAACATAGCGATTACTCCTCAGCGGCGTCAATGCCTGCTGCGGAGTATAGCACCTTTTTGCGCTGCGCTGTCCAATGATATACAAAACGATTGTTTCGACAACGAGGGAGCTACGTAGCCGTGCGGCTGTACGTTATTCGTTGGCGCCTGTCAACACGGCGTGCGGCGGAGTTGCTCTGACTTCATCATTGTGCGCGCGCTGCCGGCGCAGATCGTCGGGGCTATGCGCCGGGGCAAGGAAGGTCACGGTCAGCGCGGCCAGCGCGAAGATCAACGGCGCCGTGAAGACGGCGGCCAGCGCCGCTGTCAGCGCGAGGCGCGGCTCGTCGGATAACGTCACTGCGTTGACCCCCTCGCCGATCAGCGCATCGACGGGAATAGCGTCGGGTTGCAAGCCGCGCGCTGTCAATTCCGCCGTTAACCGGCTCGCCAACAGCGTGCCGAGCGCGGCCACGCCGATCGTACCGCCAATTGTGCGCGAAAACTGCAAACTGGCCGTCGCCGCACCCAACACATTGCGCGTCACCGTGCTCTGCACCGCAATCAAGAACGACGGAATGCTCGCGCCCATCCCGATCCCCATCAGTCCCAACGCAATCGCCAGTTCCAACCGGCTCATATCGGGCCGGATGCGGGCCATCATGAACGTGCCAACCACAAAGATCGCCATCCCGCCGATGGTAAGCGTACGATAGCTATACCGCAACAACAGCCTGCCGCCGATCACGCTGGTAAAGACCCACCCCAGCATCATCGGCGTCAGCGTTGTGCCGGCCTCAGTCGCGCTCGCACCCAACACGCCCTGCACAAACAGCGGCACATAATTCATACTGCCAAACAAGACCCCGCCGGCCAGAATGCCGTGCGCGCAAGCGACGGCAAACATCCGGTCGCGCAACAACCGCACCGGCAAGATCGGCGCCGGCGCGCGCAGCTCGACCACGACCAGCCCAGCCAGTATAGCGATCGCTGCGCTCAGCATCACCATCCCGGCCAGCGAAGCCGGCGCCTCAAGGCCGAGCAAGAGCAACACCACCCCCACACTCAGCAACGCTGCGCCAGCGTAATCGATCGGCGGACGCGCGCCGGCGGCTGGCGTCACGCCGCGCCACGCTGCCCACACCAGCGCCGCCGCGATCGCTGCCGGCGGCAGATTGACCCAGAACACCCAATGCCACGAGATCTGATCGACCAAAAAGCCGCCGATCAAGGGACCAATCACCGAACTAATGCCCCACACCCCAGCAAAGAGACTTTGCACCTTGGCTCGCTGATCGAGCGTAAAGATATCGCCGACAATGATAAACGCCAGCGGCAGCAAACCGCCCGCTCCCACCCCCTGCAACGCTCGCGCCGCGATCAGCTCCGGCATCGTCGTCGCCAAACCGCACCACAGCGAACCAAGGCTAAAGATCGCAATCGCCGCCATATAGACCGGTTGCCGGCCAAACAGATCCGACAACCGGCCAAAGATTGGCCCAGCGGTGGTGCTGGTCAGCATATAGATGGCAAACACCCAACTAAAGCTCTCAATATCGCCGAGATCGCGCACAATGCTCGGCATTGCCGTCGCAATGACGGTCGACTCCATCGAGGCCATAAACATGCTCATCATCACGCCGAGCGTGATCAAGACAGTGCGCTGGCGACTCACACGGTACTCCTTGTGTTGACGTAAAATGATGCTTGATCAAATATTGCCTTGTTCAACGATACCGCAAAATCGCCATCAGCGCAAGGGGATGAGCGAATGCGTAGTATTGGAAATAGCCACAAAAACGCGCAAAAGGCGCAAACAATAGACCGCCCCCACCCCCTACCCCTCCCCGGCTGGGGGAGGGGTAGGGGGTGGGGGCATCCAACTAGCGAGAGCGGGGCAGGGGTGAGGGTACGAGGTTTACCGCAAAGCACGCTGAGGACGCGGAGGAGCAGGGGCGCGGCATCTTGTCATTGCGAGGGCGCGCAGCGCCCGAAGCAATCTCCTCCTTCAGCGCATTCCAGGCCTGAGCGGATTGCTCCCGTCCTCGCGGGAGATTGCTTCGCCTCGCGGCGGGCAGAGCTGCGCTCTGGCCCTACTGTTCGGCGTAGCTATTCTAGTCTAGCATCACAGCGTCACCGGAGTGGTCACGCGGCGGTACGCCGGCAACGCGGGCGAGCGCGGCGGACGGGCAGGTTGGGGTTGGGCGGCCAATTGGGTGCCTTTGCGCCACAAACGCAAATCGGTCAACTCGCCGGCCAGCTCGCGAGCGGCTACCACCCCGATGGCAAACCCCTTTTCCGGCGTCGTCAAGTCAAGGGTCGCAATACTGCTCACATCAGGCTGAATGAGGAGATCAGGCGGATACTGCTGCAAACGCAGTTCCGTCGCCTCCGCCATCAGTAAACTCAACGCGCGCTGGGCGACAGCGAATTGCTTAGGCGCAAACATCAGGCGAGCGAACAGGTTATCGTTCTCTTCGGGTTGGAGCGAGAAATCGGCGTTGGCGTCGCGCAAATCGACCGCGATCACCCGCTGCGCCCCCATCTCGTAGGCGACATCAACCGGCAGATTATTTAGAATGCCGCCATCGGCCAGCAGCATGTCGCCGTAGGGCATCGGCGGGAAGAGCGCCGGCAGCGCGGTGGTCGCCAACAACGCCGGCACCACCGGCCCTTCGTGCAACACCACTAGCTCGCTGCTGACCAGATCGGTCGCAACAACGGCGCAAGGAATGCGCAGATCGGCAAAGGTGCGATCACCGAGCAAACGGCGCAGCAGCTCTTCACGCCGGCGCTGGCCGATGATGCCAGTGCCGGTCGGATCAGGCGTGGCAATCCGGCGCAGCGCGCTCTGGCGAAACATCTCTTGGATGGCGGCCAAATCAAACCCGGCGGCATAGAGCACCGCTACCGCTCCACCCGCTGACGTGCCGACAATCAAATCAATCGGTATCTCCAGCTCTTGCATTACCTGCAAGACACCGATATGAGCGGCCCCCTTGCCGCCGCCGCCGCTGAGCGCCAACCCCAGCCGCCGTTCTTCCGGCGGGGCCGCCGGCCGTTGCAATCGCGCGCGGATTCGGTTGAGCCATGTGGTTTTGTTGTTCATGCCATCAATTATACAATGCCGGGAACGATTTGTGATCCCGGCCATGCCTCATTACAGGGATAATGAATGTGCGCACACTGGGGATGCGCGGGCGGCCATCTTCTGCTAAACTATCACCAACACCTGTACCATCGTTTTCGTTGTAGCCTCGCGGTAGCGCTATGGTGACCAAACGCATCGTGCTTTTCCTCCTTGTGGCGACGGCGGTTGGGTTGGCGGCGTCGTTGGTTGTGCAGTATCCGGCCTTGATCGATCTGCTGTTGGCCGATCTGCCGTGGAATGAAAAGCTGCGCCAGTTGCTGGCGCAGGGCCAATGGTGGTAAGCGGCGCTGGCGGCGGCGCTGCTGGCGTTAGGGGCCGTGCAGGCACCGTGGGGCCAGTGTGCGTTGCAGTGGATCGATGATTGGTTGACCAATCGGCTGCCCGCTGGTGAAAGCAAACTCCGCCGCGACTACCTTGCTGCGCTGGAAAGCGAGATGGAGCGGCTGCCGAAGATTTCGGCCCTCGGCAGAGAGCAGCGCGAGCTGAGCCTTGAAGAGGTCTATGTGCCGTTGGCTGTGGTCGAAACGGCGCAGGCGGCGCAATTTTACCGCCATGTGCGGTACGCCGATGATCTGCTGCTCTTTCACAACGATAAAGCCGTCTTGCATGCATGGTTGGCTGATGTGCGCGCAGTAGCGGCGACTCGCTTTGGCTTGCAAAACGCGCGATAAGCGCGATCTGTTGTTACGCGCCGATACGCGGCTTGAACAAGTGCGGCTCTATCTACGGCTAGCCCACGATCTCAAGCTGCTCAACCTTCGCCAATACGAATATGCCGGGTGCCTTGTGGCCGAGATCGGCGCGCGGCTCGGCGATTGGATGCAACGGGTGGGCGCGCAACCGCGCGGCGGCAACGATGAGCCGCGTTGAGCAAGGGTTGTGCCGCGTTCGATGCTGAGGTGTCGCGCAAGGCTCTATACTAAGCTGCCAACAGTGTGTGATCTAATCGGCGTGGAGCCAGCCGCTATCGCGCGAACGGTCGCTGCGCGTATCGCAACGACAACAACCCCGACAACGACAATAGGGGTTTTCGGCTCGCCACTTGCGCTCTGTATCGGCCGGAAATGCGTTGTGACCGCCTATTGCAACGCCGAGGTAGCGACAGAGAACAACAGGCTGGTTTCCGGTTCGCGGCGCCGCGAGCCAAACAATCATCATCCCCGCGCCCTGTGGTAGGCAGCGATGCTGACGCTCGGCCCGGGTATGTGTTTTTGCCGGCCCGTTTTCCCAACACGACGCCTACGAATATGTTCGGTGTCCAACCCGTGTGTACCATCCGTTGATCAAGCGACCGTTAGGGCGAGGCCATCACGTGATCCAGTAACTGTAAAGACGCACGGCCGTGCGTCTCCATACGATACCGTGATCGCATCACATGCATCAATCAGCGCATCCGCCCATTTCTGCATCACCCCCGGCCATGCCGTTCCCGCCGGCGCACCCGGTATGCCATTCGGGGGTGGCATCGGTTTGGAGACGCACGTCCATGCATCTCTACGGGGATGACGATGGAACGGTAGGCCGGCACGGGGATGGCGACGACCATCCCCGTACAGTTATGGTTCGATTGGGATGTTGCGCTGGCGGGCGATGTCGCGTAGGGCGCGGGTGAGGCTTTCGAGCTGGCGTAACAGCAGGCTGACCTTGAATGCCGCCCCCTCGTCGCGTTCGATCCACTTCAGCAGGTCGCCGTCATGCACGGCGCGCACGAGGCGATCGCTCTCGTCAACCATTTGGTCGAGCGAACGGATGCGGAAGACGCGAGATTTGTTCTTGGGTTGGTTTTCAATCGTCTCTTCCACCACCGTCAAATACTCGCCGTCCGCCGCCTCATCTTCGTCTTCCCACACATCGTCGTGTTCAGGCAGCTCGACCGCCGTTGCCGGCGTATGGCTGAGCGGGCCGCCGCTGCTACCGGCTGGCGCGGCTTTGGTGCGCAGTTCGGTGCCTTGCTCCAGCGCTTGCAAAGCGACGTCGAGGGTCAGATTTGGGTTGGCGGCGAAGTAGGTCGTGAGCCGGCTCAGTTCGGCTGCTGACATGCCCTCTTCGACCGCAAAGCGGGCTAGATCGATCTGGGTTTTGGTCTTGGTGATGCGGCGCAAGTGCTGGGCTTGGGTCACGTTCAGCTCGCCGCGCCGGATCATCTGCTGCACCTCTTCCGGCAGTTCGAGCAGGCCGAGGTAGCGGCGCACCGTGCGCGCGCCGAGACCGACTGCTTGCCCGACCGCTTCGTCAAGCTCGTTGTCGGGCAGCTTGCCGCGGGTGGCAATGACGTGATCGCGCAGCCGGGCGAAGGCGCGGGCCTGCTCGATATCGTTGAGGTCTTGGCGCTGCACATTCTCGATCAACTGGCGCAACAGCAAATCAGGGTCATCGCTATCGAGCACAATGCAGGGCACCTTGCTCAACCCAAGCTGGATCGCCGCGGCCCGCCGCCTGCCGCCGTAGACCACCCGGTACCGGCCGCCTCCCACCGGCGTCACCCCAATCGGTTGCAACAGACCATATTCCGCAATCGTCGCCGCCAACCCAGCCACATCCCCCGGCTCCTCGCGCACACCTGCCGGGTCTACGTCGAGCTGGCGCGGATCGAGATAAAGCAATTGCATCGCGGGTTCCCCCTTGACAACGCAATGACCGGCGCTGACCGGTCATTGCACACGCTATCCGAACAAGTGTGTCAAGTATAGCAGGCTTGGGCCATGCTGGCAACTTGGCCGCCGGCAAGGCGCAGAGGATTCAAACGCAAAGGGTACAGAGGGCGCAGAGGGTTTTTTATTGTTTGTGCCTTTTGCGTCTTTGCGTGGCTCCTCCACTGCGTCCTCGGCGGTAAAAACGTGCCCCCACCCCCAGCCCCTCCCCCGCTGGGGGTGGAGAGTTTGACGCCTCCCCCCCAGCGGGGGGAGGCTGGGAGGGGGCTGTGAGGAGATTGCTTCAGGCGCGGCGCGCCCGCGTAACGACATCGTGCCTCCGTCTCTGCGTCCTCAGCGCTCTCGGCGGTAAAAAACGCACCCCCTCACAGGATCAGCCGATTGCCGGTAGATCCCAAGTGTACATATCCCAGCCTACTTCGTGCCTTACTTATTAAAAACCTTTGCGCCCTCTGCGCTCCTTCGCGCCTTTGCGTTACAATCTTAGCGTCTTTGCTCCCTTTGTGTCTTTGCGTTAACCGCCTTTGCTCGTTTTGCGCCTTTACTTTTGAGGTGTCGTATGTTTGATCTCACCGAACGCACGGCGATTGTCACTGGCGCAGGGTGCGGGATTGGCCGCGCCATCGCTGCCGCCCTCGCCGAACACGGCGCGCGCGTTGCTCTCCTCGACCGCGAGGCAACGCTGGTCGCTGAAGCGGCGGCTCAGCTCGGTCCCGCCGCGCTGAGCGCCGCAGTCGATGTAGCCGATGCCGCCGCAGTGGCAGCGGTGATCGGCGATGTGCTGGTCCAGTGGGGCAAGATAGACATTCTGGTCAACAACGCCGAGATCATCAGTTCGGTGCCGTTCCTCGAACTAGCCCCCGCTGAATGGGAACGGACGCTAGCGATCAACCTGACTGCGATCTACCACACGTGCCGCGCAGTCGTGCCGGCGATGATCGCCAACGGGTATGGCCGTCTGATCACCATCGCCTCGGTGGCCGGCAAGCGCGGCGGCGGCATTCTCGGCAGCGCAGCTTACAGCGCGGCCAAAGCCGGTGCGATCGGCTTGACCAAGGCATTGGCTCGCGAACTGGCCCCGCACGGCATCACCGCCAACGCCATCTGTCCCGGCCCGGTCGAGACGCCGCTGCTCGGTGCGATGACGCCGGCTCAACGCGAACGGGCGCAAGCGATGATCCCACTGGGCCGTTTTGCCCAACCGGTTGAAGTGGCGGCGGCAGCGGTCTTGCTCGCTTCGGCAGAAGCAGCTTTTATCACCGGCGAGACGCTCGATGTCGATGGTGGGATTACGATGGATTGAAGCAAAAGTGAGATTACAGCGCGTTTGTTGAAATATGGTAGGATGGCGGTGCTATCGGGAGCAACGACGCGATCGAGGACGCTATGCACGAACCGTTTATCTCAACGCTGTCGCTGGGGCAAGTTCGTCAACTGCAACGCTTCTTTTTGATAGTAGCTGGAATCGTGGGAGTGATTGCCGGTGTCGCCACGATCTCTGCGCTCATCTGGCAGACCGCTACCCTGATTGCGTTGATGATCCTCGATTGGGTGTTGGTCGTCGGGCTGTTACAGGCATGGGCGCAGGCGCGTAGCGGGCAAGTGCGCGTCTCGTTGATGACGTCATTCATCGCGCTGGTGCTGTACGGTCTGGTCGGCGCAGTGATCTTGCCGAACATCGCTAGTTTGATGGCGTTTGGGCCGGTGATCGCGATTGTCGCCATGTTGCCGTTCCTTAGCGGCCCGATCCTCCGCCGCTTGCTGATTATTGCGTGGATTGCAGTCGTCGTCACCATGATCCTTGGCTTGCAATTACGCCTTTTTCCACCTATCCCTGATATGCTGGAAATGCTGTTTCTGTTTACCGGCGTGCTAGGGATTAGCGCGATTTTGCTCTTACAACTATGGCTGTTCCACGAGCGGTTGATCGGGGTGATTACCCAGTTGCGGCAAGTGAATGCCGATTTACAGCAGGAACGGGCTAGTTTGCAAGAGCGGGTTGCGGAGCGTACGGCGGAATTGCAACAGGCGTTGGCTGAAGTTGAGCGGCAAATGGCTGCACAGAGCCGGTTACTGGCTGAGAATGAACGGCAGCGCGATTTGATCCGCGGCTTGAGCATGCCGGTCTTACCGGTGGGTCGCGCGACGCTGGTGATGCCGTTGGTGGGTGAGCTGGATAATGATCGGATCCGGCTGGCACAGTCAACGGCCCTGCAAGCCATCGATCAGTATGATGCGCGCCATCTGGTGCTTGATATTACCGGTATACCGTTTGTCGATACTACAGTGGCTGCTGGTCTCATTAAGCTAGTGCAATCCGCCCGCCTGCTCGGCGCAGAGGTGACGTTGGTCGGGGTGCGGTCCGAAGTGGCACAGACGATGGTGGCGCTTGGCATCGAACTGGCCGATGTAGCGACGGCGGCTGATCTGGCGTCAGCGTTGCGGCGCGAGCGGTTGGGTGTGTGAAGCGCTGTGTACCGCAGGGGACGCAGAGCGTGTGATCGCAGCCACATACGGAGTGCGGTAGTTTTCCAAAACGGTTGCACCCTTGACGGACGCCGGATGCAGATCACGCTGGTAGGGCGTGCGGCAGCCGCACCGCCGCTTTATGCACATAAAGAGGACACCGCAATCCGTCGCAGCGTCCTCTGCGGTAAGCAACAGTTGCTAATCTGGTTTGAAACGCGGCTCGCTTATCGGAACGAGCGGTTCTGCCGCCGGCGTTGGCGCTCGGCGAGCCAGCGGTCAAACGCTTGCGACAGTTCGCGCCAGTTGAAAATCTTGACGTCGGGAGCGACTTTGTTGCGCTGGATAATGACCCACGACCACAGGACGGCTTGCCCGATAAAGACAAAAATAACGATCCCGACCATAATCCAGAAATCCATCGTTCGCCTCCTGTCTATGTACGCTTTTGACATATCATACTTCGATTATACGCAGAATGCAACAACGGAGGCTGCTTACCGACGTTGCACAGCGATGTCTCTGTGACTATGATACCGCGCCAGCTCGCGTTTGGCTAGCGAGTTTGTCTTGTCGTCTGCCATCCTTCGCTGCTATAATCAAGCCGTGATGCTATGATACGGGCACAGCGATGCTGTGCCCTGATATTTGGTCCAACCCATCGCCTGCTCGAAATGAAAGGATTATCGTTGTGCGTCTGCTGGTGCTGATCCTGATTGCCGTATTTATAGCCGGTTGCGCTGCGCCGCCGGCACCAACGCCGACCCCGTTGCCGCCAACGGCCACACCATCACCAGTTCCCTCGCCAACCCCTTCACCAACATCAACGCCTATCCCAACTCCAACCGCTACCGCGGTACCGGCGGGCAGTGCGATTCCGGCGGCAATTCGCCAAACGGCTAATATTGACACCTACCGGATGCAATTGGTGTTGCGCGGCAGCGGTTTAGTTGGCGGGTTCAATGTGGGTAGTGCGACCACCGAACTGCTGGGGCTTGATGCACAATTCGCCGGCGCTGACGTCTCGTTTACGTTGCGCGGCTTTCTGGGGGCATTTCTCGGCGCTGACGTGACTCGCGGTTTGCAGGCGATGACCGTGGGAGGAGTAAGCTACGCCCGCGGCCCGCTGACCTTTCTTGGCGCGCCTGATGATGCCTGGTACCGGTTGGCGCCCGAACAGAGCGTGATTGCAACGCCGCCAGCGCAAGTTGATACGACGTTGAGCGCAGTGGGCAGCGCCGGCGCCGATTTCAGCCGCTTTACCGCTGGTGCGACCGCTGAGCGTGACGGTGTGCGTTGCCAAGAGTATCGCGGTGATCGCGAGGCGACGACGGCCCTATTCACCAGCCTCGGCGCCGTCGGCCTCCCGACGCAGTTGCCTGAGAGTGCGATCAGTGATGCGACAGCGCAGGTTTGGGTGTGCGAAGACGGTTATCTGCGCCAGCTTACCATTACTTTCTCTGGCACTGCTACCGATCCGCAAGGCCAAGCGCAACCCTTCTCGTTTGCGCTCGATGTGCAACTCAGCGAGATCAATGGTTCGATCCGGATTACGCCTCCTGCCGATTTCCGTGAGCTGCCGTCGCCGGGGAGCGGGACGCCCAGACCATAACATAAGATGGTGAGAGCCGCGCTGCGGGCGAGCCGCCCGTACCCCGTGGTTGACAGAACATGTAGCCGATCACACTCGTTGTCGGCACTGCGCTCCCCCTCTCCCGCTGTTAGGCGGGAGAGGGGGCTGGGGGGTGAGGGCGTCAACGCAAAGCCACAACGCGAGCAGAGACGCAAAGCCGCAAAGCACGCGAAGATCGCAAAGGTTTGTGGGATGGTGATGATCCTCATGCAACGATCTATGCTGTTCAAACGTACTGTTAAGCAGGTAGAATGATAGTGTGCGGGATCGGTGCGTCTTCGGTGGGCGAAGGAGTATGCCCATGGGTAGGAGCATTCGCTGGTTGGTTGGGTTGGCGCTTGGCCTGCTGCTGCTTACGCCGGTATTGGCCCAAGGCCGGCTGATATTGTTCGATCCGGGTGGCCGGTTGAACGAATCAGCGGTGCAAGCCGCTGCTGGCCCGCTGATCCGGCGCGGCGCGCAAGTGGCGGTGTATGTAGTCGATAACGGTAGCGAGACCGATTTCGAGCGTCGCTTGATCGCCGATGGACTTGGCCGCAACGATGGTTCGGTGCGCTCGAATTTGATTGCGATCTATGTTGCGGTCAATAACCGTTATAGCTCGATTGCTTTCGGCGATGAGTGGAATGCGGCGCTGGCGGTGAACAATAATTTCGAGACGATCCGCTTGACCCAGCTTAATACCGGTCTGTCCGCCGGTGACTTTACCCGTGGCGTGACCAGCGCCTTGTCGGCGATCGAAGAGTCGATTGTGAATCCGCCCCGGCCCGGTGGCGGCGTGACGATCAATACCGATTTGACGCCGGTAGTGATCGGCGGGTTGGGTTTGGCCGGTGCGGCGGCGGCTGGGGCGGGTGCGTACCAATTGCGCCGCCGCCGGCAGACGCGGCAGGCCGCCGAGAAGCGTTTGCGCGATGCGCGCGAACAAGCGGGAGGGTTGGTGGTGCAGCTCGGCCAGCGGTTTGCCAATGCCGCGGAAAAGGCCAAATACGACCGCGTTTCGTACTCGCCGGCGGCAGTGGCTGAGTTGACCCAGATGCAGGAAGCGGGGCGCAGCGCCTTTACCGAGCTCAAGGTCGCTTTTGATGAAATCGGCGAGCAACTGAACCGCGAAGCGAAGCCGTCGTTAGAGGCGTTGGCTGCGGCTGCCGCGGCCTATGAACAGTTGCAGGAAAAGGCGGCAGTGGTCGCTGAGCGGTTGCACGCGCTTGAGCAACGCCGCGCCGAACTCGATGCATTGGCTCGCCAAGCACAGGAGGATGTCGATCAGGCAAAAAAAGTCCTGACCGGCGTCGCTGAGCGGTTGCCACAGTTTGGCAATGAGCTGGCCGATCACGCCGCCGTTTTAGCCCCCGTGCAGCGCGAGCTGGTGCAGGCTATGGCGCAGCTCGAGCAACTTGAGGCGACAGCGGCGAGCGCGGCGGCCCAAGCGGCGTCGGTGATGGGGCAGACGTTGATTGATATTTTGGATCGTTACGCCACAACGCGCGCGGCGATTGCGCGGGGTCGCCTCACCGCCGATTCATTGGCTGCTGAAGGCTATCGCATGGACGCCTGCCATGCTGCGCTGGATGCGGCCCGCGCCGCGCTTGATCGCTTGGCCACCGCGTTGCAGCAGGGCGATGTTCCGGCGGCTGCAACGGCGATTGCGGAAGCGGAAGCAGCGTTGGAGCGCGCCCACCAAGAAGGGTTTGATTTGCCGGCGATCCGGGCCGAGAACGAGCGGCGCATCGCGGCGCTGGCTGAGCGCGGGCCGCAGATTGCCGACCTGATTGCCCAAGGGCGTGAAGCCTTCGATCTGGTTGATGAGTTTGCCGAGAGTACGTGGGCGGATATTCGCGGCAACGGCAGCGAGGCTGAGGCGACGGCTGAGCGGGCATTTGAGCATTGGGAAGCGGCGAAAGCTGTGAACACCATGGAAGCGCAAGAGTTTTTGGCTGCGCGCTCGTATCTCGATGCCGCCGAGCAAGAGCTTAATCACGTCGAGCGGCTGATCGGCGCGATTGCCGACCGCTTGCGCACGCTCGAGCATGCTCGCGCGATTGCCCGTGATCTGTTAGCTGAAGCTGAGCGGTCGATCAACGCTGGCCGCTCCTTTGTGGCCGCCCACGATACCGATGTCAGTCCGCAAGCCGATACCTTGCTGGCGCGCGCGGCCACTCTCTTGCAAGCCGCGCAAGCCGAAGCCGCCAAACCGAAGCCGGATTGGCTGCGACTCGTACAAGATGCGCAAGAGGCCGACCGGTTGGCCGATCAGGCATTGGCCGGTGCGCGTGATGAAGCCGAACAGGCTGCTCGCCTGCGCGAACGAGCTCAACAGGCGCAGCAGTTGGCGACTGCCGAAGTGCAGAAGTTGGTGCATTACGTCTCGGTGCATGACGCTGATCTGGCCCCGGCAACGATCCAGCAGATCGAGCAGGTGCGGCAACAAGTGCAGCAGGCATTTGCCCTGTTGCGCCAAGCCGAGGAACGAGAAGATGCCTCCCGCCGGCAGGCGCTGACCGAGGCGATTGAACGCTATCAAGTCATCTTGCAGATGGCGCTGGCAGCCTATCAAGCCGCATACGCCGATGTGCAACGGCTGGAAGCGTTGCGCGCCCAACTCAATCAAGCATTGCAGCAGGCCCGTGACCGGTTGGATCGGATTGAGCGGCTGCGTACGACGTCGCTTTTTGGTGGCTCGGCTTCGATAAGCGGCAAATATACTGCGTTACAGCAGCGGTTTAACCAAATCCGGTTGCCGATCAACGGTGAACAGGCCCTGAACGCAGCATTAGCCGAAGCAAAAGCAATTATTGCCGCAGCGGATGAACTGCTCATGACGCTGCAACCGCCGTTGCCATCGCAGCAAGCAACCGATAGTGTCACTTCGACGATTGGGCGCGCTACTGGCGGTTGGGGGCACAGCCGGAGTTGGAGCAGCTCATCGCGGCGCAGCTCGTGGGGTGGCTCCTCGTCGAGTAGCGGTGGCTGGAGCAGTCGCGGCGGCGGCGGCGGCTCGTTTGGCCGCGGCGGCGGCGGCGGCTCATTTGGCAGGCGCGGTGGTGGCGGCGGCTGGTAATGCCAACCGTTCCGGCGTTGCTTCCGTCAGCGTTTGCCACGGCATAAGATAGCCGTCATGCCCTTCCGGTTGCGGCGCCGCCAGCAACCGGCGGGGGCCGTAGCGGAAGAAGAGGCCGTGTGCCATGCACCGGAGGTACGTGCCTTCAGAGGTGAGTGGCTGGCCGCAGCGGGGGCAGGTGAGGTTGGCTTTCATTGATCTTCCTCCTTCAAAACCACACGCCGCTTGACCCTTCTGGGTCAGCGGCGTTGCATTCCCCGGCCTCTTTACCGGTAGATAATCTCTCCTTATTGTACAATACAGGCGTTACACTGTACAGTAGTTGTATACTGCAATCTGAAGACGGCTTAGCCGGGTTGATGGCGCACTATGGGCGACGCAGTTTGGGATTGAGCGAGACGACTATGGCCAGACATCCCCTAGCAATGGCGCTGGCGAAGGTGATTATCGCGGCAGCGTGGGCCGATGGTGAATTGACGCTGGATGAGATCAACGATTTGAAGCGGTTATTGGCCGAGTTGGGCCAAACGAGCGGCAATCTCGCCTTGACAGCCGAAGAGTGGGCTGAGCTGGAGATTTATCTCCATTCGCCGGTGGAGGCTGCCGAACGGGCGCGGTTGATCGCCGATCTGCGCGATCTGATTGCGACTCCCGCTGAGCGTCAGATTGCTATCAATGCTATCAATCGCTTGCTCGCCGCTGATCGGGTGCTGACACCCGCCGAGCGCGCAGTCGCCCAAGAAATTCATGCCGCGCTTGATCACAATAACCATAGCCTGCTGCACCAACTCGGTCGCGCCTTCCGCTTGGCGCTTGGCATTCGCGCCCGCGGCCCCAATCGCGAAGATCTGTTGCCAGAGTTTTTACGCAACCGGATTTATTATGCGTTGCATATGCGCCTCGGCGTGTATATTGATGAGTTGGGTGTTGATCAACAAGAAGTGTATGTGTTGGCCTTGGCCGGTGGTTTGCTCGCGCGGGTTGCCCGCGTTGATGCAGAGGTGACTCCGGCTGAGCACGATAAGATTGTTGCGATTCTCGAAGAGTGGTGGCATCTCGACCATGCCCGCGCCACACTCGTGGCCGAGGTGGCTTTGGCCGAGAGTGCTGCCAGCCTCGATTTCTTCCGTCTCGCCAAAGAATTTGCCGAATCGACCACGGTTGAGCAGCGCGAACGGTTTCTCGATGCGCTGTTTGCAGTGGCAATCGCCGACGGCGAACTGTCCGGCGCCGAGAGCACCGAGATTAGCCGGATTACTGCCGCGATTAACCTGCCTCACGATCGCTTTGTAGCGGCGCGGATGCGTCTACCGCGCCAACCCGGAAAACGCTTATGACGGTGACCCTCTTCGCGCCGCTTGACATGCATTTGCATCTGCGCGAAGGCGCGATGTTGCGCCTTGTTGCGCCTTTTTCCGCTGCCCAATTCGCCGGCGCGGTGATTATGCCGAACCTGATCCCGCCAGTGGATAACGCCGAGCGGTTGGCCCGTTATCGGGCTGAGATTCTGGCCGCGACTGAACCCTACCCGTTTCTGCCGCTCATGACGCTCTTTTTCCGTCCGTATGATGCGACCACGTTACAAGCGCTGCGCGATGAGATGTTTGCGATGAAGCTCTACCCCGAAGGAGTGACGACCAACAGCGCTGGCGGGGTGAGCGATCTGGCCGCGATTGAGCCAACGCTGGCGCTGATGGAAGAACTGGGCATTCCGTTGCTGGTGCATGGCGAGAGCCACGGCTTTGTGCTTGATCGCGAAGCCGAGTTTTTGCCCGTCTACGAGCGGTGGGCGCGCGCGTTCCCGCGCCTGCGGATTGTGATGGAGCATATCACGACCGCGGCGGCGCTCGATCTGCTCGATCGCTATCCCAATCTGTTCGCAACGGTAACCCTGCACCATCTGATGATCACGCTCGATGATGTAGCCGGCGGGTTGTTGCAACCGCACCTCTTTTGCAAGCCCATTGCGAAGCGTCCTGCGGATCGCGATGCGCTGCTGGCGGCGGCGTTGGCTGCCCATCCCAAGTTGATGTTCGGCAGTGACTCGGCCCCGCACCCAATTGACCGCAAAGAGGCCGCTTTCTGTGCTGCCGGGGTCTTTTCGGCGCCGGTGCTGTTGCCGCTGCTGGTTGAGCTGTTTGAGCGCCATGACGCGCTTGATCGCTTGCCGGCGTTTGTCAGCGGCAATGCGTGCCGTATCCACGACTTGACCCCACCGGCGCGCACGGTGCGGCTGGTGCAAGAGCTGTGGCAGGTGCCGGCCCGCTACGGCGATGTTGTACCCTTCGCCGCTGGCCAGAGGCTGCGCTGGCGGGTGGTGAACGAGTAAGGTAAGGCGCAGAGGGGGCCAAGGCGCAGAGATTCTTAACGCAAAGGTGCAAAGGATTTTGAGGGGATGGTACAAGACGCTTTGTCACGCTCACTTGATATCGCTTCGCACCTTTGCTGCGCCTTACGTGATCGCCTTGCCCGCCAACCCGCCGCCCCATACGTCAGGTGGTGGCGGCGGCATAAACAGATCGGTCACATCGATCGCCCGCCGCAACTGGCCAAAGGTCGTAGCAATGAAGGTGATCCGGCGCAGGCGCGCTGCCGGCACCGGCTGCTCCAACTCGCATAGCGGCCCTAAATCAATCCGGTAGTAGCGTTCGCCGGCGCGGGGATGGTTAGGTTCGTCGGGCAAGAGATCACGGCGCTGCACAATCTGATAGCGCAGCACGGCAGCGTAACGCTGCACCCGCCACCGCTCGGCGCCGAACGATCCCGGCTGGTAGAAGGCGAGATAGTCAGCGGCGAGGCGGGGTGGTGCGTGGTTCAGCGGTAGCCGATACCACCCCGCGCCGCGGGCTAGTTCGAGGTCGCGGGGTCGCGGCACGATCACCACCAGCACCCGCGCATCATCATCAGGTTCGAGCATCGCGATCCTCTTTCTGCCTGTCATTGTGAGCCGCTTTCCACCTGTCATTGCGAGCCGCGCGAAGCGAGGCGAAGCAATCTCCTGCTTCAGCGGAAGATATGCCTGTACGCCATTGGTCTGCGCCGAAGCGGAAGATTGCTGCGGGGGCTACGCCCCCTCGCCACGACAGGAAGGGTGTGCGCCGTCGCATGGCATACGCTGGCAAGATCCATTTCCTACTAGTTCTGCTCGCTTCCGCCAATCGATCCGTGGTACACTACCCATAGGCCCTCTATACATGAAACCGTTGCAACTCGCCAAATGTTATGCGCTTTTTTCGTTCAATTTTGCTCATCATAACCATTGTGTTCGGGCTAGCTGCCTGCGCCGCGCCAGCCCAGCCAACCGTGCGGGCAAGCATCGGTGCGATCGAGGCGGTCAACGCGGATAACAGCAAAGGGTTTGAGCGCGTCACGACGCCGCGACCCTTCGTCTTCCCTGCTGACCACGGCCCGCACCCGACGTTTCAAACCGAATGGTGGTACTACACCGGCAACCTCACCGCCGAGAATGGCCGGCGCTTTGGTTTTCAGTTGACCTTCTTCCGCCGCGCGCTTAGCCCCAATCCGTCGGCCCGCGAATCGGCGTGGGCTACGAGCGACGTGTACATGGCCCATTTTGCTCTGAGCGACATCGATGGCGGCCGGTTTTACGCCTTCGAGCGATTTAGTCGCGCTGCTGCTGGATTAGCCGGCGCCAGCGGCGAGCCATTCCGCGTCTTTCTGAACGATTGGTCGGTTGAAGGCAGCGGCCCAGAGGGTATGACCATGCATCTTCGCGCCGCCCAAGATGAAATCGCCCTCGACCTGATTGCCGCCAACAGCCGACCGCCGGTGTTGCAAGGCAATGCCGGCCTCAGCCAGAAGGGATCGCAGGTTGGCAACGCTTCGGCGTACTACTCGTTGACCCGAATGATCGGCGAGGGCACGATCCGCATTGGTGAAACGATCTACCCCGTGCGCGGCCTAACGTGGATGGATCGCGAGTGGGGCACCAGCGCGCTCGAAGAGGGGCTGACCGGGTGGGATTGGTTTGCGTTGCAGCTTGAGAGCGGGCACGATCTGATGTATTACCAACTGCGCGAAGCTGATGGCCGCCCCTCGCCGTTTGTCGGCGGCAGTTTACTCTTGCCCGACGACACGGTGATCATCCTCGGACCCGGCGATGTCGAGCTGACTGTGACCGATACATGGCACAGTTCGCGCAGTGGCGCCGTCTACCCTTCCGAGTGGCGATTGCGCGTGCCGCGCTATGGCTTAGATCTCGTCATCACGCCGGCTATGCGTGATCAAGAATTACCAGTGACCGTGGTCTATTGGGAAGGCGCGGTGACGGTGAGCGGCACAATGGCCGGGCGCGGCTATGTGGAATTGACCGGCTATGCTGACACGGAATGAACCGGCGCTGCCGGCAATCACGCTGATCAGCGGCTTTCTCGGCAGCGGCAAAACGACGCTGTTGCGCCGGTTGCTGGATCGCGCCGATCGCCGGATCGGCGTGGTTGTCAACGAGTTTGGCGCGATCGGGATTGACGGCGCGTTGCTAGAGCAGAGCGGCGCCGGCCAGTTGATTAAACTAAGCGGTGGGTGTGTGTGTTGCGTGGCCAGCAGCGATTTGATCTTGGCGATCGAAACGCTGGCAAGCAGCGGCTCGCTCGATGCCATCGCGATTGAGACGAGTGGCCTCGCCGAGCCGGGAGCGATTGTGCGCCAGCTCCGCATGGTGGATATTCCGCTCGATGCGCTGGTGACGCTAGTGTCAGCCGCCGATTACGAGCAGGCGCTGGCCGCGACACCGTTAACAGTGCGCCAAATCCAGATCGCCGACCTGATCGTGATGACCCACAGCGATCTGGTTGATGAGCAAACCATCCAGCGCGCCACCGCGCGCGTGCGCGAGATCAACCAGCGCGCACTGCTTGTACCGGCCAGCTACGGCGAAGTCGCACCTGATCTCATCTTTAGCCCGCGCAGCGATGGCCGCTTGCCGTCCGAATTATCTCACCAGCATGCTGAATTTCACGCGCTGAACTGGCAAGCCGATCTGCCGTTGCGCCGATCAACGCTTGAGCAAACCTTACGCGATCTAGCGACAAAGGGCATCTTTCGCGCCAAAGGGATCGTCTACTGCACCGACTCGCCGTGGGCCGATGAAGTGCATCTGGTGACAGGACGGCTGCGCTTAAGCGCGCTGCGGCTCGCGCAACGGCCCGCACCGCTCTGCCGGCTGGTGCTGATCGGGCACGAGCAAGCCCTCGCTGAGGCTAGCGCCGCCCTTGAAGCCTGCATCGACAGCGCCGAGCGAATCGCGCAGTGGCGCGCGCGTTGCGCTGAAATCGAATGAAGGCACACTGGCGAACACAATTTGCCCGGCCTGTTGTTCGGCAGCAATCACGTCATGCAATCGCGGCAGATCGCCGATATAAGGAGTCAATGCCTGCGCAGCGCCAACGCCAAGCTGCGCATGCAGCTTGGCAACGCGCCAGCGGAGGCCGTCGTCGAGCAGCCATCGTCCGGCGATGCGCTGTTGATCAAGCGGGCTAAGGTTGCCATCATCGCGCCAAATCGCCACGGCAATCAGGTGGATCAACCACCCGGCCCGTCCGGCGTTCAGATCGACAGCTAGATCAAGCGCATCATCTCGCAACTGGCGAGCCAATATCAACCGGTTGAGCGCACCCGTTAGCGCTCGCCAAGCCGGATCATCTAGCGTCAGGCCGGCCAACGTGAGAGGCGCAAGCTGCGCGACGTGCCAGCCGGCAGCACGATCGCACACCCATTGCGCAGTCAATGCCTGCAATTGGCAGGGTTGCCAGCAACCATCGACGACCCGCGCCGCCAGTTCGCGCCGGTAGGCGGCGAGCATCCGGCTTTCCAAGGCGTGCAATAAGTGATGGCTGATGCCAAGCCGCACAAACATCCGCCACGACCGCCGCCCCAACGCACGCGCCAATCGTCCGGCATAAGCCGGAATTTCGCCATCACAGCATGCATCACGCAAGGTTGCGGCCCAACTGCCGCACAGCGTGGCGAGTGCTGCACAAGAAAGAATGGGGAGCGGAAGCGGCCAGCGGGAAGCCAGCCAATATGGCCATAGCGCCAACAGCCGGTGCGATTCGCCGTCAAGGGTTTGGCATGCCGGATGTTGTAACGAGGACGGTAATCTGATAATCAGGCGAGCTAGCTTGGTCTGCGCAGTCTGCCAGCGCATGTGTTCGGTTGTTGACAGCAACAGCATGTGGTTCGGCCAGCGTATGAATGATCACTGCCGTCATATCATCGCTTTGTTCTAACGTACCACGAAACTCGGTGACAGCAGTCCAAATTTGATCGAGCGCTCGTTGAGGATTCGCAGCGTCTGCTTGTTGGATCAGAGTCCGCAGCCGATCAAACCCAAACAGCTCACGCTGAGCATTACGGGCCTCGAAGAAGCCATCGGTCAACAAAAACACCTGATCTCCCGGTTGGAGGGTAAGCGTCATTTCTTGGTATTCAAGACCGGTTTTAGCGCCGAGCGGCAAACTTGCGCAGCCAACCTCGTGAATCTGGTCGCCACGGCGGAGATAGGGGAAGGGATGGCCGGCAGTAGCAAACACGAGCGTGGCAGTCGCCGGATCGAGTATACCGAGAAACGCAGTCACATATTGGGCTTGCAAGTCATCACGACAGAGCAGCTCGTTCGTAGCGTGCAAGATTGATGCCGGCGATTGGTAGACCGTAATATGCGAACGCAAGAGCGAACGGGCCATCACCATCATCAGCGCGGCTGGAATGCTCTTGCCGGTGACATCAGCCACCACAATCGCTAAGCGACCATCAGGCAGTTGGACAAAATCATAGAAATCACCGCTCGTTTCGCGGGCCGGTTCCGAACGAGCGACAATCTGGATATTCCCTAATTTGGTCGGCGGCGGCGGATACAGACGTTGTTGGATATTGCGGGCAAGTTCTAGTTCGTGGCGAATAATCTGGTCTTGCATCAATTGCAGCCGGGCTTGGTTGAGCTGTTGCTGCGAAGCAGCGAGTTGCCACTGGTAAAAAAAGATTGCCGCCCATACCAGAATAGTGTAAATCAAAATAGGAATAAAGAAACCAGTCGATTCTTCAAAAATGCCGCGTGGTGTGGGGTTTACGGTAAAGATTGCAATGTAGGCGGTAAAGATAGCCACCAGATTCCCGATGGTAATAATACCGGCGAACCGCCACCCCAACAACAATCCAGCGAGAACGACGAATAACGGGGTCGTTTCGGCGAACATCGTCATGCGAAGCAGATCGCGTTCGATCGCATTCGCTGCTATGATTAACAAAACGCCGATATTTGTCCAAATAACCAGCAAGATAGCGCCAATTCGTTCACGTTTTTGGCGGGTCAGCCATTCGATCCATCCATTGACTGCTAAGGATGTTACCACAATCGCATAGTACAACGGGAGGGAAAAGGGCGGGATCAACATGATCAGCAACGCGACAACCGTCAGCAGCACAACAATATTGTTGAGCATCCGCAAAATTTTGCGCAGGCGCAACTGCTCATTCTGGGCATCGATCTGCCCAAGTAGTTCATTCACAACTTTGGCATCTCGTGGTTTCATAGAGTGCTGCAAACGCTCAATCTCTCACCTAACCACTAGCTCCACCCACTGAGCGAAGCTGTCTGCTGATCAATCTGCTCGAGCTGCCTGCGTTGCGCTGGATCGGCGAGCGCTTTGCGCAGCCGATCCAGCTCTTCCGGATCGGGTTGTAAGCCAGCTTCTTTGGCGGCGGCATCTGGATCGGCAAGCAGCCGCTTGCGAAAAGCAGGGTCGAGGACGGCTTTGCCGATCAGCCGTTCAAAATCAACACTCATGAGGAAGTGGACTCCTTGTTGCTGTATACCGTAATCGCTGCGCGTTCACGAGTATACCACTTTTTGACCTTTAGCATGCAGCATGTTCGTGATAGCGCCCTCTTGACACGGTGTGTCGTTTTGACTAGTATTATAGATATTAACGTTATCATTACTGAGAGGACTTTATCCACGTATAAGACAGCGTATCGCACTGCTCGCCCTTATTTTCCTTATGGGTTTGTTGCCGGTAAGTGTTGCTTCGCGAGAGGGTACGCCGCCGCAGTTGACGGTTGTTGGCGGCGATCCGGTTGCGCCGGGTGACTATCCGTGGTTGGTGGCACTGCTAGATGCCACAATTGTGGATGAAGCGTCATCAGTCTGCGGCGGTGCGCTGATTCATGATGGCGGCGTCTTTACCGAGATCTCATGGGTGTTGATGGCAGCGCATTGCTTGGCCGATGGGGCAGGGAATGTGGCCGATCCGGCGGCCGTTCAAGTAGAAGTTGGTTGGCCAGCAAGATCTTTCGTAAGCGACCGCCACTCAACGCCGCGATGCAGCAGAGATTATTGTCCACCCTCTCTATGTCTCTGATGCAGTGCTCTACAATGACGTGGCATTGATCCGCTTAACCGAACCGGTGACCGGCATCACACCCATCCGGATCGCAACGCCGGCGGATGCGGCCCGCTTTGCGCCGGGGCAGACAGCCTATATCGCCGGCTGGGGCAACCGCCTGCCGCAAACCGGGTTTGATTTCCCCGACGTGGCGCACAAGGCTGAATTGCCAATTGTTGATTTGGCAATCTGCAACGAACGTTATGATGGCGCGCTCAGCTCGATCCATCTCTGCGCCGGCGTTTTTCCGGCTGGCGGCGTTGACACGTGCCAAGGCGATAGCGGCGGGCCATTGATGGCGTCGGACGGCTCCGGCGGCTTTCTGCATGCTGGCATTGTCAGCTTCGGTACCGGTTGCGGCTGGCCGCACTACCCCGGCGTCTATACTCTCACCGCGTTCTTTGCCGATTGGATCGAGGCGCAGATCACCGGCTCCGCGCATGTTGACATCTGGCAGCTGCTATTGCCGGCTGCAGTTGGCCTGCCGTTGAGCATCTCAACCACTGCGCCGGGTACTCCCTTCGAGTACGCGGTGCTGGTAGCGAATAGCGGTGCACTGCCGCTGACTGATGTAGTGGTGACGGTGGAAGCGCCGGCGAGTGCGACGTTGGTGAGCGGCAGCATCAGCGATGGCGGGGTCTACGATAGCAATACGAATACGATCGAGTGGTTATTAGATGAACTGTTGCCGGGAGAGGTGTCGCAACTGTCGTATCAGGTACAGGCGGCGGCGAGTGTTATTTCTGGGGATTATCAGGTAGTGGCTGATAGTGATGATGGACTGGTCATCAGTTCGGGCCACGACCCTGTCGTGACCGTGATCGATCAGCCGCGTCTGTATGTGACCGCAATCTACCCGCCAGTGGTAGAAGTTGGCTCGATCTATCCGGTGCATTTTGCCATCAGCAATTTTGGGCAAGGGCCGAATGCGGGCCTGACCAATCTGGAGCTAGTGGTTGACTTGCCGGCGGGCGTGAATCCAGTGGCGATCGAGGAGGGCGGTGTCCAAACGGGGGAATCAAGTGCGATGGACAATAAGCGAACTGCCGGCGAATGATGAAGTGTTTGCAACTATTCAACTCGCTGCCGGCGAGCTTGGCGATGTGCTGCGCATTACCAATTACGGGGTGTACAATGGCGCGACGCCGTTGTGGTACGGTGTAAGTGGTATGCAAACCATTACCGGCCCAGCGGTGCGTTATTTGCCGATGATCCTTAAACAGTGAGATAGGGTGAGAGCGTAGGGATACAGCGCGGCTGTATCCCTACGCGATCGGAAACAATTTGGTTCGATGGTCGTATATAGTAGCGAGTAGGAGGTGTTTAGCTACCACCTTAGTAGGGGGATTTGAATGCGTCGCTTCACAGCTCCTTTGATCGGTCTCCTCCTCGCATGGTTGCTTGCTGTTCCAGCGTTTGCGCAAGGCCGTTTCCTTATTGATGATCCGCTTAACCAAATCCGTCAACCCGATGTGATCCGACAAGCCGCCGCGCCGCTAATCGAGCGCGGCGCAATTGTTGCGGTGTACGTGAAAGCGCGTGGCAACGATGCCGATTTTATCCAGTTGCTCAAGCGCGATGGCTTCGTGCGCGATGATGGCAAGGCACCGGTTGAGCTGATCGCGATCTTCGTGGCGATTGCCGATAACTACAGCGCACTGCGCTATGGCGAACGGTGGCGCGCGCAGCTCGATGGTCGGTATCGGCAAATTTTGCGCGATCACCTTAGTAAGCCGTTGTCATCGCCGAATCTGAGCCAAGACATTAGTGAGGCGTTGGCAGCGGTGGAAGCCTCTGTAAACCCGCAGCTATTGATTAATGTGAGTTGGGTGCAGTGGATCATCTTTCCGTTCGGCCCGATATTGGCCGCGATCCTCTTTTCTATCGTGTTATGGAGCATCAAGATGCGATCCAACCAACGGTCTAACTATCCTCCCGGTCATACCGCATTCCCGCAAGCAACGGCGGTCCAACGTTCACAAGACGCTGAGCTTGACCAACTGGCCCAACGTTTCATCGCCGCCGTTGAGCGGGTATGCGCTCATGCAGGTACCGCGCAACCCGATTCCACTCAAAAACTGCTGTTTCAAGACATGCACCTCGCCTTGCTGCGCCTCCGCCGCGGCCATGCTGGTCTTTGGAATTCGGCGTATACGCCGGCAGAAGAACTGAACCGGCTCGAACAGCAACTCAAAGACTTTGAGCGTTCGTTATGCGCGCCATCACTCGGTTTTTCAGTCTACCAACCGGTTGGGCCAATAGCTTCGCCGGCGCCGGCAATGGTTGCCGAATTTCACTTACAGGCATTCCGGCAGGCGCTGCAAGCAGCGGCCCAGCAATTGTGGCGGCTCGACTGGTCTTTGGCCGAGGCAGCAGCGCGATCAAGTGAGGTTGACACCAGCGGCTCGTTCCAACGCTTGCGCGCACTTTTGTTTGACACAACCCTTACCGACGCTTCGGCGCCGGCGGCGATTGCCGAGGCGCACGCGATCGAAGCGGAAGCGGCGGCAATAGCGCAACGATGGATGCAGCGCCTATTGCAGCCAACACCCAGCCACTAGTCAAGCAGCACAGCGCCCGCGCATACCAACGATCACGATGATTGGGATACCGACCGGCGCTCAGTGACGGTATGGAGTTGGGGCGCTGCTCCTGCTTCAGCTTCATCCGATAGCGGTTGGGGCGATTTAGGTGGCGGCGGCATTGATAGTGGCGGAAGTGGCGATAGTGGCAGCGGCGGTGGGGAATGATGTGAGGACAAAAACGACGGTAGCCGCCGACAGTTGCCATACCTCGGCCTAATTTTTGTCATCCTCCCCTTCACAGGCCCTCTTTAAACCGGCTACAATAGAGGGGCAGCCATGCGTTGCTGCGGCAGGTTTTGAGGAGCTAGCTATGGAAATTGAAGCCAAATACAAAATCAGCGCCACCGACCTCGATCGTTTGGCGGCGCTGAGCGCGCTTGGCCCGTACACGTTGCGCACGCTGGCCGGCGAACAACAGCGCAATATCTATTACGATAGCGTCGATGGCCGGCTGGCGCTGGCGCGCTACGGTTTGCGCGTGCGCCAAATTGGCAACCGCTCGATCATCACGCTCAAGGGGCCGGCACGGGTTGATGAAAACGGCGTTCACCATCGGGCCGAGTTTGAGTTTCCCGGCGACGATCCCGATCCGGCGCACTGGCCGGCTGGCCCGGCCCGCGATCTGGCCCAAGCCCTCTTACTAGGGGCGCCGGTGCGACCGCTCTTGAAGATTGAAACCAGCCGCCGGATTATCCACGCGGTTCGCGACGGCCAAGATCGGGTCGAAATGTGTCTTGATCGCGGCACCATCTATGCCGGCAAGAAGCAGGCGCCGATCTGTGAGCTTGAATTGGAAGTGTTACCGGCTGGATCGGTCTACGATCTCACCGAACTAGCCAACGCCTTGCGCGCCCTGATGAAGATCACCCCTGAACGGCAGAGCAAGCTTGAGCGGGGGATGGCACTGTTACAGCGGTAGTGTCATCACTCTACGGCGGAAAGACCGGTCAGCGCTATCGCTGAGCGGCGAGCCGCTAGTCAATACGCATCCTTTCCGCCTTTGAATACGCGAGGGTAAGATGGCAACTCCAACCAATCTTGCCGGCTATGTTGAGCAGTTACTAGAGGCGTATCGGGTCGATCGGGCACATGCCCGCCAAGTGGCCGATCACGCGCTGACCCTCTTCGATGCAGTCGCGCAGTCGCGCAAGTTGCCGGCTTCCTCCCGCCAATTGGTTGAAGCCGGCGCGTTGCTGCACAATGTCGGCTTGACGACCGACCCGCCAGAGCACCATCTGGTGGGGCGCGATATTATTCTGCGCCACGACTTGGGCGATGAGACCGATCAAGCGATCCTCGCCGCAATTGTCGCCCTCCACCGTCGCAAACCGCGTGCGCGACTCGATCCGGCGGTGTTGTGCCTCAATAAACGCAACCGTGAATTGGCCTTGCAATTGGCGGCGATCGTGCGGGTGGCCGATGGCTTCGATTACAGCCAGAGCCAGACCACGCAAGTGCGGGTAGCAGCTAGCAATGGCCGGCTGAGCCTAATTGCAGCCGGCCCGCATGCAGCAGTGGATAGCGAGCGGGCATTAGCCAAGGCCGATCTATGGGAACGGGTGATCGGCCCGCGCCCCGAAGTGGTAGTGCAGAGCGA
Source organism: Chloroflexus sp. (assembly GCF_034431535.1). GTDB lineage: Bacteria > Chloroflexota > Chloroflexia > Chloroflexales > Chloroflexaceae > Chloroflexus. The sequence goes on along the minus strand of NZ_DAOUDC010000073.1, from coordinate 69,992 downwards.
AGGCACGGTGGTTGAGGAAGTGGCCGGCGAAGATGAGCCAACCGAACGGCTGCCGTACTGGTACACCTCTGGCGAGGTGCCGTTCGCTGAACTGGGGCGGGTGGTGCTGCGCCGGCAGGTGCGGCGGTTGCAACAGACGGCGCGGGCGGTTGAGGCCGACGAAACGATCGAGGCAGTGCATGATCTGCGCGTGGCTACGCGCCGGATTCGGGCCGCATTGCGTCTGCTCGAACCGGTGGCGCCGGCCAAGGCGGCGCGCAAGGCGACGGTTGCGGTGCGCACATTGGCCCGCGAGGCCGGCGCAACCCGTGATCGCGATGTACTGCTGAATGATATGGCCCCGCGTGACCTGCCCGGCCTCGCGCCGGTGATGGAAGCGATCCGCGCCGAGCGTATGCAGGTCCACACGACGCTGGTTGGCTATCTCGGCAGCAAGCAGTACGAGCGCGATCTGCGCGCGCTGGCCCGCCTTGCCTGTTTTGCCGCTGAATGGGACAACCGGCCACGGGTGAAGGATCATGCTGGCAGCATGCTTTATGCCCACTACGAAGCCATGCGCTCGTATGACCGCAACGGTCTGCCAGAAGACGACGCCTCGCTGCATGCGATGCGCATTGCCGGCAAGCGGCTGCGCTATGCGCTCGAATTGGTCAGCGACATCGCCGGCGAGCGGCTGAGCAATCTCTTAAACCCGCTGATCAACTTCCAAGACCATCTGGGCGCCTTGAATGACATCAGCGTTGCCCGTGGCTTGCTGGCGGCGCACACTGAACGCGCGCCGGAAGCGGTCGCGACCTATTTGGCTGTGCGTGAAGCCGAGTGGGCCACGTTGCGCACTGAATTGCCGAAGTGCTGGGAACGGCTGGCTGGCCCTGACTACCGGCGCACTCTGCTCGCCATCATCGGCGATCTCTGACGGAGATCGGCGACCGCAAACGGCAGGTAGAGCAGGAGGATGGTAACGATCCCGATCACTTCCATCCAAACAATGTAGATTGGCCACGGCCCTAACACATCGAGCAGACTTGGCGTGTAGGGCTTGCGGGCCAAAAAGAGATAGTTGCTATCGAGCAGCCAATTAACAACGCCGACACCCGCCATCAACAGATTGGCCCCGATAATCACCCGCCCCACCGAACGCCACGTGGGGCGGTATCCTTCCAGCGCGATCATCGTCAGCGCGGCCAGCACCAGCCCGCCGTGGGAAATAAAGCTCTGGAAAGCACGAAAGTGCGGAAAGCCGTACACGCCGATATCTGGTGTCAACAGCGCCTGCAACGCGCCACCGATCCCCATAAAATAGGTAAACTCGAAGATGCGATAGCTGCGGGTGAGCAGCATGATTACGCTGAACCATGTAAACAGCGTGCAGAGGTGCAGCGGCAGCATGTATTGGATCGACCAAAGACCATGCACCCAGAACCAAAGGTTATAGGCGAACTCGTTGATCGCCAGTATCGCCGCCAGCGCATAGCGCCAGTACCGTCTAGCCGCCGCTGACAACGAGCGGGCCGGGCCCATCACCCAACCGCAGGCGACTGCCACACACGCCAGCGCGAACCAGTGCGGCGGGCTAAAGAACACGAATGGTGGCCCATCCCAGTACAACCCAAACAGATCGGCCATCGATCACCTCCAATGAAATCTGCGCTTGCTATGCTGGATATATCTATCATAACAGAACTTAGCTGTGGAGTGCGGCAGGAGCACTGCTGCATCCCACACAAGTGCAGCGGGTATGGAGTCAGGCTCGTTGAGGGTTCAATCAAGGGATGCGGCCGCGTCTCGTTCCTGCTAGCACTCCCTCGCGTTGAGTGCTAAACATGACTTGACAAACCGCCCGATCTTGTGTACTATTACCAACGGATTAGCACTCTCGATCTGACAGTGCTAACCGACGGAACTTACGCAACTCATTGGATTGCATATCGAACGGAGGATAGCAGCTATGGCGGATTTCCGCATCCGACCTCTTGGCGACCGCGTGGTGGTCAAGCCGGTTGAGCGTGAAGAGAAGACCAAGACCGGCATTTTCCTGCCCGATACGGCCAGCAAGGAGCGCCCTATGGAGGGCACGGTGTTGGCGGTTGGCGAGGGGCGCCGGGACGACAACGGCAAGCTGATCCCGATGAGCGTCAAGGCTGGCGATCGGGTGATCTTCGCCAAGTATAGCGGCACCGAGTTCAAGCTCGACGATGTCGAGTACCTGATCCTGTCGGAGAAGGACATTCTGGGTATCGTGCAAGAGTAGCAACCTCGCGCTAACGGCGCTATTCTCAATGGAGGATTATAGATCCTATGCCAAAGCAGCTTTATTTCAACGAAGAAGCGCGCCGCGCCCTTAAGCGTGGCGTTGATCTGGTTGCCGATGCGGTCAAGACGACTCTTGGCCCGCGTGGCCGCAACGTTGCGATCGATAAGAAGTTTGGTTCGCCGACCGTGACCCACGACGGTGTGACCGTCGCCAAGGAGATCGAGCTGAAGGATCCATTCGAAAACATGGGCGCTCAGCTCCTCAAGGAGGCGGCGACGAAGACCAACGATGTCGCTGGTGACGGTACCACCACCGCGACTGTGCTGGCGCAGGCGATTGTCACCGAGGGTCTGAAGGTAGTGGCGGCTGGCGCCAACGCGATGCTGCTCAAGCGTGGTCTCGACCGGGGCGCCGAGGCGCTGGTGGCGGCGATCAAGGCTAGCGCCGTACCGGTACGCGACCGCGCTGACATTGCCCACGTCGCGACCAACTCGGCGGCTGACAGCGAGATTGGCGAGCTGATCGCCGAGGTGATGGAGAAAGTCGGCAAGGACGGTGTCATCACCGTCGAAGAGTCGAAGGGCGTTGCCTTCGAGAAGGAATACACCGAGGGCATGCAGTTCGACCGCGGCTACATCTCGGGCTACATGGTGACCAACGTCGAGCGGCAAGAGGCTGAGCTTGACGATCCCTACATCCTGATCACCGACAAGAAGATTAGCAGCATCCAAGAGATCCTCCCCGTCCTTGAGAAAGTGTTGCAGGTGACGAAGAACTTCGTCATCATCGCCGAGGACGTTGACGGCGAGGCGCTGGCGACGCTGGTGGTCAACAAGCTGCGCGGCACCATCAACGCGCTGGCGGTCAAGGCGCCCGGCTTCGGTGATCGCCGCAAGGCCATGCTGCAAGACATTGCCATTCTCACTGGCGGCACCGTGATCAGCGAGGAGATCGGTCGCAAGCTCGACAGCGCGACGATCGAGGATCTGGGCCGCGCCCGCAAGGTGATCGCCACCAAGGATGACACCACCATCATCGAGGGCCGTGGCGACGAGGCGGCCATCCGCGCTCGCATCGAGCAGATCCGCGCCCAGATTGCCACCACGACCAGCGACTTCGATCGCGAGAAGCTGCAAGAGCGGCTGGCCAAGCTGGCCGGTGGCGTGGCCGTGATCAAGGTTGGCGCTGCGACCGAGCCGGAGCTGAAGGAGAAGAAGCACCGCGTTGAGGACGCGCTGAGCGCGACCCGCGCGGCGGTCGAGGAGGGCATCGTGCCCGGTGGCGGCGTCGCGTTGCTCAACGCTATCCCGGCGCTCGACAATGTGCAGGTTGCCCACGAGGATGAGAAGGTCGGTCTGCAGATCCTGCGCCGCGCTCTCGAAGAGCCGTTGCGCATCCTTGCCCGCAACGCCGGCGAGGACGGCTCAGTGATCATCGCCAACGTCCGCCGCATGCAGGAGGAGAAGGGCGACAAGACCATCGGCTACAACGTGCTGACCGGCCAGTACGGCAGCATGATCGAGCAGGGCATCATTGACCCGGTGAAGGTTACCCGCAGCGCCGTGCAGAACGCGGTCTCGATCGCGGGCATGATCCTGACCACCGAAGCCCTGATCACCGACATCCCCGAAGATAAGCCGGCGGCTGGCGCTGGCGCCGGTATGGGCGGCGGGATGGATTTCTAGGTCGGTAAGGGTATCTTGTGCTGGAGGGACGCATGAATATGCGTCCCTCCAATGGTGTAGAGCCGCACCGCGGTGCGGCTCTATGGGTTTATCTGCTGCAATATTTGGTGTACGGTTACGCCAATATCATGGCCGATCACAAATTGCACGACCGTCACTGGCACGGCAAACGTTTGCTCGATGGCAGCGATCGTCTGCTGGCGACGGCGTTCAACGCGGGTTGGGTTGGCGTAAAAGTCGGCGGCATTCTCGCTTGCGCCAAAGTCATCGACCACGATAATCCGGTTTACATTGGCGCGCAAGCCGGCGCGCACTCGCTGCCAGAACAGTGGATCAGCTTTGCTGACGCCGAGATCGGCAGAGTTGGCGATGAATGCCATTGCGTTGCCGGCAAGGTTGCCCATCCGTTGTTGCACGACCTGCTGGTTGCGCAACCGCAGGGCGCGCGCCGTCCATCTTTGCTCCGCTAATTCGTTTGCGATGTGCGCCGTCACCTCGGCATAGTGATCGGTGGCAATAAGCGTGGTGACCCGGCTATCAGCGCCGAGCGCCGCAAACAGCGGTTGCCACGCCGGATCGATCACAGAAGCTGCTATGTACATCTGGGTAAACCGCCGCGCGCATTGTGCCGCGCTCCTTGCTGATGTTTCCTGCGTGCGCAACTGGCGCGCCAGCAACGTCGCCAACCCAACGCGGCTCGTGCTGCCTTCAACCCATGTCGGTCCAACCAACTCGTTCCAATAGCGATCAACGGTGACGCCCAATGCCAGCAGTCCCGCATCAGCAAGCGCCGTTGCTAGGCGGTGGGTCTCACCGAAGCGCACCGCGCCAAGACTGAGGGTGCCGGAGAAGTCGAGAATGAGGAGTGTGTCAGTCATTGCTGTGTTTGGATTGCTACAATAGTGACTCGACAAATCGGCCAACTTGTGTATAATAGCGATTGTGCAATGCGGGAGTGGCTCAGTTGGTAGAGCGACACCTTGCCAAGGTGTAGGTCGCGGGTTCGAATCCCGTCTCCCGCTCCAGTGAATGACCGGTCACGTTCGGTGAACCGGTCATCTTTGTTCTTAAAACCAAGTATAATAGAAAGCAATTCTGACTATCGTGATACGTTTATGATATGGCGATACAGTTTGTTTCCAGCTTAGTCGCGGAGATCCTGTGTACCTGCCACGCAGCAACATCCGTCGCATCCTTGCCCTGACTCTGCCCGGCGGCATTTCGCTTGGCGTATTGCTCTATGCGCTGATCAGCATCGTCGTGCCGCAAGTAGTTGACTCGCCATCAGTCGCCTTTGTAGTTGCGTTACTCTTCGGCGGCGTGATTGGGTTGGCGCTTTCGTTGGCGGTATGGATGAGTTTGCGCTATGCGCTCACTGAAGCTCGCCGTCATGCTGCTTTGGTGTTGCAAGCCGATATACCGCCAGTAACCGATCGAGATCCACTAGTGGCGCTGCGGCAAACCGTCGCGGACTCCATCGCGGCTGTGCCGCAGCCGCCGGTATTGGCGATCTTGACTCAGCGGCTCAGCGCGGCGAATGATCGCGACGCGATGGTCGCCGCAGTGGCCGAATGCCTTGCCGATCAAGTAGCGGTGCGGGGCGCGGTTTTGCTGTTACACGATCCCGAACGCGGCATTTTGATCCCTTCGGCAGTTTGGGGCTTGACCAGCGTGAACCGGGCCGTTACCTTTGATATCGATGGCAGCGCGATCGGGCGCGCCGTGCGCGAACGCCGCTCCGTGAGCTTTTCGAGTGTGCAGATGCGCAGCCTGCTTGCCACAACCTCGCCACAAGCGTTAACCGTCACGAGTTGGCCGTTATGGGTGCAGCGAACTCCGCTTGGCGCATTGTGCCTGATGATCGCCGGCGCTGATGTGCGCTTGAATGAAGCGCAACAGCAGTGGATCGAGCAAGCGGCCGCATTGTTCACTGCCCATCTTCAAGCTTCAGTCTACCGGCAATGGTTCGATCGCGAGCAACGCCGCTTGTCTGCGTTCGAGCAGGTGATGACCAGCGTGGTCGAACAGCCTGATCTCGAACGGGCATTGGTGCAATTGTTACGGATCGCTGCCGATGTAACCGATTCCAGCCATGGCACGTTGCTGCTGATTGATGCCGAGTCGTTCACCATCCGTGCCCGCATTACTTTGAGCGGCGGTGATGTGTTGCCGCTGAATCTCGCATCGGCGCCGATCCTCAAGCATGGGTTGGCCGGCTGGGTCTTGCGCACGCGCCGCGGTGCCATTATTGATGATATTGAGCGTGATACGCGCTGGATTCCCACGCCGGGGTTAGAATTGATGCGCTCGGCGTTAGCAATGCCGCTGTTTCACGGCGACCGTCCGTTAGGGGTGTTGACTCTGGCTGACCCAACTCCTTATCGCTACGGCCAGCGTTCCTTAGCCCTCGTTGCCGCCTTAGCAGCCCATGCCGTAGCAATGATGGTGCGCTATCGCTATGAAGGAATTATCGAGCCGCCGGAAATCATGCAGGCACGCCAATTACTAGGCATGTACCTTGCGCCGGAGGTGATCCGTGATCTGCTTGCGCAGCAAGCGAAAGCGATGCAGGCGCTACAACCACATGTTATCAATGCGACCCTGTTCTATGCTTGTCTGCGCGGCGTGGATCGCCTCACTGATTTAACGGTGCATCAATTGATCGAACATATTGCCAACCCGTTCCACACCGAATGCCGGGCTATTGTCTATCAGCACCAAGGTGCGTATGTCGCAATTGATGAACGGAGCTTTTGTGCTGTCTTCGGTTTTCCGCAACCACGGTTTGACGATGCATCAAGGGCGTTGCAGGCCGCACAGCAGGTGCAGGCCGCGATCGCGCGCCTGCGCGGGCAGTGGCGCCAGCAGTTTGGCGCCGATCTCGTGATCGCTGGTGGTGTTACCACCGGCCAATTGGCTGTGGGTGTGATCGGCGGCGATCAACCGACAACTATGGCCTGGACGGGCGCGGCCATGCGCGAAGCGCGCCGGTTGTGCCAATTGGCACGCAACGATGAGATTGTCGTCGCTGCTGCTGTGTTGAAAACGACGCATTCTGGGCAATTTACCCTCGATCCGTTAACGCCGGTCAGTTTGCAGAACGGTGATGAACCGATGCCTATTTACCGGCTGGCCAGTTATTCATCATCACTATGAACGAGCGGTTGCCTGCCATTGGACAATCAGAGTTGAGCACGCAAGGCTTGTTGCGCATCGCGACCGCGATTGAGACAGCGGCGACTCTTGATGAGCTGCTGATGCTCGCGCTGAACGAGTTTGTGCAAGGGTTAGGCGTATCGCTCTGCGGCGTGTTGCAGCTTGATGCTAGCGGCGAGACAATAGTGCTGGTCAGCACCTTTCCGCCGCGCGTTTCGTTGCCGCCGCCAATCCCGCTGCGCGATTTGCCGCTGATGCAACATGCCTTGCAACATCGCCAGTCGTTGCAGATTACAGATATTGCTGAGATTTTGCAGCAGGGGAATCGCTCGCCAACTGCGATCAGCTTGCTGCAGACGCTGCTGGAGGCGCAGGTGCGCTCACTCTTAATCATTCCACTAGTGGCGCAAGATCGGGTGATTGGCGCATTAGCCTTCGCGACCCTTCAGCAACCGCGCCGGTTTGATGAGCAAGAGGTGAGCATTGCGCGCCTGATGAGCAGCCAATTGGCGGCGGCCATCACCGCTTTCCGCACTATCGAAGAAGCGGAACACCGCAACGCCGAGTTGGCGACCCTGAATGATATTGCGGCGGCGGTCAACTCGTTGCTCGATCCGCGTGAGATTTACCATTTAGTGATGGAAAAGATCAACCAGTTCTTCCGCGTTGATGCCGGTTCATTGCTGATGCTCGACGAAGAGACCGGAGAACTGGTGTTTGTGATGACGTTGGAAGAGGGGCAAGAGAAGTTGGTTGGGATGCGCGTCCCGCCGGGGTTGGGGATCGTGGGCTATGTGGCGCGTACCCAGCAGTATGAAATTGTGCATGACCCTGAAAACGATCCGCGCTTTTACCGTGCAGTCAGCGATAGGATCGGCTATGATGTGAAGTCGATCCTCTGTGTGCCGATTGTCGTCAAAGGTCGCACTATTGGCGCGATCGAGTTGCTCAATAAGCGTACCGGCCATTTCACCGAGGAAGAAGCGATCCGGCTCAACCGAATGGCAACGACGATCGGGATCGCACTCGAGAATGCACGCCTGTTTCAACAGGTCAGCACTGTGCGTGACCGCTTCGAGGCGATTGTCAATTCGACCAGCGACGGCATTTTAATGGCCGATATGCGCGGTGTGATCGTGGCCAGCAATCTGGCGGCTGCGCGCCTGTTCTACCGTTCGCGGGACGAGTTGATTGGTCGCCGGATCGATGACGTGATCGCCGAATTGATGGCGCGAGCGCAGGTAGTCGAAGAGCCGGCCTGGCTGAATGATGGCGCGCCGCACCGGGTGGTGGAGATCGAATTGGCGGAAGGGCCGGTGCGCTATTTGCGCCATACCATTCTACCGGTGCGCGATGCCGGTGGGATGCAAATCGGCCAACTGGCGCTGTTTGAGAATATTGAAAAAGACCGCGAGCTGGCCCGGCTGCGCGAAGATTATACTGGCATGCTTATTCACGATTTACGCGCGCCGCTGACCGCAATTATGAATGGGATTATGATGGTGCAGCGCGGTTTGGGCGGGCCGGTTTCATCCCAACAACAAGAATTGTTAAGCATTGCCTATCAAGGTAGCCAAACCATGCTCGAGATGGTCAATACCCTGCTCGATATCAGCAAGATGGAGCAGGGACGGATGACACTGAATCTTGAGCCGCTGTCGCCCTATGCAGTCGTTGATGAAGCGATCGAACGGTTGCAAGCCTACGCGCAACAGCGCCAGGTTTCCTTGTTCCAAGACCTGACCGCCGGCTTGCCGCCGATCGCAGCTGACCGTGAGAAGATCGTGCGGGTGTTGCAGAACCTGATCGATAACGCGGTCAAATTTTCGCCTTTTGGGGGCAGCGTCACGGTTGGCGCGCGCCATCTTTCCCTGCCGGTCAGTATCAATGGTGGGATGCATCCGCAGATCCCCTTATCATTGCCAGCGTTACCAGCCGGTGAGTGGCTGATCTATTGGGTGCGCGACGAGGGGCCGGGCATTCCGCCTCAATACCATGCCCGTATCTTCGAGAAATTTGGCCAAGTGCAGCAGCACAAAGTGCATGGTACCGGTCTTGGCCTGACCTTTTGCAAATTAGCGGTCGAGGCCCATCATGGCCAGATCTGGCTGCGCAGCCGGGAAGGAATGGGCAGCACGTTTGCTTTCGCGTTACCGGTTGCGCAGTGATCCCGCTTCATCCTACGAGAGATGACGAAACTGTTAATAAGCCATGTGACCATCATCGGCTATACTGGCAATGAGTCATCGCCGCACACCTAATCAATGGCTCAACAGGGGGGGGATGCCGTGCGGCAAGTGATACGTATCCTGCGCTCACGCATTCAATATACTATCATCCTGCCCTACCTCTTGCTGATGATCATCGTCATGCTGGTGGGATCCGGCATTGCTATGACATTGGTAGCCGGTAGTTGGCAAGAGCGCTTCAATAATCAGCTTGGGCAGGTTGCACGTAACTTTGCCGAAACCTTCGCGTTGCGCGAAATTAGCAATATTGCTTACCTCGGCCAGATTGCCTTTACCGCCGCCAATGCTGATACCGGCGCCCCGGCTGTGGTTGACGCGATAGCGCAGCGCGATGAAGATGGGCTGGCTTTGACGTTGCGCGGCTTGTGGACGTTGGGCCAGAGCAATGAGAACGTCGCTCCGGATCGCCTCATCATCTTTGACCCCACCGGATTGGCCTTGCTCGATTGGGAACGCGCGCCGGGTAGTGATGCCCCCGTCCGTTATGTGGGCACGAACCTTGCTGGCTCGCCGCTGATCGAGAATGTGCTGCGCGGCGTGCAGACGCCGATCGGCGCTGGTGATGTGCTTGGTGACAAATACAGCGGGTTGATTGCATTTCACCAGCCTGATGGCAGCGATGTGCTACACTTTTTTACTGTTGCTCCAATCTATGCACGCTCCAATAATAACCAACCGCCCCAGTTGCTCGGTGGTCTATTGGTAGCGCAACGGCTCGATCGCACGCTGGCCTTCCTCCAAGAACGTAGTCAAACCGCATTAACGGTCTTGTTGAATAGCGATGGCACACTGTTGGCAACGACAGCCCCCGTGAGTTTTCTGCCGGTGTTGCGGCTTGATCCGGCCCAACTCGCGCTGTTAGCCGAGATTAATGAACGCGGGACGTGCCTTGATATTGGCAATCTGAGCGGTCGGGTGGTGACGCCGGTTGAACGAGCCAACTTGCCGGCTTGCTCTTTGCTGACGACCGCTCGTGTGGGTGATTACGAATACCAACTGGTGTATGCACCGCTGATCATCCGCGGCGCGCAGAGTGGCTATTTTGCCGTCGGCCTGTCACGTGATTTTATTTTGAGCGCGTGGGCCAGTAGCCGCAACGCAGTATTGGGAGTGACAGCGACCTTAGCGTTGGCTGCGGTGTTGGTCGGATATTGGGTGGCGCGTCGTATTACCCGTCCGCTGGATGAACTGGTGGCGGTAGCTGATGCGGTGAGCGCTGGTCAGCTCGACCGCCGGAGCGTCATTGCCGAAGAGAATGAATTGGGACGGCTGTCGTTGGCCTTTAACCAGATGACGGCCCACTTGTTGCATTTGTATCAGACGAGCCGGCAGCTCAATCGCGAACTACGCATCGAGTCGATCTTGCAGATTGCTACCGCCAGCGCCGCCGATCTGCTGCCTCAGATCGAAGCGATCGCGGTCGTGCCGGCGCCTGACGGGTGGCAATTCCGATTGCGTCCTAACGCACCGAAGAGCTATGCGGCGCTGACCAGTCGCCGGCTCACCACATTGGCTATGCCGGGTGAAGCTCTATTGACGCCCTACGCCGACTCAAACCTTACGGCTATCGGGATTGCCAGTGCGTTGGCAATCTCCTTGCAGCAAGATCAGCCGACGATCGGCGGGCTTATCTTTGCTCATCCCGAATCGGACGCCTTCCCAACATCAGTATTGCCCCATTTGCAGGCGATCGCCAATATGACCGCAGTGGCATTGGTGAATGCGCTGTTGTATGAATCGGCGCAATACGATGCTGAACAACGACGGGCCATTCTTGCCTCGATCAGTGATGGGGTGATTGTCAGTGATGCGCGGGGCCGGATTGTATTACTCAATCCTACTGCTCAGCAGATGTTGCAGCCGGTGTTGCCAGTCAACGGTGAGTTACACTTACACCTGCGTCAATTACCGCTCAATGGGAGTGAAGCTCGCTCAGAATTGTTTGGTCAGCCTGATCAGATGATCAGGATAGGCGACCGCTTTCTGACGATCAGCAGGTCACCGGTTCGCCTCGCCGATGACAAACTGTCAGGCGAAGTGATCGTGTTACACGATATCACGGCTTCAATCCAGATCGATCGGGCGAAGACCGATTTCATCGCGACCATTTCCCACGAACTGCGCACACCGCTCACCATCGTGCGTGGTTATACCGATCTCTTGCTGCGGCAAGCAATCCCAGCATCTGATGCCGAGCAGCGCGAGATGTTAGAACAGATCCGGCAGAGCACCGTCCAAATGACCCATCTGGTCAATAATGCAATTATGGTGGCCAATCTCGATTCGGGTCAAGTCGAGACCAACCTGCAGGCGATTGAATTGGCGCCAATCGTTGAAGCGGCGCTTCACCCGTTGTATGCCGCGTTTCGCGAGCGTGGCGTGCAAGTCACCCTTGCTTTGCCTGAAGATCTGCCATTGGTACTGGCAGATCGAGAACTGTTAAAGCAAGCGCTTAGCCAATTGCTCGACAATGCGCGGCGCTATGTGCCGCAAGGTCGTGTGTTGATCAGCGCCGGCATTGCAGGCAGTGACGTTTGGGTGGCAGTTAGCGATACTGGCCCCGGTATTCCTGAAGACGTGATTGGGCGGCTGTTCACTCGCTTTCAACGAGTTGACGGAAATAATTCAGCCCAGCGCGGCAGCGGACTCGGTCTTGCGATCGCGCGTCAATTGATAGAGCTGCAAGGAGGAACGATCGCTGTGACGAGCATCCCCGGTCAGGGGAGCACCTTTACCATCCGGTTGCGTTGCGCAAAGGAGCAGAGCCGTGCAGTCGCTGGGCAACAGCCAATGGCCAACTAAACGCGATTATTTGCGCTGGATGGTGGTGACAGCGTTGGTATGCGCGCTGCTGCCGGTCGTGTGCGAGGTGCAACTCGTCTTTTGGTTCCTCACCCCGGCTAATGAGCCGTTTAAGAGCATTAGCGCGGCTCGTGCATTTAGCGCCTACGAACCATTTCCGGCTGATCTCAGCTTTGCGCCGCCAGCCAGCGATTTGCCCAATCTAGCTGCGACCGAGATTGCGCGCCGCACACAGACGCCAACGAGCCAAGCGACCCGGTTTTCACCGGCGGCAATTGTTGAGGTGCCGCCACCGCCGGTACGGATCGATCCGGCGTCACCAACTGCGACGCCGGCGCTGGTGTCTACTGCAACACCGCCTCCGGCTGGCGGAGGTTTGCCGCCGCTTACTCCGACACCCACACCAACGGCAAGCGGTATTGGTGTGCTGCCTAGTCCGGCGACACTCGCAACGGCAACACCGGCGACGATACCAACAGTGACGCCCGCCGCGCCAGCAGCTCAGCCTAGCCCGACGCCGACAACACTGGCCGCAACGGCAACGCTGCAACCGTCGCCATCAGTAACGGTAATACCCTCGCCAACGGCAACGGTGCGCCTGCAAACGACGGAAACGCCAACCTTGACACCGCTACCAACGGAAACGCCAACCTTGACGCCCACGCCGGTCGCGGTAGTGTCAGTGCAAGTCATTCAACCAGTGATTGAGGGAAATCCGCCGACCGTCACGACCCGCGATGTAGTCGTTGAGTTGCGCGAAGCTGCCTATAATGAGGTAGTCGTGACGTATGAAGTTGTGCCGGGTACAACCAATCCGGCAACGCCTGATCGCGACTACCGCGTGCCGGGAGGTACGACCGGTACACTGATCTTCTCAGCCGGTTCGCCTGCCGGCACTGTACGCACGGTGACGATAGAAGTTAATAGCGATACGATTGATGAAGAGGATGAGACCATCATCTTCCGGCTGACAGGGATCAGTGGTGGTATCCTGTTCCCCGGTCAGAGCGAGCGAGTCTTGACGATTATTGATGATGATGTCACGCGCGTGATCATTAGCCCGGCTGAGGTGCAAGAAGGGCCGGCAGGGACGACGACCCAACTCGAATTTAATCTGAGTCTGAGCAATATGCAACGCGAACGGACTCTGCGTGTACGCTATCGGGTGTTACCAATCTCGGCGACACCCGGCGAGGATTATCTCGCAACAACGCCGGGTGAGCTAGTGATTCCACCTGATGATAACAGTCCGGTAATTATCGTGACCGTGATCGGTGATGATATTCGCGAACCGGACGAATTCCTCGAAGTGGTGCCCGATGAGGTGATCGGTGGCGCGTTGGGTAATACGGTGCAGGCAATTGGGATTATTCGTAATGATGATTAGCTTTGCTCCGGCGGTTGATCGGGTTGGCGAGGGAAAAGGAACCACAACCCTAACTCGAGCGCAATCGGGATGAAAGCTAGCGCGATTAGTGGCGGCCAGATTGGGCTAAGCGCGAAGTAGAGGGCGAGCGGCGGGATCGCCAGAATCAGTGCGAAGACGGTCATGGCCAGATTACCCCAGCCGACCGCTGCCACCACCCCAAACACGGTGAGCACCACAATTACCGCATCGCTGCACGTATTGAGTGCCGGACGGTTGTAGCAACTGTTGAGCGCCGATGGCACGGCGATGTCGAACGTGACCCCTTGCAATTCAAAGAAGGTCGGTAAAAAGACGCGGCGAAGGGCGAAGAGCACGGTGCCAAGCGCGATGACGAGGTAGGCGCGGATAAAACGGTGGGTTAGAATCGACGGGATGCGCATAGTGTGTAGCGATAGTGATCACTAACCAAATTGCGGTACAGGTGAGACGCGAATGTCACCCAAGATATTGGGGGTGTATCTTCTGTGGAGTGCGGCAGTTAGACTGCCGCACTCCATACCGTGCGTCGCTGCTGGCGTGACCGTGGCGGCAGTGAAACTGCCGCACTCCATACTGATGAATTACCCGACCACGACGTTCACTAACCGTCCGGGAACCACAACGACATTCCGGATTGGTTTGCCGTTGATAAATTGCTGGACTCGTTCGTTCTTCAGGGCCAATTCGCGCAACTGCGCTTCGTCAATCTCGACCGGCACAGTCAACTTGCCGCGCACTTTGCCGTTGACTTGGAAGACAATTTCGACCTCTTCCTCAGCGGCAACGGCGGGGTCGGCGACCGGCCAGCGTTGCTGGTGGATGCTATAGGGCTTGCCGAGCCGCATCCAAAGCTCTTCAGCAATGTGCGGCGTGATCGGTGCCATTAGCAAGAGCAGGATTTCGATCGCCTCATTCCACGCTGGGGTGCCAGCCAAACTAGCGTCGCGCGCGCGGTACAGCGCATTAGTAAACTCCATCAGCGCGGCGACCATGGTGTTGAACTTAAAGTTCAAGATATCGTTCTCAACGCGCTGGATGGTCTGATGGGCGACGCGCCGCAATTGGCGCTCGTTCATGGTGGCGTTGCTCTGGCCGCGTTCAACGGTGGGGTAGAGCACAATCCGCCACACCCGGTCGAGCCAGCGCTTGACGCCGGGTACGCCATCGGTATTCCACGGCACCGACAGCTCGAAGTCGGAGATGAAGGCCTCGTAGCCACGCAGCGCGTCAGCGCCGTGCTCGGCCACCACCTCGTCGGGAGTGATAACATTGCCCTTCGACTTCGACATCTTCTCGATGATGATCTGGCCATCGACCTCGCGCGGCGGAGCTAGAATGAGGCCCTGATTGCGCAGACGGGTGAACGGTTCAAAGAACTTGACTACTCCCAGATCGTAGAGCACCTTTGTCCAGAAGCGGGCGTAGAGCAGGTGCATGACGGCGTGCTCGGCCCCGCCGACGTACATATCAACCGGCAACCAGTAGTCAAGCGCTTCAGGACTGGCCAGCGCCTTGTCG
Organism: Chloroflexus sp.; assembly: GCF_034431535.1. Lineage (GTDB taxonomy): Bacteria > Chloroflexota > Chloroflexia > Chloroflexales > Chloroflexaceae > Chloroflexus. Next base: position 54,920 of record NZ_DAOUDC010000073.1, on the reverse strand, counting down.
TTGTGATTGTCGGCGAAGCGCAGGAAGTACCACGACGAGCAGGCGAACGTTCCCATAGTATCGGTCTCACGCCGACCCCGGCTACCGTCGGGCAGGGTCACATTCACCCAGTCATCGATCAGGGCCAGCGGCGACTCGCCGGTCGCCGTCGGTTCATAGCTCTCGACATTGGGCAGGGTGAGCGGCAACTCATCATCGTTGAGCGCGATTTCCAACCCGTCTTCGCGGTGGATGATCGGGATCGGCGTACCCCAATAGCGTTGGCGGCTGATCAGCCAGTCGCGCATCTTGTAGTTAGTGCGGCCCTTGCCAATACCCTGCTGTTCAAGGTAGGCGATGGTCTGCTCGATGGCTTGATCGGCGGGAGCGCCGTTGATCGGGCCAGAGTGGATCGGCGTGCCGAGATCATCGTGGTAGATCAGATCACGATAGGCGGGAATCGAGTGCAGATAGGCCATCGCCGACGGAATCTCGACGTTGCCGGTCGCGGCGCGCAAGCGCGTGGTGATCTGCTCATCGGCAGCGGTCGAGTCAAGATCGAACACTGCATCGGGGAAGATGAACAGCCAACCCGACCCGGCCACTTCCGTCCAGCCGTTGCACAGGCGCGACTGCACGATGGCGGCGTACTCACGCGCGCGATCGCCAGACAGTTCCACCAGCAGATTGCCGTCATCTTGGGTGGTGACGGTAAAGCCGGCGGCGCGCAAGGCATCGGCAGTATCGGCAGCAATCGTCTCGGCGCGCAGCAGCGAGCAAGCGGCGTTATCGGGCCGGCTGATGACCGGAATGATCGGCAGATCGTACTTCAGCGCAAAGGCGAAGTCACGCTCGTCGTGGGCCGGCACGGCCATAATCGCGCCGGTACCGTACCCCATCAAGACGTAATCAGCGATCCAGATCGGAATCCGTGCGCCGTTGACCGGATTAATCGCATAGCCACCAGTCCAGACGCCAGTTTTCTCCTTCTCTTCGGCTACGGCAGTCGTGGTCGGGCGCTGGCGCGCCTGCTCGACATACGCCTCGACCTGCGCGCGCTGCCCTGCGGTCGTCACCTTCGCCACCAGCGGGTGCTCAGGCGAGAGTACCATGAAGGTCGCCCCCCACAACGTGTCGGGGCGCGTGGTGAAGACGATAATCGGATCGCCGGCCTCGGTGTGGAAGATCACCTCGGCGCCGTGCGAGCGCCCGATCCAGTTGCGCTGCATAGTGACGATGCGCTCTGGCCAATCGACCGTATCCAGATCGCGGTCGAGCCGGTCGGCGTAGGCGGTGATGCGGAAGAACCACTGCTTCAGCACCTTGCGCTCAACCTTGGCCCCGCTACGCCACGCGGTGCCATCGGGCAGCACCTCTTCGTTGGCGAGCACCGTTTTATCAACCGGATCCCAATTCACCACCGCTTCGCCACGATAGGCCAAGCGGAAGCGGCGCAAAATCTCTTGGCGTTGCAGCGGCGTCGCCGCGCGCCACTCCTCTGCTGTCACCTGCGGATCGGTCAAAGCCAGATCGAGCCGGCTGGTGCCATACTCAGCCAATTCCGCTTCCAGCTCGCTGATCGGGCGGGCCTTGTCGACTCGCCGATCGTACCACGACTGGTACAGGCGCAAGAAGATCCACTGCGTCCAGTGATAATAATCGGGTTCAGAGGAGGTAATCTCGCGATCCCAGTCGTAGCTCAGACCGAGCATATTCATCTGGCGCTTGTAATTGGCGCTATAGCGGCGGGTGAGCACGGCGGGATTGGTTTTAGTCTTAATCGCCGCGTTTTCAGTCGGCAGGCCAAAGGCGTCCCACCCCATCGGGTGTAGCACGTTGTAGCCGCGCATGCGGTAATAGCGAGCGAAAACATCGGTGGGCACATAGTTGCGGCAGTGCCCGACGCTGAGGCCGTCACCGCTGGGGTAGGGGTAAAAATCGAGCACGTAATATTTCGGTTTGGCGGGATCAATCGACGGGGTGCGATAGAGCTGGTCGGCGGCCCACTTGGCCTGCCACTTGGCCTCGATCGCGGCAGGATCGTAGCGTTCAATCTGAGTCTTGTCGGTTTTGGTGTCGCTCATACGATTCAATACCTCTTGAGGTGAGCATGCGAAGACGGATCAAACTGGCAACCGGGCCACAACGAAGGCCATCAAGGCTGGGGTCGGCCATACGCTCACCTCCTTTCATGGTGCAAAAGCGAAGCATCTTGCTGCATTATAGCAAAAAAAGGCGCAGCGGGGGCAAAGACGCAGAGGATGGTAAACGCAAAGACGTAAAGGTCGCGAAGGGCGCAGAGATAGGTATGAATGTTGGGTCAAGCACGCTGATTGGCTTCCCCATAAAAACCTTTGCGTCCTTCGCGCTGTTGCGTTTAGCCTCTTTACGTTTAACAGATACGCGGCAGTTGTTCGCCGACGAGGGTATCAACCACGCGCATACCGCCGATACCGGTGCGGGCCACGACCACGCCGGGGTGGTCGGCGGTGGCGTAGCCGATCAGGGCCGCGTCGCGGCCCAATGGATGAGCGCGCATAGCGTCCAGCAGCCGTTCGGCGTCGTCGCGCGCGACGAAGGCGACGAGTTTGCCCTCGTTAGCGATGTGGAGCGGATCCATGCCGAGCAGTTCGCAGGCGGCTTGGACGGCGGGCGGCACCGGAACATCGCGTTCGACGATCTCGATGCCGATCTGGGCATCGGTGGCGATCTCGTTGAGCGCGGCGGCGACGCCGCCACGGGTGGGGTCGCGCAGGGTGTGGAGGCGGGCGTCGCTGGCGAGCATGGTGCTGACGAGGCCGTGCAGCGCAGCGGTGTCAGAGACTACTGGCGCGCCGAATTCGATCCCTTCGCGCACGCTGAGAATGGCAACACCGTGCAAGCCAATTGGCCCGCTGACGATGATCGCATCGCCGGGGCGGGCTTGCTCCGGACCAATATTCACGCATGCCGGGATGAGACCGAAGCCGGTGGTGGTAATGAACACGCCGTCGCCGTGGCCGCGATCGACCACCTTGGTGTCACCAGCGATGAGGGTAACGCCGGCCTGCTGGGCAGCGCGACCCATGCTCTCGGCAATCACGCCGAGTTGATCGAGCGGCATGCCCTCTTCGAGAATGAAACTAGCGGTCAACGCCAGCGGCTGCGCTCCCATCATAGCAATATCGTTGATGGTGCCGTTGACGGCCAGTTCGCCGATGTTGCCGCCGGGGAAAAAGAGCGGGCGCACAACGAAGCTGTCGGTCGAGATGGCTAAGCGTGCGCCGCCGATCTCGATGCGGACGGCGTCGGCAAGCGGGCCGCGCGGGCCGCCGAAAGCGGGCAGGAAGAGGTGGTTAATCAGTTCAGCCGAGAGCTTGCCGCCGGCGCCGTGACCCATCACAATGGCCGGATAGTCGCGCAATGGCGCCGGGCAGACCCAGGTGCTAAAGTCGAGTGGTGCGGTCATAGGGTGCAATCCTTAACCATAAAGGCGCAGAGGATGATAAACGCAAAGGGCGCAGAGGTTTTGGGTTGGATGGTGTTGTTAGGGCGATGGTTTGTGGACACGACATCGTATTCATCTTTTCGTACAAAGGGCAATGGCGCCAACGCACTTGTACCGAATCCATCCAAATCCTTAACGTCTTTGCGTCTCTGCGTGTATCCACACTCTGCGTCTTCGCAGAGCCGGACGGCTGTCCGGCTCCACTGAATCTTTGCTTGCTCTGCGCCTTAGTGTGACGATGCCACGCCGATCGTGTTTGTCGGTACAAACCGGCCATACTGATAATAGGCTGCGCAGGCACCTTCACTCGATACCATGGTCGCACCGAGCGGGGTGCGCGGGGTGCATTCTTTGCCGAACGCCGGACATTGGTTAGGCTTGAGCAAACCTTGCAACACCTCGCCGCTGCGGCAGAGGGTCGACTCGGCGGTCTGGATGTCGCTCACGTCGAAGCGGTGCTCGGCATCGAATTCGGCGTAGCGTTCGCTCAGCTGCCAGCCGCTGCGCGGAATGACGCCGATCCCGCGCCATGCCCGGTCGGTGACGGTGAAGACATCGGCTAGCATCTGTTTGGCGGCGACATTGCCTTCAGGGCGAACCGCTCGTTCGTAGGCGTTGTCGAGTTCGGCGCGGCCCTGCTCGAGCTGGAGGATCACGCGGCGAATCCCTTCGAGCACGTCGAGCGGCTCGAAGCCGGTGACGACGATCGGTACGCGGTACTTCTCGACCAGCGGACGGTACTCTTCGGTACCCATCACGCTACAGACGTGGCCAGCGGCGAGAAAGCCTTGAACGCGGTTGGTCGGCGATTCCATAATCGTGCTGATGGCTGGCGGCACCAACACATGCGAAACCAGCATCGAGAAATTCTTGAGGCCGAGGCGGGCCGCCTGATAGACCGCCATCGCATTGGCGGGAGCAGTGGTCTCAAAGCCGATGGCGAAGAAGACGACTTGGCGGTCAGGGTTTTGCTGGGCCAGCTTGACCGCATCGAGCGGCGAGTAGACAATCCGCACATCGCCGCCTTCGCTTTTGATGCGGAAAAGGTCTTTGCGGCTGCCGGGCACGCGCAGCATATCGCCAAACGAGCAGAAGATCACGCCGGGTTGGGCCGCAATGGCGAGCGCCTTGTCGATAATCTCTAATGGCGTGACGCAGACCGGACAGCCGGGGCCGTGGATCAGCTCGATTTCCGGCGGCAGCAACTGGTCGATGCCGTTACGAATGATTGAGTGGGTCTGACCGCCGCAGACCTCCATAATCGCCCAATGCCGGGTCGTGATACGCCGAATCTGATCGAACAGGCGGCGAGCCAATTCAGGATCGCGAAACTCGTCAAGATATTTCATCGCATGCTCTCCATTCAATTCAATGCGTAGCCGCAAAGGGGCAGAGACGCAAAGGTTGTTAACGCAAAGGCACGAAGAACGCTAAGTTTTTTGTATAGTGGTACAAGCGTAGTGACAGACTCACCTTATAACATCTTAGCGCCTTTGCATCTTGGCGTGTATCTATCTCTGCGCCTTTCCCCCCTTTGCGTCTCTCCCTTATACGGGTTCGTGCGACTCATCGGGATTAAGTTCCTCTTCAAGCACGCCGAGCGACTGGAAGAGAGCAAGCGTTTCGCGCGCCGATTCCTCATCGAGGCGAGTTATCGCAAAACCCACATGCACGATCGTGTAATCACCAACTTGCAAATCAGGCAGGTAGGCGAGACATACTTCTTTGACGATGCCGTTGAAATCGACCTTGCCCATCCGGGTGAGGCCGTTGTCGTAGATTTCGATGATGCGACCAGGAATGCCGAGACACATACGCAATTCCTTTCAACCTGTGAAGGCGCAGAGTGGGCAAAGGTGCAAAGGTTATTAACGCAAAGGCGCAGAGCACGCGAAGGGCGCAAAAGTTTGTTATGTGAGATGTTAATCGTGAGCGTTGGCACCTGTAGCGTCCTTTGCGATTTGCGTTCCTTACACCTCCCAAATCAAGACCCGATTATTGCCTGAGTCGGCGATCGCCAACCACTGGCGATGCGCGCAGAGACCATAGGGCCAGCAGAGCGTATCGGGGCCGATGGCTTGCCAGCGGTTTTCGCCGCTATCGGCAAAATTGTATTGGCCGTAGACCGCTTGCGCCGGCAGGCCGGCGCCAGCACGCGGGATGGGTTGCCACCGCAGCACGCGATTGTTGGCGGTATCGGCCACGAACAACCGGTCGCCGGCGCAGGCTACCGCATACGGAAAGCGGAGCCGGTGCGCTCCCTGCGGTACGTGCGGTTGTTCAAACGCGCTCTGCATACTTGCTTGACCCAACACAAGATCGGCGGGCCGATCAGCCGTTGGCGGCGGCGTCCACCCCAAGACGCGATGGTTGCCGGCATCAGCGACATACAACGTTGCGCCATCGCCGGCGATGGCGTGCGGCCAACGAAAACTGTTGGCTGCCGGCGGGCCGCCGCGATTTTCGGCGTTGCTGCACGGATCGGGCTGGCCGAGAATGAGGTCGGGTGGTTGGCCGCGTTCCGGCAACCCATACCAACCCAGCACCCGCCGATTGCCGGTATCAGCAATATACAACCAGCCGTTGATCCACGCCACACCATACGGCCAGTAGAGCATCTGCGGGCCAACCGCACCGCCGCGGTTCGGCTCGATATCAAGCAACGACTCTTGCCCGATCACGCTATCGGGCGGCGTGCCGGATCGATCTGGGATGCGATGCCAACATAATACCCGATGATGCCACGCATCGGCAAGGTAGATTCTTCCTTCGGCAACCGTTACACCGGTGGGCAGATGGAAGCCATTGGCGGGGCCGTGACCGGATGCGTGCGGCCCTTCGTGGAAGAAATCGGGCTGGCCGAGCACGACATCAGCCGGTTGGTAATCGTGCGTTGGAAACTCGTGCCAGATTAAGACGCGATGGTTGCCCGAATCAACCACAATCAGCCGCTCGTCGTCGAGATAGACGCCGCGCGGCGCATAGAGATGGGCCGGCGTCGGGTTGGCCGCCGGCAGCGCCAAACCACCCGGCGCTGGCGCACCTAGCCAGCGGACTATCTTGCTTGCCATCATTGCGGTCGCACCCAAATGATGCCATCAACGACTCGGAGCGGAAACGGCTCAAGCTGCGCTTGCGGCGCAGTCAGGCACTCGCCGCTCTGGACATCGAAACAGAAGCCGTGCCACGGACAGGTCAGCGTGCCAGCGTCAGGATCAAGCATCCCGCCATCGAGCGGGCGGCCTTGATGGGCGCAAGCGTTGCGGTAGGCGCTCAGCCGGTTGGCCAGATTGACGATCAACACGCTGCCGCGTTCGCTGGCGAAGCTCACCATCTGGCCGGGTGGCACCTTGGCGACGGCGGGGCCGCGCACCCATCCCTTCTCGATGGCCGGTACTTCCTGCGCTTCGGCGCGGAGAATGGCCGGCGTCGCTTGATCGTTCACCACTTCAAGGCGAGTAATTTCCGGCACCTCGCGCAACAGCGCCTCTTCGACGTGTTTGCGCAAGGTAAAGGCCGAGAGCGAACAGCCGTTGCACGAGCCATGCAAGCGCACGTAAGCCACGCCGTCGCACACATCAACCAACTCGGCATCGCCGCCGTGCGACTGCATATACGGGCGCGCGCCGTCGAGCACGCGGCGGGCGCGGGTGAGCGGGTCGGCCCGCACAATGCCGTGCATCACTAGCAGCGCGTAGACAGCGGGGTCTTCGACCAGTTCGAGCAACAGCTCTTTGCCGCGCGGGTCTTGCTTGAGCCGGCGAACGATCGTGGTTAGGGCCAGTTTATGAAAAGCCTCGATCGCCTGCTTCAACTCGGTAGCGGCAGTCTGCGCCGCCGGTTCGAGCTTGGCGACGGCGGCCACCGCCGCATCAACCCGCGCAGCGGCTTGTTCGAGTTCATTGGCAACGGTGAGTGATTGGGTCATAGGCGTCTCGATATCTGGTCATCGTATTATCAACCGTATCCAATCATCTGCTCCAGCGCCTCTTCGCTGCGCAGCAGCAACAGCTCGGCGAACGCTTGGCGCGCCATCGTTTGCAGCATCGCTTCAATCTTGCCTGCCGGCGGTGAAGGCAGCGAGCGCCCGCTCAACGCTTGCAGGACAAAACACGCCCCTGCCGGATTATCGAGCAAAAAATCTTGGAAGATCGCCGTGACAAACCGATCAAGCCAAATGCCCTCGCCTTGCGGATCGGCGCGCAAGCGAGCTAACGCTGCTTCGGGGCCGGCGCAGCGCTCGACGATCCGTTCGACGAACCGTTCGGTTGCCATCATCAGCAGCAGATCAAATTGTTGGCGTTGGAATGCTTCCATACTCTTCTCAACCGAGAGACGAAAAGGGAGCAGAGACGCAGAGATTCTTAAACTCAGAGGCGCAGAGGTTTTGATTTGGAGGTTGGTCAATTAAGGAGGGTTTGTGGCAAAACCATAACAAACCTTTGCGTTCTTTGCGCCTTTGCGTTTATCATCCTCGCGTCTTTGCCCTCTTTGCGCCTGCCGGAGCCGGGCAGCCGTCCGGCTCTACTTTCCGACGGTCTCGTGCTGATCGATGTTTGCCAATAACTCGCGCACCGTCATTATCGCCGGCTCATCGCCGATCTGGGCAAAGAGGTGCTCGGCTTGCAGCAACCGCTCGCGGGCTTCGGCGAAGATGCCGAGATGGGCGAGGGCATTGCCCAGATTGGCCAAAATGCGGGCATAGCCAGCCGGATCGGCAGCCGAGTCGCGCCGCTGTAACAGGTCTTCGTAAATCGCCACCGCTTCGAGCAGATGCTCGGCTGGACGGGCCGAGTGAACGTATTGCAGCGCGTTCGCCAAATTGAGGCGGGCGCTCGTCCACTCATGCGGATGCTGGTCGGGATCGTAGACGCTGAGCGCCGCACGCAGCGCCTGCACCGCAATCGCGCCGCGCAACCGGTCGCCGGCTTCGGTCATCGGCATAGCGAGGTAGGCCAGCGCCAGATTGTTCTGGATGAAAGCAAACTCTAGCGGATGGGTCTCGCGCCGGTAGAAGCGCAGCGCCTCTTGGTAGCAGCGCACGGCAGCTTGCAACGGCCCGCGCTGGCCCTTGGCATGCTCTTGCAGCAGTTGGCCCAATTGCGCCGCCGCGCGGGCGCGCACTTCCGAGAGGCTTTCAGGCGGGATGTAGTCGATCGCTTGCTGCAACCAGCGTGTGATCAGCGCCAGCTCGCCGCCGTGCTGCATCGCAAGCTCAGCCCGGTTGAGCGCGATCTGGCCGGCCAGCGCCGGCGAGACGGGAGCAGCAGCCGCTATCGCCTCGGCAAAGTGCCGGTCAGCGGTAGGAATGTCACCCTGCTCGATCGCCGCTGCGGCGTGGGCAACCAGCACCAGCGCACGCACTTCACCAGTCGCGCTGGCGAGCGGCGGCGGTTCGCGACGATGGCCCATCGTAAACGCCGCCACCCCTTGCAAGCACGCCAGTTCGCCATCGAGCAGGGTATAGAGCGTCAAGTCATCAGCGTGGGAGCCAGCTAACACATAGCGGTTGTAGCGAGTCACGAGATCAGTGCTTGGCGGCAATGCCGCTAGCGCCGCGGTGACCTCGCCAGCCAGCGCATGAGCGTAGAATTGCCATTCCGGCGGCCATTCAGCCGGAATTTCGCCACGGAGCAGCGCGGCGAGTGCCGGGCCAGCGGCGAGATCATTACTCGGCGGTAAGACTAAATATCCAGCAGGAAGGGAAAAAATGCCTAACGGTTGCGGACGCACAATAAGATGACTCATAATGTATGCTCCGGTTCTGGCGACAGGGCTATGCGCAACACGCCGTGCTCTTCATCCCACACGGCACGGCGCGGGCCGGGCGGCGTTGCCGGCGGCAAGGCTTCCCAAATCAAGACACTCCGGTCGCCGCGGGCATTGCGTTGTTTCAGCAATAATCCGCCGGCTGCCGGCCCGCGCAACGGGGCCAGCCAAATCTCGCCAGCTCGCGGCAACGCCACCAGCAAATCAGTGGGAAAGTAGCGTTGCGCCAGCGCCGCCGGCAGATGCAAATAGCCTTGCGCCGTCAATTCAAGCAGCCAGCTCTCCATTGTCTCTGTCTTCATCAACGATGCGATGACCAAGATACGGCTGCCACGGGTTGCGGCTCAGGTGTTGGGCCAAATCCTCCATCCGTGCGGCAACCGCTGGGCTCAGCGGCGCGCCGATGGTGAAGTCGGTTCCCTCGATCAAATACACCTGCACTGAACGCGGGTACGCATCTTTGAGCAACCAGCGGCCAAACGCCAGCGCGTGATCCCAGCGAAACGCGTGCAGGTTAATGCCGGTCAGCGGCGGCAACTGCTCAACAACCGAACCCGGCACCGCATAAATGGTGCCGGGTTCGGCGCCGGTGCAGGCGGCGTCAACTAAAATCACGGTATCGATCCCGCGCATACGGAAGGCGACATCCATCCCGCTGGTGCCAGCATCGGCTACGCCAACACCGGGCGGCAGGCCAAGTTCGAGCAAGCGCCGCACTAACACCGGCCCGACCGCATCGTCGCCACGTAATAGGTTGCCACAACCGATGATCAGGAGTTGTTCTAGCATGACATAATGATCTAGCAATAAAGACGAGAGATTTGTCTTTTTGGAGTGCGGCAGTCTAACTGTCGCACTCCATAATCAGTAGGTCTATCACTCCAGCCTGAGCAACGCGGGTTCGTCTGCGCCGGCGATTGCCCCAACCACCGGCGCAGACGTCCTTGCGCGCTTGCCCCTGCTACGCGCCTTCACCAATGCGGAACCGCGCCAACTCTTTGCCGGTCTTTTCGTCGTAGGCATGCACTGTACAGACGAGGCACGAGTCATAGCTCCGCGCCACATGGCCGAGTTCGACCGGATCGTTGGGATCGGCAATCGGCGCGCCGAGGAAGGCTTGCTCCATTGGCCCGTTGACATCGCGGCCATCACGCGGCCCGATGTTCCACGCCGTCGGCGTCACCACCTGATAGTTCTCGATCTTGCCATCCTTAAGCACGATCCAGTCCGAGAGGCTGCCGCGAGCGGCTTCGGTCGAACCGAACCCACGCCCTTCGGGCAGCTCCTTCGGTTTGATATAAAACTTCTCGTGCAGATTGATCTGGTCAAGCCACTTGCGCACCAGCTTGTAATACTTGGGCGCTTCGTGCATCCGGGCCATCACCCGCACCAGCACACTCGGCCCGACCGTCGTCACTGCATCGAGGAAGAGCGGGTCGTAGTCTTGCCAATCGACGGCGCCAGGGCGACCTGCAATGACCTGCCGGGCCAACGGGCCGGCCTCGACCGGGTGACTGCCGACGCCGGGGATGAGGTAGCGCGGCGCTTTGGCCCACGTATACTTACCCTGCCGGCGGCCAACATCGGGATCGATCGGCTCGGTGCGCCCTTCAAATGGGTGCAGGGCATGGCTGCCCTCGTAGAACGAGTGGGTCACGTCTTCGCGCACGTTGGCCTGATCGAAATCGTAGAACTGGCCGTTGACATACACGCCGGAGCGCGCGATCAGCGCCGCGTTACGCCCCTCGATCGTCGGGCGGGCGTAGATTTCGGGGTGGAAATAGGTACCGGTGGCAATGTAGTTATTCCAACCGGCGCCATACTTGTCAAGACCAGCGGCCATCGCAAAACGGATGAAGAAGCCGCAGTCAGAGTTGTAGTGGCGCTCGTTCTCGTGCATCCACTCCATCACATCGGCCCAGCTCTTGTTCTGCAGCCAGCGATCGACTGAGCAACCGAGCCACTTCTTCTCCAGCCACTCATCCTTCCAGTATTCGAGGATGGCAATGGCGCGGGTGACATCAGACAGCGTCGGCGCGCACATCACGCCGCCGGGGATCATGAAGCTGGAGTGGGGCCACTGGCCGCCGAAGATGGCGTAAATCTCGACCGGCTTATTCGAGAGAGTCACGCCGTGCTCATAGCTCGTGCCGACAAAGGGGGCGAACCGGCGCACCGCCTCATCGTATTCGGGCAGGTGGGCGTACTTCTTGTTGGTCAGGTCGATCGCAAACAGGGCGTAGAACCAGCGCGGAATGCTTTGCAGCGTCTCGCAAGCTTGCGCAATATTGCGAATCAGGGTCGCATTGGACGGTAATTCAGTTTGCCATGCCGTATCGAGCGCATAGACCGCTTTGGTCAAGTGGCTGCCGCCGCAGATGCCGCAAATACGCGGCGTAACGATCAAGCCGGCCTGCGGATCCTTCCCCTTCAGAATGATCTCAAAGCCGCGAAACATCGAGGCCTCAGTCCATGCGCTGGTCACAACCCCATCGCGGATTGTGACCCGCAAGTCGAGGTCTCCCTCGACGCGGCCAAGCGGGCTGATGCGGAGATCGCGCCCGGTGATCGTTGCCGGATTCTCGATAATATTGACCATTCCCAGCTTCTCCCTAGCTTATACAACAAACATATCCTCTTTTGCCCACTTCGGTGCTGCCACCCGCGCCGCCGCCGCCAGTGCCATATAGCTGACCGGATCGGTGCCGGTTGGCACTTCCTTCGGAATCGCGCCGCTGATCTTTTGGGTCTTGAAGACCGTGCCGGGGGCTAGATCGAAGAAGGGGAACTCTGGCTCGGTGCAGCCGGTGCAGGGCATACCGGCGCGGGTCTTCGATGACTGCCGATTCCAGAGGATGCGATTGCAGGGCGAGCGGGTCATCGGGCCGCGGCAGCCAAACTCGTAGAAGAGGCAGCCGGTGCGGGTGCCCTGCCCAAATTCGAGCGTCGATTGCTTGTACTCAAAGAACTGCACGCGGGTGCAGCCGGTTTGGGTGAAGCTGGTGAAGAAGGTCTGCGGACGCTGCAAGTCATCGAGCGCGATGTCACCAGCGCGACCACTGGCGACGGCAACCAGAATCTGCGTCACCCAGTCGGGGTGGGCAGGGCAGCCAGGAATATTGATCACCGGCAAGCCGGCCTTCGAACGCCAGTTCGGGCCGAGGAAGCCGCCGAGTTCGCGCTTGTGGAACTGGAGACCGGTGGACTGGCTGGGGTTTGGAGCCATAGCCGGGATGCCGCCCCAGCAGGCGCAATCGCCGATTGCGACCACAATGCTGGCCTGCGCAGCCAACTCGCGCACCCACTCTTGCATTGGGCGATCAGCGAACATGTTGTAGCGGCCAGTGCCGTTAGGCGCCTGTATCACCGACCCTTCAAAGACAAAGATATCGAGCGGGCGAGCGCCATTGGCGCAATCGTGGAAAATCCGCTTCGCGTTTTCGCCCAACTCCATGCCTAACGAAGGGTGCCAGAGGATCTCGATGCCGAAATCGGTCACGAGATCGCAGGCGCTGGGTTCCTCGGCGTTTAGGAACGACATCGTGTTGCCGCTACAGGCGCCACCCTGCAGCCAGAGCAATGTTGCCATCGAATCGCCTCCTTATGGTCTCCCTCACATACAACAAACCTTGGTCAAAACGCAACCCAAGAGCAGTGCTGCACTTTTGTTCCCGATATCAACCACTGTTACGCCGATGTCCCATTTGCGTCTTGATGCGCTCGCGCAGCCATGCCAGCCACTCAGCGAGACCGTCTTCACGGCGGGCCGAGGTGGCAATGATCGGTGCGAGCGGGTTGACCGCGCGGATGTTTTCTTCGGCTTGGGCGCGATCAAACCCCACCGGCTCGGCCAGATCCATCTTGGTCAACAGCACCGCATCAGCGGTCGCAAAGGTTGATGGATACTTCAGCGGTTTATCTTCACCCTCAGTGGTTGACAACAACACGACCCGCGCCGCTTCGCCGAGGTCGTAGCCTGATGGGCAGACCAGATTACCGACATTCTCGATAAACAGGAGATCAATCTCGTTCAAATCCCAACCTTCGAGATGGCGGGCCACAATATCGGCCTCAAGATGGCACATATCGCCGGTCTGGATCTGGCGCACCAAACCGCCGCTGCGCGCTAGCCGGCGGGCGTCGTTGTCGGTGGCAAGGTCGCCGACCAACGCCGCTACCCGATACTCGGCCAGCAGCGCGCGCATCGTTGCCTCGAGCAGGCTGGTCTTGCCGGCGCCGGGGCTCGAGAGCAGATTGACCACAAATACACCCGCCGCGTGAAAGCGGCTGCGCAGCTCGGCGGCGAGTTGATCGTTCTTGCTCAATACACCTTGTCGAATCTCGATTAACCGTTTAGCTTCGTAACTCATGGCGTCTCCAATGCTACCAATTCCAATTCGCGCCCGTGAACGATCTGGCCGGAAGGCTGGCCGCACTGCGGGCAACGGAACAAGCGCGGGTTTGGTAAGGTTACTTCGGTGTTGCAGGTGGGGCAAAAGACCGTCACCGGCACCTCTTCAATAATCAATTCGGCGTTAGCTAGCGGTGTACCTTCAGCGGCAATCGCAAAACTAAACCGGAGCGCATCGGCGACTACGCCGGCCAGCGCGCCAATCCGCAAATGGACGGCGCTGATCTCTTCGGCGCCGGCTTCAGCAGCGGCAGCACTGGCGATATTGACGATGTTGTACGCAATCGATAACTCATGCATAGGGTTTGAACGTACAGGCGCAGAGTGAGCAAAGACGGTTAACGCAAAGGCGCGAAGATCGCAGAGATGTTTTGGGTTTTGGCTTAAGAATCGCAATACTCTTACTCAACAAACCCTTTGCGTCTTAACGTCCCTTTACTTCAACGAACTACCGAACCGGCGGCCAAATTCGACAATCAGGCCGGCGGCGCGCTGCACATCGGGATCGCGCAAGGCGCGGAGCAGGCCAAACAGACCAACCGGCTTGGGCAACTGGCGCAGCGCCGCGCGGCTGGCAACGAAGGCATCGCCGGCTTCGCCGACCAGTTGGACGGTATCGGGATGAAAAACGCCGGAGTCAAGCAGAGCATCGAACTCTTCGGAAGCGATAAACGGTTCGATCTTCTCGATCACGCGGATAAAGTTGGGCGCCACTGCCACGAGGCGCGGGAAGTAGGGCAAGAAGGCGAGCAGCGCATCGATCAGCTTGTCGGGCGTAATTGCGCTGGTAGCCATCACCGCGCGCAGCTCTTCGACTGAACTACGGACATTCTCGGTCAGCTCATCGCCGCGCGCCAACAGGTGATCAAGCGCGCTGACGAGGAAGGCGAGCAACTCGCTCTGGCCGAGCAACCGGTCAAGCGCCGCGAGGGTTTGCGGTTTGCTGAGGGTGACAAGCAAGCGTTGAAAGGCCGGTTGGCCGGTGAGCGTGGCCAGTTGCTCAACCGTATCGGTCAACTGCGGCAGCGTGCGCGCCAGCCGCACCAATTGGCCGGCCAATTCACCGCTCTCCGCCGGCAGCGCCGCGCGCAGTTCTTGCACGCTGGCTGCTACATTATCAGCGATCACTTCACCGCGTTGCAACAGGCTATCAACTGCGCCGGCGGAAAAGGCCAGCAGTTCAGCGTGGTCAAGCAAACGGTGTAACGCGGCAGCCGTCTGCGGTTCGTTGAGCCGGTCGAGTAACGCGGCGGCGTTCAGCGGACGGTCGGCATACGTGGCGGCGCCATTGCTGCTCATTGCGTTCCTCATGCAAGGGTGACAGTAGCGAAACCAAATTCAAATTCACAAACACACTGCGACGAGCAAAAGCCTGAAGTGTGGCGGCTTGGCCGGTAGTGATACGTAAAACGTGATTGTTGGTACGAATTATAGCGGTCACGAATCATTAACGTCAAGTGATAACTTCATAACCTTTGGTTATGATAGCGGTGCAAGTGTTCGGGATCATCTTGTGCAAAATGGGGATGCGTGCTACAGTGATAGCGCAAGTGACGTTGCATTAAAATGTTGGGATCGCAACGGCAGCCGGCGAGGTGGAAAGACGTCTAGTAGTTGTGTGATTGTGTTTTAACTAAACATAACAATGACAGAACAAACGATAACCAACCCCCAGCAGCGACGCTGGCGGGTCAATGTGCGCGGGATTGTGCAGGGGGTCGGCTTCCGGCCCTTTGTGTTTAGCTTGGCTGAACGCTGGCGGCTGGCCGGGTTTGTGCGCAACGATAGCGCCGGCGTGACAATTGAGATCGAGGGTGAGGAATGTGCGCTGCACGAGTTTGTGACGGCATTGCAACACGAAGCGCCGCCGCTGGCTCGCATCGAGCAAGTGAGCATCGAGTCGTTATCATTATTGGGTGAGCGCACGTTTGTGATCGCGGCCAGCCAAGCACAGACCCAACGTCGCACGTTGATCGCGCCTGATACTGCTACCTGTGCTGATTGCCTGCGCGAGATCACCGATCCCGCCGACCGGCGCTATCGTTATGCCTTTACTAACTGCACCAACTGTGGCCCCCGCTTTACGATCGTGCTCGATGTGCCCTACGACCGCGCCAATACCACGATGCGCCGCTTTCCGCTCTGCGCACGGTGCCGGGCCGAATACAACGATCCGCGCGATCGCCGGTTTCACGCCCAGCCGACCGCGTGCCCGGCGTGCGGGCCGCAGGTGCGGTTTGCGCGGGGGGTGGGGAGTGGGGAGATAGGGACAAAGGAACACCCTCATGTGCTTGGAGAGGAACAGCCCTCACCCCCAACCCTTCTCCCCGCCGGCGGGGAGAGGGGAGCAACTGGGGTATCGGTTGAGCAATTCACGGTTGGCGAGGTTGGCGCTGCGGAGTCGTCTTCCTCGGATCCGCTGGGAGCAGTGGCGGCGGCTTTGGCGCAGGGCCAGATCGTGGCAATCAAGGGGTTGGGCGGCTACCATTTAGCCTGTGCCGCCGATGACGAAGCGGCGGTGAGCCGGTTGCGTCAGCGCAAGCAGCGCGAGGCGCGGCCATTGGCCTTGATGGCCCGTGATGAAGCAACGGCTGAGCAATTGTGCATCATCGAACCAGCAGCGCGCGCGTTGCTGACTAGTCCAGCCCACCCGATCGTGCTGATGCCGCGCCGGCCTAGCACGCCGGTGGCACCATCGGTTGCGCCGGGAATGCAGACGCTGGGGGTGATGTTACCGTACACGCCGTTGCATCATCTGCTGCTGGCTGAATACGCGGCAGCGGTCGGGCCGGCGCGGGTGGCGGCCATCGTGCTGACCAGCGGCAATCTGAGCGATGAGCCGATTGCATATGAGGATGATGATGCGGCGCAACGGTTAGGGCCGATTGCCGATGCTTTCTTAACGCACAACCGGCCCATTCACATGCGCTGTGACGATAGCGTGGCACGGGTGGCCGCCGGCGGGCCACTGCTCATTCGCCGCTCGCGCGGGTATGCGCCGGCGCCGATCACGCTCGCTCGCGAACTGCCCCGCCCGCTCCTCGCCTGTGGTGGCCATCTCAAGAACACTTTCGCACTCGCCCGCGGGCGCGAGGTCTTTCTTAGCCATCACATCGGTGATCTTGAGAATCTGCCTACTCTGCGCTCATTCCACGAGGGGATTGCCCATTTTCAACGATTGTTTGATATCACGCCGGAGGTGGTGGCTTACGATCTGCACCCCGGTTATCTCGCCACCCAAGCGGCGCTGGCAATGCCGATCGAGCGCAAAATCGGTGTACAGCACCATCATGCCCATATCGCGGCGGTACTGGCCGAATACGGCCACGCCGGGCCGGTGATCGGGGTTGCCGCCGATGGCAGCGGCTACGGGCCGGACGGTACGGTGTGGGGGGGTGAGATGCTAATAGCGACCTGCACCGCCTACGAACGAGTGGGGCATCTAGGGTGGCTGGTCTTGCCCGGCGGCGAGCAAGCGGTGCGCCAGCCGTGGCGGGTGGCAGCGGCGGCGCTAGCTCAGCTCTACGGCCCTGATTTCTGGCGGCTGGCATTGCCGTTTACCCAACAGCTCGATCAGGCGGCATGGCAGGTGCTGGCCCGGATGATTGAACGGAACCTCAATAGTCCACGCACCTCAAGCCTTGGCCGGCTGTTCGATGCCGCCGCCGCACTGGCCGGGATGGGCCAGATTGCCCGTTACGAAGGCGAGCTGGCCATTCTCTTCGAGCAGATTGCCGATCCGCAGCAGCCGCCCTATCCCATGCCGCTGCGTGAGCCAGTCACTGCCGGCGAGCCGTTCATGCTCGACGGATTGGCGTTGCTGGCGGCGCTGGTCGATGATCTGCGGGCCGGGGTTGCACCGGCAGCGATCGCGGGCCGGGTGCATCACGGCGTGGCGCAGGCGCTCTTGACGGCGTGCCGGCGGCTACGCGACGAGCGCGGTCTTACAATCGTCGCTCTCAGCGGCGGCGTGTTTCAAAATGTCTTGCTGCTAGAGACGCTGACCAATGCGTTGCAAGCCGATGGCTTCACTGTGCTGATCCCGCGCCTTGCCCCGCCGAACGATGGCGGATTGGCGTTGGGTCAAGTGGCGGTGGCCGGGGCGATTTGTGGGATGGAATAGCCACAAAAAGACGCAAAGGGAATAGCCGCGAAAAGATACAAACAACACAAGTGGGATGAAGGTAAGCGCTAGAGTCGCCTTCTTCCCTCTGCGGTCAACTACACCGCCGTGCGCTACAATACTGGCATCTCGCTGAAAGGATCACACCGATGCCTGTGACTCTCGCCGAAGTACAGCAACTGGCCGAACAGCTCACTCCCGCCGAACAGGCCCAGCTCATTGCGGATCTGGCCCGGCGGTTGGCGGCCACACTGCCTGCCACACCTGCAAAAACCGGCGCCGGCGCCGATCCGTGGACGAAACTGGCGTCGTTTTGGCGTGAAATGGAAACGCTGGCGCCCTCTAGCCCTGATCCGTCCGAGCAATTGCTTTCTGATCGCCGCAGCCGCCAACAGATGATCGAGGGTTCTGACCATGTTCACACTTGATGCCAGTGTCTTGATGCGCCGGATCAACGCAAAAGACCCGGCGGCGATCGTGTGCGATGAATTACTAGAAGTGATCCGGATGAAAGCGATCCCTTTGGTCGAACCCTTGTTGGTGCTGCCGGAAGTGGCCAGCGCATTTAGTCGCTTCTTCCACGATCCAATGCAGGGTAGGGTCTACGCCGACCTATTGCGCGATCTGCCTCATACCACGTATGTTCCGCTCGATACGGCATTGGCGCAAGCCGCCGCCGAGTTGGCAGCCGATCGCTTTCTGCGTGGCACTGATGCAGTCTACGCGGCGGTTGCGCAGCGCTACGGCACAACGTTGGTCAGTCTCGATGACGAGCATCATCGTTGTCTGGGCGGGGTGATTGCCGTGCAAACGCCAGCGGCGGCGCTGGCAACAATTGTGGCGGATCCGTTTTGAGGGTAATATTGCGCGAGTGCGGGGATGGGGCGGTTTGATTGGTTGGGGTGCGGTTGCTGGTGTGGTCTTTGATGACAATAATTGATCAGGAGCCGCACGGCGATGCGGCTCTACGGTTGCAGGCGAATACTGCATTTGGCAAACTCTAACATCATGCGCATCACCATCACTCCCTCAGCGCGGGTCACGCACCACCCGCAGGTTGAGCAGATTATTAAACGCTTCTACGCTGAATGCAAGCAGCACCACGACGCCTTTCAGGCCATTGTGCGCGGCATTCCCGCCGAAAGCGACCGACGCTGGTATGCCTCGGTGATGCTGAATCGCTTGCTGTTTATCGCTTTTCTGCAAGCGAAAGGCTGTTTGAACCAGAACCGCGAGTATCTCCGGGAGCGTCTGGCGTGGAGTAAGGAGCATCTGGGGCCGGATCGCTATTATCGCGACGTATTGCACGCACTTTTTTTCGAGGGCTTTGCTCGCCCGCTGGCCCAGCGCACCCCGGAAGTTCAGCGGATGCTGGGTACAATCCCTTATCTCAATGGCGGCTTGTTTGCACCGCATCCGTTAGAGGAGCAGTATGGCGCTGCGCTGGATATTCCTGACAGTGCGTTTGAGCGGTTGTTTGCGTTTTTCAGCGGTTGGCGGTGGCATCTGAGCGAGCGACCCGGCACAAGTGACCGCGAGATCGACCCCGATGTGTTGGGGTATATCTTTGAACAGTACATTAATCAAAAGCAGATGGGAGCCTACTATACCCGCGATGACATCACCGGCTACATCTGCCGCGCGACCATCATCCCAGCGCTGTTCGACAAAGCTGGCCTATCGCTCGCGCCGCTCCGATTGGCGCAGACGATCACAACCTACCTCTACCCGGCGCTGAAACAGGCTGAGCCGTTGCCAAACGAAACTGCGCGCGAGCAGGCGCAGCGGCGCGCACGGGTGGCGGCGATTGAGGCCGCGGCGGCGGCGGGCCAGATCACGACGATCAACGACGCGGTGACGGCGAATCTCGATCTTGAAGCGTTGCTGCTCGACCTCATCCGGCTGCTCGATGCGCCCAAAGTGTACGCACTCTACACCGCCTTGGCCGGCGATCCGGCACAGGGCCGGTTGCCGCTCAGCGTGCTCGATCCGACCGCCGGTTCCGGCGCGTTTCTGTTAGCGGCGCTGCGGGTGCTCAAGCCGATCTATGCCGCCGTGCTCGACCGGATGGACGAACTGGTGGAGTTGAAGCAGACAGCGGGCTTGCCGTTGCGCACGGTGGTGGCGGAAGCAGATGGGCACGCGAACCGGGACTACTTCATTACCAAGAGCATCGTTGTGCGCAACCTCTACGGTGTTGATCTGATGGCCGAAGCGGTTGAGATCAGCAAGTTGCGGCTGTTTCTCCGCATGGTGGCTGACCTCGACGATGTAAGTCACATTGAACCGTTGCCGGATATCGATTTCAACCTGCGAGCCGGCAATGCGCTGGTCGGGTATGCGCAGCCGGAGGAGATTGGCTCGGCTGCGCCTGAGCTGCTGGACGAGCTACAGGCCGTGCAGTGCGAGTTGGCGGCGTATCGCGCCGCGCAGCTTCGCTTTAACCTCGATCCGGCGGATGGGAGCGTGACGCGCCGGCGCCTGCGCGAACGGCTTGACCAGCTCAATGCGCAACTCGACCGCGACTTGGCTCAGAGCGGCCAGCTCTGGCGATTGCCCGCCGGCGGCTACAACACCCAGCCGCTGCACTGGTTTACCGCGTTTTACGACATCCTCGCCGGTGGCGGGTTTGAAGTGATTGTGGGCAATCCGCCCTATGTCGCCTATAGCAAGGTGCGGCATGAGTATCGGGTGGCGGGGTACATCACCGAAGATGGCGGCAATCTCTATGCGTTGGTCATCGAACGCGCATTGAGGTTGTTAGCGAAACGAGGCCGCTTTGGCATGATCGTACCCATCGCCGCTATATCGACAGATAGCATGCACTCGTTACAGCGCCTCTACCGCGCCTACACCCAATGGCACAGCAACTACGCGGTGCGGCCCGGCAAACTCTTTGCCGGGGTTGATATGAACCTCACGATTACCCTGCTCCAGCACGCTGAAACTGAACCAACCGTCTACACCACGTCTTACTACCGTTGGTTGAGCGGCGTACACAGCGACCGGCCCTTCTTGTTTGAAAAGCTGGCGTACTGCCGGTGGGACGGCATAGCAGGCCATGCGAATCCGTTGCCCAAGATTGGCGCGCCGATCGAGATCAAGATACTGGCAAAAATGCATGCGCACCAGCGCAAACTGAAAGATTTCGTGGTGGCAGACGGCGTAGCGGTCTATTATCATTCCGGCGGGCGATACTGGCGCAAAGCATTACTGGAAAAACTATCGTCACACTACAAACTGATTGTGGTGCCTGCCCACCTTCGTCCGGTGGTCGTGGGGTTATTGAATAGCCAACTCTTTTATTGGTATTGGATTATCAATTCAAATTGTATGGATGTGGTCGCGCGCGAAGTGTGGGAACTGCCGGTATTTGATTTTCATCAAATTGACATAAATATATATCAAGAACTCGAACAAGCCTTGCTGGCAGTGTACGCCGCGCACCGCACCACCCGGCTGCGGCGCGGGACGATCATTCAGACGAGCGAGATCAATGTGGATGTGGCGCAGGCGAAACCGATCCTCGACCGGATTGACCGCGCGTTAGCGACGCATTACGGCTTCACCGATGCGGAGTTGGATTTTATCATCCATTACGACATCAAATACCGTATGGGCGGTGATAACCAGTAGCGCCGCACAGTGGTGCGGCTTTACAGTTTATTCAGCACGATAGTGACAAAACTGTCATCAGATTTCTCGTTTGAGCCAACATTGCCTTAACACCGCTTTCACGCTTTGCGTCTATCATTAGAGACATCTGATTGTTCAACCATTGCGACGTGGTGTACCTCGCTCGTATCCTCGCCTGCCCGCCGCATGGCCGTGTCGCCGTTGGATTGGCATCTTCCGAACTGTGTGGTTCCGCCGGCAACTGCGCGCCGGTGCGGTTGCCGGCGGAACAGCGCGCTGAAGCAACGAGGTGGAAGGTATGCGTTCTGCGTTTGGCGGGATTCGCCGTTGGGTAGTGTTGGTACTCGTCGTGGCGTTTGTCGTTGCGCCGTTGGGGGCCGGGTGGCCGGTGGCGCGCGCGGTGAGCGCCGATCTGGTGATTAGCCAAGTGTATGGCGGTGGCGGGAATAGTGGCGCGCCGTACACGAACGATTTTGTCGAGATTTTCAATCGCGGGACAACGACGGTTTCGCTGAGCGGGTTGTCGATCCAGTATGCCAGTGCGACCGGCACCGGTAATTTCGGCAGCAACCCGGTAGTGCTCTTGAGCGGTTCGCTTGCTCCCGGCCAGTATTATCTAGTGCAATTGGCCGGCGGCGCGACCGGTGCGCCGTTGCCAGCGCCTAATGCAACCGGCGCGATCAACGCGAGCGCTAGCGCCGGCAAGTTCGCGTTGGTCAATAGCACCAGCGGTCTTGCCTGCAACGGCGGTTCGACGCCGTGTACGCCGACGCAGTTGGCGCTGATTATCGATCTGGTCGGTTACGGCAATGCGAACTTCTTTGAAGGTGCACCGGCGCCAACCCTGAGTAATACCACGGCTGCGCTGCGCAACGGTAATGGCTGTATCGAGACCGATAACAACGCGAGCGATTTCAGCGCCGGGCCGCCCAATCCGCGCAATACCAGCAGTCCGGCGAACCTATGCAGCGCGCCGCCACCACCGCCGATGACGGGCAATTGTCCCGATGTGCCGAATGTGAGCCTGATCAGCCAGACTCAGGGCACTACCGAGATTACGCCTTGCGCAACTGAAGAGGTGCTGATCGAAGGTGTGGTGGTGGGTGATTTTGAAGGGCCGTCACCCAATCTGCGCGGGTTTTATGTGCAAGAAGAGGCTACCGATTGGGACGCCGACCCGCTAACGTCAGAGGGTATCTTTGTCTTCAACGGTAACAACAATAACGTGAGTCTGAGCGATCTAGTGCGGGTGCGAGGGACGGTCAGCGAGTTTCAGGGCCAGACCCAAATTAGCGCCGCGCAGATCACAATCGTTGGCAGCAGTACGGCTGATCCGGTTGATGTGACAATGCCCTTCCCCAGCGCCGATTACCTCGAACGCTACGAGGGCATGCTGGTGCGCTTCCCGATGAAGCTGGTCGTTACCGAGCACTTCCAGCTTGGCCGGTTTGGGCAAGTGGTGATGTCAGCGGAAGATCGCCTCTACCAGCCGACCAGTCTCTATCCGCCGGGGCCGTTGGCAAATGCGTTACAGACGGCCAACGGCTTGAACCGGATTATCGTGGATGATAACTTGCAGAATCAGAACCCCGACCCAATCCTGTTTGGCCGCGGCGGCAATCCGCTCAGCGCGAGCAATACGCTGCGCGGCGGCGATAGCGTGACCGGGTTGATCGGGGTGATGACCTACACGTGGGCGGGGAATGCGGCCAGCGGCAATGCCTACCGGGTGCGCCCGGTAGGCGATCTGAGCGATCTGTGGCCGGGGGGCGGCGTGCCGGCCTTCGTGACCGAGAATCCGCGCCCCACTGCCCCGCCGAACGTTGGTGGCAGCATCACCGTGGTTGGGATGAATCTGCTCAACTACTTCAATACCTTCAGCGGCTGCACCAACGGCCTGACCGGCGGCGCGACCGATTGCCGCGGGGCCGAGAATGCGACCGAGTTTGCCCGCCAAACCGCCAAGACAGTCGCGGCGATCGTGGCGCTGAACCCGACCGTGCTGGGTGTGATCGAGATGGAGAATGACGGCTACGGCCCGAATAGCGCCATCGCTGATCTGGTCAACCGGCTCAACGCGGCTACTGCGCCGGGGAGGTATGCGTTTATCGATGTGGATGCGGCAACCGGTCAGGCGGATGCGTTGGGCAACGATGC
This sequence comes from Chloroflexus sp., assembly GCF_034431535.1. Taxonomy (GTDB): domain Bacteria; phylum Chloroflexota; class Chloroflexia; order Chloroflexales; family Chloroflexaceae; genus Chloroflexus. The sequence goes on along the minus strand of NZ_DAOUDC010000073.1, from coordinate 31,358 downwards.
AATCAAGGTCGGCATTATCTACCAGCCGGCGCTAGTCACGCCGGTTGGTCAGACTGCAGCGCTCAACACGCCGGCGTTTATCACCGGCGGCGATAGCGCACCGCGCAACCGGGCGGCGCTGGCGCAAGCGTTTGCCGAAAACGCCAGCGGCGGGCGGTTTGTGGTGACGATCAACCACTTCAAGAGCAAGGGTAGCGCCTGCGATGCCCCCGATGCCGGCGATGGGCAGGGCAACTGCAACATCGTGCGCACCAACGCGGCCAATACACTGGCGGCGTGGCTGGCGACCGACCCGACCGGCGTGAACGACCCGGATGTGCTGATCATCGGCGACCTCAACAGCTACGCCAAAGAAGATCCCATCCGGGCGCTAGAGGCGCAAGGCTACGAGAACCTAATCGAGCGGTTCGGCGGCCCGAACGCCTACTCGTATGTCTTCAACGGCCAATGGGGCTACCTCGACTACGCACTGGTCAACGCCAGTCTCGGCGCGCAGATCACGGGAGTAGCCGAATGGCACATCAACGCCGACGAGCCAACGGTGCTCGATTACAACACCAACTTCAAGTCGGCGGGCCAGATCAGCAGCCTGTACGCACCCGACTTCTACCGCACCTCGGATCACGATCCGGTGGTGGTTGGTCTCAACCTTGATGGCGTACCGCCGGTCACGCTGGTCAGCGTCAGCGGCCCGGTCAACCCGCTCTGCCCGGCTGACTGCTACGCCGGCAGCGCGACGGTGACACTCAGCGCAAGCGATGATCGGTCGGGGGTAGTGGAAATTGCCTACCGCGTGGATGGCGGCGCCTTCCTGCCCTACACCGCTCCCTTCACTCTCAGCGGCGCGGGCAATTATACGGTCGAGTTCTTTGCTCGCGATGGCGCCGGTAATACTGAACCGGTGCAGAGCTTGATCGTGAAGGTGAGTCCCTTTCCGGCTCTATCTACCCTTGATACGTTCAACCGGGCCAACGGTCGCTTGGGATCGAACTGGAGCGGCGCGACCCAGCTTGACCGGTACCGGATCGACGGCAATGCAGTGACGGTCGAGAAGGGCGGGTTGGCGCTGTGGCGACCAACGGTGTTTGGGCCGGAGCAAGAAGCCTTCATGCGGTTGACCGCGATCAACCCGAATGGCCAGCACCACACGCTGGCGTTGAAGGTACGCGGGAGCGGCGGACGGAACGGCGCGCTGCTGGTAAGTTACGATGCGGTGAACCAGCAGGTGGTAGTTGAGGCATTTGTGCCCGGCCAAGGCTTCGTGACCGTTGCTACCTATGCCGCCACCCTTGCCGCCGGCGACGTCCTCGGCGCGCGGGCGCGGGCCGACGGCACGGTCGACGTCTTCGTGCGCTGCGAGCAGATCGGTGTCGCCGACACCCGACCCGCTGCCGGCAACCGCTATGTAGGCACTGGCGGCCAGATCGGCGTCTGGTTCCACAACACGGCTGGCGCCGGATTTGACGACTTCGGCGGTGGTGATTTCGCACCGTAAGGCTGGCAACATCATAGAGTGCTGCAGTCAACCTGCCGCGCTTTATGTGCGCGCAGAGAGACGGGGGAGGGGAAGCGTAGGGGTGATATAGAGTGCGGCAGTTACACTGCCGCACTCTATATAAACAACCGCAACCCTCTCATCATTTCATCACAGCAACTCTAACACCTCGCGCTCAACCGCACCGACCGTATCGGTCGGCGCAAAGCGGCGCACTACGCGACCATTGCGGTCAACCAAAAACTTCGTGAAATTCCACTTGATCTCACCATCAGGACTTAAACCCGGCTGTTGCTCTTTGAGATAAGCGAAGAGCGGATGGGTGTCTGGCCCATTCACATGGATCTTGGCAAATAATGGAAACGTCACGGCATAATTGCGGGCGCAGAAGGATTTGATCGTCGCTTCATCATCCGGTTCTTGGTTGAAATCGTTGCTCGGAAAGCCGAGAACCACCAACCTGCGCTCGCGATAGCGCCGGTAGAGCGATTCGAGGTCGCCGTACTGCGGCGTAAGCCCACAGTGGCTGGCAACGTTGACGATCAATAACACCTTACCGCGATACGTGGAGAGTGGTTGTAGTTCACCGTCAATGGTGTGGGCGGAAAATTCGTAGATGCTCATCGGCGTTAGCTGGAATATTTGAAATTTCAAAAAAAAATGAACCTTAGGTAGTATGATCTGATTTCATTGAATTGTCAACCCTTCATGCCAACGGGCAATGTGGTATGCTGATGGCAATAGGGCATCGTTCCCGTTCGGAGGAGATTGCTTCGCCGCCTCTAGCGGCGCGCAAGGACAAGGTTTGGCTGTCATTGCTTCGGGCGCGGCGCGCCCGAAGCAATCTCCTGTTTCAGCGGGCAGGATGCCTGAGCAGGTTGCTCCCGCTGCCGGAGGGATTGCTTCGCCACTCGGATCAGCACATCGCACGAGAAATCCTACAATAGATAGCCTAAAAATCTCACCAACTTACTTAAATTTCGTATTGTAGACGTATGACTGATATCAACGACAAACTGGTGCAACCCTCCCTTGCCTCTGCCCCTGACCAACCTCCGGCAGCGCCACTGCGCCGGCTGCCATGGCAGCATTTGCGCCAAAGCTTGATTGCCGTTCCGTTTCGAGTGCGGTTGACCCTACTCTACACCAGCCTCTTCTCGGTTGCGTTGCTGGTCATCGGCGTCGGTGTCCATTTCGCCGTCGCGCAAGCGCTCTACGCTGGCGTGCAAAGCGATTTGACCTCAGCAACGCAGCAGGTGCGGGCGATCCTTAATGCCGTTGGCTTGCAAAGCATCCGGACACCGAGCGGGCAACTGCAACTCTACCTTGATCGTGATTTCATTCAACTGTTCACCAATCGCAATATCGGCGCGCAATTCTTTCGTCTTGATGGCACCTTGGTGAGCAATACCCCGAATCTCGAACCGTATATGCTGCCATTGCCGCCAGAAGCGCTGCAATTGACCTCAACCAATACGAACGGGATCACGCTTGTCCGTGACGTCAACGGTGTGCCGGTCAAGTCATTGATTACCCCGGTTGTCTTGCGTGATGGCCAATTGCTCGGTTTCTTGCAAGTCTCGCGCCCGCTTGATGATGTGGCTGATACGTTGACGCTCTTGCAACAAATTTTGCTTGGCGGCGGGATGATTGCCTTGATCGTGACCGGTCTTGGCGCGATGTACCTCTCGAAGCGGGCATTGCGACCAATTGAGCAAATCACCTCGACCGCGCAGAGCATCGTGCGGGCCGAGGATCTCGGTCGCCGGATCCCCGAACCGGCTCAGCGTGACGAGCTGCACCAATTGACTGTGACGATCAATGAGTTGTTATCGCGGCTCGAACAGCTCTTTTCCACCCAGCAGCGGTTTGTGGCTGATGTCAGCCACGAGTTGCGCACACCCTTGACGGCGATGCAGGGAAATCTCGAAGTGCTCGATCGCGGCGCCGGCGCCGATCCGGCGTTGCTCAAAGAGGTGATCGACGATATGCGCCGCGAAACGGCGCGCTTGATCCGGATGGTGAATGATCTGTTGCTGCTGGTCCAAAGCGAGACGCATGTCGCGTTGCGCCACGAACCGGTTGAGCTGGATACGCTGTTGCTTGAGGTGTTTCGCGAGCTGCGCCCGTTGGCCGGCCAAGTGCGGTTGCGGATCGGCGCTGAGGATCAAATTTTGGTCTACGGTGATCGTGATCGGATTAAGCAGGCGTTGTTGAATCTAGGGGTGAATGCACTGCAATACACACCTCCGGGAGGGTTGGTGGTGTTGGGGCTCGAACGTTACGAGCAGTTTGCCTGTCTGAGTGTGGCTGATACCGGTGTCGGTATCAGCGAAGCTGAACGTGCCCATATTTTTGACCGCTTCTACCGGGTGGATCGCTCGCGTTCGCGCCATAGCGGCGGCGCCGGGTTGGGATTGTCGATCGTGAAATGGGTGGCCGAAGCGCATAGCGGCTATGTGACAGTGGCGAGTGAAGTTGGGCGCGGCAGCACCTTCGCCATCTATTTGCCGTTGCCTGAACCGGCTGTTTCAGCGGGTGCAGAATAGAGTACAATAGGCGGCATGCGCACGCTTACGATCAGCGACGAAATCGTCCCAGCCGTCTACAGTCTCAATATCAAACAACGCTTCGCCGATGTCCGATTAGTGCTGGCCTGCGGTGATCTGCCGATCTATTACCTTGAGTTTGTCGTGACGATGCTTGGTCAGCCCTGTTTCTATGTCTGGGGCAACCACGATTCGCCGGAGGTGCAAGCCGATGGGCAAGTGGTCGGCTATGCCCGTGGCGCGGTCTGTGTCGAAGATCGAGTGGTGCGCCATCAAGGACTGTTGATCGGCGGTTTGGGCGGTTCGATCCGCTACAAGCCCGATGTCCATCACCAGTACACCGAGACGCAGATGATGCTGCGGGTGTGGCGGATGGCGCCGCGCCTGTTGCTCAACCGGCTGCGCTATGGCCGGTATCTTGATGTCTTGCTGACCCATGCGCCGCCGCTCGGCATTCACAACGGACCCGATTACCCCCATCGCGGCTTTCGCGCGTTGCTATTGATGATGCAGTGGTTTCGCCCGCGCTACCTCATCCACGGCCACATCCATCTCTCGTATGGCTTTGGCCATGCCACCGAGACGCAGGTGGGTGATACGCTTGTCATCAACACCGCCGGCTATCGGGTGCTGGATCTGGTGGTGTGAGATGGTCATTGGCTAGCTACTTGAGGTTTAACGTCATTGCTGTAGGCGCAGTGCATAGCATCGTGATGCCTCACACACATAGCACGCTCCTTCCCTGGTCGACAACTATGCTCCATACGGGTTTTAGACAGCTTGGGCGTCTCTTTGTGGCTATCTCACAATCCTTCGAGATAGTTTTTTGTGCAACTTTTTAGATTGCAAGCGCGTCTGACTCATGGTACGATACCCGCGACAACGGCTGCCGGCATCGCCGGTCGCTTGCCGAGCGCGGTGTGTGCGCTGACCATCACTATGATGAGGCCGAAAGGAGTGGCCGATGTCAGCCATTCAAGCGATAGTCCATGATGAATTTACCCGTATTCGCCGCGATCAGATGCTGCGCGAGCTGCTGGCCCTGATTACGCGCCGCCCCAACGAATTGTTGCCGCTCGATGAGGTGCGGGCGCGGCTGAATGTGCGCGGGCAGCATTACCTTGGTCATCAGACAGTTCCGCTCGAAAAGATCATCGGCAGCGAGGGCCGTTACAGCGATTTCGACCGCCAGTTTGCGCCTCGGCATAACGCCAATCGCTTTCGTTGGATGAGCATCGATCGTGCCCATCACGAAGGTACACCCTTGCCGTCGGTGGAGTTGTATAAACTAGGTGATATCTATTTTGTCAAAGACGGCCATCACCGTATTTCGGTAGCCCGCTTTCAGGGCCAGCGCGAGATTGACGCGATTGTGACCGAACTGGTGGTTGATGTGCCGCTCGATACCAATCTCAGCGTGCGCGATCTGCTCTTGAAAGAGGAGTATAGCGACTTTCTGGAGTGGACTGGCCTTGCCGATCTGCGTCCCGATCAGCGAATCGAGTTTAGCGAACCCGGCGGCTATCTCGATCTGGTGCGCCATATCAATGCCCATCGCTACTATCTGGGCCAAGAGTTAGGCCGGCCAGTGTCGCGCGAGGAGGCGGTAGCGAGTTGGTATGATAATGTCTATATGCCGGTGATCGAGGTCATCCGGGCGCAAAATGCACTGCGCTACTTCCCCGGCCGCACCGAGGCCGATCTCTACCGCTGGATCATGGATCACCGCTGGTATCTGCGTGAACGCAACGGCGGTGCCGATCCGGGGCCACTAGTGGCGGCGTCGGATTATGTGCGGCTCTTTGGCCAGCGTAGTTTGGCGGCGATTACCGATTGGCTGCTCGGTGCGTTGCGTGGGAAGCAAACTGGCGTAGTCTAATGCGCAATCTCTCTCCACCACGGTTGCACCGTTCCCGATCTGAAGCTATAATACGCGGCGTGATTAGAACACTTGCGCGCCCAACCTTTTCGCTTCAACCAGCCCTGTTGCTGCCGGTGGCATTAACGCTCATCGCCATCGGTTTGTTATGCTTCTCGCCGGTTCGTTCACCGCACGCTTGGCGCGTTGGTGAAGATCACGAACCGGTACTGGTTGGTTTCCACGGTAACGAACAAAACGAAACCGATCTGTTTCGCTGGTCGCAGCCGCAGGCGGGGTTGTTTCTCTATGGCTATCGCGGCACGCCAGCCGTGGTTGAGCTGCGCTTGGCTGCGCCGCGCCAGCCGGGCATGGCACCGGCCCAAGCGACATTTGCCTATCAAGATGGCGACGTGGGTACGGTGACGGTCGCCGGATATTGGCGTCGCTACCGTTTGTTAGTGCCTGCCACTGCTACTGGTGAGACTGTGCTGCGCTGGTCTACCGAACCATACATCGCTCTGCCCGATGTGCGCGAGTTAGGCGTCGCCTTGAGTGGTGTTAGGCAGTGGTCGCTGGCCGATCGTCCAACCTTGAGCGCCCAAACCATCGCGTGGAGCGCCTTGCCGCTGCTGGTGTGGATGGCAGGCGTTGTGTGGCGGTGGCCCGTGTTTTGGCGCGATGCAGGGGCGCTGTTGGCGCTCGCGCCGGCGCTCGGTTTGGCGCTGGTTCCGGCAACGGCTGAGTACTGGTTGCCTACCGTGCCATGGCCGTGGTGGCCGGTGTTGCCGGCGCTCGCGTTGGTGATATGGCCAGAGCTTGCGGCTGGCTGGCGTTCGGTAACCCAATGGGCGGCTGCCCGGTCAATCGTGGGTTGGATGGGGCTGGTCGTAGCCTTAGCCAGCCTATTCGCCTTGCGGGCTAGCACTCCGGCATGGATTGCGTTGCCGCTCGTGATCGGTGGGGTTGGGTTGGCATGGCCCCTGATTGCTGATTCTGAAGAACGTTCTGTATGGCCAATCGGCGGCCTGTTGGCAGCAATAACGGCTATCGCCTTGATGACACGTTTGGTCGCGCTTGATCAGATGCCGCCGGCATTGTGGCGTGACGAAGCACGCCATGGTTTGCTCGCCTTGCAGATCTGGTCAGATCCGAGCTTTCGCCCGATCTATGTGCCAGTGTTCGCCGATCTGCCGGCGCTACTCTTTTACCTGATGGCGCCGGTGATTGGTCTATTAGGCCCGGCAGCGTGGAGCGCGCGACTGGTGAGCGCAGTGGCTGGCGCGCTGACGCCGCCGGCGCTCTATTGGTTTGCTGCGCCGGTGATCGGACGGCGAGCGGCAGTGTTGGGCGCAGCGTTGCTGGCGTGGGCGTCGTGGTCGTTGAGTATGAGCCGCTGGGCCTTCCCTGCTACGCTCGATCATTTGCTGGTACTGACAGCGGCTGGATTGCTGTGGCGCGGTCTCGATCCGGCGCGGCGCGGTTGGTGCTGGTACGTGGCCGGCGCGGCAGTGTTGGGTGGGCTGGCTGTCTATACCTACCACACCGGGCGGCTAGCGCCGTTGGCTTTGTTGGTGGTGGCGTTGGTGCGCTTAGGTCGCGATCGAGAACGTTGGCGCGTTGCTTGGCCACGGCTGGTGCTGACCGCACTCATTGGGGCTATCGTGGTTGCTCCGATCGTGTGGTACGTGCTGACCGATAGCGCCGGCTTTAACCGGCGGGTCGGTTTTGTCTCCATCTTTCAAGCTGATAATCTCTACCGTCACCGTCCACTTGATTTTCTCACTGAGAACATTGTACGCTACGGCTTGATGTGGCATGTGCAGGGTGAAACGAATGGTCGCCACCATTTGCCGCTGGCGCCGATGGTTGATCCAGTGGTTGGACTGCTCTTGCTAATCGGCGTGGGGTTGGGGTGGCGCGCGCGGCGCGCGGCAGCGGTGGTCTTATTGGCGCTGTGGCTGCTTTACTACCTGCCGGGATTGTTGAGTTTCAATGCGCCGCATGCTATGCGATCGCTCGGCACCCTCGCGCCGGCTTGTGCGCTGGCTGGGTGGGGGTTGAGCCGGTTGGCGTCCGGTGCGCAGTGGCGGCGCTGGTTAATCCTTGCCGCGCTTGCCGGCAGCTTGGCCGTGAACCTGTGGGTCTATTTCGGCCTGATGGGACATGATCCGCGAGTGTATGGCGAGTTTGATCGGGTTGAGACGGTGATGGCCCAGATTGTGCGGCGGGCTGCTGCGCCTGATGATGCCTCGCAGACCGTGCCTGTCTATCTGCCGCGCGAGTGGGCGCTCAGTGATACCGTGCGGTTTCTCACGTCAGATTTGCCGCTAGAACAACAGCCACAAATCTGGCGCGGCACGCTTGATCCTGATAGCGCTGCACTGGTGGTCTTACCTGCCTTTGCCGATCCTCGTGAGGTTGCTGCCGTTGTGAACACGCTTGGTTCCGCTGCCGTTGAAATCGTGCCTACACCAACCATTCCATCTGACGGCGAACCGCTAGCGCGGGTCTTTGCCCGTGGTGCAGCGGCCCTAGCCGTGATGAGGTCGCCATGAAAGCTGCGCTCGATGTGACACTCGAACAGGCGGCTGTTGCGCGGTTTGCCCAGAACGGCTTGCTGGCGCCGTTTGCCGATGCGGTGGCGGCGGCTATACATCTTGCCGGTGTGCAGGCGCAGATTTTGCCCGCCGCCGGGTTGGCATTGTGGAATCGCGTGCCGGATTTTACGGCGGCCCAACTGGATCATCTGCTCTACCACGAACGTTCGCTAGTGCGGTTGTGGGGCCAGCGTGGGACGTTGCATCTGTACGCCGCGACCGATTGGCCGCTGATCTACGCGGCACAGGCTGGTCGCGCCACCTATTGGGAGCAAGAGGCGCTGCGTGAGGGCTGGGATCCGGCAGCGTATGAGGCGTTTATCGCGCGCGCTGCGCGCTGGCTGGCCGAGCACGAGACGATGGGGCGCAGTGATCTGCGCCGTCTCGCCCCTGAGATTGATGATCGCCATTTGTCGGGTTGGGGCGGGATTTTTGCCATTCTGACCCGGCGCGGCTTGGCTTGCCACGTCGCCCCCAACGGCGGTGAAGCCCGCATGGCCCACCGGTTGCGCTGGCGGCCTGATTTGGCATGGGATCCGCCATCATCTGAGGAAGCGAATGCCGAGCTGATCCGCCGCTATCTGGCTGCCTTTGGCCCGGCAACCCTCGCCGATCTGACTGCGTGGCGAGGGCGCACGCAAGTTGAGATCAAGCGTTGGTTGACGTTGTTGGGTGATGAAGTGGTGAAGGTGGCGATCGCCGGTAAGCCAGCATGGTGGTTGCAGAGTCAATTAGCGCGTTTGGCAGTATTGCCGGAACCGGGTGATGTACCGCCGCGCTTGCTGGGCCGGTTTGACCCGCTCTTGCTCGCTACCCGCGACCGGAGCTGGTTGGTTGATGCAGTCGGCTATAAACAGGTTTGGCGGCCCGCTGGCCATGTCGAGGCGACGATCGTGGTGGCGGGGCGGATCGTGGGGACGTGGCGGTATGATTGGCGTGGTTCGGCGCTCGTGGTGACCTTGCGTCCGTTTGGGGCGTTGCCGGCGGCAACGCGAACGCAGCTTGAGACGTTGGCTGCCGGTGTCGCTGCTCACTTTGCGGCGCCGTTACGGGAATGCCAATGGAAGGAATGACGTCGTGGCGACTACTACCGCCGGCGCAGGGCGATCCGGCCAGCGAGTTGGCTGCCGGCGCGGCGATGCTGGCCGGCTTAGCGACCACGCCCCAACCGGCGGTTCGCTGGTATGCCGCCGCGCCCCAGCCGGCGTTGGTGATCGGTTCGGGCCAAAAGTTGAACGAGGTTGATCAGGCGGCCTTGGCGAATGCTGGCATCACGCTGCATCGGCGAGCTAGCGGCGGTACGGCCGTGCTCTTCGTGCCCGGCTTCTTGATGCAAGACATTGCGCTGCCGGCGGATCATCCGCTGGCCCATCCCGACGTCAGCGAGTCGTATCGCTGGTTGGGCGAGGTATGGCAAGCGACCTTGGCCCAGTTTGGCGTCGCAACCACGCTGATCGAGATCGCTGCCGCGCGTGCTGACCGGGCAACGCTCGATCCGCTGGTAGCGCGGGCATGTTTTGGCGGCCAATCGCCATACGAAGTGCTGGTAGGCGGGCACAAACTGGTGGGTTTTGCCCAGATCCGCCGGCGGGAAGGGATGCTGTTTCAAGTCGGCCTCTATACCCATTGGCCGGGGGCACAATTGGCGGCGCTGTTGGCTATTTCTGAGTCTGAACGCCGACTCTTAGTGGAACGGCTGGCAGAACGGGTGACCGATCTCGTCACTGTCTGCACTAACCCGCCCAATCTCGCATCCTTGGCAACCGCATTTGCCGTTGCGCTCTATCAGCGGTACGATGTAACTATCACGCCTTCCGATTGGACGGCGGCGGAATTGGCGACGATGGCGGCGGCGCAGAACCGGTTTGCGCCCTTGGGATGAGGTTTACCACCGAGGCCGCAGAGTGCGCATCTGTCTCCCTCCCTCCCTAGGGGAGGGTTGGGGTGGGGAATTTACCGCCGAGGTCACCAGAGTGCATAGAGAGTTATTCTAATCCTTTGCGTCCCTTGGCGCTCTTAGCGCCTGTGCGTTTAACGTCTCTGTGCCTTTGCTCGCTTTGCGTCTTGATATGTCCATGCGCTGCTTGACGATTGCTATATCCATCCTCGCCATCATCGTGTTGACCGCCTGCGGCCAGCGCGATCCGGTCATCTCGGCGTGGGCGCCGGTGGGACCGCAGCCGACCATCTTGCCCAGCGTCACCCCCGACCGGCCATTGCCGGCCAGCACCCCCTTGGTGGCGGTCATGGAACCGGTGCGTCCGACGCCAACGCCGAGCTTGGTTGATATCGCCACCCAAATCGACCTCTCCCTCCGCGATCTGACCGAAAAAGGCCAATTTCGCGGCTCGGTGCTGGTAGCGACGCAGGGGCGCATCTTGGTGGCCCGTGGCTACGGGCAGGCCAACGTCGAGCGCGATCTGCCCAACACGGCTCAGACCCGCTTCCGCATCGCTTCGATCACCAAGCCGTTCACGGCGCTGGCGATTATGCAGTTGCAAGCGGCGGGCAAACTCAACGTCAACGAATCGGTCTGCCGCTACCTACCCGACTGCCCGCCGGCATGGCAGCCGATCACGCTCCACCACCTCCTCACCCACACTGCCGGCATTCCGAACTACACCGACTTCCGCGACTTCGAGCAACTCGAACGTTCGCCGGTCACGCCGACCCAGCTCGCGGCCCGGTTTCGCAACTTGCCGCTCGACTTCGCGCCGGGCAGCGCCTTTCGCTACGGCAATTCCAACTACGTCGTGCTAGGGTTGGTAATCGAAGCGGTGAGCGGCCAATCCTACGCTGATTACATCCGCGCCAACATCTTCGCACCGGCGGGTATGACCAACAGCGGCTACGACAGCGGCGATGCATCGGCGCTCAACGGCACAGTTGGCTATCTTGGGCCGGGGGCGGAACGGGCGATTCCAATTGACACCAGCAATCTCTACAGCGCCGGCGGTCTGTATGCAACGGTTGAAGACCTCTACCGGTTTGTCACAGCGCTTAACGGTGGACAACTGTTACCCGCCGCCGAACTCTCCCAGATGTACACCCCCGTCCGCAACCATTTCGGCTACGGCTGGAAGATCGAAGATCGCAACGGGCGCAAGGTCATCTACCACCCCGGCTTTATGTCAGGGGCTGTCACCCACCTCGCTTACTACCCCGACACGCAGAGCGTGGTAATCGTGTTAAGCAATATGGAACGCACCAATGCTGACGCGATTGCCGCGACCATCGGTGCAATGCTGCCGTGAGGGAAGACAAGTAGATCGGCAAGCGTCACAGCCCACGATCAGGCTGACTCGCATGACGCGACAGCATCACCTGTGAAACTTCCGGCTAATAGGCATTGCCAGCGCATGATAGCCGGAAAAATAGCGCATTCATTCCGGGAACGATGTATCATTGAGCTGAGCTATGTCATTGCGAGCCGCCGGAGGCGGCGAAGCAATCCCTCGCGATAGTGGGAGCTGTGCCTACAGAGGTTGCTTTCGCTGAAACGGGAGCTTGCTTCGGGCGCTGCGCCCCATCGCAAGGACAACAAAGTGGGGGTGCGCCTACAATAGCGGCGCACGAAAGAGAAAGAAAGGTTATCTATGGTGAATGAGATGCATAACCAATCTTCGAGTCCTCCGGTAGCGTTGGAACCGCGTTACATCACTCGTGCCCCAAACGAGGAGATTATGCTGTATGAAGGTCTCATCCATATTCAGAGCGCCGAGCCGCCGACCGAATGCTCGCCCAATCACGGCATATCCAACAGAAGCGCGATGGCAAGCACTAGTGCTCGGATTATAGTATCTTGAACTGGTTATCTTGCATCTGCTCAACTACCACGGTCGTTATTGGCCACGTTATTCGTCACAGAAACTGACCAAGCCGGTGCCGTGGGTATAGCGTAGTCGCCGCAATAGGTTGGGGTGGCCTGATACCGTTTTCTCCATAGGGTTGCTGTTCCTGCTGCGGTGGTGTTTAGCATCTATTGAATCCACCCTTGCCACTGAACGATCAGTTCATCTCTCACAACTGCCCGGTCTCGCCCCAGTGCGCCAGTTGCGCCCGGTAGGCCGGCTCGGCGTAGCGGGCCGGGTGGAAGGCGGCGGCGTAAGCGGGTAGCGGCGCGCCGGTCATGTGCGCTGCGAGGAGTTCGGCAGCAGCGGCGGCGGCCATGATCCCGTAGCCGGCTAGCGCCCCAATCACGAAGGCGCCTTCGACCAGCAGCGGCCCGATCAGGGGCCGGTTTTCCGGCGTGCAGGTGTAGTAGCCGCCGTCGCGGTAGGCCCGCGGCAGCCGGTCGCGGTAGGCGCGCAAGCCGGGCAGCATCGTTGCCATACCGCGCAGCGCGATCTCGAAGAAGCTGTCGTCAAGCGGTATGGGGAAGCGCGCCGCGCGCAGAGCCGGATCGTGCGGGTGATAATCCCAGAGCACAAGCACCTGCTGGCTGTTGCCTTCTCCTTCGGGCCGGCAATGCACTCCCGCCGACAGCGGGTCGGCTAGCCACGCCGTCGCCGGATCGGCCAGCAGCTCATCCCATTCGTCCGCACTCCAGTCGAGCTGCACTGGGTCGGCCCAGATCAGCAGCGGCGCAGTGCGCGGCACGACTCCCAACGGGTCGGCGAAGGCGGCTTTGAGGTGGAGTTGATTATGCACCGGCAGCTCGATGTCAAGCAGATCACCAACGGCGGCTAGGTGCGGGCCGGCGGCGTTCACAAAGCGGGGGGTGGCGATCTGCTGGGTGCCGCCGGCAGTGGCAATAGTGACGCTGTTAACCCGTCCGCCGGTCTGCGCCACCGCCGTCACCTGCCCGCGCACGAGCGTCACTCCGGCAGCGCGCGCCTCTTCCAGCAACATTGTCCCAAGTTGTTGCGCGCTCAGCCAGCCGCAGCGCCGGGTATGCAACACGGCCACCGTCGCCGGATTGAGGCAGGGAAAATGCCGCCGGATCAGCTCAGGATCGAGCAGCACATCAGCACCATCCGGCGCAGTGCGCCAGTCGTGCCCGCTCGCGGCTTGGTAATCGGCATCGGCTCGATCGTGGATGCGGAATGGGCCAGCTCCATGGCGCGCTGCCTGCTCGGCTTGCGCTTGCCACTGCACGACTCGCCGCTCATCGGCCGTTGCGTAGAGGTAGCCGCGCCGGTTGAGTCGGATGCGGTTCGCGCTCGCGAGCGCCCACTCCTCGAGCCGGTCGATGCTGCGATTCATCAACGCCACCATTGCCGCATCCGGCCACCAGTTACGGTAACATTCGGTTGATTTATCGCTGGTCAGCGCCAGCGGATCGCCGGCTTCCACCAGCACCACATCGCGCCAGCCATGCGTTACCGCTAACTGATGGGCCAATGCAACACCGGCAATCCCCGCCCCACAGATGACAACAGTGGCTGTAACCGCCATATTCCCCTCACGATGATAACGCCGCGCTAGCGAAACACTAAGGCTATTGTAGCCGAAATGGCGCAATGTCCCGTCGTAGCATCTTCGCCTAAACCGTACCAAGCCGTACCCCATTCCCCACTCCCCCGTTTGACTCACCTCTTGTTTGTTGGTATGATCGCTCTAAAGGGGTGAAATTGCCGGTTTCCTTCCCCCTTGTTTGCCTCAGGAGTTCCCTATGCCCGGTGATGACAAAACCGAATCGCGCAAAGTTGATCATATTCGGATTGTGCTAAACGAAGATGTCGCTGCCAAGGGTGTCGTCACCGGTTTCGCCGCCTACCGCCTGCCCCACCGCGCGCTGCCCGAACTCGATCTCAACGAGGTTGACACCCGCACCACCTTCCTTGGCAAGCCGATCGCCGCACCACTGCTGATCAGCTCAATGACTGGCGGCACCTCCAGCGCCGAGAAGATCAACCTTGCGCTGGCCGAAGCCGCCGAGCATCTCGGCCTGCCGATGGGGGTCGGCTCGCAACGGGCCGCGGTGATGGATCCGCGCCTTGCCAGCACCTATCAGGTACGCCGGATCGCGCCGCGTATCCCGCTGCTGGCCAATGTCGGCGCAGTGCAACTCAACTACGGCTTTACCGTCGATCATTGCCGCCGTGCGGTCGAAATGATCGAGGCCGATGCGCTGATTTTGCACCTCAATCCGCTGCAAGAAGCGGTGCAGCCGGAAGGCGACGTCAATTTCAAAGGGTTGCTGACCAAGATCGAAGAGGTCTGCCGCCGGCTGGAGGTGCCGGTAATCGTGAAAGAGGTCGGCAACGGGATCGGCGCAGCCGACGCGATCCGGCTCTACGAGGTTGGCGTGCGAATTATCGATGTGGCCGGCGCCGGCGGCACCAGTTGGAGCGAGGTGGAACGCTTCCGCCAATCCAACGATACTGGTCACCGGGTGGCGGGTGCGTTTGCCGACTGGGGCTTGCCCACTACCGAGTGCGTGCGCGAGGTGCGCGCGGCCCTGCCCGATGTGACTCTGATCGCTTCTGGCGGGGTGCGCAGCGGTGTTGATGTTGCAAAAGCGATTGCGTTAGGGGCCGATCTGGCCGGCACTGCCCGCCCGGCTCTGTTCGATGCGATCAACGAGCGCGGCGCTGAAGCGGTGGTCGAAGGTTTGAGCGCGTTTATTCGCGAGCTGCGGGTCGCGATGTTCTGTAGCGGCTGCGCCAATCTGCCCGCTCTGCGTGATTTGCGCCTCGGTGCGCGGGTGTAGCCCGCTTCTGCGTATGTACGTCCATCATCTGGCTTTGCGCGATTTCCGCAACTACCGGCGGCAGGATTTGGCCTTGCCGCCGGCAACGATTCTCTTGTACGGCCCCAACGCTGCCGGCAAGACCAGCCTGCTCGAAGCGATCTTTTATCTCGCCACGACGCGTTCGCCCCGGCTCAGCAGCGATCGGGAATTGGTGCGTTGGAATGCGGTTGGCGAAGCGGGGACGCCGCCGTTTGCCCGTATTGCCGTCGAGGTGGAACGCCGGATCGGGCCGGTGCGGCTCGAGGTGCTAGTGCAGCGCCGCACCGATGATGAGGGCCAACCGGTCAATGGCGCGCAGAAGCTGGTTCGGATCGATAAGCGCCCGGCGCGGGCGCTTGATCTGATTGGCCAGTTGCGGGTGGTGTTGTTTACCCCTGCCGATCTGACGCTGGTTGACGGCCCGCCCGCCGAACGGCGGCGCTATCTTGACATCACCCTCTCGCAGCTTGATCCGCACTATGTGCGCACCTTGGCCCATTACCAAAAGATTCTGCTCCAGCGCAACAGCTTGCTGCGCGCATGGCGCGAACAACGCCGGCTGCCACGCAATGTCGATGCCGAATTAGCCTTTTGGGATCAGGAATTGGCTGCTGCCGGCGGCTATCTGTTAGCCGAGCGGTTGCGGGCCGTGGTTGAATTGGGAGCCTTGGCCGGGCCGCTCTACCGCGCGATCAGCGGTGGCGAGCACGAGGTGCAGATCGAATACGAAGCGAGTTGTGATCTGGGGACGGCGCGCGATGCCGACGGCTTGGCCGAGTGGCTGCGGCGCGCGTTCACGGCTCAGCGCGCCGATGAGATCGCTCGCGGCCAGACCCTCTGTGGCCCGCACCGCGACGATCTGATCTTCCGCGTCGCCGGGATCGATCTGGGCCGGTATGGATCGCGCGGCCAGCAACGCTCGATCGCGCTAGCGCTCAAGATAGGCGAGGCCGAGTTGATGCGCCAGCGCGGCGGCGATGCGCCGGTGTTGCTGCTCGATGATGTGTTGAGCGAACTCGATGCCCAACGCCGCGCGCATCTACTCGACCTCATCCAGTGTCCCGGCCAGCAGACCTTGCTCACCGCCACCGATCTGAGCGATTTTAGCGCCGATTTTCTCGCCGCCGCCCGCCGCTTTCGCATCGAAGACGGTCAGGTCTTTGCCGGCTGAAGCCGCCTGTAGGCGCGGGTGAGCTGGCGCAATTGGCGGGCTAACTCCTCGCTCAAGGCCTCTGCCGAACAGCGCCATGCCCAATTGCCGCCTAGCCGGCCCGGTGTATTCATGCGCGCCTCTGAGCCGAGCCGCAACACATCTTGCAGCGGCGTAATCGCGTAGTTGGCGACCGACATCAACCCCAGCCGCATTAGATCCCACGCAATATCAACCGTCTGCTCATCGCGGCCAAGGTAGGTCAGCACAGCGTCGCGAGTGTTAGCATCGAGCGTCGTAAACCAACCCACACTGGTATCGTTATCGTGGGTGCCGGTATAGACGACATAATTCACAGTGTAGTTATGCGGCAGGTATGGGTTGGTCGCATCGTCGCCAAACGCAAACTGCAAGACCTTCATGCCGGGCAGTTCAAACGCAAGCCGTAACTCGTCAACTTCCGGCGTAATCAGGCCAAGGTCTTCGGCAATGATCGGTAGATCACCCAATTCGGCCTGTAAAGTCCTGAACAAGTCTGCTCCCGGCCCCGGCGCCCAGCGGCCTTCGACCGCCGTCGGCGCGCTGGCCGGCACTTCCCAGTAGGCTTCAAAGCCACGAAAATGGTCGAGGCGCAGCACGTCGTACAGGGTGAACGCCTGTCGCATCCGCGCCACCCACCAACGATATCCGGTTGCAGCCATCTTTTCCCAGCGGTAGAGCGGATTACCCCAACGTTGGCCGGTGGCGCTGAAATAATCTGGCGGCACGCCAGCTACTACGGTCGGCATCCCGTTGGCATCGAGGAAAAAGAGATCGCGGTTGGCCCACACATCGGCGCTATCGTCGGCGACAAAGATCGGCGCGTCGCCGATAATCAGCACTCCGCGCTGATTGGCATACTCTTTCAGCACTTGCCATTGGCGGAAGAAGAGAAACTGCACGTACTGGTGATACTCAATCACGCCGGCCAGTTCGCGGCGCATACACTCCAGCGTCGCCGGCTGCCGGTCGCGCAGTTCGGGTTGCCAATCATGCCAGCTCCCGCCGCCCTGCGCCTCTTTGATTGCCATAAACAAGGCGTAATCGGCCAGCCATTCGGCATTCGCGGCGCAAAAGGCGGTGTATGCGTGGTGAAGCCACGTGCCGTGCCCACTGCTGAACCGCTCGAAGCTGCTGCGCAGCAACGCTTGTTTGGCTGGAATAAGCGCGCCGAAATCCACCCGTTCGCTTGGCAAGCCGCCAAGCGCCGCGCGTGCTTCGGCTGAGGTCAGTAAACCGTGGTCAATCAGATCATCGATGTTAATCAGCAATGGATTACCGGCAAAAGCCGAAAAGCACTGATAGGGCGAATCACCGTAACCGGTCGGGCCGAGCGGCAACACCTGCCAGAGGGTTTGCCCCGCTGCCGCCAAAAAATCGACAAACCGGTACGCCATCGGTCCCAGATCGCCGATACCCCATGGGCCAGGGAGCGATGAGGGATGGAGCAAAATGCCGCTTGCGCGTGGCAGTTGCATAACGGTACCCCAATACCTGAAGAACGAACTAGCCGGTATTGTAGCATACCGTTGCAGATGCAATCAATATCACCGGCCCCGCGGCACGGGCGTGATCATCTCAGGACAGGCGCGGTTTGGTTCGCCGGTTGTCACCACGCGAAAAAAGCCGATTGTGCGCCGTCCGCTATCAATGCCGTCAAAGGCAATCGCCCAAATGCCGGGAATCGCATCGGCTGGCGTGAGGTAACAGTAGGTCTCGGTGAAGCCGCCACTCGTCAGATTGACCTGTTCAGCAACCAGTACACTAGTACCATCAGCACGAAACACGGTGACGCTGACCCAACGGTCGTGGCTGTAGCCGCTGCCGCGCGCAGCGAGCGTGCTCCCCGCAGTGAGTGTTGCCGGATTGACCATCACCCCCAGATTGC
Source organism: Chloroflexus sp. (assembly GCF_034431535.1). Taxonomy (GTDB): domain Bacteria; phylum Chloroflexota; class Chloroflexia; order Chloroflexales; family Chloroflexaceae; genus Chloroflexus. The sequence continues at coordinate 13,103 of NZ_DAOUDC010000073.1, read as the reverse complement.
GCGGCAACGGCGGCAGATTGAGGCGATTGCTCATGACCTCACGGCCTAATGGCGTCACAATGATTTGTCTGGTCACACCGTCGATCTGCAAGCGGGCGCGCTCGAACCATTGGGTAAGGTAGCGGTTAGTGCTGCCATCAGCCGCTGGTTCGCGACTAACGGCGCTGATTGGCAACCCGAACAGTGCAATCCGCTCGGCATCTGTATAGTCGCGCTCGTTGTCGAGGTTAAGGCCATTGCTCTCCCAAACATTCCGAAACTCGCCGCAGAGGGTAAAACCCGTCTCAGCAAAGAGCCGGCAATCCGGCGGGACGGTCTTTGGCGGTTTAGCTGGCAGAGTAGGGGCGCGGTTAAGTTGGGTGAGCCGTTCCCTACCGGTCATTTGGAGCGTGATGTTGGCCGGATCAGTGTTGACCAACGGCTGCTGCATAATGACACGCTCGAAGGGTTGGGCTAAGACAGCGACGCCATCAACTGCCTCGATCCGCGCCGACCCGATCGGGTAGCCAAAGATGCGCGCGGCATTGCCGCTCTGCCCGCTGATTGCATGACGGTCGTTGCGCCGCCAAAATTCGGCAAAGCGCGTATCGACACACTCCGCAACGTCCTCGAAACAAATTGGGCCGGCCGCATGCATAGGGATTGATGGGCTTAACAAGATGTACAGCAAGACCGCCCGAATCAGCAAGCGGCTATTCATAAGCGGCTCTTTCTTGGTGAAGGCGAACAGGTACCGCTAGTATAGCACAGACCTGACGGTTCGCCTAGAGATGATATGCCGGCGCCACATTGACAGCCACGGCTATCTCGGCTATACTCGCCCCGTAATCGGGCGCTCCAGATAGCGTCCTGATCGGCAACGTAGCCGGCAGGGAGCCCTCCCCGTCAGAGGTGCGAATCTGCGCAAAACCGTCTCGGCGCAGCGATGACCACTACTGTCATCAGTTGCGCCGCTTCGTTGTTATGGTGCAAGGTTTGCAGATGCTGCCAAGGAGTCGACCGATGAGAAACCGTTCTGTCCGTTGGCTGGTGTTGGCCCTCACGCTGATCAGCCTGATCCTGACGGCATGCGGCACGCAGCCGGCTGCTCAGCCGACCGCTGCTCCTGCTGCTGAACCAACGACGGCGCCGGCAGCGCCCGCCGAAGAGTTTGTCTTCGGCATGGTGCTGGTGGGGCCAATTAATGACGGCGGCTGGAATCAGGCTCACTACGAAGGCGCCCAGTATGTGGTCGAGAAAGTGCCCGGCGTCAAGTTCATCTACATCGACAAGGTCAATCCGGCCGATCGCCCGAATGTCAAGGTTGAGCAGGCGATCGAAGAACTGATTGGGCAAGGGGCGAAGTTGATCATCACCAACTCGGCGGAGTTCGCCGATGGCACCAATATCGCGGCGGCGGCGCATCCTGATGTGTTCTTTATCCATGCCTCCGGCGATAAGGTGCTGACTGGCGAAGCGCCGCCGAACGTGCGCAATCTGATGGGCCGCATGGAGTATGGCAAGATGATTGCCGGTTGTACGGCGGCCTTGACCACTGAAGCCGGCAAGCTGGCTTACCTCGGCCCGCTGATCGACCCCGAAACCCGCCGCTTGGTCAACTCGACCTACCTCGGTGCGCGCTATTGCTGGGAAACCTACCGTGGCCGCCCGGCCAGCGAACTGGCGTTTAAGGTGACGTGGATCGGTTTCTGGTTCAACATCCCCGGCGTGACCCTCGACCCCACCAAGGTGGCGAACGATTTCATCAACGAGGGGTATGATGTGATCCTCTCTGGCATCGACACCACCGAGGGAATTGTTGAGGCGAATAAGGCGACTCAAGCCGGCAAGCGAGTGTTCGCCGTTCCGTACGATTTTGCCGGCGCCTGTGCGCAAGGTGAGGCGGTGTGCCTCGGTGTGCCCTATTTCAACTGGGGGCCTGACTACAAGCGGCTGGTCGAGCTGGCCCGCGCCGGCAAGTGGGAACCGGCATGGGAGTGGACGGGGCCGAATTGGAGCAATATAAACGATCCTGATACCAGCATGATCGGGTTTGTCAAAGGCCCTGCTCTCAGCGCCGAGAATGCGGCCAAGCTCGATGAGTTTATCGCCAAGCTGGCCGACGGCAGCCTGAACCTGTTTACCGGCCCGCTGTTCTATCAGGATGGCACCGTGTTCGTGCCGGAAGGGCAGGTCGCCGACGATAAGACGATTTGGTATACCCAGCAGTTGCTGGCCGGCATCGAGGGCCAAAGCGCGCCGTAAAAACAAATAATAATTGGTAGAGACGGACGGACGTCCGTCTCTACCAATTATTTTGACAAAATCATGCACATCGCGGTTGAAAACCTGACCAAACGGTTTGGCCCGGTTTGCGCAAATGACCGGTTGACGGTTTCCTTCGCCGCCGGGCAGATCCACGGCGTACTGGGCGAGAATGGCGCCGGCAAAAGCACGCTGATGAAACTGTTGTCTGGCTACATTCAGCCTGACGAAGGGCGGATCGTGTTTAACGATGCTCCCCGCCGTCTGCGCGGGCCGGGTGATGCGCTGGCAGCCGGTGTGGGCATGGTGCAGCAAGAGCCGCTCGATATTCCGGCATTTACCGTGCTGGAAAATCTGCTCTGTGCGGCGCCGCCGGGGGTGTTTCGTTCACGCCGCGCGGCGCAGACGGCGCTGCTGGCACTGGCCGAACGGTTGGAGTTTCCAGTTGATCCGGCGGTGCGGCTTGACCAGTTGACGATTGGTCAGCGCCAACAAGTTGAAATTATGCGCCTGCTGTTGTGCGGTGCGCAGGTACTGATTCTTGATGAGCCAACCACCGGCATTACAGCAGCGCAGGCACGAGCCTTGTTTGCGGCATTGCGCCAGATCGCCGCTAAAGGCCGCACCGTGCTGTTTGTGTCGCATAAGCTGGAAGAGGTGGCCGACCTCTGCCATACCGTGACCGTTTTGCGTAACGGCCACGTCGTACCTCCCGGCCAGTTGCCGATGCCGCAAACCCAAGAGTATCTGCTGTCGTTGATGTTTGGCGAGTCCGGCGCTGCGCCGCCGATCTATCGCCCCTTGCCGGCCATTGATGCACCGCCAGTCTGGGAGTTGCGCGATGTTACGGTTCGGAGCGGCGCCTTGCACTTGGTCGATCTGAACCACCGCTTTGCCGCCGGGCGGATTATCGGCTTAGCCGGTCTCGATGGCAGCGGCCAGCAAGCGTTGCTGCGCCTGCTGGCCGGTCAGCAAGCGCCTGATCAGGGACAGGTGCTGGTGAATGGACGTGATTTGACCGCTGCGGGATCGATTGCGTTTCGCCAAGCCGGGGTCGAATATCTGCCGGCTGACCGGTTGCACGATGGCATGATTGGGGCGTTATCGTTGGCCGATCACTTCGCCTTGTTGCAACGCAACGGGTTGTTGGTCGATCGCCGCCGCGCCGAAGAGCTGGCCCGGCAGGCGATTGCCGAGTATCAGATCAAGGCGACGCCGGTGACACCGATTGCCTCCCTCTCTGGCGGTAATCAGCAGCGAGCGATGCTGGCCCTCATTCCGCCCACTGCGCGCGGCATTCTGGCCGAACAACCGACTCGCGGTCTTGATGTCGCTTCGGCGCGGGCGATTTGGAGCCGGTTGCAAGCGCGCCGTGATGATGGGTGTTGTATTATCTTTTCCTCGCCCGATCTCGATGAGATTATGGAATACAGCGACGAGGTGATCGTCTGTTTTGCTGGCCGGATCGGGCCGCCGATACCGCGCGCGCTGCTCTCGGCGAGCCGCTTGGCCGAATTGATCGGCGGGGTTGGCTTTGATGCGCTGGTTGATGTGGCACGATAACTGCACGGGAAGCAAACATAACATTGCCACGGATGTAACAAAATGCGGACAGATCGGTTGAAATTGACGACCAATCTCACCCGGCCCTTGCTAGCCTTGGTTGCCGCTTTTGCCCTCACCACGCTGGCCTTGCTCAGCACCGGCGTCTCGCCGTTAGAGGCGTATCGCCTCGTGTTGTTTGGCGCATTCAGCACACCGGTGCGCCTGAGCGATATGATCATGCTGGCTGCGCCGCTGTTGTTGTGCGCGGTGGGGTTGAGCATTACCTTTGCTGGCGGTCTGTACAATCTCGGTGTCGAGGGGCAGATGATCGCCGGTGCGATTGCAGCGATGGTGCCGTTGCGCCTTTGGCCTGATTGGTCGCCGCTCCTGCTCTGGCTGCTGGCTGGCCTGAGCGGCGCCGCCGGCGGCGCGGTATGGGCCTTGCTAATCGGCGCCTTGCGCCGGTATGCCAACGTCAGCGAGATCTTCGCCGGGTTGGGCATGAATTTTCTCGCCAGCGGGTTGGCGCTCTACATGGTGCTAGGGCCATGGCGACGGCAGACCTCGGCCTCGTTGTCGGGTACTGATCTGCTGTCGCGCGACCTCTGGCTGCCGACGATTGACCGGCTACGCTTGGCGCCTGCTGCGCCAGTGATTGCGCTGTTGGCATTAGCGGTCGTCTGGTGGGCGTTGACCAAAACACGCTGGGGGTTAGAGGTGCGCGCGGTGGGCCTCAATCCGGCGGCGGCTGGGAGGTTAGGGGTGGCTGCCTTCCGCCGCATGGCCGAGACATTGGCTGCTTGCGGCGCTTTGGCCGGCATCGCTGGGATGTTGCAGGTCGTCGCTGTGCATCACGCCCTCATCCCCAATATTTCGAGCGGGATTGGCTTGCTGGGGTTGCTGGTGGCGCTGTTGGCGCGGGCCGATCCGCGCTGGCTGTTGCCGATCGCAGTTGCCTTCGCTTCCTTTACCGTCGGCAGTATTCAATTGCCGCTAACTCTAGGGATTGATAGCGCAATTGCCGGGGTCTTGCAGGGTGCGCTGGTGCTGTTTGCGTTGGTTGCCCGCGCGCGGGTGCGTTAACCGTCACATCATCGTAGGTTCGCTATGGATCAACTCTGGATCGATCTCGCCGCAGTGCTAGCCGCTGCCTCGCCGCTGGTCATCGCCGCAATGGGCGAGACGCTCAGCGAGCGGGCCGGCGTCATTAACCTTTCACTCGATGGGACGATGCTGTTAGCGGCGATGACTGGCTTTGCGGTAGCGCTGACCACCGGCAATCTGCTGTTGGGTTTTGCGGCGGCGGCGCTGGTCGGCGCCGCGATTGCCGCGGTGCTCGGTCTGTTCAGCCTAACCCTCGGCCAATCACAGACGGCGGTCGGCTTTGTGTTGGCGCTGCTCTGCACCGATCTCTCGTCGTTTCTCGGCGCGCCGTTCGTGCGCGTGCCCGGTCCGGCGGTGCCCTTTACGCCAATCCCGGTTTTGGCCGATGTACCGGTGATTGGGACACTCTTCTTTCGCCACGATCCGGTGATCTACGCCAGTTTTCTGATCATTCCGGCCACGGCGTATCTGCTCTACAGCACCCGGCTCGGCTTGATCGTGCGCGCGCTCGGCGAGCGTCCGGCAGCGGTGTATGCCCGTGGGGTGGATGTAAACCGCTGGCGTTATGCGCTGTTGATCGCCGGCGGCGCCTTAGTGGGCATTGCCGGTGCGGCCTTTTCGCTCGATCTTAAGCAAGGCTGGAGCTACCGCCATACCTTTGGCGCCGGCTGGATCGTGCTGGCAATCGTGATCTTCGGCGGCTGGCGACCGTGGCGGGTGGCGTTGGGATGCTACCTCTTCGCGGCGCTTGAGATTGTTGCCACCCGCTCGCAGAGCGCATTGCCGAACATCCCTACCCAGATCGTGCAGGTTGCTCCATTTGTGCTGATGATCTTCGTGCTGGCCATGGTCAATTTGGCCTCATCACCGGCAGCGATGCGCCGGGTAGCGACCTTGCCGCAGCTGTGGCAACGGCCATTGCTCGGCGCGATCAACCGGCTGCGCGCCACCGCACCCGCCGCTCTCGGCCAACCGTTTGAACGGCCATAAATGGGAGCCGCACAGCCGCTCTACGATAACAACGACCGGTACAGCGCCACCGTCTGCTGCGCGATGGCATCCCAACTAAAGACCTGCTCGACCCGCCGCCGGCCGGCTTGGCCGAATCGTTCGCGCAACGCCGGATCGGCCAGCAACCGGTTGATCGCCGCCGCCAGTTCAGCCGAGAACGCTGCCGGATCGACCGGATCGAAACTGCCCGGTTTGAGGTTGGGGTCAACCAGCAAGCCGGTTTCTTCGGGTACCACCACCTCTTTGATACCGCCGACCGCCGAAGCGACCACCGCCGTTTCGCAGGCCATCGCTTCCAGATTGATAATCCCAAACGGCTCGTACACGCTGGGGCAGCAGAAGACGGCGGCGTGCGAATAGAACTGGATCACATCTTGGCGTGGCAGCATCTCGCGGATCCAGATCACGCCGGGCCGCTGCGCGCTCACCGCCGCCACCCGCTCCTCCATCTCGATCCCGATCTCTTTAGTGTCGGGAGCGCCAGCGCAGAGCACCACCTGCGCCACCGGATCGATCTGCGGAATGGCGTTGACCAGATGGATGATCCCCTTCTGGCGCGTAATCCGCCCCACAAACAGCACGAACGGGCGGCACGGATCGACCCCGTACCGTTCGAGCGCATCGGTCGCGCTCGTTTTGCGGTATTCATGCAGATCGATCCCGTTGTAGATGACATGCACGCGGGCCGGATCAACGTTAAACAGCCGCAAAATATCATTCCGCGTCTCTTGTGAGACCGCCACTACCGCATTGGCTTGCTCGATCGCGGTGCGCTCGATCCACGAACTGAGGTGGTAGGCGTTGCCCAATTGCTCAACCTTCCACGGGCGCAGCGGTTCGAGCGAGTGAATCGTCAGCACATACGGAATGCCCCACAGTTTGCTGGCGAAAAGACCGGCCAGATCGGTATACCATGTGTGGCAATGCACCACGCTCGCATCAAGGTTGTCTTTCGCCATCGCCAGCGAGCGGGCCACTGCATCAACCGCGCTGGCGAAACGCGGGTCGGTGTTCTGGCGCGACTCTTCCCAGCGCGGATAGCCGCGCACGGTCAGATTTGGATCATCAACCCGCTGATCGCCGAAACAGCGCACCTCAACCGGTACAATTCGCGCAAGGGCTTGGCTCAGATATTCGACATGAACTCCGGCCCCGCCGTAGATGTACGGCGGGTATTCGTTGGTAAAGATCGCCACGCGGCGCAGTTCAGGCATAGCGAGCCTCTTGAACTAGTGCAAAGGTGAACCAATGCCTTCAGTATACATCCTTTTGCCGAGAGCGAATCAAGCGCGATCGCGTATAATGCGCCAAAAAGAAGGGAAGACGATGATCGAACTGTTCATTCGCGGAGTGCTGTTTGGGTTGGCGATCGCGGCGCCGGTCGGCCCCATCGGTCTGCTGTGCATTAGACGGACGATAACCGATGGCCGGATCGCCGGTTTTATCAGCGGGTTAGGTGCGGCGACGGCCGATGCACTCTATGGTTCGATTGCAGCGTTGGGCTTGCAGGCGCTCAGTCTGTGGCTACTTGGCATCAGTCCGATCTTGCGTATCGTGGGTGGCGTAGCGTTGCTCTGGATCGGTCTGACCACGATGCTGGCGCGACCACAGCCGATCGTCGCCCAACCAGAACCGACCAAACGCGGACTGCTCGGCGCGTATGTGTCTACCCTCTTCTTGACCCTCACCAACCCGGCGACGATCCTGATCTTTACCGTGATCTTCGCCGGTCTCGGGCTGAGCGCTGGCGCCGGCGGCTGGGCCGGCTTGGCCTTGGTGGCCGGGGTTGCGCTTGGCTCGGCGCTCTGGTGGACGATCCTGAGCGGCGGGGTGGGGTTCGTGCGCGGGCGTGTCACACCGCCGATGTTGCAGGTGATCAATGTGGTGTCGGGGTTGATTATTGGCGGGTTTGGGGTGGCAGCGCTGGTGGTTGGCTAAGAGGGCGCAGCGGCGCTGTGCCCGTACGGGATGCAAGGTTGAGAGCGATGTATGTTGTGATTGTTGCTAATGCGCCGGGACTTGATCTGTCGCCGTACCGGCATCTGCTGGCGGCTGCCGATCGGGTAATTGCTGCTGATGGCGGGGGCACAGCGCTCTTTGCCCACGGCTATACGCCGCACCTGCTGATCGGCGACCTCGATTCGATCGCAGCCGAGGCCTTGGCGGCTTATCAAGCGCAGGGGGTGGCAATTGAGCGCCACCGTCCTGATAAGGATGAGACTGACCTAGAGTTGGCATTGCTAGCAGCGGTGAACCTCGGAGCGAGCCGGATCGACATAATCGGCGCGCTCGGCGGGAGGTGGGATCAGTCGCTGGCCAATGTATCGTTGTTAGGGATGGCTGAGCTGCGTGAGCGACAGGTGCGGCTGATCGATCACCCGCAACAGATTTGGCTCGTGCGTGACGAGAGCGCGATCCCCGGCGCGATCGGCGATACTGTCTCGCTGCTGCCGTTCGGCGGCGATGCGCACGGCATCACCACCGAAGGCTTAGCGTACCCGTTGCGCAACGGCTCGTTGCTGCACGATCGGGCGCGCGGCGTGAGTAACGTGATCACCGCGACCCCGGCGCAGGTGCAGGTGCGTGATGGGGCGCTACTAATCGTATGGACGGCGCGCGCACGTTGAAGACGTACTGCCGTGCGACCCTACACGACACGCACAAACTTGCGCCGACCTACCTGCACCACCACGTTCGCGCCGGGGTTGAGGGTCAGCGTATACCCATCCACCCGCTCGCCATCGACCCGCACGCCGCCGCCGTCGATCAAGCGGCGCGCTTCGCTCTTGCTCGGCGCAAGGCCGGCGGCGACCAGCACCTCGACGATCCCGGCAGGCGCATCAAGCGCGAAGTTTGGAATGTCTTCCGGCAACTCACGCTCGACAAACTGACGGATGAACGCCGCTTCGGCTGCTGCTGCCGCCGCCGGGTCGTGGAACTGGGACACAATCTCGCGCGCCAGCCGCATCTTGAGATCGCGGGGATTGACCTGTCCGGCTGCCATTGCCGTCTTCATCTCGTGAACCTCGGCCATCGGCACGTCGGTCAGCACTTCAAAATAGAGCGGCAAGACCTCGTCACTCATTGACATAATACGACCGTACATCTCGGCCGGCGGCATGCGAATATCGACCGTATTGTTAAACGTCTTCGACATCTTGCGCCCGTCAGTGCCGGGAATGAGCGGCACGAGGAAGACTTGCTGCGGCGTCATGCCCAACTGCGCCATCAGTTCGCGCCCGGCCAGAATGTTAAACTTCTGGTCGGTACCGCCAAACTCGACATCAGCCTTAATCGCGACCGAGTCGTAGGCTTGCAGCATCGGGTACATCAGTTCGAGAATCGTCAGCGGCGCGCCAGTCTCGTAGCGTTTACGGAAGGTCTCGTGTGACAGCATCTGGGCCAGCGTGAAGCGTCCGGCCAAATCGAGCGCGTTTTCCAGTGTAAACTGGCCAAACCACTCGCTCTGCCAGCGCACCTCGGTGCGTTGGCGGTCAACCACCCGGAAAAACTGCTCCATGTAGGTCTCGGCGTTGGTGCGCACCTCGGCAGCCGACAAACGGGTGCGCGTTTCATCACGCCCACTCGGATCGCCAATCTGCGCCGTCCAGTCGCCGACGATCAGTACAACCTGATGGCCCAACTCTTGAAAGGCGCGCAATTTGCGCAGACCCACCGCGTGCCCGATGTGCATATCGGGCTTGGTCGGATCGAACCCTTGTTTCAGGCGCAGCCGCGTCTCGCTTTGCAAGCGAGCGCGTAATTCGCTTTCGACAATGACTTCGGCAACGCCGCGACTCAGCAGTTCGGACACATCCATGCTCAACGCTCCCAATGGCAGCGACGTTACCCGGCAACGCCGCTGCGAGGATACAACGATACGCGCTTCCAGTCGCTCAAACGCCGTGCATGCTAACAGGCGACCGGACTGGTGTCAAGCGCGTCATTCCGGATCGCTGGCTAACGCGGTCAATGCAACTTGCAACTGGTCGGAGAGATCAAGTGGATTATTGTCCAACCATACGACGGCCACGGCGCCGGCGGCACAGGCCGCGGTAGCGGCCGCTTGATCATGCACGAGTGCGATCAGCGGGACGCTATGGTTGAGTTGTTGCCAAAGGGCGAGGGAGGCCGCATCAATCACTTCGGCCACCACGAGGCAAGGATGCGGATGGTGGGCCAGCAAGCCTTGGGCCGCAACCTCAGTATCGGCGATCAGCAACCGATAGCCGCGCACATTCAGCGTAGCGACAATCGCGGCCCGTGCCACTTCGTTCCGGCACACAATCAGGGCATCGGGCGAATTGCCGTTGCGCCGATCGGTGAGCGGGCTGGCCGGTGTGACGTCACTCCGCCGGTCGATCTTGTAACTGCTGCCAGAAACCTGCTTGGCCGCCTGCTTGAGTTCAGCCGCAACCCGGCTCATCTCATCCACATTGGCAAACGAACGCAGATACGTCGTCACGACGGCGATTGACAAGCTGATAATGCCAAACTGGCGCGGCACACCGTAGCGATCGGTTGCGACCAGATACCCGCGCTGCAAGTCGGCTTCATCGTAGAGGGAACGGATTCGCTCATCAAAGACCCGGATGATGCGCTGGCACAACGCTTCGGGATCGGTGCCGAAATGCAGGATGACAAAGTCATCGCCGCCGATGTGACCAAGAAAATCACCGGGATCAATCTGCTCTTGCAAAACGCTGGCTAACAGATGGATTGCCCGATCACCGCGGGCGAACCCGTAGACATCGTTGAACGCTTTGAAATTGTCGAGGTCGACATACATTAAGACAAAAGCGCTCTGCTGTTCGAGTTGGCGGCTGATCTCTGCCTGAATTGCGACATTACCGGGCAAACCGGTCAGCGGATTACGGGTCGGCAATTGTGCCGCCCGGCGAAGGTGCGAACGCACCCGCGCCAGTAACACCTCGCGGTCATACGGCTTGACAATGTAATCGTCAGCGCCGGTTTCCAACCCCTCCACAACGCGCGCCGACTCGCCAACAGCAGTTAGGATGAGCATCGGCAGGTGGGCGGTACGGGTATCATTGCGCAACTGGCGAATCGCTTCCAGTCCATCCATCAGGGGCATGAGCAAGTCAGCAATGATCAGATCCGGCGGTTGCTCTTGCGCGCGCCGCACCAATTGGTCGCCGTTCGTGACAAGCTGCACATCGTACCCCTCACCAGCCAGCATCTCCTGCAGGAGCATGCCTACATCCGGTTCGTCTTCGGCAACGAGGATTCGGGCCGGTGCTGTCATGTCACGCCCCCACTGGATCGCTCGCAAAAGCATCTACCAACAGATGCTTGAAAAATCATTCCTCGTTCAGCGTTTATAGCATACCACACTCAGACGAGCGCCGTGAAGATATTCTTTTTGCGATGTGCGCCTTATCCTGCGCCGAAAGGGGCTTCTCAAGAACGAGATTTATGCTATAATGTCATCCTTGTGTGGCGTATTTAATGCCGCAACATGATTGTATTTGTGAAACGGAACACCATGACGACGTTTGCTGAGTTGGGCCTGAGCGATGCGCTGATCGCTACCTTGAGCGGGTTGGGCTACGACGAACCGACCCCTATTCAGGCACAGACCATTCCACTGTTACTTGCCGGTCGCGATGTGATCGCTCAGGCCCAGACCGGCACTGGGAAGACGGCAGCGTTTGCGCTGCCTATGATTGAACGGGTGACTGATGATCTCGCCGTACAGGCGCTGGTATTAGCGCCGACACGCGAGCTGGCCGTACAAGTAGCCGAGGCGATCCATCGCTATGGCCGCCATCGGGCGCTGCGGGTATTGCCGATTTATGGCGGCCAACCGATCGAACGGCAGTTGCGCGGATTGGCGCAAGGGGTGCAAATCGCGGTCGGTACGCCGGGCCGAGTGCTCGATCATCTCCGCCGCGGCTCGCTCCGCTTTGACCAGCTCCGGATGGTCGTGCTCGACGAGGCCGACGAGATGCTCGATATGGGCTTTGCCGAGGAGCTCGAGGCGATCCTGCAACTGGTTCCCGCCGAGCGGCAGACGGCGCTCTTCTCGGCGACCTTGCCCCCCACCGTGCAGAATCTGACCTTGCGCTACACCCGCCAGCCCGTGCGGGTGAGCATTGCGGCTGAGCAGTTGGCGGCGCCGCGTATTCGCCAGCTCTATTACGAGGTGCTGGCCCGCGATAAGCTCGATGCGCTGTGCCGCGTACTCGACGCCGAGATGCCGCAGTTGGCAATCGTTTTCTGCCGCACTCGCCAAGAGGCCGACGATATTGGCGAACGATTGCAAGGGCGCGGCTATGCCGCCGAATCGCTCCACGGCGATCTTAGCCAAGCGGTGCGCGATCGGGTGATGCGCCGGTTTCGCGAGGGCCAGCTCGATGTGCTGGTCGCGACCGATGTCGCTGCACGCGGCCTTGACATCGCCGAAGTGAGCCACGTTATCAATTACGATGTGCCGACTGACCCCGAAAGTTACGTCCACCGGATTGGCCGCACGGGCCGGGCCGGGCGCGATGGGGTAGCGATCACCTTTATTACGCCGCGCGAGCGCCGGATGCTGCAAACCATCGAGCGATTGACACGCACGCGCATTGAGCGGCGCGCCATGCCGACCCTCGCCGATGTAGCTGCCCGCCGCCGCGCTGCCCTCCGCGATCAGTTACGCGAGGCGATAGCCACCCCCGGTCTTGACAGCTATACGGCGCTGGTTGATGAGCTGGCTGCCACCCACGATCTGCGCGCCTTGGCCGCCGCAGCGATCAAATTGCTGCTCAATGAAGCTGAGACTGAGCAGGTTGATACCATTACCCGCATCGAGCCTGCCCGGCCTGAGCGGGCCGAACGTACCGAACGCGCGTCGCGGGCCAAGCGCGGCGAAGCCGCTGAGCGGTCTCGTCGTGGTGGGCAGGGGATGGCGCGCATTCAAATCAACCTTGGCCGCAACGATCAGGTGCGCCCCGCCGATATTGTCGGCGCGATTGCAAACGAGGCGGGGGTGCCCGGTCGCAGCATCGGCGCGATTGAGGTGCGCGCGCGCGCGAGCTTTGTCGAAGTTCCTCGCCGCGCTGCCCAGCACGTATTGCAGGCCCTCAACCGCACGAGCCTGCGCGGCCAGCGCATCCGCGCGACCTTGGCCGATGAAACGCCGGTCGCGGCGTAAGAGTGCGGTAGAAGCGGAGTAGGGGCGGGGGTGGGGCCAA
>NZ_DAOUDC010000072.1:0-120431 GCF_034431535.1 Chloroflexus sp. | reverse complement strand
CCACGCGCCCGGCACGCTCAGCCTTGGCGCGCAGCACGTTCACCACGAGGCCCCATCCGGCATCGCTGATAGACTGGGCGAGCGGGTGGGTACGTACCAGTCCCGTGATATTCAATGGCGGCGCTTCATCCCACCGCGAAAGCGTGTGAGCTTTCGCGCCACGGTTTCTGTAAAAATAAAGTGCGGCAGCTAAACTGCCGCACTCAAACATAGGTCGCAGAGGACCTGCCGTGCGGCAACCATACTGCCGCACTCCATTAGGAGCTGCATTTACTCCTTACTGGCGCTGGCCAAGCTGCTCTTTCACCGCCACCACAACACACTCGGCGGTCAGGCCAAATTCGGTGTAGAGGCGCTGGAAGGGCGCGGAAGCGCCGAAGCGATCGACGCCAATGATCGCGCCGCCACAGCCAACATAGCGTTCCCAACCCAGTGATCGCCCAGCCTCGATGGCAACCCGCGCTTTGACTGATGGGGGCAACACGCGCTCGCGGTAGGCTTGCTCTTGCTGATCGAACAACTCGCGGCAGGGCATGCTGACCACCTGCACAGCGATGCCCTCATTCGCCAATTGCTCCGCCGCAGCCAACGCAATTTGCACTTCCGAGCCGGTAGCAATGATGAGCGCTTGGGCAGAATCGGCGGCGCGCAACACATACCCGCCGCGCAAGACGCCATCGGCAGCGCCGAGCTGGGTGCGGTCGAGGGTCGGCACGTTCTGGCGCGAGAGGATCAGCGCGGTGGGACCAGTGGTGCGCTGGAGGGCCAAGCGCCATGCCATTGCCACCTCGTTGGCATCTCCCGGACGCACCACTAGCAGGTTGGGAATGGCGCGCAACGACACCAGATGCTCGACCGGCTGGTGAGTGGGGCCATCTTCGCCGACACCAATGCTATCGTGGGTAAAGACGTAGATGACGCGCAAGCCCATCAACGCCGCCAACCGGATGGACGGGCGCATATAGTCGCTGAACACAAGGAAGGTGCCGCCATAGGGGATGATGCCGCCGTGCAACGCCATACCATTGAGGATTGCGCCCATCGCGTGCTCACGGACGCCAAAGTGCAGGTTGCGCGCGTAAAAATTGTCGCCGCTGATCGACCCTAGCCTTTCCAAATAGGTAAAATCCGAGGTGTGCAGGTCAGCCGAACCGCCGAGCAAACCGGGTATGATCGGGGCCAACGCCTGCAAGACCACGCCGGAAGCAGTGCGGGTGCCTTTAGCCTTCGGATCGGGCGCAAAGATCGGCAGCGCCGCTTCCCAGCCATCGGGCAAGACACCTGTTTGCAAGAGGTTCCATTCAGCGGCCAGTTCGGGGTACGAAGCTCGATAACGGCGCAGCATCGCCTCCCATTCGCGCTGGCGCACCTCGCCGACTTCAACCGCCAATTGCATGTGGTCGTAGACCTCATCAGGCACGTAGAAAGCCGGCTCTTGCGGCCAACCGAGCGCTTCTTTGGTCAAGCGCACCCCCTCGACGCCGAGCGGCTCGCCGTGGGCTTTGTGGCTACCGGCGCGCGGGCTCGCGTACCCGATCACGGTACGGGTTATGATCAGCGAAGGACGCTCGCCGTCAGCGATCGCTTCGGCCAAGGCTAAAGCCACCGACGACATATTGTGACCGTCGGCGTACAACACTTGCCACCCATAAGCGGCAAACCGCTCGGCCACGTTCTCGCTCCACGCCAGCTTGGTCGGCCCAACCAGCGAAATATCGTTGCTGTCGTACAGCACGATCAACTTGCCCAAGCGCAGATGGCCAGCCAGACTAGCCGCTTCGTGTGAGATGCCTTCCATCAGATCGCCATCGCTGGCAATGACGTAGGTATAGTGATCGACCAACGGAAACCCAGTACGGTTAAACTTTGTTGCCAACCAACGCTCGGCAATCGCCATGCCAACCGCCGTGGCAATCCCCTGCCCCAGCGGGCCGGTGGTCATCTCAACCCCCGGCGTCTCGTGATATTCAGGATGGCCGGGCGTGCGGCTACCCCACTGCCGGAACTGTTTCAGTTCATCCAACGACAGATCATAGCCGGTGAGATGGAGCAAAGCATAGAGCAACATCGAGCCGTGCCCTGCCGACAGCACAAACCGGTCACGGTTAGGCCAATGCGGGTCGGAAGGGTTATGCTTGAGAAAGCGGGTCCAGAGCACGTAGGCGGCATCGGCCATGCCAAGCGGCATACCGGGGTGGCCGCTGTTGGCTTGTTGGACGGCGTCGATGGCCAGCGCGCGGATGGCGTTGGCGCACAACTGGTCGATGGCGGTTGTCACGGGTTCATTCATGAGGCAACATCTCCTGATGGTGCGCCGTCGCTCATCGCCGGCGCGAGATCACCACTCTGTGGTTCATCATACCACTGCTTGGCAGGAACGCAGCATGAACAGCGACGATACGATCGTGCGCCTGCGCTGGCAGCGGCGGGTGCGAGGCTGCTATGTTTGCGAAGCCGCAGGCTGGGGAGATGGTGCGCTGGCCTGCGCAGCGGTGCCCAGCCTTGAAGGACACCGCTGCGCGGGCGGGCCCTCACCCCCAGCCCCCTCTCCCGGATTACGGGAGAGGGGGGAGTCGCTGGATTGGCGCAAGACCTGGTGGGAGTGGAACGCAGCAGCGCCCCTCGCCCACGTTGCGGGAAAAGGTTGGGGGTAAGGGTCGGTCATTGCGAGGGAGTGGCGGCACCTAGTCGCACGGGGTGTCGCCACTCCCTCGCAATCTCCCCCGTCAGCGGGAACAAGGCCTGATGGGACTGCGGTCCGCCCTCGCGGGGAATTGCTTCGCTGCGGGGCCGGCTACGTTTACGAAGCCTGCGGCGCGGGCGAGGTATGGTGATCTGCGAGCAGTTGAGGCATTTCAGATCACACTGTTGCATTGCGCGACGCTTCCGGCTACTTTTGTTATGATAGAGCTATAACGATGACCTACCAACGAGGCGTTATGGCCGAACCTTTCCTGATACTTGAAACTGATCCGGCAATTGAAGGCTTGTGGGTGGCGATTGAGACAGCGCGCGCGCCGAGCTACCCGCTCACCGGCGCGGCGTTCCGGCTCACGCGCGCACCGCAGACCCTACACGAGGCGCTAGATGCTGCTGCGCGCGAACTCGACTTTCAACCGCTGGGGCCGCACTGGATCGAGGTGCCGCGCCGGATTGCGGTCAAGATTGCCACGCACATTATCGCCCACGATCTCGCCTACCCTGACGAGATTGTGCCAGCGGCGCAGGCGAGCGAATTGGCCAGCAGGGTATTGGCGCTGGTGGGGTCGCAGGCGCGTTACTTTACCAACGGCGCAGTGAGCGGCGAGTTTGCGATCTATGACGTACAGGGCAATGAAGTGATCGGCTGGCGCTCGCTGAGCGACGCGCCCTTTGACCATGGTCTATTTGCGCTGGATGTTCGGCGCGTGATCGTATTGTGGGCGGAAGATGCGCCGTAGGCGAGCTATACCTTAGCAACGCGATCTGTTGTCGCGTATAATACAAACGTGATGAACCAACCTCGTTCCTTCAATCCATCTGCTGTAACCGCGCCTTTACGCGTGTTGTGGGGCGCATTACGCGATCTGTTCGACGAATTTCTGTTGCTCACGCTGGCCAATATTCTGTGGGCGGCAATGAGCGTGCCGCTGTTTAGCATTGCCTACGTCGCCATGGTGAGCAATGCGGCGCTGCCGGCGGCAGCGGCGGCGCTGGCGGGAGTCGGGCCGGCAGCCCCCGCTTTTGCCGGTTTGTATGCGCTGAGCAAGCGGATTATGGAAGGGCGGACCAGCAAACTCAGCGACTTTTTTGCTGGCATGCGGGCTTACGCCGTGCCGGCATGGCGGCTGTATGGGGTGTGGATGGCCGGGTTGGTGTTGATTTTGTGGAATCTGGCCTTCTATGCCGGCGTTCCCGGTATGTTGGGCGGGGTGCTGATCGGCTTTTTCCTCTACCTCTTTATGCTCTGGTCAGCGCTGATTATCTACGCCTTTCCGCTGATGGTGCTGATGGAACGGCCTTCGCTGAAGCAGATCGCGCGCAATGCGCTGGTGATGATTGTCAGCCGGCCCCTCTATACGCTTGTAACCATGCTGCTGATGGGGTTCATCTTGATTCTGAGCAGTGTGGTGCTGGTGGTGCCTTTCTTGCTCTTTGCTGTTGCGCTGTTGGTATTGTGGAGTACGCGGGCCACCCAGTTTCTGATTGATGAAGCACAGGCCCAAAAAGAAGCGGCTGCTGCTGAAGCGGCGCCGCCAGCGGAGGAGCGGGGCCGGCGCGGGCAGGTGCGACCTAAGTGACAAGGCACAGAGGGTGCAGAGACGCAGAGCGTTTTAACGCAAAGGCGCGAAGATCGCAAAGCGCACAAAGGGTTTGTTAATGTTATGTTATAACGCGCCGCTGGTGATGCAAGCATGAATGGGTTCACAAAAGCAAAGGTGATGGTATGTTAACGCGACGAATTATTCCTTGTCTTGATGTGAAGGCCGGGCGAGTGGTGAAGGGGGTCAAATTCCTCAACCACCGCGACGCCGGTGATCCGGTGGCGTTGGCGGCAGCCTACAACGCCGCTGGCGCCGATGAATTGGTCTTCTACGATATTACCGCCTCAAGCGATGAGCGGGCGATTATGGTGGACGTGGTCGAGCGCACCGCCGCCGAGGTGTTTATCCCGCTGACGGTCGGCGGCGGCTTGCGCAGCGTTGAGGATATGTACCGGATGCTGCGAGCTGGAGCCGATAAGGTGAGCCTGAATACGGCTGCGGTCTACAATCCGAACCTGATTGCCGAAGGCGCGCGGCGGTTCGGCAGCCAGTGCATTGTGCTGTCGGTCGATGCCAAGCGGGTTAACGCACCCGGCGAACCGCCGCGGTGGGAGGTCTTTACCCACACTGGCGCTAACCCGCGCCCGACTGGCCTCGACGCGATCGCGTGGATCAAGCGCGGGATCGATCTCGGCGCGGGTGAAATCTGCATCAACAGTATGGATGCTGACGGCGCGCGCACCGGTTACGATCTCGAACTGCTGCAAGCGATCACCGCCATCTCGCCGGTGCCGGTGATTGCATCGGGCGGGGTTGGCTCGCCGCACGACATGTACCGCGGGATTGTCGAAGGCGGCGCTGACGCAGTACTGGCAGCCTCGATCTTCCACTTCGGCGACTATTCGGTCGTCGATGTCAAGCAGTATCTGGCTGAACACGGCGTTCCGGTGCGAAGGTCGTAGGGACATGGCACCGCAATGTCCCTACGTTATCACGGTACGCCGATTAATGCCACCGCATCGATCTCGCTCCAACTGCCATCGCGCTGATCAAGCGTGATCCGCGCGCCAACGATCCGGGTAAGGGCCTGCTCTACCGTGATCGTGAGCGCGAACGGGCACTCAGGCGCCGGGGCCGGTTCGGCGCGGTAGACCACCTTGGCTGTACCCTGTTCGTCAATCAGTTCGACCAGCGTGATGTAGCCGGGTTGGTGGTTTTGGTAGATGATCAGGCCGGTGGCAAAGACCGGATCGGCAAAGGAGACGGTCAGCGTCTCGCGGCTGCCGGGAGTCGCCGGCGCCCACGCCTTGGGGCTGTCTTGGCACGACGGCACATCAGGCGGCCCGACCACGCCGCTGGGATCGTAATCGGGCGCGTAGAAGCTGCTGGCCGTAGCTGACGCTGCCCACTGCTGCACCGTCTCGCTCGGCGGCGCTTCAGCGACCGGCGTGAGCGCCATTGCTGTCGCCAGCGCATCGGCGTCGGTTTGCAAGCGGAACGCTGTCACCGCGCTGTATTCGCCGCTATTGTCACTCACCCAGACCACGCCACCGGGAGCGGCCACAATCCCGTTGGGCAAGCTCAACTCGCCGGGGTTGGGGATGCTGCCGGGAGCAGCCGGCGCGCCGCCACGGGCCACAATCGTGCCGTCCGGAGCAAGGCGCAGGATCGTGCCGGCATAGGTGGCGAGGTAGAGGTATCCAGCGCGGTCAATATCGAGCACCGGCCCAGCCAATCGGGCAGGATCGGCTGGATCACCCCAACGGGCCAGCACACTGCCGTCAGGGGCCAATTTAACGATCGCACCGGCAAAACTCTCGGCCAGATAGATCGCGCCGCTGCGATCCACCACCAAGTCTGCAGGCGCGAGATCGGGCGGCAAGGCAATCCGTTCCAGCAGACGGCCTTCGGCGCTAAAGCGGACAATACTGCTAGCGGCTAGACCATCAAGGCCGAGACGGGTATCAAGCGCGTACACGCTGCCATCCGTACCAACGGCGATCCGTTGCGGCGCCGACAGGCCAAACTGGTCGGGGGCATCGCCGTGGCCGCCCCACCGGCCAAGAAACGCGCCATCGGCACTGAAGCGGACAATCGCGTTGCGTCCGTAATCGGCGACGTAGAGATCGCCGTTCGGACCAAGCGCAACATCGTAAGCGTCGAGCAATTCATCGGCGCCGAAGGTGGTGCGCAGCATGCCATCAGGAGCAAAGACCCAAATCCCGCGCCCGCTTTCGGCGAGGTAGAGCGCGCCATCGGGCGCTGCCGCCAGCCCGCGCACGGCGACAAACCGGCTATTGGCTGGGCCGCTGCGACCACCCAGCCGCAGCACAAAGCCCGGCGGCCCTGAACGCACAATTTGCGGCTGGGCAGCCACATCAACCGGCGTCGGGGTGGGAGTAGGCAACGGCAACACCTCCAGCGAAGCCACGATCCGTTCAATGATCGGTTGTTCAGCTTCCCAGTCGGCGGCCGCCGCTTGAGCCAACACGCGCACCACCCGCATCTCATCAACCAACACCCACAACCGGCCGGCACTGGCCGGGCCGCTGAGATCGGCGGCCAACCCTTGGGCCGCGCCGATCTGCACCGCTTGGGTAGGCCCAATCGTATAGCCAGCCGACTGGATCAAACTACTCGCCAGTTCAAACACCGTCTCTGGGTTAGCCGCCGCCGGGCCGTATTGCGCGGTCAGCGCCGCCAATGGCGTCGTATCGAGCGCAATTACCGGCCCATTGATCACACCGGTCGCGAGAGTAGCCGCATCAGGGGCAATACGTAACGCACTCCCTTCCACCCGGCTCTGCCATCCATCCGGCAGACGCAATCGCACGCCGAGTTCGGTAAACATCACTTCATTTAGCACGACCGCCGTCGTGCTAGGCGTCACCGGCGCCGGTGTTGGCGGCGGCGGCGCAGCACAAGCCGCGATCAGACTAGTGAGCAGGAATGCGATCAGCAGAGGTACGCGCATGCCGGTTCCTTTTGCCATCAGACCATCATTATTGCACCTGTAGATATACCACATACCGGCAGATGCATGGTTCAGCACCGTGCCAAGCGGTATGACAACATTGCAACCCGATCGAGCGTCAGATTAACGTTAAGGTTATGCTCATTCGCTATACTCAACGTCACAGGCAGGCAGGTTTTCGTTCAAGCGAGACAGCTTCTCTAGATTCGGCAGGCAATCAAGATGAATGGCTCAGCGTTGTACAACATTGGTTTTGTGCTTGAGCAAGCTCTTGGTCACGTCACGCATGCCAAAAACTTGCAGACAAACGTCCGGCGCGATCCTGACGTGCGGCCACACTGGGCACTGATCCCGTTCGAGACAAGCGGGATCGCGGCACAAATACCGATTTACAAAAGCAACTGGACAGTGCGCGCCGGTTTGCGCACTCGCCATTCGCTACGCCGGCTGGCCAAATACGCGACCATCGATGCCCTCTTTTTCCACACGCAGGTGCCGGCGGTATTAAACCCCGATTGGCTCCGCCGTTACCCCAGCATTGTTTCGCTAGATGCCACACCCTTGCAATACGACCAGCTCGGCCCTTATTACCAGCATGAGTCTGGTCCGCAATGGCTCGAACAGCTCAAGTGGCGGCTCAACCGGCGCTGCTTTTGTCTGGCGCGCCATTTAGTCACATGGAGCCAGTGGGCCAAAGAGGGGCTGATCGAGGGCTACGGCGTACCGGCAGATAAGATTACTGTCATTCCGCCCGGCGTGAATGTGTATGAGTGGCAACGCCCCACTCCACACACACGGCACGATGGACCGGTGAAAATTCTCTTCGTGGGGGCCGATTTGGAACGCAAAGGCGGCTTACTGCTGCTCGAATCCTTCCGAGCTCTCCGCCCGCTCGGCGTCGAGCTGCATCTTGTGACAAAAGATCACGTGCCAGCGGGAGAAGGAGTCTTTGTCTACCACGGCATGCAACCGAACAGCGCAGCTCTTAAAGCGCTCTACTCTCAAGCTGACATCTTTGCCCTACCAACGTTTGGTGACTGCCTGCCGATGGTATTGTCGGAAGCGGCCGCAGCCGGCTTGCCTGCCATTAGCACTCGCGTGGCCGCTATTCCTGAAATCGTGCGTGATGGCGAGACCGGTCTGCTTATTCCTGCTGGAGATCAAGCCGCGCTTACCGAAGCGTTGCGCCGTTTGGTCACGCATCCTGACGAGCGACTCCATTTCGGCGAACGGGCACAAGCCCATGTCATCCGGCATTATGACGCAGGCCGTAATGCTGGCCGGCTACTTGATGTGATCAAAGGTGAAATTGAGCTTACTCGCATGCAAGAGAGGATTCCGGCGTGAATCATGTTTTGCTCACCGTTTCGGGAGTGATTCCTCCCGATCTTGAACAGCAGATTGCAGCCGGACGCCGCCCGCGCGCCGATTACCTTGAGCTAGCCCGTCACTTCGATGCGGATCTGCTCGATTACCGCATAGCCCGCGCCACCAGCGGCGTCGTTGGTCGCCTATTTGAGAAATTGGGCGGGCCAAATTTGATGCTGGCATGGGCCTGTTTTACCCGCCGCCATCACTATCAGGCTATCTTCACCGATGGCGAGCAGGTTGGGTTGCCGCTAGCGGCATTGCTCAAGTTTTTTAGCCCCAATCGGCGACCGCGCCACCTAATGATCGTGCATATCCTGTCGGTGCCCAAGAAGATGGTCTTTCTCGACCGATTTGGCGTCCAGAGCCATATTGATCGCTTCGCGGTTTATTCAACATGGCAACAAAGGTTCATTACCAGCCGTTGGAACCTGCCGCAACAGCGGGTGCCCTTTACGCCATTTATGGTTGATGACCGCTTCTTCAACCCCCGTCTCGCCCCACCCCGACCTACGCCGCGGCCCCAGATCTGCGCGGTTGGCCTCGAACGGCGCGACTACCCCACGTTACTGCGCGCTGTCGATGGTCTCAACGCTGACGTAGTGGTCGCCGCGGCTAGCCCGTGGTCGAAACAACGCGATAGCACCCAAGGTCAGGCCATTCCGCCCAATGTCCGTGTGCAGAAGTTTAGCCAATACGAACTACGCCAACTCTACAGCGACAGCCGGTTTTTGGTCATGCCGCTGGAACCGGTGGAGTTTCAAGCGGGCGTGACCGCCATCCTTGAATCGATGGCAATGGAGCGCGCCGTGATTTGTACTCGCACTCCCGGCCAGACCGATGTGCTTGTCGACGGCGAGAACGGGTTATACGTGCCGCCGCGCGATCCGGCAGCCTTGCGCGCCGCGATCGAACGGCTGCTAGCCGAACCGGAAACCGCGACCCGGATGGGGCGCGCTGGTCGCCGGCTGATCGAAGAGCGGATGAACCTTGACCATTATGCCGTTCGCTTAACCGATCTGCTGTACGAGACGCTGGCTGAAGCTGGGGTTGAACCCCTCTCTACCAAGCAAAGGGAACGGCTATGATGTCGTTGGTGTGGCAAGTGCTGGCGATTGGCTACTGGATCATCGGCGGCGCACTGGCGTTGATCGTTGCTTATCTGCTGTTGTTGACGATTGCCGCCTTCTTTGCCCGTCGCACAACACCGCTACGTGACCGGCCCACGACCCGTTTCGTAATCATGATCCCGGCTCACAACGAAGAGCGGCTGCTGCCTGATCTGCTGACCAACCTCAACCAACTCGACTATCCGCGTGAGCTGTACAACGTTCACGTGGTCGCCGACAACTGCACCGACCGCACTGCCGCTGTAGCCAAACCTCACGGCGCGCAGGTGTACGAACGCTTCGATCAAACGCTGCGCGGCAAAGGGTATGCGCTCGAGTGGCTATTGCAGCAGATTTGGCAACGCAATGTGCCGCATGACGCGCTTGTCATTCTCGACGCTGACTCGGTCGTCTCGACCAATTTCTTGCGGGTCATGGATGCCCGCCTCGCTCGCGGTGAACGGGTGATTCAGGCTTATTACACGGTGCGCCAACCCGAAGGCGCGTGGAGCGCCGGAATTCGGGCCGTGGCGCTGATCGTCCTGCACTACCTGCGTCCGCTAGGCCGGATGGTGCTGGGCGGGTCAACCGGGTTGAAGGGCAACGGCATGGTCTTTGCCGCCGAGATTGTGCGTCGCCACCGCTGGACGGCCTCGCTCACTGAAGACATAGAGTACCACATGGCCTTGATTTTGGCCGGCGAACGGGCAATGTTCGCGCCTGACGCGGTGGTGTGGGCCGAGATGCCCGATAGTCTGCGCGCGGCACAAAGCCAAAACGAGCGGTGGGAACGAGGCCGGATGGAGATGGTGCGCAACTACGTGCCCCAACTCCTCCGCGAAGGGATCCGGAGGCGTAGTTTTCTCTTGATCGACGCCGCCATCGAGCAACTCATCCCGCCCTTCTCAGTAGTGACCGGCGCGAGCATTCTGATTGCACTCGCCGCAGTAGCCTTGCGCGATCCTGCAGCGTTGGCGCTGGCTGGGTTCATTCTCGGCGGTCAGATCGTCTACATCCTCAGCGGCTTGATCCTCGTGCGCGCGCCGTGGCCGATTTACCGATCGTTGCTATTTACACCATTTTTCATTGTGTGGAAGTTGTGGCTCTATGCGCGGCTCGCACTCGGCATCAAACCACGTGATTGGATCCGCACCGCGCGGAACCGGTCGTAAGGACACACGGATGTTTTTGGAGGCGCACTGCGGTGTGTTTTTGGAGGCACACGGCAGTGTGCCTCTACTACGGTGCGCGCACGAGGAATTCGATCTGATCGACGTAATATTGCGGCACGAGATCGCTGCTCGTTTTGAGGTAAAAACCGGTTACGTAGGCATATTCCGGCTCGTAGATCAGATCATCAAGCCAGACATAAACCTCGGCCCACTCACCAGGCGCAATTGCGCGATTGAGACCGAGAAAGTAGAGGCGGGTTTCAGGGAAGAGCGGCTCGGCACTATCAGTCACCCGTCCTTCCAACGTTACTGAATTATCGTCAGGCATCCAATACGGCACGCGATTGCTCCCCACCACTGAAATCGTCATAGCATCATTGGCAAGCGGTGTATCGCCGCCGCTCAGCCGGAGCCGCAGCGCCGCCACTTGATCGCGCCGCAACTCAATTCCGCTCTCGCGGGTGAGGGTGAAAAAGAGGATGCCGGTGCTCTCACTCGGCGTGACTGCAATCGCGGCTCGACCCAGCGCGATAACATTTGTCTGGGTTAGCGACAAACTGCTCAACAACGCGCTGTGCTCCACACTCCAACCCGGACTGAGGTCGTCACGGTAGACCGGCACGATCTGAAGATTACTCGTGTCATTACTGGTCACGGCAGTAGCAGTTGCCGCTAGATGCGTTGGCCATGGCGTGAAGGTCAGCAGTGGTATAAACGGAGTAGCAGTTGGGCGTTCTTGAAAAAAGGGTGCGATAGTTGGCGTGGGGGCAACAATAGTTGGCGGGTCAAAGCCCACACGGCGGCCACAACCGGTCAGGGCGATAAGCAGGCAAAGAATGAAACAAGCAAGCCGCACACGCATACGACCTCTGAATAAGAGCGCAGACCTAGCGGAACGATTGTTTTGAAGAAGCCTATTGCTGACAGCCACTATCGTTTCGGTGCTGCGAACGCATATCGACACAGCGATTTGTATGCTTCCCGGAAGTCATGGCCTGCATTGAGCTGGGAAACGCCCGCACAATGACATACAAACGCCAATCACAAGCATCCCGCTAGTGAGAGATAGCTGCACCGCTAGCGGCGGGCGATGATTGAGGGCCAACGTTGGCATACTGCGTCGCCAGTAACATCCAACTCATCTCAACAACCACTAGCTGCGATCAGAGGGCGGCTGGAACACACGCCATGGCCTCACCGGTGCCGGCTTGCTGGCGGCAATTTGCGGCATCGCATTGATCACACCCATCATTGTACCGACAAACACCATGCTGCCACCTTCCCATGACATGTCAACGTAGGCATAGACAAAGTGGGTAAAGATATAGAGGGTCGCAGTAAGCGCAAACACTCGCAATTGACCACGCGGCATTAATCGCACCATCCGCGCCCCATAGAGCATTGTAAGCGCTAATAGGAGGATGAGTGCATAAAATCCGATCACACCGATCTTCATCCAAACCCACATAATCGAGTTATGCGTGATATATTCCCACCATTCAAAGAAGCTAATATCAGGCATCGGCACAATCATGTAAAACTTATTGCCAAAGCCGATACCTGTTAACGGCGCTTGGCGAATGGTGAACATAATATTAATATTTTCCAAATCCCGATAGATATTCGAGGCTGCATCACGGGCGCTCGCTTGGCCGATCACTGAGCGCACGGCCCGAGCTAATATACCGAGTGGCCCCTCATTGTTCCAGAAGATCATCAAATATGCCGCCACTGCTATTGCACCGGTTGGCGCAATCAGATAAAACAGGCGACGATGTTCGAGATAAAGCAGCAACACAATCAAGCCAATTGCCATCCCCAAGGTCAAAAAGCCAGCACGGCGAAAATTGGCGACAAGGCTAAACAGCACAAACGGCGCCATCAAGACCATTGAGAAACGACGGGCGGTGGTGTCATAGTAGAGCCACGCCGCAATCAAGAGCACAAAGAAGAAATTGAAGTGGATCGACATCGCATGCTCGGCGATCCGCTCCACCCCCTCCAAATCCCACTTCAACACATCATGCACATACCAAACGCCGGCCATCCCCTTGGCAAACAAGGCCACGGTCGCAACCCAAAAAAGCGTATTCAATTGGGCGCGCGTTTCGATCAGATTGCTCGCCAACAGCAACATGAGCGGCAAGTAAAAGATTGAACGCACTTCCCAGAGCGCAATCACGCGATTACCGCCATTGGCTAACCCGTACCCCAAGCCAATCGCGTTAAAGATCAAAAAGAGCGCCGCCGGCCAAAAGAGCGGGCCAAAATGAATCCGCAACCGCCGTTCCGCCACCGCACGCACAAACCATACCACCAGTGTCCAAACAATTGTCAGCTCTTGCGGGCTAAACGAAAACGAGTCGGACACATACATGATCGACTCGAGACTGGACAGATTCTTGGTGAAGGGATACCACGGGTGCAGCGAGCGATCGCCAAACAGGGTCAAACCAAGAATGGCATACAGGCCGAAGCGCGGTTGGATCGCAGTCGCGAGCAGCACCCCGCCGAAAAGCAAAAAGGCCAGCACCGATTCGGGCGCTATCCGGCGGCGCAACAAGAGCATCACCACGCCGGTTAGCGCCACCACGGCCATAAACAGGATCCACCAGCGCCGTTCGTTACGGCGGGCGACAGTCATGACATCGGGATAGCGGGGAACGAGCAGATCAAGCATAATGCCACGCTGGCCTAGATACCGGTCAAATGAGGTTAAAGAAGTAGTAGGCAGCAACCACTGCAGCGCTCAACACGATCATCAGCGGCACCAGATCACGCATGCGCCAATGCGGTGTTAGCACACCAATGAACAAGCACAACACTAAAAAAGCGACAAAGAACTTCATGCCTTACTCCTGTGGAATGAGGCGATGGATCCAGCGCGGGGTTGCAATCTGCGCTTGATTAAGGATCACCCCTAACACTGGCACATGCTGAATGTCGTTGAGCGCACGTTGCACCTCGGTGATCGGTGTCACCCCCTGGCGCACAACGAGCGCACATGCGGTTGCCAAAGCGACGAGCGCCAACGAGTCACTGACTTCCAACACCGCCGGCACATCGAGCAACACGTGATCAAAGCGTTCGCTAAGCGTGTTGAGCAGGGATCGCAATTCGGCGCTGCGGGCCAGCAGCGGTCGTTGTTCAACCGTCGCAGCGCCAGCGGGCAGCAACCACAACCCAGCATGGTTCGTAGCGAGCAATGCTTCATCGAGGGTAACTTGCCCGCGCAACACTTCAGCCACACCGGGCAATACCGGCAGCGGCGTCGGCGTCGGGGCTGGTTCCCGGCGTTTGCCCCGTCCGCTGGCTAGCGGTGGCGGGTTAAGGTTGGTCAGCATCCCCGGCGCCAACCAATTGAATTCGACGGCGCAAACCCGCCGGCCAGTATCATGGGCAAGAGTGACAGCGCTGGCTAAGGTGATGTAGCTAACCCCCTCGCCGCGCAATGCTGCCGTGAAGCCGATCCGGTCAGGCAACCGCTGGCCGACGAGCAAATCGGTCACCATCCGGCGAAGCTGGCTAATCTGCGGGCCGGCAAAGATGCGGCGCAGACTGCCATTGGCCGTCTCGATCAGCAACGGTAATTCAGCGGGGGCCGCCGTGGCGGATTTTTTCCGCAATTTTAACATAACCTCATTCCTTGCAAGCAATGGGCCGGCTCAGCGCATCTGCACCCGTTAGCACATCTAGACAGGGCCCGAAAGCGATTTCCACGGCCAATCACACCTCTTGCGGCTGCAGCGAAGGCCGCTCCGCTTCGGGCGCGGCTGCCGCGACTACAGCCGGCGGCGTTACCTCTTGATTAAACGGCACGAGCGCCAAGAGCGGCACATTAAGCCCGTGACGCACATCGACCGGGAAGCGCAAGCTACGATCGAGCAGCGCGCCGCCGCCGATCAGACTGACCGACAAGAATACGCCAATCGCGACAAAGATGATCATATTCTTGACGAAGCCGGTGAGCGAGAATTCGGCTTTCTGCGGCAATTCGGGCTGGTCGATGATCTGATACGTCTGCCGGATCAGGCTCTCATTCTTTACCAGCGCCAACCGGGCGCTCTCTTCATTTTCGCGCACGGCGATCAATCGCTCTTCAGCCCGCTCCAGTGCTGCCCGCAACTGATCAAGCTGGAACTGCTCGCTGGGCGGGCGTTCGCCGCGCACCGGTTCGGGATTGTTGCTGAGAAAGTCGATCAATGCCTGCCGGGCCTGATCAACTTCGGCTTGATACGGCGCAATCAAGCTCTCGAAAAATTTCTGCGCCGCTACGCTCTCTTGGAAATCAGTGTTTAGTTTCCACTTGAGATAAGTATCCATTGTTGCCACTACCAACTGATACGAGAGTTCGGGATCATCAGTCGTGGCCCGGATTTCGACCAACTTATCACCAAGCGAGTTGATGCTGACTTCACGGCGAAAGAAGGTGAACGTTTCCCATACCACCTCTGGGCCGCCAGCCATCAGCGGTTCGAGTTTAGTCTGCTGGATCGCCGAACGGACAAAGGCATTCGTCGCCAGCAATTCACCCAACTCGTTGGCCGTGGCCTGTGCCGGCGTTACCCACCACGAGACATCGGTATTCGAGGAAGTGAGCGAGGCGAGTAGACTATCTTTCTCGACATAGATCTTACCGCTCGACAGGTATTCGGGCGGTGAGAGAAAGATGTAACCGGCACCCAAGATGAGCGCAATGGCGAATGGAGCGAGATTGAGCAATGGGCGGCGGAAAAAGCTCTCTAATAATCTGAGAATGATCAAACGAACCATACGCTACATCCCTCTTGCTGAGTTATCTCATGAACGATGCCTTGCTCATGCTACATGCATCATACCAGCTATAAACGCTCTTTGCATGAATACAAGCTTGTTAATTCGTTATGCAGTGCAAGGCAAACTTGACAGTGTCAAAAGCCACGCATGGCATTAGAACGGCATCAATGGGCCACATTCACCACGCGCAACCACACCCAAGCAGTTAACAGTTTCGTTAGCCGGCGTCAAGCCGCTAGCAGCAAACCCATTGATCTGGCACAATAACCGCTGTAAGCCGGCTATCACGCGAGGAGAACGCCATGCCAGAATCACGTATCGCTAAACTCCGCCGGATCGTGGATGAAGAGCTCGGTGCTTGGCAGCCGCGCTTGATCATTATGAACAGCCTGATTCGCTTGCTGCCGCGTTATACGGCAGCGCGCTTACGACCGCGCTTGCTTCGGTTAGCTGGCTTCGCCATCGGCTACGGCACGGTCATCATGGGGCCGATGCGCTTCCACGGGTACGGCCCGATCCACCGCCGGCTTCAGATCGGCCAACATTGTATTATCAACACCGATTGCTTTTTTGATCTGAACGATTGCATCACGATTGCCGATCACGTGGGTGTTGGTCACGAAGTGATGATTCTGACCGCTTCGCATACAATGGGCGCTGCTGAACATCGCGCCGGCCCGCTAACCACCGCACCGGTAGCCATCGAATCTGGCGCATGGATCGGTGCGCGAACCTTGCTGCTGCCCGGCATCAAGATTGGCGCCGGCAGCGTGATCGCTGCCGGCAGTGTGGTCAATCGTTCGGTGCCAGCCAACACCTTGGTGGGAGGGGTACCGGCTAAGCCGATCCGCACTCTTACGTAAAGTTTACCGGGTGACAATCGGCACCCAATACTTAAACGGTGAGAAGATGGAGATCGTAGCGCCGATTTCATCCTCTTCCCTGGGATCACCGTTATGATTAGGATCAGGATCAAAACCGGGCATCGAAACATCGGTGACGGTAACATTTCCTGAGCGGGCAACCAGATTGACGACATTCCGAAACACGACCGGCCCCGGCGGTGGCTGCACCCAAACGACCAAGCTCAAACGCGCCCGCTGACCGGGAGCCAAACTCTGATTGGCCGCCAATAGTTCAAGGTCGTGCTGACCGTCAAATGACGGATTGACATTAAACACGGCAAACCCGCTTTCAGACATTGAGCTGAGTGAAACAACTTCCCATGCTTCGGCGCTGGCAAACACAGTAGCGAGATCATCCATTGCTTGTACGTCTGCCACCGGATTAGCGCCCAAGTTACGGAACGTGATCCAGTACTCTAGCCGGAAACCCTCTTCACCGTTGCGCGTTTCGGCGACCGGCGGGAAGGCATATTTCGCCACGCCAACTCCGCTCACACACTGCTTGAGGTTAATCTGGGTCATGGCGAAATCATCGCCAAAGGTGCTGTTGGTCAAACTATCAATCTGTAAGGTGATGCTCGTCACATTGTTACCAGTGGTAAATGCAAACTGGATCGGCACCCAGCGATCAGGTGTCTTGGGGACCCTCGTCGTACCTACTGATAGGTTATTGACGCGCAGCTCGATAAGCGGATCGGCAGTGCCATTGGCACTCTTCACCGGGTCGAGCAAATTGTCGAAATAGGCAAAGAAATTGTAGGTGGTGTTGGGAGCTACCGCCACGACCTGCGTCCACAAATTGACCCGGCCATTGCCGGCGAGGTAATTCGCTTCGCTAGGGTTTGAGTAGAAATAGGTATCTGACGGCGGCACATCACGCTGCGGGTCGCCGGGAAACGGGCGGCCATATAGATACGGATTGGCCTCGAAGGGTGGATAGACCACAGTACCCGTTTGGATCGAGAAACCGCCACCGTTGGAGTCATCAGGGTAGACGCTATGACCTCGATTGATCAAGTTTGAGGTAAAGCCCACCACACCTTGGGCAAAATCACCGTTTTGTACCAGATTGGCACCACCCACGATCGTATTGATCGGGCAGCCGCCGGAGCCGGGATCGAGAATTTCAGCGCTAGCATCTTGAGCAGGGACCAGAGCCTGAACCAGAATGACTGCTATAATTAACAACGATACTCTACGCATCACCTTCCTCCTCTATTGCTCTATTGAGGGATGACAAATGTGAGAAGCGTCAGCGTATAGGGCGCAAAGGTATAAGAGTCGCCGCTAGCGACAAGCAACGCTTCTGATTTGGCCAGCGTCACCGTCTCGGCGAGCAAATCGGTCGCGCTTACCACGGTGGCAGACATCTGCCAATCACCTGCTGGCAACGCTATCGTGGCCGTCAACGACTGATCGGTCTTGTTAAGCGCTAGCAGGGTTAATGAGCCATCGGCGCGCCGGCCAGCATACACGCTCAATGTCGTAGCTGGATCAAACGGATGCTGCACGTCCAGCAATTCATCACCAAACTGGCTCCAGAGCAGCAGGGCATAGTATTGGGGATTGGGCGCAAAGGTATCGGCATCGAGCAAGCCATAGTCAGTGCCATTATAGGCTCGCCCATTCGCTAAATCCCACTGATTGGCGATTGCAACGCCGTGAACCGCCATCTGGCCGATAGTATCGGCGATAAAGAACAGATTCACCGCGCGCCGCATCAATTGGCCGTTATCGCTGTCTTGAAATGAAACGAGATTGTACTCGGTGACAGCTACCAGCACTTGCCGGCCAAGATGGCGATCGAATGCGGCGCGCAGATCAGCCATGATCCTCGGCCAACTGCGTTGCGGCTGCTGCAACGCGCCGGCCGGGTTTTCGGGCGGTTGGAAGTACGGGTAATAGTGAACAACGTAGAAATCAAGCTTCTCGCCAGCGCCGGCAATGACGCGATTGCCCCAATCGCTCCAATCGTCGGGCTTTTCCACCCCGACTGCGCCGATCTGAATCGAGCGATCAACCGCTTTCATCGCATCGTAAAAGGCGAGATAGCCATCATAGGCTACCCCGTTAAACGTTGCGCCGCGCAGATATTCATCGGCATCGCACGTCCAGACATCTTCCCAACCCCACTCTGAACAATTCGGCCCTATCTCGCGCTTTGCGCCATACACTTCATTGCTAATTTCCCAGTAGCGAACCGGAAACGGCTCTTGACCAACCACTTCGGCGCGCAATCGCGCCCAATGGCCTACTGTCTGCCAATCACGCCCGCGAGAATCCGGCCCAATTGGTCGTTCATCATCTATAGAACCATTGAAAAACGCCACTAACGCTGCTGCTTCTTGCGCTGAACCGTTGATCGAGACCGTCCAGATTATCTCGGCGTTTACTGTACGCGCAAACCGGAGGAAATCAGACGGCTTTGCCGCCCACGGCCAATAGCAACCTTCCCCACCCGTCTCACAATCGGCCCATGCGTAAGCATTGCTCCAGCTTCCCCCCGGCATCCGTAACAACGTCAGGCCGAGCTCGGCTGTGCGGCTCATAAATGTTTCATCATTCAGACGATATGGATTAAGCCATGCCGGAACGTTGGCGCCGAGCAATTCCCGGGCAAATGGACGCGCCACGCTTGGATCGATCATAATCATGGGGCTAGCTGGCGCTGCGGTTGGCGACGCCGGCACAGCCGAAGGCGATAATGCCGGCGCCGTGGGGCCGGCTGGAGCCACGGCCGTTGGCGCCGGAGCCGAAACCGGCGCTTGGCAAGCGACTAATATGATTACAAACCCGATCCAAAGCCAGCGGGAAACCGTTGCCATACAAGAACCTCATCACGATAGAACAAGAACGCTCAATCGAAAACCGATTCGCCATCCTTACTATGCCACCGCAAGCTGACAAATCAATGGTTATATGCATGGACAAGCGCATGGAAACCGAAGAGCGTTGATATGCTGCAAACAACGTCGCAACGCTAACGAAAGATAACCGTCTATTAACAAAAAACAATCTTTTGGATGACAGTTTACAAGCTGCCACTTATCACGCAAAAAAGCGAGTATATACCATGCAGCAGTATAGTACGAACACCGCACAAAGATTGCCGGCAGCGTGACATATTCGTCACCGCCAGATCTTTTCGTGTAAGCATTTTGTTCGCTTGCTGGTATATAGTAAGAACGAACAAAACCGGAGAGGTGTCAGGTATGAGCACAACTAAACCAATTCCAACAAGCTACGATGCCAAAAGTCAGCGTATGTTAGAAATCTTTGCAAAACGGCGATTTCAGCGCAACCGCGCCAACCAACGCCTGCGTTTTACCCTCTCGCTCTGGGTCATTCGCACCAAGCTCCTCACCCGACTCAAGCGCGTTTTGGATATTACCGTTGCCAGCATTGCAATTGTGTTAACTGCACCGATCATGCTGATTACCGCGATCTTGATCAAGCTTGAATCGCCGGGTCCGGTAATCTTCAAGCAGGTGCGGGTCGGGAAAGACGGCGAACATTTCTATTGTTATAAATTTCGCTCGATGTATGTTGATGCCGAACAGCGGCTGCGTGAATTGCAAGCCCAAAATGAAGCCGACGGCCCCGTGTTCAAAATGAAGCGCGATCCGCGCGTGACACAAGTTGGCCGGGTGATCCGTAAATTGAGCATTGACGAACTGCCACAGCTCTTCAACGTGCTGAAAGGCGACATGAGTCTGGTCGGGCCACGCCCGGCGCTGCCCAGCGAAGTTGCCAAATACACCTATGAGCAGCTTGGCCGGTTGCATGCAATTCCGGGCATTACCGGGCTGCAACAGGTGTCAGGGCGCAGCGATCTCGATTTCAAGCGCTGGGTCGAACTCGATCTGCAATACATTGCCGAGCAGAGCATTTGGAAAGATATTGAAATCCTGCTCCGCACTATTCCAGCGGTCTTGCTCGGTCGCGGCGCGTATTGACGAGGATGGAAAGACATGCGCAAACTGCTCGTCATTTTAGGAGTGCCAATTGACAATCTGACCATGGCTGAAGCGCTCGACCGTTGCGATGAATTTGTCGCGACTGGGCGAGCCACTGGCCGGCTGCACCAGATCGCTACGGTCAATGCCGATTTTGTGGTCAACGCCCTCCACGATCCCGAATTACGGCGTATCTTGCAAGAGGCGGATATGGCCACAGCCGATGGCATGCCGCTGGTATGGGCATCGCGACTGCTCGGCGGGCCATTACCCGGCCGGGTCACCGGCGCCGATATGGTGCCAGCGCTAGCCGAACGAGCAGCGCAACGCGGCTATTCGATCTTTTTCCTTGGCGCACGTGAGGGGGTGGCGGCCAAAGCTGCCGCCATCTTACAAGAGCGTTATCCCGGTCTGCGGGTAGCCGGCGTGCTCTCGCCACCGCCAAGCTCGGTACTCGAGATGGATCGATCGGTGGTAGAAGCCGTGAAAGCGGCACAGCCTGATATTGTGCTGGTTGCGTTCGGCAACCCCAAGCAAGAGAAGTGGATCCGGATGTATGCCCACGAGCTGCGGGTACCGATCGCGATTGGGGTCGGCGGCACCTTCGATATGATTGTCGGCGTTACCAAACGAGCGCCGCTCTGGATGCAACGAACCGGGCTAGAGTGGGTCTACCGCCTTGCGCAGGAACCACGCCGATTGTGGAAACGGTATGTTCACGACTTCATCTACTTTGGCTATTTCTTCCTGCGCCAGTGGTGGGCAATGCAGCGCGGCAACACCTTAAGCATGGTTCCGCGAGAGGCGCCTGCCCCACCGCCAGCGCCGCCTGCCGCGCCAACGCCGGTCATTCCATGGCCTGTGCTAGCCGTTGGCTCGCGACTCGACGTGAGCAGTCTTGAGCCGTTTACTCAAGAGGCCAATCGGTTGCTGGAAACGAATCAGTATATCATCCTTGATCTCAGCGCCACCCAATTTCTCGACAGTTCAGCGCTAGGCGCATTGGTGGCATTGGCCAAGCGCGCTCGAACCAATGGCGGCGATATCTTGCTGTTGCGTGTACAAGAACCGATTAACCGCTTGCTTGATCTGCTCAAGCTTGACCGGTTCTTCGAGCGTTTCACCGATTTGCCGGCAATCACCGCATGGATCGAACAACACCAACAGACGCAACTACCAGCACCGGTCACTCATGGCTGGACCATCATCACCGCGCCACGGCTGTTTGACGCAGCTACTGCGCCCGCCTTGCTGGCACAGGCCAGCGTAGTGCTGGAACAGGGCGGGCGCGTGATCATCGATTGCAGCACGACAACCTTTATGGCCAGCGCCGGCATGGCCTCATTGGTGAAGCTCGACCGGCAGGCGCGTGAGCTGGGCAGCGCCCTCCGCATCGCCGGGTGCGCACGTGATGTCTTGCGCACACTCCAGTTAGTGAAGCTCGATCAGGTGCTGTCGATCTTCGCCGATGTGCCGGCAGCGACGGCGGCGCCGTTGATGACTGCAACTGTTGCAACAGAAGGTGCTAAGCAATGACGATAGCGTTGTTACTTGCGACGGCTGAAGAACACCGGTTGCCGCCTTTGACTAGAGTATTGCCAAACGTCTTGCTGCCGGTGGTTGAACGGCCAGTGATGGTAACTACAGTAGAACTACTGGCTCGCGCCGGCATCAAACGAATCCTGATCGCACTGCATGAACAGAGCGCTCTCATCACAGCAGCGTTTGGCAGCGGCCGGCGTTGGGGAGTTGAGATTGAATATATCACCTTGCCCGAAGCATGGGCCGATGGCGGCGCGCTGCGTTGGGCCGGGCCGTTAGTGCATGAGACTTGCCTTGTGCTGCCGGGGGCTGCAATTATCGACTTGCCGATTGAAGCGGCGCTATCCCAGCACCAACGCCACCGCGCGCTCATCACTGCAATCAGCCACACGCCGCGCGATCAGCAAACTGGTCTACGCGCACACATAACACCGGATGGCCTCATCAGCACCATTGTGCCGGCAGCACATAGTCTCGATGCGCCGGAATTGACCGGGGCCTACATCGTTGAACCGGCGCTGATCGCTCAGATTCCGCTCCGCAGCCGCTGCAACATCGCAACCGATCTCCTGCCGCGTCTGCTTGAACAGGGCCAGTTAGTGGGGAACTTTACATTCGACGGCTATTGGAACCCGCTCGGCACATTGGCCGATTACCACGCTGCGCAACAGGTCTTTCTCTACAGCGCATACCGGGCTGCGGATGCGGCAATCACAGACGGGCCAAGCGAAACTGTGCGGTATCCATCAATCAGCGGGCGCCAGATTGCCCCCGGCATCTGGGTGGGGCGCAACGCCTCGATTCATCCCAGCGCGCGAATTGCACCGCCGTTGTACATTAGCGATAACTGTTGGATTGGGCGCGACAGCGAACTCGGCCCCGGCGCGGTGATTGGCGCCGGTTGCATGATCGATGATGAAGCTACGGTCACAATGAGCACGATTTGGCCTGACACCTACGTCGGCCAATTAGTCAACGTCAACCGGCGCATTGTCTATCCGGGTATGATCATCGATCCCGACACTGGTGAACAGACAGCAGTGGTCGATCCGTTCCTGATTGGGCGGGTATCGGCAGTGACGGCGAGCGTGAGCCGGATTGCGAGCGTAATCAATCGGTTAGGAGCATTCTTCTTGCTGATCATCCTGAGCCCACTGCTCTTGCTGAGCGGCCTGCTCGCCGCCATCGGCAACGGCGGGCGCCCATTGATTGGCGTACCGTGCGCAGGTGAACGAGTGGTGCTGGCCAATGGGCAAACGACGCTGCGGTCGTTCACGCTTTGGCGCTGGCGCACCCGACGACCAGATGGGCGCTATCTCTGGTTTGGAGAATGGCTTGAACGGTATGAGTTCCACCGGCTGCCTGAACTCTTGAACGTCATTCGCGGCGAACTCCAACTCGTGGGAGTCAAACCATTGACGCTTCCCGAAGCCGAATTGCTCAGCGAAGAATGGCAGCAACGCCGACATGATGCGCCGCCCGGCATTACCGGGCTATGGTACGTTCAAGCCAACAGCGAGATCGATGCGGTGATTGTGGCCGATGTATACTATAGTGCAATCCGCACGTGGCGAGAAGATCTCAACATTCTATTGCGTACACCCATTGTTTGGCTGCGCCGGACCAAAATGTCAAGCGCTTCAGCCCAAACGATGATCACAGCAGATATCGCGCCACCAACAGGTCAATAGGCAACACACGCCATTTGACTTCTCAACTATCATGCATGTGTCACAGTGAACTATTACTGTAAGGAGAATGGTTGGCCATGGAAATGAAGCCGCAACAAGTCAACAATGTGGCAATTCTTGCAATCGAAGGCCGGTTCGATGCAAATACTGTACCGCCAGTACAACACTGGCTCGAACAGGCAACCGCAACACCCGGTGCGCGAGTACTCGTTGATTTGAGCGAAACCACCTTTGTTGATTCGACGGCATTGGCAACGCTGGTCTCAGCGATGAAACGTTGTCAGCAGAGCAAGGGTGAATTTGCTCTCTGTGGGTTACGGCGCCCGGTGTTGATGATTTTTGAACTGACCCGCCTTGACAGAGCCTTCAACATTTTTGTCGACGCTGACCATGCGTTGGCCGTCTTAAACGCCTGAGGCAGCAGCTGTATGTTGGTTTCCCTCCTCAGTTCACAATACAGCCGGATACAGACGATTGCCGAAGCATGGATCGCGCAGGGGGCACAAGCCTTCGGCGTCTACGAACATGGCCGACCTCTCGTCTATTGGCCATCTGGTCAACGTATGCTGCCGCCGGATCTCACGGCTGCGATCTACCAGTATGACGAGATTGTCGGCGAGCTGCACCTGAGCGGGTTGCGGAACGAGGCGGCACGGCGGCGGTTACAAGCTGACGCCAGTTTAATCGGCTACATCCTGCAGCTCGAATACGAATTACAGTGTCTAACAGCAGATTTGGTCACGAGCCAAGATCAGCAACTTGCCCTTTACCGATTGACCCAAGCAATGCGCGATCTAGTAACCATTCGCGAAACCCTAACTGCGGTGGTAAGCGAAGCGCAACGCATGCTGAAGGGTAGATCAGGATTCGCCGCTTATATCCCAACGCATGGGGGTGATCCGCTGATTGTGCAATCAGCCGAGAATAGCTTGAACACCGAAGCGATCTGGCGGCTGTACTGGCAATTACAAACCGCAGATCGTCCGCTGTTATTAAGTGAAGAAGATGGCGATTTGCGCCGCCCGCCCGGAGTGCGCAACCTGATGCTGATACCAATTCGCGTACGCGGGATGGTCATGGCATGCTTGGGTATCATGGATCGCGCCGATCGGTTCGGCACGCCAGAATTGAAGCTTGGCCGGGCAATTGCCGATCAGGCAAGCGCCCAGATTGAGCGCATCTTGTTATACCAAGAGATGGTCGAGCAAGCCCGGCTGCGCAGCGAGATGGATCTGGCCCGGCGCGTGCAAACTGATCTTCTGCCGCGCTCGTTGCCCAACGTGAGCGGTCTTGATATCTACGCCTATTCACGCCCAGCCCTGCAAGTGGGCGGCGATTTCTTTGACTTCATCAACCTGCCGAACCACCCATTCATCTTTACCATCGGCGATGTTAGTGGCAAGGGCGTTTCAGCGGCGCTGTTAATGTCAATGACGCGCACCGCGCTCCATAGCAAAGCGCAATTTATGCCTGCGCCGACGCCGGCGCTGGTGATGCGACAATCGAATGAAGATCTCTACAACGACTTCACCCGCATTGGCGTCTTTGCAACCGTGTTTGTTGGCCAATATGATGATGCCGAACGAGTCATTACTTATGCGAACGCCGGCCACGCTCCGGTGATCTACCGGCCACGCAATGGACGCGCTGAATTGCTCTTGGCCGACAACACAGCGATTGGCATCTTGCCGGTTAATCATTTTCAAAACCGTTCATTGGCGATAGAGGACGGAGATCTCCTGATTGTCGCTACCGACGGGTTTAGCGATGCACGCAATGACCAAGATGAATTATTCGGCATCGAGCGACTATTGGTAGCAGTTGATGAATTGGCCGCCCAACCGGCGCAGGCCATTACCGATGCTCTCTTTCGAGCCATCGACCAATTTAGCGCCGGCCATCCGCAAGATGATGATCAAACCCTCATCGTGCTCAAAGGAGCAGCACCGTGAGTCTGCAACACAGCGAAGTCATCCGGCTTGATTTGCCGGCCCGCCCGGCCTACCTCCATCTGCTGAGCGAAACTATCGCTGAATTACTGCGGCAGATAGGAGCGTCTGATGAGGCATTAGTATATAATGTGCAACTGGCAGCCCATGAAGTCTGCACCAACATTGTCAGCCATGCATATCGTAACCGTCGCGCTGGCGAAGGACGTATTGCGATCACGCTTGCCCTCCATCCGCAACCGCTGAGGCTTGAAATCGAACTGCAAGACACCGGCGAATCATTTGATCCGGAACTGGTGCCTCAACCTAATCTTAGCGAAGCGCAAATTCACGGCTATGGCATGTTCCTGATCCGCCATCTTATGGATAGGGTGAGTTATACTACGCGCCCTGACGGCAATCATTGGCATTTGATGAAACGTCTGGCATAGAGGAGACAACAGCCATGACAACTATCATGATAGTTGACGACTACGTTCCCAGTCATCGCTTGATGAGCTTTGTGCTCGAACAGTACGGCTATGTTGTTGTTACTGCGCTTGATGGCCAGCAGGCGTTGCATCGTCTCGACTCCTTTCCAGTTGATCTCGTGATAACTGACCTGACGATGCCAAGGATGGATGGGATCGAATTAGCGCGCGCCATCCGGGCTCATACGCGCCACGCTGAACTACCGATTATTATGATCACTGGCAGCGTCAAAGAGCAAGATGAAGTAAAAGCGGCTGGTGTCGGCGTTAATTCCTTTCTCACCAAGCCGGTCGATTCTGATGATTTGATCAACGAGATTCAACGACTCTTATACCCCATCCCGGTGCGAACCATAGCATCATCTGAAAGGTGACGGTCTCGTTAAGTACGACCGGCCACCGTTTCAGCAAAGTGTCAACTATCAGGCGTACACTGCTGCCGTCAGCGGTTATGGGCAGTAATTAGGCAGTAATACTATGCATACGCCGGCAGTTGATGTTGTGATTTCGACCTACGAACGTGGCGCAGTGATTGATGCCACGATCACGAGTCTCCGCCAAAGTGCATATCCGCATTTTACGCTTTGGGTGCTCGACCAGAGCAAAGATGACCGAACTGAACAATGTGTGCGTGCGCATGCCGCTAGCGACGCGCGGATCAGATATCTGCGCCGGCCGGTGTATGGCATTTCGGCGACCCGTAATGCCGGCGCTGCTTTAGGCAATGCTCCCTACATCCTGTTCACGAACGATGATTGTGTTCTTGATCCGCATTGGATCACCGGTTTGGTGAGCGAATTGCGCCACGATCAGGTCTGGCTTGCTTTCGGCGCAGTGTATCCGGGAGTACAGCCAACCACTAGCGACGAATTGGTGCTTGGCACCTGCAGCGGGCCACGCCGCGTCTTTCATCAAAATCGGTTTAACCTCTCTTTTGGTCACGGCCACAATATGGGTGCGCGGCGGGAAGCCTTTGAACGCTTAGGCGGCTTTGATGAGTTGATTGGGGCTGGCGCGCCGCTCGGCGCATGGGAAGAGCGTGATCTCGGCTATCGCGCATTGAAAGCTGGCGGTTGGATTGTGTTTACGCCGCATGCCATTGCATACCATCATCACCTTCAGAATTGGCAAGGCGTGCGCCGGAGCTATCGCGCCTATGGCATCGGCACCGGCGCTGTCGCCGGCAAATACCTGCGCTGTGGTGATGTGGGCGGGCTGGTCATGCTAGGTGAGTGGCTGTTTAGCCAAGGGTTGCGCCAAATCGCTTCCGGCATTTTGAAATGGCACCGTCGTGATAAAGTGTTGCTTGGGCTTGATCAGCTCTATTATCCATTTGCCGGCTTGAGCAAAAGCTGGAAGTATGCGATCAATCACGCGTCGTGCTGCTACGTTCCAATCGCCCAATTAGCTGATCAGTCGCAGAGAGGAGTGAAACTGTGAGCGCTGAACCATCACCCAACGCCGGCTCGCCGCCGCCAATCAGTGGAGCGCGGCTGGCGCGCAATGCCAGCGCTATGATGGCCGCCCAGTTACTCACGTGGAGCATGGCGTTTTTGGTGGCTATCTTTCAGCCCCGCATTCTTGGCCCGCTCGCCATCGGCCAACTCTCGATTGCGTT
Organism: Chloroflexus sp.; assembly: GCF_034431535.1. Classification (GTDB taxonomy): domain Bacteria; phylum Chloroflexota; class Chloroflexia; order Chloroflexales; family Chloroflexaceae; genus Chloroflexus. The sequence goes on along the minus strand of NZ_DAOUDC010000072.1, from coordinate 92,657 downwards.
CTCAATCTGGATGATTGCCGGCGTGTTAATCACGTTTGGCATGGATACCTACCTCACCAAGGTTATTGCCCGCGATCCTCAGCACACCGGCGCCTTGGTAGGGACGAGCATGCTGGTGAGGGTGGCGCTATGGGCCATTGGGTGTCTGGTTGTTTTCGGTTACGATCTGCTTGCAGTGGCGGCTGATCCTACCCAAACCGCGCTGATCTGGATAGTCGGGATCACGACTCTGCTCACTGTGCTTAGCAGCGGCTTGATCGCGGCGCTCAACGGGCTAGAGCAGACGCATTATGTCTCGTTGGTCTCAGTGATCAGCAAGATTGTGCTCACGATCGTGAGCCTTGGCCTGCTCTTCGCCGGATTTAACGTGATCTGGATCGGCTGGGCAAATGTGCTGGCAGCGCTGGTCGCTTTGGCGGGCGATGCATTTTTCCTCTTTCGCCAACACCCCCCCCGCTGGAGGATTGATCTGGCTGCGGCGCGCAGTATGCTGCTCGCCTCAAAACAATATCTAGTGACGGCATTGACACTGATGGTCTATCAGCAGATTGACCGACTCTTTATCGCGCTTTTCGCCTCAACCGAGGCGGTAGGCTGGTATGGCACGGCTGTCAACCTTTTTGGCACGTTGATGTTCTTTCCAATGGCGATTGGCACCGTCATTTTTCCCACACTGACCCGCCGCTTCGCCGCTGGTCAAGATCATCTGAGCCAAGCGGCCCGCCCGATTTTTAACATTATGCTGGCGCTCAGTATGCCAATCGGATTGGGATTGTTGGCGCTGGCTGAGCCAATCGCGCTGCTACTCTACGGCGAGGCCTTTCGCCCGACTGGCATGGTGCTGGCCGTGCTGGGGTTGGTGTTGATCTGCACCTACCTCAACACGGTGCTGAGCCAGTTGTTGATCGCCGCTGAACGAACTGCGGCACTCAATATGATAATGATCGCCGCGACCATCGCCACCTTGCCGCTCGACTTTGTGTTGGTGCCTTGGACAGATCAGGCGTTCGGGAATGGCGCACTGGGCGGCGCGCTAGCCTACACCATCACTGAGTTGGGCATTTTAATTGCAGCGATTAAGGTATTGCCGAAAGGCACGCTGGGAGCGCAAAACTGGCGGGCCAGCGGCCTCACCGGCTTGGCTGGGATCGGGATGCTGATCTCGATCTGGTGGCTGCGGGAATCGGCCTTTTTCTTCCTCGCTGTGCCATTGGGTATGGTGGTGTATACCGGCCTTGTACTCGCGTTACGGGCTTTGCCTGCTGAAGACATGGCTATCATCAAAGAGGCGCTTACCAAGGCCCTCGAACGGCTTCCGTTTCTACGCCGCAAGCTGGCCGCCATCCCGCCCAAAGCCTAACCGCTAACGCGCTAACACGCGCCAGAATGCGACCACCATCACAATCCGGCCGATCATCGTGAGCGCAAACAGCGTTGCCAACCCGCTCACGGCCAGCGGCCCCAAGGCAATGGTGACGCCGGCCATCGCTTGGCCGATGGCGCCGCCGGCCAACGAGGCCAGCAACGTACCAAAGCCGGTGAGCAGGCTAAAGATCGCCATCGCCGCACCCCGCTGCGCTGCCGGCGCCCGCCCCATCAAGAGGTTGCCTAACCCTTGATTCACCCCCGGCCAGAAGACTCCAGAGAAGATTGAAGTCAACCACAGCGGCACGATATTGTCAGGGGTCGAGAGGACCCAACCCAAGGGCAGCGGTATTGTCCCCATAACGCACGCCGTCACCACCAACCGGTAGCCGTAGCGATCCATCAACCAGCCGGCCAACGGTGAGAAAAAGAGGGCGACCGCATTGGTCACCACGCCAGTGAGCGCCAGCAGCGAGAAATCGAGCCGCAGGGCAGTGAGGCCGTAGGCGTTAAAGAAGGGGGCGGCAATGCCGGTGACTAAGGCCCAGCCAGTCGCCAGCACGGTAAAACTCCGGAAGCTGGCATCGCGCAATGGATCAAACAAAAACGCGCTCACGCCGTTCCACGGGCGCGGAGTAATGGGCGGTTCAGGCTGGCGCGCAATCAGCAGCGCCGCACCAAACGCCGCCAGCACCGCCACGCCAAAGATGACGGCATAGCCCTGCGCTGTAGCGCCATCGGCGCGAAACCGGTCGAGCGCGAGACCGGCAACGTAGACGCTGACCATGGCGCTGATCCCGACTACCGTGTTGCGGATGCCAAAATAGCTGCCGCGCCGGTTGGGCGGCACCAGATCGCTCATCCAGCTCATCCACGCATTGCCGGCCATGCCGTTGAGGCCGTAGGAAAAGCCAAGAGCAATGAAAAAGACGGTTAATTGCCATGCTGTCGGCCAACCGGTAAACGGCAAGCAGAGCAGAAATACCCAGACCAGCCGGCCAGCCAGCACTGCATAGAGCACAATCGCGCGCCGATTGGCGAAACACGCTTCGAGGTAGGCGCTGAGAAATTGAAAGAGCTGACCAATAAACGGCAGCGCCCCCAACAAGCCGATTTGGAAATGATTGGCGCCGAGCAAGATGGCAAACCCGCTAAGGAAGACGCTGCCACCAATGGCGCCGGTGATACTGATGTGAATGTTGGCAATCGCCCCTTCCCAAATGGAGATTGTCAGGCCACGCTGCACTTCCGATGGCAGTAACGGGCGCGGGGTAGAAGGCGCTGGGGCGGTGTGATCGGTCGTTGCGGCGGCTGGGCCGGCAACATCGGTTTGGCTTGTCATTGTGACAACCTCATAGAACCATAGACGCGCTGCGAACCAGAAATGGGTAAGCCAGTATGCTATAATCGGCTAGCATGTCTTTGCGCTATAGACAGAGATTAGCGCCGGGAGAAATGGAATTATGAATATCATCGATCTCCTCTTCGTTGTGCTCTTCTTCGGCGCGCTGGCGGTAGGCTTTTTTCAGGGCACCGTGCGGCTGCTGTTGATCATCCTCTCGTTTTATCTCAGCACCGTGCTGGCCAGCTTGTACTACCAGAGTCTGGCCGATATCTTTGTGCGCGAACTAGGCGGGCAACGTTTCGTCAGCCAATACGTCGCCTTTGCACTGATCCACATGCTCTGCTTTATCGTGCTCACCTTTGTCGGTATCTACACCTTCCGCTACGTGCATACCCCGCACCATCTTGAGATGGTTGACCGCATTGTCGGCACCGCACTCGGCCTTATCATCGGCGGGATGATACTGGGGCTGACCGCCGTTCTGCTCTGGAACCTCTTCATTGTGCGCGGGTTTGCCAACATCGATTACCCAATTACGCGCTGGCTCGGCGGTCAAATCGGTGCCTCGCTGATGTTGCGGTTCTTTGCCAATGCCGTTTTACCCAGCCTGTACGAGATTGTTGATCCGGTGTTGCCCGATGCGGCGCGGATCATCTTTCAAGTGCAGTAATCAACCTTGCGGCTGATGGCGCGATCGCAGCGCTAATGGTAGGCTGAACGCAGGAACGGCTGGGTTCAACGGTACGAGTATGTCGATCCCGGAATCATCGCTGCATACGCTTGAATTTGACGCGATCCGCGACCGCCTAGCGCACTATACCGCGTTTTCGGCCTCGCGTGAACTGGCCTTAAGTCTGACTCCGGCCACCGATCTGGCCGAGGTGCGCCAGCGGCAGGCGCTGACCGCCGAGGCGCGCTTGTTGTTGGAAGCGTGGCCGGAATTGAGCATCGGCGGGGCGCGCGATGTGCGCCGGGCGGTGCAGCATGCCGCGCGCGGCGGCATCCTCGACGGCGTTACCTTGCGCGAGATTGCCGCTACCTTGCAGAGCGCGGCGCTGTTGCGCCAGCGCCTCAGCCGGCTTGACGCGCGCTTTCCGCATCTGATTGATCGTGGCAACACGTTGCCGGCGTTGCCGCAGGTGGTCGAAGCGATTGAGCGAGCGATCGATGATGACGGGCAGGTGCTCGATAGCGCCAGCCCTACGCTGGCCCGCTTGCGCCATGAGGTGCGAGTGGCCTTCAACCGTCTGCACGAGCGCTTGCAGAGCATGATTCATTCCAGCGCGCTGGCCAATGCCCTGCAAGAGCCGATTGTCACGGTGCGGAACGGGCGGTATGTCATTCCGGTCAAGGCTAGCCACCGGCGCGAAGTGCGCGGGTTGGTGCATGATCAGTCCGGTTCGGGGGCGACGCTCTATATCGAGCCAATGGCGGTGGTTGAGCTGAATAACCGCTGGCGCGAGTTGCAATCGGCGGAAGCGGAAGAGGTGCAGCGCATCCTCAGCACACTCTCAGAGCAGGTTGGCGCGGCGGTGAGTGCGATTACCAGCGCCGTCAGTACCCTCGCTGCGCTCGATCTGGCGTTCGCGCTGGCCCGTTATGCGATTGCCACCCGCAGTATCGCACCGGAGATTGTCGAATGGCGGCCTGACGATCCGCCACCTGCCGAACCGCCCTTCCGGCTGACCCGCGCTCGTCACCCGCTTTTGCCTACTGACACGGTGGTACCGATCGATCTGTGGCTCGGCGGCGAGTTTTCAATCCTGTTGATTACCGGCCCAAACACCGGCGGCAAAACCGTGGCGCTCAAGACAGCCGGCTTGCTGGCGCTGATGGCGCAGGCCGGCATGCAAATCCCTGCTGATCAACCCTCGCGCCTGCCAGTCTTTCAGTATATCTTCGCCGACATCGGCGATGAGCAGAGCATCGAGCAAAGCCTGAGCACTTTTTCGTCGCACATGGCGAATATCATTCGCGTGTTGCAGACGCTCGACGCAGCGCAACAAGCGCCGCCGGCGCCTGACGAGCAGGGTCTGTTCGATCATCGCCGTTCGGTAGCGTTGGTCTTGTTCGACGAGCTAGGGGCGGGCACCGATCCGGTTGAAGGCGCGGCGCTGGCGCGAGCGATCATTGGCCGGCTATTGGAATTGGGAGTGCTGGCGATCGCGACGACCCACTACGCCGAATTGAAGGCGTTTGCCTACACCACGCCGGGAGTGCAGAACGCTTCGGTCGAGTTTGATGTCGAAACGCTAGCGCCCACCTACCGGCTGAGCATCGGCATTCCCGGTCGCTCGAACGCGCTGGCGATTGCGGCCCGGCTGGGGCTTGATCCGGCGCTGATCGAGCAGGCGCGCTTGTTCATTGACCGCAAAGAGGCGCAAGTCGAAGACCTGCTGGCCGGCATCCAACGCGAGCGCGACGCTACCGCGGCGGCGTTGCAACGCGCCGAAGAGCTACGCGCCGACGCCGAGAAGTACCGTGACCGGCTGGCCGCCGAGCAGCAGGCGTTTGCCGCCGAACGCGAGGCGGCATTGGCCGCGGCTCGCCAAGAGATCGAGGCCGAACTGCGCGAGGCGCGCCAGCAATTGCGCCGGCTGCGCGAAGAATTCCGCTCGGTCAACATCTCGCGCCAATGGCTGGAAGAAGCGGAAAAGCGGTTGGCCGCCGCCGCCGAACAATCCCAGCAAGCCACCGAGAAGCTGCGCCAGAAGCATGCTCCTACTGCGCCGCCGCCCCCCGCCGAACGTCCGCTACAAGTTGGGGATACGGTGCATATCGCTTCGATCGGCCTCAATGGCGAGATTGTTGCCATCGATCAGGAAGATGGCACGGCCACCGTGCAAGTGGGCGGCTTCCGCATGACGGTCAAGCTCAGCGAACTCAAGCGCACCAAAGCGCAGGCCAGCGACGAGCGGCGCTACACCCCCCCCGAACGCAGCGTCAACCTGCCCAGCGCCCCCGACGTCTCAATGACCTTCGACATGCGCGGCTGGCGCGCCTCCGAGGTCAGCGACCGGCTCGACCGCTACCTCAACGACGCCTATCTGGCCGGCTTGCACCAAGTGCGCCTCATTCACGGTAAAGGCACCGGCGCGTTGCGCCAAGTTGTGCGTGATGTGCTGGCCACCCACCCGCTAGTAGCTTCGTTTAGCAGCGGCGGGCGCGACGGCGGCGAGGGGGTGACGATTGCTACGCTGATTGAGCAGTGAATCGAACGACCGGTTATTCAGCAATAGGACACGGATCAACCCGGATGATACGGATGTGCCCGAATCAGGCGTGGAGCACGGCCTCGCTCTGGTCATGACGAGCCCCATGGCGGCGCAGCAAGCTCCCGCAAGCACGGAGATAATCTGTTCAGCCATCTCTCCCGCCGCAGCGAGAGATGGCTACGGGGGCTGCGCCCCCTCGCTATGACCACCGATTACGCCCCGCTCCGGTCATTGCCAGCCTCCCACGGCGACGAAGCAAGCTCCCCCTCAATGCGACTGCTTTGCCGTGCAGCTTAGCAAGAAGACACAGCTAAAAAATAGGATTGGGCATTATGTTGGCAAGACCGCTCCCGCCCGACACGGGAACGATCCAGCGAAACGGGAGAAAATGCGGACATGGATTGACACAGATCGGCGTAAATCCGTCGCACCCGTGCCAATCCCGTGTCCCATTCATGTGATGATACAATACCCCTCAGCACCCTCACAGCGCCAAGGAACACGTATGAGCGAACCGACTATTCTGGAACAGATTCTGGCCCATAAACGGATCGAAGTAAGCCGCCAGCAAGCGAAAATCCCGCTGGCGGCCCTACAAGACAAGATTCAGCGGATGCCGACGGTGCGCGATTTCGCCGCTGCGCTGCGCCGCTCGCCGGCCACCGCGCTGATCGCCGAGGTGAAGAAAGCCTCGCCGAGCCGTGGCGTTTTGCTGGCCAATTTCGACCATCTGGCCCTTGCCCGTACCTATGTCGCCAACGGCGCGACGGCCATCTCGGTCTTGACCGACCAGCGCTTTTTTCAGGGCAGCCTGACCTATCTGGCCGGCATTCGCGCCTTACCAGAGGTGCAAGCCGCCGGTACTCCTCTGCTGCGCAAAGACTTCCTCATCGATCCGTATCAGGTGTATGAGGCGCGTGCGTATGGCGCCGATGCCGTCTTGCTGATTGTCGCCGCACTCGATGATGCTAGCTTGAGCGAGCTCTTCGCGTTGACCTACGAACTCGGCATGCATGCGTTGATCGAAGTGCATACCGTTGCCGAATTGGAACGGGCGCTGCGCCTGAACCCGCCGATCATCGGCGTCAACAACCGCGACTTGCACCGTTTTATCACCGACCGGGCCACCACCAAAGCCATTGCCGATCACCTGCCCGTTGGGCCGCAGCGCCCGGTGGTGGTCAGCGAGAGCGGCATCTTTACGCCGGAACATGTCGTCGAAGTTCGTGGGTATGGCGCGGACGCGATCTTGGTCGGCGAAGCCTTGGTGACGGCCCCCGACATCGGTGCGCAGGTGCGCGCATTGGCGACGGCGTAAGCTTGCAGTGCATTCGGCCCGGGGATCTCCGACCCGCAGCGTCCGCAGCCGTTGTCGCACCCGCGAACGCTATCTGCTTACGCTTTGGTAATACCAGTGCATACCATAATAAGTGACATGCCCAGTCACCAGACGCGGAGCGCGATTGTTGACAACAAGGAGCTTACTGTGCGACAGTGCCCTAGCTGCGGTCATACCATCACCGGCGCTGAACGGTTCTGCCCGGCCTGCGGCCAAGCGTTGGCGGTAGCGGTCTGGCAACCAGCGCCAGCGATTGACGCCACCCTGCCGATAACGCCGGTCCGCAACAGCCGGTTGGCGATTGCCAGCCTGATCTGCGGCATCACCACGTGGATACTCTTCTTCATTCCGCTCTTGCTCGCCGTGCCGGCGATCATTTGCGGCCATCTCGGCCAGAGCGCCGTCAAGCGCGGCAATGGCGAGCTTACCGGCAGCGGGTTGGCCCTGTTCGGATTGGCGCTGGGTTATGCCCACGTTGCCTTGACGATCGTGGCGTTGTGCGTAGGAGTAGCGGTGATGGCGGTAGGGGTGTGACGTATCTTAGAGGAGTTTGGCATGAGTGCAATTAAGCACGCATCAGATTAACCAGAAGGAAAGAAGCGCGGATTATCGCCAATTTATCTCAACGATATCTTTGGCAATCCTGCTATTGTCTACCCGCGCTAGCGCCAGCGCAAACGCATCGTTTTCGGCTGGTATGGCGGCAAGTTCAATCACCTTGACTGGTTATTACCCTTATTGCCGGCATGCCACTCCTATTGGGAACCGTTTGGCGGCTCGGCGGCTGTATTGCTCAATCGCGATCCAGCGCCGGTGGCAACTTATCATGACATTGATGGCGATGTAGTTAATTTCTTTCGCGTTCTGCGCGATCACTACGAAGAACTTACGCGGGCCATTGCGCTCACCCCATTCTCGCGCGAAGAGTTTTATCTCGCGATGGATGGCGATGATCACGACATTCTCGAATTACGACCTTGGATACGCTATCTCCTGAGCATCACTGGCGCAACAAGACGGCAAACGTTTGTTAAAAATTCATCGAATTAATAGATAGGAATAACATTTCTTCTGTTATCAAAACCGCTTGGAATGAAGCGATGAAACAAGTGCTAGCGCAATAACAACTCAAATGTGCATGATCTCCTCTCGCATAAACACCCCTCCCCCCGCGTGAGCGAGGGGAGGGGCTGGCGGGGAGGGGCTGGGAGAGGGTTAGCCGACTTCCGGCACGATCACCCCGTAATTACCGTCGCGCCGGCGGTAGAGCACGCTGATCTGCATCGTCTCAGCGTTCTGGAAGATAAAGAAATTGTGGCCGAGCAGCTCCATCTGCTCGATCGCATCATCAACGAACATCGGGCGCAAGCGGAAGGTCTTGGTGCGGATCACCTTCGCCTCTGGTTCAGGCTCGGCAGGCGCAGCCACGGCCTCGGCCTCCGCCTCGGCAATCGCCACCTCTTCGGCGGGCGTAAACCCATTCGTTGCCCGTCGCAGCTCGCGGCTGCGCCGCCAATATTTCTCTTTATAGCGAGAAATCTGGCGCTGCAATACCTCCTGCACTTCATCGATGGCGGCATAGAGGTCGGATGCGCGCTCTTCGGCGCGCAGGATCACGCCGTGCTCGGCAACCAGCGTCGTCTGCACCCGATAGACTTCGCCGGCATTCCGCTGTTGTTCATGTTGGATTTCGACGGCGATGCTGGTAATGCCGTTAAGATAACGCCCCAATTTGGCGAGTTTCTCTTCGATGTGCTCGCGTTGACGCTCTGAGATCTTGCCGTTCCGGCTCTTGATGGTGAGTTCCATCGCATTCCTCCATCCGCTGTTGCCAACCCGTCATTGGGTGGCCGGGCGATAAAAACAACCCGGCCCCCGCCATCAGCGCGGCGAGGACCGAGCTATTTCTCAAAAGGCCATCAGTTGCGGAGCATTGCGGCTGACCAAAGGGGTCATAAAGCCTCACTCCTGAATGGGTGCTACTCCCATGTAGCACTCGCTGAAGAGCTTTGCCAGTATTCTACTACGCCACCAGCCGTCTCGCAAGATAGGAAGAGTGGGAAACTGTTCACCATGGGCATTATTTGTATACGATGGTTGCCGATCACAGAGCACACGTTTGCCAACGATAAGAGACGGAGCCTCACACGACCAATTCCATCCCCTCGGCTGCCGCGACCACTTGCAACGAGCTGCGCTGCGCTGCGAGTTCGGCGCTGAGCCGCGCAACAATCGCATCAAGTTCATCGTCGGTGCGATTCGGGGCATGGTGAAACAGCAATAACCGCTCAACGCCAGCAGCTTGGGCAACTTCGACGGCGTCTTCGATCCGGCTATGGCCATAGTCTTCGAGCTGCTCGGTGCGAAGATAGGGGGCGCTATGGATCAGCACATGCGCATTGCGCGCAAAGGCGATCGCCTCCTCACGAATACCATCTTCGCCGTAGCGTACATCAGTAATATAGACCAACACCCGGCCCTCTTCTTCCAGCCGATAGGCCCAGATTGGCGAATGCTGGCGGCGCGAGAGGGGCAGGGCGCACACCAGCAAGCGACCGATCGTAAACGGCTCGGTTGAGATGGTCGTAAACCGGTGCGTCGCGCCAATATGGGCCAACCCATACACCGGTGAATAGACCGGCGAGAGCATACCATCGTACACCATCTGCAACGAGCCGCGCGTGCTATCGGGGCCATAGATATCGAGGCGATTGCCGGGGACATGCACCACGCCGGGGAAGGGCAAACCGAGAATATGATCCCAATACGTATGGCTAATCAACAGCGTCAACGTGCCGCGACCACGGCCAAACTCGCCTTGCATCAATTCATCGCCCAACATACAAAAGCCGGTGCCGGTATCAAGCACCACCAATTCGCCATGTTCACCGATGACGGCAGTGCAGCAGGTATTGCCGCCGTACCGCAGCATAGCGGCATGCGGCGTCGGCACATAGCCGCGTACCCCCCAAAACTGCACCTTCATGGCTTCCTCCACAACTCCATACCCTCAAAGGCTGCCGTCACCAGCAATCCCGGCGCAGCGAGCGCTTGCTGTTCGGCCACAATCCGATCCAGTTCTTCATCGGTGCGGTGAGGATCGTGGTGAAACAAGATCAACTGGCGCACCTGCGCCTCTTCAGCGATTTCACGAGCTTGGGTTGCGCTACTGTGCCCCCAATGCGGAAAGCGCGCGTATTGGGCATCGGTGAATTGGGCATCGTAAATGAGCCAATCAGCGCGGTAGGCCAATTCAAGGATGGCCGCTTTCATCGCCGCCAATTCGCGCAATTCGCTTTGGCTGCGCGCCGTGGGTTGGCCAGTCCACTCAATCCGCTCCTCACCGAAGAGCACCGTGTGGAAGGGGCCAGTATCGGGAATAAAGGTCAGCACGCCATCAGGCGTTTCGAGCCGGTAAGCGAGCGCGCGGTACGGATGGTTGGCCAGCGCCGTGCGCACCTGCACCGGCCCCAATTCAAAGCAATGACCGGTGCCAATTTCAAAAAAGTTAATCTGCGCGCGCAAATCATCCATATTCAGCGGCAAGAGCGGATCGCTCAACGCGCCGGCCAAGGTCGTCCGCAGACTCGACTGGGTACGCGCCAAACCATAAATGTCGAGTTTCAAATCTGGATCAAACAGGGGTGCAAAAAACGGGAAACCTATGATATGATCCCAATGGGTATGGGTAATTAAGAGATCGAGCTGCCGTGGTGCCTGCTCTTGCGCAAGTGAATCGCCTAACATACGCAGGCCAGTGCCGGCGTCGAGAATAATATGGCGCCCTTCCGCCACTACCTCCACACAGGTAGTATTCCCGCCATACCGCAGCATACTGGCGTGGGCAACTGGATACGAGCCGCGCGTGCCCCAGATACGAACTCTCATCGGTGCGCCCGTGTAGATTGTCGTACAATGAAATGCTGCTGCGCAACGTGATGCAGCTCTGCATTTCACAGTTTACAGCATAAACGTAGTTTGTGAATGCTTTTTAAAGGATCATTTTACCGGTCAAGCGCGTAATCAGAAAGGTGAGGTTATGGCTCGATTTCGGGTTGGCGTCCAACTCCATCCACAGCATACCACGTGGGAGTCGTACCGTGATGCCGTGCGTTATGCCGAAGCGATCGGCTGCGATACGATCTGGAATTGGGATCACTTCTTTCCGCTCTATGGCCCGCCAGATGGCCCGCACTTCGAGGGTTGGACGCTCTTGACCGCGATGGCGACCATCACCCAGCGCGCCGAGATCGGCTGTTTGGTGACGTGCAACAGCTATCGTAATCCGGCGCTGCTCTCGAATATGGCCAAGACGGTTGATCACATCAGCGGGGGGCGGCTGATCCTCGGGCTTGGCGCCGGCTGGTTTGAACGTGATTATACCGAGTTTGGCTACACCTTCGGCACTGCCGCCGATCGCTTGCGCGCCTTGCGCGAAGCATTGTCGATCATCAAAGCGCGCTGGGAGGTCGATCAGCCGCCGCCGCTGCGCCGCATCCCGATCTTGATTGGTGGCGGCGGTGAAAAAGTCACCCTGCGGATCACCGCCGAGCACGCCGATATCTGGCACGGTTTCGGGCCGGTCGAAAACTTCAAGCGCAAGAATGAGATTCTTGACCAGTGGTGCGCTCAGGCAGGCCGTGATCCAGCTGCGATCGAGCGCAGCGTCTCGCCGCGCGCAGGCGAGCCGATTGAGCCATACCTTGAAGCTGGCGCAACGCATATCATTATCGGTCTGGGTGAGCCGTGGAACTTCGCGCCGGTAGAGGAGCTGCTCAAGCTGCGCGATTAACCGGCGACGCTAAGGCGCACCGAGAGGACGGGGCAGCAGACTAAGCCCTTGCCCGCGGTGCGCCTTGACACAGAGCATTCACCGCAACGTCGCATACCATTCAGTATAGAGTTCTTGAAAACTCTTGCCGTAGATCCCGCGGTAATTGGCCGAGCCGGGAGCGCGCCCGCGACCATTGGCATACAATGCATTGAACTTATCCCAGCCGTAGGTACGAGCCAGATATTCGACAAACCCGGCCCACATCTCGTAAGCGGCCATCGAATCGGCGATACCGGCTAAGGCCGCTAGATTGCCGCGATAACCGGCTTGGTATAACTCGCGCGCGCGGGCTTGAAACGATGGCGAATCGGACAAGCTCAGCCAATATTCGCCCGAAATCCACGTCGCCAACCCTTCCAACAACACCAGATCAGAGCGGCCCTGCTCTTCGCGACCATACGCCTCGGCCTGCAAGGCGTGCGCGAGCTCGTGGGTGGCGATCACTAATGCCTTGTAGGTATCGTCGTTGGGGCCGTAGAAAAGGCGAATATTCGTGCGATCGTGGGTGTAGGCAATGCCGCGGGTATCGCTCGTCGGGGCTAAAGCCGGATTATAGAACCCGATCGAGACGCGGTCGGTCAGTTGGACATCAAACCGGCGTTGCAGATAACCAAGCGCGTACTCGATCTTGACCGCCAAGTCACGCACCTGATCGGCGCTAAACGTACCCCGACCAACGTAGAAATCGATCCGGCGCCCGGAATAAACCAATTCACCGGGCAAGACTGGGCCGCGACCGGGCAGGAAGCTGGTTGGCGCAGTTTTGACATCGAACGACTCGAGGAACTCGCGCCGGGCAAGGGTGGGGGTCAGGGTTGGTTCGGGGATCGGCGATGGCGAAGGCGTGGCGGTAGGGAGCACTTCTACGGTTGGCGTCTCGAGCGGCGGGAGATCAGCCACCTTTGTCGCCGGAGGCGGGGTAGGCGGTGTTGCCGCCATCAAGACCACCAGCAGCAACAAGGCTAGCACGGGCAGGAGCGCAAGCAGAGCGCGATTCGGACGTTTCACCCGATCTCTCCTGTGTCGCGCAACGAGGCGCTGAGAGCCATGGATCGCCATCAGTCGCCATCTTATACCACCACTTGCGCACAACTGTCAAATCGTTTGATGGCCATTGGTCGAGCAACTGATGGGACATAGAGATTTAGGAGGCAATTGTGCGTTGGCAGATCGCTTGCTGAACGACAAGGCGCCGGTTGGCGTCGTGAAGGCTGCAGGCGGCAAACCGATCCCCTTGTGAACACGAGAGGCGACAATTTTGATGTGGCGATTTATCTTGTGGGAGCCACACCGCTGCGCGGCGCGACGGTATTTAGCGAGCTGCCGCACGATTCAAGGGCGGCCAGAAAGCCTAATCATAGATGCGTTTGACGGCTTTGGGAGGCGCTGTTGCGCTCTCACCCCCAGCCCATCTTCCACTGGCGCGGGAGAGGGGCGTGCAGCGCCGAGCGTTGAGGCATCGCACAACGATCAACGGTTGAGATCGATCAGATCGCCGGTTGTCTAAACAGGAGCTTGCTGCGGGCGCTGCGCGTCCTCGCAAGGACAGCGAGAGATCGGGTTCGCCCTCACCTCCAGCCCCTCTCCCACTAGCGCGGGAGAGGGGCGTGCAGCGCCAAGCGTTGAGGCATCGCACAGCGATCAACGGTTGCACGCGACCACATGTTCTGTCTAGCCATTCAGCCGCACGGCAGGGACCGTCCTTATTGGGTGATGATTCATCGATTGGGAGCCGCACTGCCGTGCGACTCGACAGGGATCGTTTTTATTCGGCTGGGGAAATTTCGATCCACGCCCGTTCGACGCCGCGCACATTCATGAAAAAATCGAACATCGCCTTCATCAGGCCATACTTATCATCGAGGGCATCACGCGCCACCTTGGCCTCTTCAGGGGGCAGAATGCGCGCCCGCGCCTGAACGGTCGGCCCCAACGGCTTACCGGCGCGATCCGACGGCCCAACTTCGACTTGCGGATTGTTACGGATGCGTTTGACCTTGCCGGCATTGGCGGTCGTCATCACATACAGCTTGCCATTGCGTTCGGCAAACCAAACCGGTGTCACCACCGGCTGGCCATTTTTGCGGAACGTGATCAAATTGGCATATTCGTGCCGGCGGAGACCGGCGAAATAGGATGTCGTCTGCTCGGCCACAGCTTCCTCCAGAGGTATAGACGTACGAACCAACAGTTGGCTCTCTTAGTACTATACCTCCGATTCGGGTAAAATGGCGAGCAAGTTCGCCCATTCGGCCAATGTCACCGTTTCGGCGCGGCGTTGGGGGTCAATCCCGGCAGTGCATAGCGCCGCCGCCACCTGTTCACGAGTGATAGTGATGCCTAACGCGGCTAAGCCACTCGGCAAGGCATTGCCTAATTGCTTACGAGCATGGAGGAAACCGGCCTTAATCAACCGGAAGAGGGCATTGACATCAGCCACCGTCACTGCCGGCTGCGCGCGGCGTTGCAGGCGCAAGATCGCCGAATCGACGGCAGGTGCGGGGAAGAAGCTGCTGGCAGGCACGCGAGCCACGATCGCAGGTTCGGCGTAAAACTGGATCGCATGGGCCAGCACGCTATAATCGCCGGGGCCGGCGCAGATGCGCTGGGCAACCTCCCATTGCACCAGCAACACACTGAGCTCAGGCGGAACGGTCGCTTCGAGGAAATGGCGCAGCAGCGGCGCAGTAATCGCATAAGGGATATTGGCAACCAGTTTGTAAGGCGGCGTAGCGCCAGCGCGGGCCAGCAGATCAGCCGGAGCCAGATCAAGCACATCACCCTGCACCAACGCGAGATTGGCGCGATCGCGGAACTCGGCGGCCAAGCGGTCAGCCAACCGGCGATCGAGCTCAACGCAAATCACCCGGCCTGCCCGTGCCAGCAACTCCCACGTCAACACACCCAACCCCGGCCCCACTTCGATAACGGTATCGGATGGGGTCAGCGCAGCTTCGGCGACAATGGTTACCAGCACATGGCCATCGAGCAAAAAATTCTGACCCATGCCACGGGTTGGGCGCAGATTGAGTGCGCGCAACGCGGCGCGGATCCGTTGCGGATTGAGATAGGGGTTCACGATTATTCAACCGGCACAAAGATGGTGATGCGGGTGCCCTTACCGGGTGTCGAATCAATCTCGGCGCGACCGCCGGCTAACCGGGCTCGCTCATCGATATTCAAGAGACCGAAACTGCCGCGCTTCTCGTAGCTTTTGAGCAAGGCCGCTTTATCGAAGCCAACGCCATCATCTTCGATCACCACTTCCAGCATCTTATCTTGCAACTGCCGCAAACGCACCCAAATATGGGCGGCATTAGCGTGCTTAATCGCATTGGTGACCGATTCTTGGATCATGTTAAATAACGCGCCCTCCACCTTTGAGCCGAGACGGAGCTGATCAATATCGCTGGCTTCGAGAATGATAGCCGTCTTGCCGGCTTTGGCGCGCAACCGATCCAGATACTGCTCTAACGTCACCTTCAAGCCCTGCGTTTCGAGCATCAGCGGGCGCAGCTCAAACAGCATCGTGCGCACCTCATAGTTGGTACGCTTGGCAATCGTGCTCAACTCATCAAGTTCGGCCAACGCTTGGGCTGGATCGCGTTCAAGCAAGCGTTTGATAAACTCGGCCTTCATCGTGATGACGGCCATTGATTGGGCGGGGCCATCGTGCAGATCGCGCGCCAACTGGTGGCGCACCTCTTCCTCACGTGAGAGCAATTTTTCCCGTTCTTCTTTGAGATCGAAAATCAGTTGCGCATTGTGCAACGCGACGATAGCATAATTCGCTAACGCCATCAACATCTCGGTCTGATCCATTTGCAGCATGTGATCGGTGGCGACTACAAACAGACCATAGGCACGCATCCCTGCTTGGAGAGGAATCAGGGCCGCCGAGACGCAATCACGCAGCGCGCCGATCTGTTGCAACGACGGAAACTGGGCAAAGGAGGTAATCGTCTGAGCCATATTGGCGCGCAATGCTGTCGCCAAGCCAGCATCCATCTGCACGGTGCGATTCAGATCACCCGGCGCCAGATTG
The DNA here is from genome assembly GCF_034431535.1 of Chloroflexus sp. Classification (GTDB taxonomy): domain Bacteria; phylum Chloroflexota; class Chloroflexia; order Chloroflexales; family Chloroflexaceae; genus Chloroflexus. The sequence continues at coordinate 76,514 of NZ_DAOUDC010000072.1, read as the reverse complement.
GAGCCAAACGCGACATACAGCTCATTTGGCCGGCCAGAGGAAAGCAACACCACACCGGCGCGATAGGGCACAATTTTACGGCTTTCACGCAGCAGCGTATCAAGCACCTGCCGATAATCGGCGGTTGTTCCCAACGCCAGCGCCACGTGGTAGAGCGAGCGCATCTGATCGCGGTAGGCATTGGCTTCTTGCAACGCCCGTTCAGCCTCTTGTTGGGCCTGCGCGACACGATAGCGATTGGCTTCGCTTTGGCGTTCAGCCAGATTTCCCGTCACCCACGGCACAATCGCCAGCGTCAAACCACGCAATGCCAGCGCCACATAATCGAGCATGGTCATCAATGCTTCAGGCGCAATCAGCCGGCGCCAGCCGATAAAGGCGGCCATATACGTGACTGCCGCCAATGCGCCCGAAAGGACGCCAATGTGGAGCGGCTGCCGGATAGCAGCATAGGTCAGTGGCACCAAATAGAGCGGAAAAAAGATCACAATCCGCTCGCCGCCCAAAAAGGCCATCAGTGAAATGAAGGCAATATCAAACAGGTATGACAAGCTTACAAGGCCGGCAGCGAGCGGCACAAACGCCAACAAGGTAAAAATCAGCGCAAACCCGGCATACAGCCAAAAGATCAAATCTAACGATTCTAAATCGCCATTGATCGGCCAAAGACTACCGTTGGTCAGAAATTGGGTAACGATACCAAGCAAGATAATCATCACCCAGCGCGCCATGGCATAGAAGCGCTCGCCGCCTAGCGGGCTCCACGCCGATGTTGTGCGTTGTGATGGCGATGATTGCATTGACGATTGCGCCGAACTGGCCATAGCAGTATTCGCAAACAGAGAGGCGGCGGCACGAACCGGCGTGCCACCGCCGCACTGATATTACAACGACTTCAACGTCTCAAGCGTCGTCCGCACCGCCTTCACCGAGGCGTTCAGCAGCACCAATTCTTCTTCGTTGAGCGGCAACTCGATAATCTTCTCGACCCCGCCGGCGCCCAACACCACCGGCACGCCGAAATACATATCGTTCAGACCGTATTGGCCGGTCAGATATGCCGCCACCGGCACCACCCGCTTCTTATCCTTCAAGATTGCCTCAACCATTAGTGTCGTCGAAGCAGCCGGAGCGTAGTAGGCACTGCCGGTCTTGAGCAGATTGACAATCTCGCCGCCACCCTTGCGCGTCCGCTCAACGATCTGAGCCAGCCGGTCAGGCGCAATGAATTGACTCACTGGAATGCCGCCGATGGTCGAGAAGCGGGGCAAGGGCACCATCTCGTCACCGTGGCCGCCCATCAGCATCGCCTGCACATCTTCGACCGAAACGCCAACCTCCATGGCGATAAAGGTGCGGTAGCGCGCCGCATCGAGCACGCCGGCCTGCCCCATCACCCGCTCTTTGGGGAAGCCGCTCACCTCAGCCGCCAGATAGGTCATCGCGTCCAGCGGGTTGTTGACCATAATAATGAATGCGTTTGGCGACAGCGGCGCCGCCTTGCTAATGCAATCGCGGGTAATATCGGCATTGACCTTAATCAGATCCTCGCGACTCATACCCGGCTTGCGCGGCGCGCCGGAGGTGACAACAATAACGTCGGAATTGGCGGTATCGGCATAATCGTTGGTGCCGATCACCCGCACATCGTACCCCTCTACCGGCGCTGCCTCATAGAGATCAAGCGCCTTACCCTGCGGCACGCCCTCGACAATATCCAACAGCACGATGTCGCCTAGTTCTTTGGCGGCCAGCCAGTGCGCCGTCGTCGAACCGACAAACCCTGCCCCGATAATGCTGATTTTTTTGCGCATAACCGTCTCCTCACATCTTCGCGGCGCCAGTTATGGAATGCGACGGAGTGCGTCGTTGCCATACCTGCGCATTGTAGCACATTGTGGGCTTAGTGCGTTGATGCAACCATTTGTAAATGGTTGAGAACAGATGATAGATCGGGCGGCAGGGGCGCAGTGAATTGCCGCCATTGCCCATCACGCGGGTGAAACAGGCCCAACTCGCCGGCATGCAAAAACTGGCGCGACAGGTGCAGATGCTCGCGGCGCGGCCCATAGACCGGGTCGCCAACGATCGGATAGCCGAGGTGACGCAAATGCACCCGGATCTGGTGCGTGCGGCCGGTTTCGAGTTGCACTTCGAGCAAACTATAATCGCCAAAGGCAGCGATCACCCGATAATGGGTGCGCGCCGGGCGGCCATCGCTCACCACCGCCATGCGCAGCCGGTCACGCGGATCGCGGCCAATCGGCGCATCAATCGTGCCCGCGGCTGGCGGACGACCAATCACCAACGCCTGATAGATTTTGCGCATGCGTCGCGCCTGTTGTTGTTCGACCAACGCGCGTAGGGCGGCATCGTGTCGGGCAATGACTAACAAACCAGATGTGTCGCGATCGAGACGATGGACAATGCCGGGGCGAACCTCGCCGCCAACCGCCAAATCGGGGTAGCGGGACAAGAGGGCATTCACCAGTGTGCCCCGTCCATGGCCCGGCGCCGGATGCACGACCATACTGGCTGGCTTGTTGATCACGGCAATATCGGCATCTTCGTACACTACGTCAAGCGGGATCGGTTCGGCCACCAGTTCGGTCGGCACGGGCGGGAGAATGGTGACGTGAATAGCTATGCCGGGGCGTACCGGCTGGCTGGCGCGGGTTGGCCGGCCCGCATAGAGCACCATTCCCTGCTCGATCAAGCGTTGCACTTGCGCCCGCGACAGATCAGGCAACGTCGCCGCCAGAAACCGGTCGATCCGCTCGCCGCTCACCTCGGCAGGAACGATCACTAGCCGTTCATCAGCGTCGAGCCATTCCAACACGCTGGCGTCGTTCATGACGGCGACTCCGAATTACGATTGCGCGGCTCGGCGGGCAGTGATGTTTCGGGATCACGGCTCAACAACTCGCTGAGCAAACTATCATCGACCGGCTCGGGTTCGGCTGGCTCTGGTTCATCGCCAATGAAGATAACATGAAAGGCCAATGCCGCGACGCCGAGCGAGATCGCGCTATCGGCTAGATTGAACACTGGCCACCAACCGATCTGAATAAAATCGATCACATACCCCTGCCGAATCCGGTCAAAGAGGTTGGAAATCCCGCCGCCGAAGATCAATCCGACCGCAGCCGTTACCCACCGCGACTCAGCAGGGAGGAGATGTTGATACGTGTAGGCCAGCAAGATGAGCACTAAGCCGGCGCCAACCGAGAGGACACCGCCTTGGTCGGGGAAGAGACCAAACGCGACCCCCGTATTCTCGTGATAGGCGAGCTGAACCCAATCAAAGAACAGTGGGATCGGGCGATTGGCACGCGCTAGCACACCGCTCAACCAGACCTTGCTCAGTTGGTCGAGCAGAAAGATCGGTATTGCCACTAGAATGAGCATCCTCCAACGGGTGCGCATCGCCATCACTGTGACATCATCGCTTGCCGCACACGGCGGAGAGCGATCTCATCAAGCGCGTATTGCAACATCAAGAGAGCCGCACCAACCGTAATCGCGCTATCAGCGAGATTAAAGATCGGGAACCAACCGACTTGAATAAAATCGACCACATACCCCAACCGGATCCGATCGATCACATTGCCCAAGGCGCCGCCAAGGATCAACCCCATTGCGATCTGCACGAGCCGGCGCCGGTTAGGTAATTGCGTTATGTAGAGATAGATCGCGCCAGTGATGATCACCAACGCAACGATGGTCAATACGTCTGACTTGCCTTGAAACAAGCTAAAGGCAATCCCCGTATTATGTGAATACGCCAGCCGGATATCGTTGCCAATCAGTGGAATAAAGCGGGTCATCGTTTCAGGGCCAAGGGTGGCGACAATCCAGCGTTTTGATGCTTGATCGAGGGCAACCACTAGCGCGGCGACGAGTAATGGCGTAATCCAGCGAGCTTGCACCAGTGACTTCACTATTACGTCCCTTCCTCACGAATCTGATCTCGTTTTCTCTCATTATAACGTAGGGCGCTAGAAATGGATGGGTAATAACGCTTTGTTAACATTTTCGTACTATGTGTGCTCGTTGTATTTGACAGGAGCTTCCGGCATGACTCGGCGTTCTAGCACTCGTTCCCGCGCCGTTCGCGAGGAGTTTGACCCGATCAGTGACTTGTTGGCAATTGGGGTGATTTTGGGCAGTCTTTCCTTATCGCTCCCGTTCTTGTGGACGCTGACCGTGATGGTTGCCGGGCTAACCGTCTTCTTCATCAACCGCTGGTTGCGCGAACGGCGCCTCCAGAGGTTGCGCCGCCAGCAGTTGCTCGATCTTTCGCCAAGCAAGTTCGAGCAGCGGGTTGCCCGCTTACTGGAAGATCTCGGCTGGAAGCAGGTCACGATGCGCGGCGGCAGCGGCGATCGCGGTGTTGACATCACCGCCGAACGCAATGGGTTACGCTTTATCATTACAATGCAAACGCTACCCCAAACCGGTCAGGCCAAACTATGTGCGTGATCTGGTCGGCGCGCTGCAAATTCAGCAAGCGGATCGCGCGATTTTGGTCGCAACCAGTGCATTTACCCACCAATCACAACTTGAAGCGCGCGGGCAGCGGGTTGAATTTGTGGGACGACCGGATCCTCTTGCAGCGCATTGACGAAGCGGAACGGCTGCGGGCCACCTAGCAACCGCGCCGCAAACAAGAGAGCACGCTTCGCTACGCCGGTGCGCTGGGCCTGAATCTGATCCTAGCCGGGGTTGCACTCTTGTTTGGGGGCTGCCTATCAGCCACGCTGAAGTACAGATAGAGCAAGCAGCTTCTTTGGCGTAACCGCCAATGCGCCAGCATTCAACCCAATCGTAGCGGCGGCAGCGCCAGCAACCGCCACCGTGTTTAACGGCGGTAATGTGCGGGCCGAGCCAACCTTGAAAGGCACGGTGTTGGATCAGATCCATTCCTATGAGACTGTGATCTTGCTTGGGCGGAGCGCCGATGAGGTCTAGATCCGGATCATCAATCCCCGCCCGCAAGAAGGCTGGGTACATCGCACGCTGCTCACGCTCGATCCAGCGATCGAGGCGACGTTGCCGGTAATCACGCATTGAGGCAGGGAGCAGGGAGATAGGGAATAGGGAAGCTACGAGGAGATTTGGATATGCGCCGAATCCGGTATCAGGTGGTTTGTAGTCTTGACGGGTATATTGCCGGACCACAAGGCGATATCAGTTGGATTCCGGCTGAGCCGGAGATTGATTTTGGCGCATTGCTTGCTGAATTCGATACCCTCTTGATGGGGCGCAAGACCTTTGCCGGCTTGCCGCTCATCGATCCGGAGTATGGCCAGTTGTACGCCGGGAAAGAGTTGGTCGTGGCTTCAACCACGCTCGCGGCGGCTGACCATCCGCACGTGACCATCATCAACGAGCTGAGCCGTCACGCGATCGAACTGTTGCGCCAGCGTCCCGGCAAAGACATCTGGCTGTTTGGCGGCGGCGAACTGTTTCGCCATCTGTTAGGATTGGATATGGTTGATACGATTGAGCTGGCTGTTGCGCCGGTGTTATTGGGCGGCGGCATTCCATTCCTGCCCGCACCGGGGCCATCACGCCGGCTCACGCTCACCGAGCAACGCCGGTATGAACACTCAGGTATGGTCTGGCTGAGTTACCGGATTGAGCCAGCAGTGAATTCAGGAAGCTGATGCGTTGGTTGTTAAAGTACCGGCCCAGCTAATGAATACTGGTATGGAGTGCGGTAGTTAAACTGCCGCACTCCATAGATATCACCACAACGCAAACACTTCGCTGCCCACCACCATCACAAAGAGCAAGTTGAGCAAAATCCCGACCACCAGACTGATCGCAGCCAGCAAAAGCAGGTACATCGTGCGCCGGCGGATGAGACGGCGAAACTCGCCTTGCAACAACGCTTCGAGAGTTTGTTGTTGAGCGGCTAGCACCATCTCGACCGGCGTACCTTCGGTTTCGGCTTGGGCCAGCGCAGCGGTGGCATCGATCAGATCACGGCAACGGTAGCGACGGGCCACCTCGGCTAGCGCCGCAAAGGGACGCATACGCTGCTCTTCACCGAGTTCGATTGCGGCAGCGACCACTTCGCGCATCGGCGCTTGGCGCGGCGCAGCCTGTATGCAGTAACGGCGCAAGAGCATACTCGGCGCTTCAAAGCTGCCAAGAGCAACGCGGATGAAACTAATCAACCCCGGTGTGAGCCGGCGCAACTCTTGCTCCATACGTTCGCGGGCACGGCGCGGCTGGCGCGGCCACACCAAGCCGAGCGCCAAATAGGCCGCCAGCGCCAAGCCGAGCCAGATCGGACCGCCGCTGAGCGCCGCGCCCGCACAGAGCAGGGCCAAAACCGTGCCGCCGGCCTGGCCGATGATCAGTCGTTGCCGTTCGTTGAATGACGGCGTGGCAATGGGTTTCCCGCGCAACACCACACCAAGCGCGGCCAGCAGCGCACCGCACAATGCGGCCAGCAAGGCCGGTGCAGCGGGAGTAGTTAGGACATGAGGCATGATTGTGCTCCTTTCAAGAATGTTGTGCGTATCCGGTTGGTCAGTTCTCTCCGCCGGCTCTGTTTCTGCCAGCCGGAGGTGGTGATGAAGCGGGCCATTGTCGAGTACGGCTGTTGGACTGCCGCTTTGGGTCGTGTGCAGGATTCCAACTGAGACCGTGCGGCAGTTGAACTGCCGCACTCCATAGCTCTGCGGTCGGGAGCGCGCAGCAGCCCACCTCAGACCGCGCGGCAGTTGCGGCAGTTGAACTGCCGCACTCCATAGTCCTGACCGATTTCGCCTACAGACTAGATTTGCCCACCGTACTCGCTCATCCGCCCTAATACTCCACATCCTCCACCCGCGAGAACCAGATGCCGCCAGCGATAGGGGCCAGCAGCGCCAAACCGACAATGACCGCAAAGACCATTCCCAATGGGGTGCTGTAGGCAATGCGCACCCGTTCCCATTGGGTTGCGATCAAGTAGACGGCCATCAGCACACCGGCCCCGCCGACGGCTAAGCCGCTGTAGCGCATCTGGGCCAGCTCGGTGAGCGCCTCTTCACGGCGACGTTCCGAGGCTTGCAAGGCGGCATAGACGGCAGCGCAGCGGCGGGCTTGCAAGTCTTGCGGTTGGTCGGCGACAACAGCGAGGTGGTTGAGCAGGGTAGCATGACGAGCCGCCGAGGTTTGCGCGGCCAACGCCGCAATCACTTGGCGCATGGTAGCAATGCTGCTATCGGCCAACGGCGCACCTTGTTGCCGGATCAGCCATGACCATTCGCTTTGTAACGGGCCGGCGGTCATATCGGCGAGCAACCGCTCGAAGGCAGTACGCAGACCCAAACCGCCGCCGAGCAGAGCGCTGAGCCTGCCAATCGCTGGGGTTAGCTCCCGTTCAAGCTGGTGGTTATAGCGTTGCGCAGCCAACGCAAAACTCACGCGCACCACGAGCGCAGCGGCTGCCGGCGCTGCCGCCAATGCCAACCAGAGCGAACCGACAAAACCCAGCGCCGCGCTCACGAAGACCGCTGCCCCGGTAGCGATAAGTAGGGCCGTTGCCGGTTTTAGCAGGGTTGGCCGCCACACCAAGGCCGGATCAAGCGCCGCCGGTGATCGCCGCTGGGCCAGCCGGGCCAGCCAGCGCGCCAAAGGTTGGCGCAAGACGAAGGTTGACGTCAACGTAATCAGCGCGGCCAACAGCGCCGGCGCTGCTCGCAGCAGCCACGCCGTTTCGGGATGGGTGAGTGTTTCCATAGTGGCTGAACCCTTTCACGCTTCAATCCGTATGAACTTGCTGTTGCCAGCCAGCAGATGGCTTCCCTGTTCGCAGGAGATTACTTCGGGCTAGCTAGCCTTTGCGTTGCACCCCACCTAGCCCTCACAACGAAATCAGAAACCGCACCGTTGCGTTTGCGCTACGCACCTTGCACCTTCAGCGCCGCTTCGCGCATACGCAACGCGGCGGCCACCGGCGTCAATGCCGCTGCGCCGACTTCACCGCTGGTAACGAGCGCATTGAGCGCAGCGTAACGCACGCGCAGCAAGGCCAGCGCCGTCTCGTCGCTGAGGCGCGCCGGTTCGAGGTGGGCCAGCAGATCGAGCGCGTCGCGAGTCCGACTCTGCGCCAATGCCTGCTCAGCGCGTTTAATAGCCACACCGGCCTCGTGATCGGCGCGCTGTCCGGCAGCGATCACTGCTGCCAACGCCGGCCAGCCGCCAGCTGGCGCAAACGCGGCGTACCGTTCGAGATTGGCGCTCAGTTCATCGTACAGCGTTGCCGCAATCTGCCACCGCCGCGCGGCCAAGGCCGTACTGATCTGCTCATACGCGGCACGGGCCGCCTCTGCCGCTTGTTGCTGCCGCTCCGGATCCATAGCGAGCGACTGCCGGGCCGCGTGCGCTAACCGCTCATCGTTGCGCTCGGCCCATGCTCGCCGCAAGATGGCCAATGCGCGCTCGGACACACCGGCTTGGCGGGCCAACGCAGCTTGGGCCAACGCTTCATCAACCACGGCCCGGCTGCTCGCCACGGCGCGGGGTCGCTCGGCAAGCTTGAGCAGCGCCAGCCGTTGCGCCAGCATCTCCGGCGTCTGATCAGCGCCATGCCAGATCAACCGATCGCCATCGGCGCGAGCCGCGCAATGCCAGCGCACCCCTTCAACGGTTGGTTCAACCCACGCTAAGCGGATCAACCTTGGCCGCAAGCCAGCGGCCGTCTCGTCACAGCCATCGAGTAATGCCACCTCATCGATATAGCGGCGTCCCGCTGTGCGGCTGAGATGGATCACGACATTGAAGTTGTCACAAATGTCTTCCAACGCATTGGCGCGTCGGCCCTCGTAGAGATAGGCCCCCGGCATCGCGGCGCAGTCAGCCAACCGGCTCACGGCGCGCAAGGCGGCGCGGGCGTGAATCGTGGTGACTACCGCATGGCCGCTAACAGCAACGGCCAAAATCGCGCCGGCCTCGGCTGCACGTGTCTCTCCCGGCGCCACCAGTGAAGGGGTTTGGCGCAAGACCTCCCGCGCCGCTCGCCCAAAGGCCAGCGGATCGAGACTGGTCTGCACTAGTTCGCGCGTCCACGCCGCATGGCGAACATTGATCTCAAGCGTGTTGTCTTCGATCGTGATCACGTGCGGTTCGCCCGGCCATGAATTGACAATCGCTTCCAGAAGCGCCGTCTTGCCACAGCCGGTCTCACCGGCGATCAGAAACGAGCAGCGAGCGCGTACCAGCAATTGCAGCAACGCAAACAAGGGTTCATCACACGCGCCGCGGCGCAGAATATCAGCCAGCGTCCACGCCGCACGACGACCGCGCCGGATACAGATGAGAGCAGTGTCGTTAGGCGTGCATGGTGGGATCGTCACGTGCATCCGGGTACCGTGCGCAAGCGGCAAGGTGTCTTGCGGGCGGCTGCGGTCGAGTGGCACCGCTAGCCGCGACGCCAGCACCAAGGCGCGATCAAGCGCTTGTCGCGGCGAGCTAAAGCGTTCCGGCGCAAGGGTAAAGTCAGCCCCCTCTTCTTGCACCATAATGCGATCACCGATAATCTTAACCTCTTGGATCCGCTCGTCATCGAGATAGGGTTGGGCCGGCCCCCAACCGATCGTATCGTGAAAGAGGCGGAGTAGGCTGGCATCGTCGGTGGGCAAGCCGGCCAATGGCCCGCCACGTTCGGTTTGGGTACCGATAGCAATCCGCAGCACGCGCAGCACCGCCGGGTCACGCTCGGCAGCCGGCGCTACCGGGTCGAGCAAATCGGGCGGCAGCTCGGCGAGCAGCAGATCGCGCGCCGCTTGCAACGCCGCCGCCGCCGGATCAACCGTTGCCTGCTGCTGCGGCATCAAATCGGCCAACCCACCCTCTTCCAGCACTGTGAGAGGCCGGTATGCAGGATGCATGTATCTCCTCCATGACAGCTTATAGTGGTTCGTATTTGGCTAACCAAGCCGCACGGCTCAGGCCATCGCTTTGGGCAGAAGGCGTCCAGCATGGCTGGGTGCCTTCTGCCCAAAGCGATTCCCGCCGAAAGCGAACGGCATACCCGAAAGAGATCGGTAAAACGGTTCATTAAGCGCATGAGCAACGTTGCGGTTGGCTAGGTGCGTGATTGCAGCGGTGTTGACGCCTCGCGCAATGTGAGGTATTCTCGCACTCCCGTTGCCAACCACGTCACCCCGACATCACGACAACGCCGGCGCAGCAGCGCGCTGACCCAACATCTGTTCGCTCAACCGCGCCCACCAACCAACTCGCGGCAACGGCAGACGCGGCTTCAGTCCGGCATGGGCGCACAGCGCCTCAACTACCTGATGGGTAGCGCGAGCAAACCGGCTTTGCGGACCGAGATCGAGCATCGAGATGTAGCCATCGTGTTCGTCGGCAAGACTGGCGAGCCGTGGTTCGCGCGGCAAGATGCCAAGGGTGCCGATCCGTGGGTAGCGGCGGGCAAAGAGATCAGCCACCATGCTGACCGTCACCGTCACCCCGCGCTCTGGCTCCATAAAGAGCAGTGAGCAGCGTTCGAGCCGTTCCGGAGCCAATTCAGTAAAGTGTTCGAGCATGTGACCGACACCCATGCGCTCGCGGGCGCCGGGCGGGGTGGGCAAGACGACGCTGCCGCCGGCTTGCAAGACATGGGTGGCGTAAGGCCGGCGTAGATAGTCGGGCGGGGTATCAATCAACACCACATCGTACCCTTCCAGCGCCACAATCCCCTGATACAGCCCTTGCCAATCGGGCAGGCGCAGATCGTTCTCGGCCCGCGCTACCGAATACGAACCGATCAGCAGGTCGATCCGGCCCCACCCGTGCTGATTGGCACGAGTGTGTTCAGGTTGAAAGATGAAGGACTGGATACCAGCCGGATTCCAGTATGATGGCCCGCGCTGCACGAGATGGAGGTACGACGGGGCGCTGGCCGGAACACGAAACGCCGGCACCAAACCGGGGTTTGAGATGTCGCTATCCCACACCAGCACATCAAGCCCGCGCCGGCGCAGTCCTTCGGCCAACACGCAGGTCGCGAAGGTCTTACCAATACCGCCTTTCGCGGCGCCAATCGCAATCACCGGTAGGCGCTGCGCACCGCTCCCGCGTCGCCGGCCAAGTTGAGCGCCGATCCAATCGGCTAGCGCCACAGGATTACGTTCAGCAGTCGCCGGTAAACCGGCGGCCAGCGCATCGGGCAACGCTGCCCGCGCCGGGCCGGCCAACCCTAACATCACCCGCGTCCCTACCTGTTGGGCGCGGGCGGCCAGATCCCACAGATCGGCCAGCGGCGTCCCGCGACTATCATCGAGGAAGATAGCATCGGGCGGGCGCGTACCGACCAGTAACCGCTGCACCTGATCGATCCGCGATGGCGCCAATACGGCCACGTCGCGCAACTGCTCAACTTCGGCTTGCAAGCCCTCGATCGCGCTAAAGATGATGAGTTCCATGGGGGTTGCTCCTTTTGAGAATTGATAAACCGCAATCGTTACGGGCGGTTGTAGGGTCATAGCGACGCGATGACCAAAGGCACAGCAGCGCTGTGCCGCTACAACCGTCCCGCTCCCCACCCAGCATTGACGTAGCCAGCCCGCACTAACCGTTCGCTCGCGCGGTCGTAACGGAAGAGCGGGTTGGTTGGGAAGGGATCGCCGCTCTGCCCTTGCGCCCCTTGCGGCAATACCTCTTCGACGGCCATTACACCGCGCTTCCCGTGATGAGTGCGCCCAATCAGCACCACCAGCAGATTCACCACATCAGAGGTGATCAGACCACGCACAATCTGCGCCGCCGCTTGCCCGGCGCCGGTCGTCTCATGGGCCAAGCCGATCAACGCCATCCGCTCCAAATTGCGCAACGCACCCTGCACGGTCGCCGCGTGGATGGTGCCCAAGCTGGGATGGCCGGTCGCGGCGGCTTGCAACATCGCCATCGCCTCGCCACCGCGCACTTCGCCAATGATGATGTAGTTGGGCTTTTGGCGCAAGGCAAACGTGACCGCCCGGCTGAAGCCGCCAGCTTCCGCCGGCGCTTCAATGTGCAAACTGTTCGCACTCCGCGGCAGTTCGCCGCCATCTTCGATCACCACCAACCGCATCCGCGTCCCGATTGCTTGGCTGAGCGCCGCCGCCAGCGTCGTCTTACCGCTACCAGTTGCCCCCGCAATCAGCAGCGAAGCCCCTCCATTAAGCGCAGCCAGCAACAGATCGCTCGCCTCGCGGCTGATCACGTTGCTCTGCACCAGATCGTCGAGCGTCGCCCAACGTTCGGGCAACAGCCGGATCGAAAGGCTAGGGCCGGCTGGCGAGGCCCGCCGACTCGTGAGCGCATAGCGCAAGCCATCCACCACACCTTGCGAAAACGCCGGTACATCGACAAGTCCATCGTGACTGCGCTGCACCAGTTGGCGTTGCGTCCAATCAATCCATGCCGAATGGACCATCACGCCGGTGTTGACCATCATGCCGCGCTGGACGACGAAGAAGGGCGAGTCGGGCGGGCCGTTGAAGAGAATGTCTGAAACTGCGTGTTCTGGATCGCGCCAGATTTCGAGCGGGCCATACCACGCCACCTCGTGCCAGCGGATCGCGCCATCAAAGCCGAGCCGCGCGAAGGCTTCCGTTGGTGGCAGATGCCAACAATCGCGCAAGCGTCCGCTGCGCAGCAGCATGCGCAACTCATCGGCGATAGCGGCGTCGGTGGTTGGCAAGGCAGCCGGCGTGTGCGTCAAAGTATCCCAACCGCTCTGCATCATTAACAACTCCTTCCGTGTTTCTGTGATTGGTTGCCGCACTCCATCATCTGTTCGGGGCGGGCAGCCGCTCCGCAACCCCACTCCAGCTCGGTGTGGGACGGAGAGCGGCAGGCTGCCGCGATCCCAGCACATTGCACTCTGCGTATTGGCCAATGCTAGGGCCTACTTATCACCTTCAGCAGGTGCAACCGGCGCGGTCAACTCGCTCACCGTAAACTGGCCAATGTCAAGCCGTTCGAGCGCAGGCAAGAGTGGCCCATCGCTGCTGTAGCGTTCGCCCCACAGCGGCAGCCCGGCGGCTTGCAAGGCCCAGATCGCATGCGACTGGTACGGGGTCAGTTCGAGGTAGGCCATTTGCGCTTCGGCATCGACATAGAGCACGCGCGCGCCACTGAGCAGGCGACACGCATACGGACGCGGCGGCAAGGGCGACGCCGGAGGCTGCACCGTTGGCGCGCGACCCTCGGCGGCGCTGCGCGCCTGATCACACACATCGGGCGAACCGTTGGGATCGTTGAAGCCGATATTGATCCGATCGTGATGGGTGAGCGGGCCGATTGTTTCGGTGCTGAACGGTACTGGCACCATCCCCGGCGTCAAGGCCTCGCCATTCGGATAGACCGGCTGGGCCGGCGGGCGCTCCATGATCATCGACGGTTGCAATAAATCGTTAGCGGCGAGATTGCGAGTTGCATACTGGCCAACCGCAAGCGACGGCGCACCGATCCCCACGAGTTGGGCCGGACGATGGCGCGGCAGAAGCACTACCGCCAGATCATCGGCGCTGAGCTGCTGGCCGTAGGGGACATCGCGCGCCAGAATGACGACCGGTTCGCTACTCCCAGCTTCCAGAAAAGCTAGAACGGTAAACACAGCGGTGATGATCAAACCGAGGCCGATCAGGATCGCCGGGAGCGGATTCGTACGGCGACGGGTGAGCGCCTGATTGAGAGTGCCAAGAGCGGACATTGCGAGTTCTCCTTTCGATACGAGATTACGGTTGGCCCAAACGATCGATGGTATCAGCCGCGCGGATACGAGGGCGCACTTCACCCAAGCCAAACAATCCACGCATGGTTGGTTGCAATTCGGCGCAGAGCAGCGGCGTTGCACTGGCTACACCGGCGCACGCGCCGCCTTGCGGTAAGACTGTCCAGCGCGCAGTAGCCGACAGCGCAGCCGGATCAATCCCGGTCAATTGCGTCGCTTGCATATTGACCAGCAGAAATTGATGCGCCACTTTGACAATATCCGCACACTGACTGGGAGCGTGAATGGTCACAGCTTGGCACGTGCGGTTGCCGCGCAGCGCCTGCCCATTGCGCGCCAAAGCGGCATACTCGATCTGCTGTACCGCCGAGCGAGTGGCCTGCTGGAGCGCATCTTCCATCACTGCCACCGCCAGCCAGAGATTGGCTAACTCGATCACCACCATCACAAAGAGCACCAACACCGGCAATATCAATGCCAGCAGCGGCAATGCTTGACCTGAACGGCGACAGTGCATGCGGGCCTCCTACTGCTGATCGCGCTCGGCAGCGCGAGTGGCGCGAGCGCGCACCACAATCTCGTCGCCAAAGGGCAATAGGGCGACTGGCGCCCATAGCGCAGCGCGGTACCGCACCTCAACGGTGATCGGGTCATACCGGCGGCATGGCTGGCGCAGGCACGAGATCACTACTTCACTGGCAGTTGGCTCAATCCCAAGGCTGCCGGCCAAGGCTTGATGCGCCGCGGTTTCAGTAACGGTGCGATTGCCGCCGGTCAGCGCGGCCTGATGCGCCGCTGCGCGGGCCGCTTGGCTGACGGCATAGTGGGTCAACAGTATCTGGCCGACCGAGAAGAGACCGACGACCAAGGTCAACAAGATCGGCAAAGCTAGCGCCATCTCGATGAGGGTTTGGCCGCGCTGATGAGCTTGTCGCATCACTCAAATCCTTTCGCTATATCTTGCCCAGACCGAGAATCGCGAACGCCGCAGGTGGGTGGATTGCACGACTCGCCTTTCCCTAAACCACCGCTTGAAAAGAGCATGCCTGAGTCCTCATCACCATTAGGTGGTGAACGATTCCGTGAGCGTTTGGTTTTCATCGTGAAGATTGATTGGCGGCAGGCAGCGCCAACGTTGCCTGCCGCAACGGATGGCCAATTAATTACCCGGCGCAACGAGTGAGCGCGGTGCCAGCAGAGTGATTTCGATCTGGTCGGTCACAAGCTGGCGCGCCGGATTGGGCAGCGGGGCCACCGATACCGGCGGCAGCGGCACACCGCCAATACTGCCCGGCGCTTGATTGACGATCTGCACTTCCAGCTCGATCTGGATCGTGAGCCGGGCGCGACCGAGCACGTCAGTCGTGTAGAGGTAAACATCAGGGCGCATCGCCGGCGCCGGCGGACGGCTCCAGTAGAGATGGATCTGATCGTCGAGATCGCGTTCGCGCAGCACGCTGGAACCGAACTGGTCACGGCTCTGCCCGCCGAGATAGCGATAGATGCAGCCGGTCAGCAGTTGCGAGGTGAGGAGCGGGCGCGCTCCCGGACGGCAACCGGCCATTCCGCGACTATCAGCGGCGCGTGGATCGAAGCGTTGCCCACCCACTGCAACCTCGGCCAAACTCCAACCCACAACGCGCGCTTGGTAGGCATACGGCCACGGCAACGGCTCATCAGCAAAGGTCAGATTTGCCAATTGCGGGGTCAGATCGAGCACTTCACCCGCCGGCCACGCAATCGCCGCGCCATTCGAGAGGTAAATGCCATTCGTCTGGTTCGCATCATTCGCCGCCGGATCAAGCGTCGAGCGAATCGCCACCCGCAGATCACCACTCGCTACGCCGATGGTAGAGGGCGGCGGCACCACATTGATCGTAAGCGAGGCGACGTTATCAACCGGATCATCCGCCGGCGTGCTGGTCGAGATGCGAGCCATCGCCGGCAAGACCGCGCCGGCAGGAACACTCGTCTGCACCACGACCTCGATACTGCCGGCAGCTTGCGGGTTCAGCATCCCTAGATCCCAGCGCAACCGGCGACCGGTTTGGCTCGTAGGCAAACGGCTGGCCCCCACCAGTTGCACATCAGCCGGCAGCTCGAGTTCAAGCGTCGTATTGGCAGCAGCGCGAGTCTGGGCAGGCCGACGATGATACAGGTTGCCGTAGTCAATCGTGTAGGCAAACACGCTGCCCTGCCCGACAATGCTGGCAGGTGCGCGCAACTGCACGAACGGGTTGGGACGCACGATCGTTACCGTGGCGCTGGCCGTGTTATCAGCCTGATACGCGGGCAGTTCAGGGGTGGTCGTCGCAATCGTGGCCTGCGCTGCCAATTGATCGACCGCGATCGTTGCCGGCAGCGTGAGACCAATGTGCAGCTCGCCACTCGCCGCCGGCAGCACATCACCGAGGACACAGGTTAGCTGATAGCCATTGCGCTGGCACATCGGCGGCCATGTGGTGATCGTCGCTGCGCTCGGCGCATCAACCGTAACTGTCACAGCACGGGCCAGCCCATTGCCAAGGTTGCGGTAGCCAACCACCAGCTCGGTCGCTTCACCCGCGGCTGCCGGCGCCGGCGCAAAGGCGAGACTGACCACCGGGTTGGGGCGCACATGGGCCGTGCTTGCCGCCGCCGTATTGTCCGCCGGCGAATCACCGGCAGTCGTGGTCGTGACGGTGGCCCGGTTATCAAGCCGGTCGGCTGCGGTGGGCCGTGGCCGTGTCTGTACACTGACAATGACTTCTTCATTCGGCGCAATGCTGCTGATCGTGCAGCGCAAGGTATGCTGCGCCCCTTCGTAGCGGCATGTGCCCGCCGGTGCGCGCAGGATGCTGGTAACATCAACCTGCGCCGGCAACGGATCGGTGATCGTCACATTGGCTGCCGGTGCGCTGCCACGATTCACCACCCGCAGGGTGTACAACAGGGTATCACCGCTAAGCACAGCCGCCGGCGCTTCTTTGCTGATACTGAGTTCAGCGAGTGTTAAGCGCGTCTGTTGGCTGGCGCTATTGTTGGCCGGATTGTGGTCAGGTGGGTTGGAGCTAATGGTTGCTGTTGCGGTCACAGTTTGGTGCAAACTGGCGCCAATTGCAGCCGGCGCATGCACGCGCACCGCAATCGCACCGGCGGCGTTTGGTTCAAGCCGCGCAAACTGCCAGATCAACGTCGCACCGCTCTGGTTGGGTGCATGGCTGGCACTGAGGAAGGTTGCCCCAGACGGCAGCTCCATCCGCACTTCAACATGAGTTGCCGCAACGTTCCCAGCGCTGCGGTAGGTTACGTTGTAAACCAACTCATCACCGACGACCGCTTCAGCCGTTCCACTCAGCGCAATACTGAGATCGGTTTGAGGTTGGCTCACCAAACCAACATCAATGTCAGACCGGATCGCGCCATAGCCTAGGACAATCACTGCGCTCGCGCCCGTCTGTTCATCGACATCGCTATCAAGCGGGGCATTGCCACCACGACCAAATGGCGCAAAGGCATACCCTTGCGTACCTGCTACGACCACCCGATACTGGCCGGGTTCGAGATTGGCGAAGGTATAGCGCCCCTGCCCATCGCTCACCGTCACTCGTGGGTAAGCATTTATTGCCGGCGCCGAACCGGGCAAGCGTTCGAGCCGCAGCGACACGCCGGCAACACCGGGTTCGTTGTTGTCTTGTACGCCATTGCGATTGAGATCGTGCCACACCCGATCACCGATCATCGCTGGCTGAAATTGGCGAGTCAGGCCAATATCGATGTGACGAATCGTCGCTTCGCGCACTGGCAAAGGCAATGCGGCACCGGTAACGCCATTGCCGGTATGCCGGCCAGCAAACTCAACCACGCCAAAAACCGGATGGGCATCGCTATCGCGACTGTCATCGGCGCCAGCATTTACCGGCGCGTAGACCATGCCGGCTAACGGACGGCCAGCAGCAAATTCGCTGAGTGCCACGCGCAGGTGCAGCGCGCGGTTGGGCGGCACGGCAATGGTATAGCTGCCATCAGCCGCAGTCACCACCTGCCCCAATATCGTCGAACGCACAGGATCAACCACTTCAAGGCGAATCCCGTTTAGCAACGCTTCACCCGCCTCGCGCACGCCATTGCCGTTCACATCGTGCCAAAGCTGGCCACGAATAAAGGCATAGGTGCAGAGCAATTCGAGATCGCCGAGGCCGGGTGCTTTACTTGTACCCGACGGAATCAGCGTCAGTGAAGCTTGCCGATTTCGTTCAGGCAGATGGTAAATCCCCAGACCAGACGATCCGGCGCCGAAGAGACTGGTAGTGACGACGAGTTCTCCTAATGGTGCAGGTATACTCACAATCCCACCCATGTGGTTTTCCACATGAGGAGGCGGGGCCTTGTCAAAAATAACTCGGTTGTCGTTAACCCAATCAGTAGAATGGGCACGGAATAAGAAGTTCGGATCAGACTCTTTCACATGATCGTATGGACGATCGTTGAGTTCAAGCTGCCATTGATTATTGGTTGAGCGATAACTGAGCGTATCACCTTGACTGATCGCAATAAATTGTCTTAATGGTGGATTATTGAAAAATGTAATATCGCCAGTTCGATCGCGAAAACCGAGACGCATTGCTTGCCCATCAGGGCTAAACTCGATGTCAACCAAAAATGGTTGTGGATAATAGATGTGGCTATTGCTATGAATCGGCAACATACGTGAAAAATCATTACTCCATGGGTACCATCCTTGGAAGGTTGCATCAGGATACAGTCGCTTAAGCGCTTGGTCGAACAACGTTCCGCTCAAGCGGCTGTTGAGTTCTGCGGATGTGAGTGACTGGATGAGAACGTGACGCCACGTGCCAGTAGAAACGTTCCACTCTAAAACATGCGCAGATGGTGCATTGATATTGGTAAGACCCACGAATAATCGTGGTGATTCGTCTTCATGTAGAAGAGGAGCAAATTCGAGCGCAAAGGGGCGAAGGAATTGTTGGGTTGGAATATTAGCAGAGACGGTTTGCAACGGAATCGCAATGGGATCTAGTCGTATCGGCATCACCTGTGAAATATCGTAGCGCTCGATCTGGCGCGCAGCGAGATTTACAATGTATAACGTAGTACCATCAGGACTAATCTCCATATCACCTAAACCAGTCTGTCCCACATGTTTCAGAATAGCATCGTCAGCCGAATTGTCATTCGATCGGTCATCACCCACGTCAGGAACGGTAAACGATGGATGCCATTGCCCATCATCAAACCGGTACTCATACACTCCTCCCGGCCCTAACGGGCCAAAACTCGTAAAGCGACGGGTAAATGCTGCAGCAAACACACGTCGCACCCCACTGATTGCCCCATCATCGTAGGCGAGACCATACACCGATCCGATCCCACTATTGACAGCTATCCGATGCTTTGTTCCGCCGGTCGTTGTCCCAATTGGCGCTAGCGCTTGTTTTACCCCGCTCAAGGTAACGCGCACGAGCGCCGGATCATTGGCGGAAACGGGTGCAAAGATGGTATCGGCAAAACAGGTGGTCGCCAACGAGAGATCGCCGTCTAAACAGGCTACCGCGCTAGCAAAATCAGCGTTGCCACTCTGGGCGCGCACTGGCGCCAACGGTGAAGGAGGTAAGAGAGAGCATAGCATAGCCATGATCAGCACGACTAACCAATGCCTATCCTGTGATGTATGGCTGGTAGGATGCATAACACCTCCGGCATTCGTTCTGAGCGCGCACTCACCCATGGCGACGCTCAAAGAGCGTCACCACGTGAGTGCTTGGCGAGGTACGAGAGAAAACTGCTTAACGCACGGCGAGGGGGATATAGACGGTATACGTTATGTCGGGTACGGTAAATGCTACCGGCTCAAGCTCCTGACCGTTGCCGGCGCGGTCAAAGAGCTTCAGATGAATCGCCGCTGCATCATTTGGGATAACACCCAATGATACGTTGAGTTGGAATGGCGAACTATTGGTTGCCAGCGCCCCATCATCTTCACCCTGCACCTCTTGCGCACCTAGCACGTGGTACACCGGCTGACCGATGGGAACGCCATACCGGTTAACGAATCGCCATTCAATCGCCCACGGTAACGGCGCATGCGCATCCATAAACTGACCCGAGATGGTAAGCTGGCTGCTCTGATCACCTCTTTCCACCCGAGTGATCGTCTGCGTCACCAGAGGCGGTGTTACATCACGTACAAACGGCAACTCTAGGTATCCTATATTGGATAACCCATCGTATGCGATGAAATAGAGCATCATTTCACCCTCTTTGGCGAGCAGTTGGTACGCATCATAGCGCGCTGACTGCTCAATTGAAATGATGGGGAGATCATACAACACCTCATCATCAATCGAGAACACGCCGAGACGTAGACCGGTGCAATCATTATTGTTAATCATTTGCACCATAATCGTATCTTGATTTGTGTAGCCAGTCATTGCATATTCCGGCCAGCGCACGTTGATAATCATATCCACGGCGCGATCGATCGTTAGCGGCGCGCTCAACAACGTGGTATTGCCATCGACATCACGCAGCTCAGCGTAGAATGTATGATGCTGGCACAACAAATTGCCCGTCTCAGGCGGACCCGGCACATACGCAAAGGCAAACCCTTGAAAAACCTCGAGTGGTTCCCACGCATTATCATCAACCGGTGGTTGATTCCAACTCCAGCGCAATTCGCGGGTGGTAAGCGGCAGTTGCCAGAAATCAACCAGCACTTGACCGATCCGATCAATGTAATTGCTCAATTGCAGTTGGGGCCGGCCTGATTGCGCAATGGCCGAGGGAATAAGCGCCAATCTCAACCAGACCACGCCAACGATCGCAACAAGAACGAGGCGACGACGATAGCTAAGTTGCATAGAAATCACTTCCTTCCGTTACCGCGTAAGCACATACCGCGCGACATCGCGGCCCAAGCTCATGCCCTGCATGCCATCCATAAACCAATGCACCCCGCCGATGATGCGTGAGCGGGTGGCATCAGCGGCACGCTCGACGAGCAGGTCTTTATGGTGCGGAAAGGCGACAATCAGCAGATTGGCTGCGGCCGAACTGAAAGCGGCATGGCCCGACGGGTACGAAGGGTGGGGCGGGGTGGGCAAGACCGGTTGCCACGCAGGTTCCACTGCTGCCATCCATTGCTCGGGACGCTGGAAGCCGTACAGGTATTTGTTGTACCAGCACGCCACGGCAGTGTCGTGCATGGCAACGCCGAGATGAGCAAGGAGCGACGCCGTCTGCATTTCATCGAGCTTGTTGACCAGTGCCATCGTGATCGCCGTCTCAAACCAGAGGCCGGGAGGGGTGACAGTACCCACATCGGCGTGCCAATACCACGCCAGTTCGCGATGTTCATCGGTCAACACCTGCTGTCCTGCCCGAAAGGCGGTGCGTTCGCGCTCCATCTCTTTACTGTCCCACGCTGGCGGCGGCGGCAACACAATGGCATCACCGGCAGGCAGGGAAATGGTCTTGACCGAGCCCCAATGCGGATCAAGCGGGAGTTGTTTCGTATTCCACCCACCACTAGCCGGCAAAGCAATCTCGCGTACCGCATCGCTGCCATCTTGCTGCGCCCACGCGACCACCTCGTGCCCCACCGCTTGCCCAATCTGGAAGCTGCGCGCGAGCTGCTCCGGCGGAACCGGATCGCGTAGCCATAGCCCATGCCAGCGCGACACGTAGACGTAACCCTCAATGATCTCGTTGTGTTGGGGATGGAGATAGCGCAATACCGGCCACATCGCACCAGCCAACAGCGCAGTATTATCAACCGGCTGCTCACGTGCGGATTCCTGCCCAATCTGTAACGCATCGTTGAGCGCGACCGATACGAGCATCAATTCACGGGCGGCCCGATTGGGCGGCAGTTCGTCGCGGGCTATGAACTTGAGCGTAGTCTTGAGCCATTCGACGGCAAATGTGTGTGCGGTATTCGTTGGCGGCGCCGGCGGCAAGTCGGCAAACTCTGCGTTTGCGGCGGCAGCCAATACCGCACTCGAATCGGTCACTAACCAGAGCCGTGACTGCAATGGGCTAACCAGCCGTCCACTCGCCACAGGGGCTTGGGTAGGCGCCGGCGCGGGCCGGGAGGGTTCGGGGGCGCTGGTCATCGGCGCAGTGCAAGCGGTCAGGACGAAGAGCAAGACGAACAGGTGGACGAATCGCATGCGACACCTCAGCGGTATAAAAAAGTGTGCTCATATATGAAACCGCGCGAGATACCAAAAGGATTCGCAGAAATTTCGAGCAATTTTTGAATGTCTCATCTTGCGGTGGACGAGCAGCATTTGGTGGCTCAGCGCAGATGGCGCTGCGCGCGCCAGAGGGTTGCCGTCTGCGCACTGTGCAACAGCGACATTGCCTATTGAGAAGACCCAAAAGCCCCTCGCTCAATTGATGAGCGAGGGGCTTATCAGCCTATACTCTTCGGCAAGGGTTACGAGGCGCTTTCCACGAGCGGCAACTGGCGCGCTTCACCGGCGAGCAACGTCTGCGCCGCTGTTGCCACAAAGCCATAGAAGAGTGGATGCGGCTTACCCGGACGGGACTGGAATTCGGGGTGGAACTGGCTGGCCACGTACCATGGATGGTCACGCAGTTCGATAATCTCAACCAGCCGCTTGTCGGGCGAGACGCCGCTGATCACTAGTCCAGCCGCCTCTAAGATAGCGCGATAGCGGTTATTGAACTCAAAGCGATGACGGTGGCGTTCTTCCACCCGATCACAGCCATACAGCGCATGGGCGCGCGTGCCCGGCACGAGATCGCAGGGATAGATACCCAGCCGCATCGTACCGCCTTTTTCGGTAATATCGCGCTGATCGGGCATCAGATCGATTACGGGATGGGCGGTCTGCGGGTTGAATTCGGTGCTGTTGACATCGTGGGTACCGAGCACGTGGCGAGCGAACGCGATAGTTGCGCACTGCATCCCCAAACACAAGCCAAGGTAGGGGATGCCATGCACCCGGGCATAATCAGCGGCGGCAATCTTGCCTTCGACCCCACGCTCGCCAAACCCACCCGGCACGAGAATACCGTAGACGCCTGACAGCAAACGGGCCGGCCCCTCGCGTTCGACATCTTCAGCGGACACCCAGCGAATATCTACGTCGATCGATTGCTCAAGCCCAGCGTGATGCAATGCCTCGACGACACTGATATAAGCATCGTGCAGCTCGACATACTTACCGACCAAGGCAATGGGCAAGCAGCGCTTTTCTTGGCGGATACGCGCAACCAGCGCGCGCCATTCTTCGAGATCGGGCGGCGTAGCCGGCAAACCCAGCCGCTCGACCAGATAATCGCCGAGACCCATATCTTCGAGCACCAGCGGCACTTCGTAGATTGAATCGACGGTGGGGACCGGGATCACCGCGCGTACATCAACATCGGCGAAGAAAGCGATCTTCTCGCGAATATCGTCGTCGATCGGGCGATCGGCCCGGCAGAGAATGACATCGGCACTAATACCCACATTGCGCAGCGCCATCACCGAATGCTGGGTCGGCTTGGTCTTTAACTCGCCAGTGCTGATATGGGGCAGCAACGTCACGTGAATGTAGAGAATATTGTCGCGTCCAACGTCCTTGCGCATTTGACGGATAGCTTCAAGGAAGGGCAGGCTTTCGATATCGCCAACAGTGCCGCCAATTTCGACAATAACCACATCGGCTTGGCTGCTGCGGGCCAACGCGCCGATGCGCGCCTTGATCTCATTGGTGATATGCGGAATCACCTGAATCGTACCACCCAGATAATCGCCGCGCCGCTCTTTGGCGATGACCGCCGAATAGATCTGGCCGGTAGTGACATTGCTCAACCGGCTCAGCTTGACATCAATAAAGCGCTCGTAGTGGCCGAGGTCAAGGTCGGTCTCAGCACCATCGGCCGTCACAAACACCTCACCGTGCTGGTACGGCGACATCGTGCCGGGATCGACGTTGAGGTAAGGGTCGAGCTTCATGACCGAAACGGTGAAGCCGCGGCTCTTAAGGAGGCGGCCAATCGAAGCTACGCCAATTCCTTTGCCAACCGAAGAGACCACCCCGCCAGTCACAAAAATGTACTTCGTCATAGAGGACTGCTCCCTGCATAAAGATTTGTGGGTCGGTCAACCTTCGGTTGAACCGACCCACGCTGGCGCTCGCTTGCACTGTGCCAAAGCGGATTGCATGCTACACAATCGCTGTTTACTGGATAATACGTACTATGATGAGCGGCATGTATCTGCCGCACGTTTACACTTCAATTTTTTAGTATACCACATGTAAGAAGCATGAATGGTCAACTATGAGCCGGGCACAGGATGACGATCCGGGTCTGCTCCTCATCGGTGGGCAGGGCATTCGCATTAATCACCAGCTTTTCTTCAGGGGTATATTCTTTCATCCCCATTTCGCTCACAAACTTTTCGAGCGGCGCGAGCGGCGGATTGAAATCGGTCTGCCCCATCACGTAATGCATCGGGATCACAAAACGCGGTTCGATCTGGCTGATGACATTGCTGGCCGTCGCCGGCCCGATCGTTTCGCCGCCGCCAACCGGCACAAACAACACATCAACATTCGAGCCAATCTCTTCGAGCTGGCTCGTGGTCAATTCGTGACCAAGATCGCCGAGATGGCAGAAGACCAGATCATCGAGATGGATGATATACACGGTATTGAAGCCGCGTTCAGCCCCTTTCACCGTGTCGTGGAAGGTGCGCACACCGGTAATCAGCACCCCGCCAATCTCATACTCGCCGGGGCCATCAACCACAAAGACGCGATCGCGCAACGGGCGCACCGCCGCCACATTATCGTGGTCAGGATGGTGATGGCTAACGGTGACGATCGTCGCGGTTGGCCGGCCTAAATCGAAACCGATCGAGCGGTGGTACGGATCGCACACGATGGTGCCATCGCGACCGCGCAAACGAAAACATGCATGACCAAGATATTGCACTTCAGCCATAATGAAATCCTTAAGCGTGTTATGCTATGGCGCCGAACAATGAATGGCGGCGCGCTCATTGTTAGTCATGGAAGCGGCATTTGCCAAACACAACGCCCGCTGCCATACCCACCATCATACCCGGCATGCGGGTGTCTGTCCAATAGCGTAGATAGCGTTTTGGGAAGGCGATCCGCCGTTGTCACCGCCATTGCCCTTCACCATCCTCACGCCTGCAAGCGAAAGAAGAGAGACTCTGCACTTCCTAATGGCCGAAACGGATGCTACCACAGCCAAATTCACCAGAAGACGCTATCCATAGGACAGGGTAGGACTGTTTGCCAAACGCCATCGCGACACGAGACGCTGCTACCTGCGAGCCGCTCGCACTCCGTTGCTACGCCGGTGCCGTGATTGGCGGTGCGGTTGCATTACCTGCTACTGCGGGCCACCCGCGCTCCGTTACGACGCAGGCGAATCGTCTGCCCATGCTCCGTTGCTACGCCTGCGGATCGTCGTGTTTGTGCCAGACAAAATCATACCTTGCGAAACAATCTTGACCCATGCTACCGTTACGACATTGATCATCAACCATCTTACCAATCTGGCCCATCCGCCCCCCGATGCAATTCACGCCAAAGGCGAGCAAGAATGGGCCGGATCAGATCGGCAGCAAATCCGCGACGCAACAGATAACCGCCGAACCGGCGTTGAAATGCAGCCCAATCGGCAACCTGCGCATAGCGCGGCAACACAGCGCGCGCAACCGCCTCGGCCCGTTCACGTTCGCTCATACCATCATCTTCCGCCGCCAACGCTTCATCAATAATCGCCGGCGCAATCCCCTTGTGGCGCAATTCGGCCCGCAAGGCGCGATCGCCGCGGGGGCGCAAGGCGCGCCGGTTAGCGACCCAACGACTGGCAAAATCGGCGTCATTCAGCAGACCCAATTCGTGCAGTCGGGCAATCACGCGCGCGCACGTCGCTTCATCAAATCCTTTGCGCTGCAAATACCGCTGTATTTCGGCAGTCGAACGCGGTCGTCGCTCAAGCTGCTGCAACGCTTTCTGCAACGCCTGATCGGTCTGCTCGCTGGCAACGAGGCGTTCCCACGCCGCCTCGTCAAGCTGCACGCCCACCGCCAAACGCTCGCGCACCAGCGTATTGAGGCTAATGCCCAGCGCAAACTCACCGTCAATGAAGACATTGACGCGCTGTGGATCGTTGCTTTGCTGGCGCAGAGCGGTGATTGTACCGGCAGGCATAGCACTCGCCTCAACACTACGCGCGGAGGAGTAGCTGGCGTTGGCTAACTGGCTCAGACCGTCATTCTTACTCTTTCACCCTGCGTCCCCTGGCGTTCAAGGGCGGACAGAACGCATGAGTGCAGATGTGATTGATGGGTTGCGATAAGCCGTTTCGCCCCAACCCCGCTCCCACTGGCACTCGAGGGCGAACAGACCATCTGATCCGGCACCCGACTCGGAAGGGCCGGGCTAGGATGACGAAGCCCGCTGCGCGGGCCGCTAACCGTCACCACTAGCCCCGCTCCCACTGGCGCGGGAGAGGGGGCTCAGCACTGGACTTGAAGGCATTGCACTGCGATCAACGGTCACAATCGACCACATGCTCTGCCAGTCCCTCAAGCTTGCAAGGCGCAGAGCAAGGTTACGTTATTGGATGCGCGATCGCTCGCGGCGACATCGTCTAGGACGCCTGCCGCACACGTTGCCCCCGGCGCACCCAAGAACCGGCGGCATGAGCCAACAACACTGGTGCTGCCAGCTTGCACCGGCAGCACCCGACAGCGCATCACGCAGGCGTCACTCCTCAAAGATACCGTCATCGTCACCGACATCGGCGCTAGGCGCAATCACCGACGGATTGGTCAACGCTTGCGCTTTGATCAAGCGTTCGATCTCGTCGGTCAGGGCCGGGTTGTTCTTGAGGAACTCACGCACATTTTCGCGCCCTTGGCCGAGCCGATCTTCGCCGAGATAGAACCACGCACCGCTCTTACGGATGATGCCTAACTCGGTGCCGATATCAATAATATTGCCTTCGCGCGAGATACCCTCGTTGGCCAGAATATCGAATTCGGCCTGCCGGAAGGGTGGCGCAACCTTGTTCTTGATCACCTTTACCCGCACGCGCGAACCGATCGCCTCTTGCCCTTGCTTGAGCGTCTCGATCCGCCGGATGTCAAGCCGCACCGAGGCGTAGAACTTGAGCGCCTGCCCGCCGGTGGTCGTTTCCGGCGAACCG
Source organism: Chloroflexus sp. (assembly GCF_034431535.1). Lineage (GTDB taxonomy): Bacteria > Chloroflexota > Chloroflexia > Chloroflexales > Chloroflexaceae > Chloroflexus. The sequence goes on along the minus strand of NZ_DAOUDC010000072.1, from coordinate 49,582 downwards.
AACATCACGCCGATCTTCATGCGCAACTGGTTAATAAAGATAACGACCGTGCGGCTCTTGCTGATCGCGCCGGACAACTTACGCAACGCTTGGCTCATCAGGCGGGCTTGCATGCCGGGCATCGAATCGCCCATATCGCCTTCGATTTCAGCTCGCGGCACCAAAGCGGCAACCGAGTCAATGACGATCACGTCGATCGCATTCGAGCGCACCAGCATTTCACAGATCTCAAGCGCCTGCTCACCAGTGTCGGGCTGGGATACCAGCAGGTCATTGGTATTGACACCGCACCGCGCCGCGTAGACGGGATCAAAGGCGTGTTCGGCGTCGATAAAGGCGCAGACGCCACCCATCTTCTGCGCTTCGGCGATGATGTGTTGGGCCAGCGTGGTTTTCCCGCTGCTCTCAGGGCCGAAAATCTCGATCACGCGCCCGCGTGGTACGCCGCCGATGCCTAGCGCAATGTCGAGGGCAATCGAACCGGTGGGAATGGCTTCGATGGCCAGCCGGTTTCCCACCTCGCCCATCTTCATGATGGAGCCTTTGCCAAACTTGCGATCGATCTGCGACATCGCCGCCGCGAGCGCTTTTTCTTTCTCCGGGGTGATTGCCATCGCGGGCGCTCCTCCATTATTCGTACCCACTCGTATGCTCCTCTTGCTACTCTACTCGATGGGGAGGGCGCTGTCAATGCCGTTGCCTGCCCCGTACATATGTGCTATAATAGCACAAGTGTACGACCATGACAAGAGGGGCGCATTATTTTTTCCTCCCTATTAGTATACCGCTGCAAACAGCGAAACGATGCGCAGATGGCGGGCCATTCGTTACAATCGTTCATTCCACCGGCCACCCACTGTGTGCGATGCGTAGCGGGCGACTGGCAAGCTGTACACCGCCACCAGCGCCCTCAGCAAGGGGGTTAGCAAGCAATCCCGGCGAGCATACGGAGCGGGCCGGGCTTGGCGTATAGGCCGCCTCGCCGCATTCACGCTGCCAAGATGCTGGCCGCGGCATAGATAATGAAACGCTCGCAGTTTTTTACGGTAATGCTTCAACGTACTTTTTTCGCTGAATCTGCCCCGCAACCATGGTATAGTGCAGATAGCTGTATCCACTGTCGCCAGAGGTGAAGACAATGGTAAAACGCATTCCGCCCGGCCCCGGCCAAGAATCGGTCTGGGACTATCCGCGCCCGCCACGACTCGAACCGACCTCGCGCCGGATCCGGGTGATCTTTGCCGGGATCACGCTGGTCGATAGCCAGCGCGCGATTCGGGTGATCGAAACCAGCCATCCGCCGGTCTACTATGTGCCACCCGCGGATGTGCAGATGGCATTCCTCCGCCCCAATCTGGCCCGGTCGTTCTGCGAATTCAAGGGCATCGCCACCTATTACGATGTGGTGGTTGGCGAGCGCAGCGCTGTACAAACGACATGGTCGTACCTTGACCCCACACCTGATTTCGCGCCCATCCGCGGGTATCTCGCCTTTTACGCAGGCCCGATGGATGCCTGCTATGTTGATGATGAACGGGTAACGCCCCAACCGGGCGGATTTTACGGCGGCTGGATTACCAGCGATATTGTCGGGCCGTTCAAAGGAGGCCCGGGCACATGGGCTTGGTAGGGGCTGTTTCACCCGCACACCCAGCCCCGCTCCTACTAGCGCGGGAGCGGGGAGCTGAGCGCCGAGCGGTGCGACATCGCACAGTGATCAAGAGGCATTGCGGCAGTAGCACTGCCGCAGGCCATAGAGGCGCTACTCTTCCCCCGCTAGGGGCCGCGCGGTGCGCCACAGGCGGTTCTGACCGGGGAGGCATTGCGGCAGTAGCACTGCCGCAGGCTATAGATTAGGTCTGTACCCCGTTCGTAGGAGGTAGCGCCCGTCAAGAGCCGCGTTTTGAAGAGAAAGGACGAACCGATGGATCAATCAGACGAGCGGCTGCACGTGTTGCAGATGGCCCGATCTGAGGTGCTGGCCGGGCGGATGAGCCGCCGCGCGTTTTTGCGCCTTGGGTTGGCGTTGGGTTTATCAGCCGGCGCAACGGCGCTAGCGGCCTGCGGCGGTACGGCGCCAGCGCCTGAACCCACCACCACCCTAGCTCCTGCCGGCAACAGCCCCAGCGGGAGGTTGCGCGTGGCGAGCGAAATTCCGGTGCAGCTTGACCCGGCCTTCGCTTCGTCAGACGCTGAAATCCTCATTCTGAACCACGTGTACGACTATCTGGTTGATATCGATGCCGGCAATAACGTGATTCCGCGCCTTGCCCGCGAATGGACGATCAGCGACGATGGTTTACGCTACCGGCTGACTCTCGCTAGCGGTGTCACCTTCCACGATGGCAGCCCGTTCACCGCCGCCGATGTGGTGTGGACATTCAATCGCTTGCGCGATGCGTCACTGCAATTGCCGACGGCTGACCTCTACGCCAATGTCGCCGATATTGCCGCCGACGGTGATACCGCCGTCGTCTTTACCCTATCCGCGCCTAATCCGTTCTTCCTCTATGACCTGTCTGATAATCACGCATTGATCCTCCGGGCCGGCACGGCGAATCCGGCTACCAGCTTTAACGGCACCGGCCCCTTTAAGGTAGTGGAATATCGCACCGAGAACCGGGTCGATCTGGCGGCCAATCCGGCCTATTTCCAAACCGGCAAGCCGGTGGTCGCCACCCTTGAGATCATCTTTTTCGCCGATCAGGCGGCGGCGGTTGATGCGCTGCGCGGCGGGCAAGTCGATCTGGTGCTGCGTATGCCAACGCCGCTGTTCCAAACCTTGCAACAAACAGCGGGGATCGTGGCGGTGCAGACGCCGACCAACGGCTTCGATCTAGTGCGGTTGCGCGCCGACCGGGAACCGGGCAATAAGCCTGAGGTGATCCGCGCCTTGAAATTGGCCACCGACCGCCAAGCGATCTTCCGTCAAGTGAAGGCCGGCTTGGGTGCAGGGGGCCGCGATAGCCCGATCGGGCCACTCTTCAGCGCCTACTACTCCGAAGAGACGCCGCTCCCGGCGCGCGATCCGGCAGCAGCGCGCGCGTTGCTGGCGAGTGCAGGCTATCCTGACGGGCTGAAACTCGATCTGCACTTACCCGATTCGGGCGATCGCCCCGATTTGGCGGTGGTGTTGAAAGAGCAGTGGGCAGAAGCCGGGATCGACATTAATGTGATCGTTGAGCCAGAAAGTGTCTACTACGGCGACAACGGCTGGCTAGAGGTCGATCTGGGCATCACTGGTTGGGGTTCGCGCCCGGTGCCGCAATTTTACCTCGATGTGATGCTGGTGAGCGGCGCGGTGTGGAACGAGAGCCATTTCAGCGACGCCGAATTTGACGCACTGGCCGCCACGGCCCGCACCACGCTCGATGAAACTGAGCGGGTGCGCGCGTACCGCGAAATACAGCGGATCTTGATCGAGCGCGGCCCGATTATCATTCCCTATTTCTTTGCCCAACTCAGCGCCCACCGCGAAGGGTTACGCGGGTATGTGGCAAAGGCGTTTCCGGGCCGCACCGATCTGGCGACGATTGCGGTATAAGATGGGCAAGAGCGAACGTACCTTGGTGTTTGTCGGCGTGCGAGAACCATGAATGTTCAGCGACTAGGCCGCGCTTTTTTCGCCGATCCGGCAACCGCGGCTGGCACGATCATTGTGACTGTTTTTCTGGCGCTGGCCCTGTTTGGGCCGTTGATCGCGCCGTATAGCCCGACTGCGCAAAATGCCGAACTCATCCGCCAACCGCCGTCGCTGAGCCATCCCTTTGGCACCGACCGGCTGGGCCGCGATCTGTTCAGCCGGATCGTTTCCGGTGCGCGCGATATTCTGGCGCTAGCCGGCGGCGGCACAGCCTTGGCGGTGATCTTAGGAGCGTTCATCGGGATCAGTGTTACGTATCTGGGAGGCTGGCAAGAAGAGATCGTCTTTCGCCTGTTCGACGGCTTGCTCGCGCTGCCGGCCCTCTTGCTGGCCTTAATCTTGCTTGGCGCCACCGGCCCTTCACGCGCGAACGTGTTGCTGGTGATGGTGGTGGTGTATACCCCGATCGTGGCCCGCGTGGTGCGGAGCGTGGTCTTGGCGCTGAAATCGCGCGGCTTTATCGAAGCGGCGCGGATGCGCAATGAACGTCTGGGGTACATTCTCTGGCGCGAGTTGTTGCCGCTGGTGGCGCCAACACTGGCGGTCGAAGCGGCGCTGCGCTTTTCCTATGCGATCTTTCTGGTCGCCTCGCTCGGTTTCCTTGGCGTCGGCGTGCAACCGCCAAGCCCCGACTGGGGTCTGATGGTGCTGGAAGCGCGTAATGAATTCGCGCTCGCGCCGTGGTCACTTTACGTCCCGGCAGCCGCGATTGCGTTACTGGTGATTGGGGTCAATCTGATGGCCGAAGGGGTGCGCCGGGCGATCAGCGACTCATGAGCGGTGGATCGGGTGCGCGGCGCAGAGCAAAGCTGAGCCGGCACGCAGATCGGCCCCCTTCAACCTGCATTGGGCAAGAGCAGTCATGGCAACTTCCGTCCTCTCGGTCGAGAACCTTTCAGTTGAATACCACACTGGCCGGCAACGGCTGCCGGTGTTGCGCGAGATTACGCTGAGCGTCGCCGCCGGCGAGACAGTAGGCATCGTCGGCGAGAGCGGCAGCGGCAAAAGCACCCTTGGCTTGGCGATCTTGCGCGCGCTGCCGGCGAATGGCCGGATCAGCGCCGGGAGGGTGCTACTCGACGGTATCGATCTCACCCAAACGCAAGGTGCATCCTTGCGCGCGCTCTGGGAGCGATCCCTGCGGTTGGTGCCGCAAAATCCGCTGGCGGCGCTCAACCCAACCCTGCGCATCGGCGAGCAACTGGTCGAAGCGATTGGCGGCAAGCGCCCTGTCGCTGAAGCGCAAGCCGCCGCGCTGTTGGCGCGCGTACACATCGCTGACCCGGTGCGGGTGATGCGCAGCTACCCCCACGAACTCAGCGGCGGCATGCAGCAGCGCGTGATGTTCGCGATGGCATTGCACGGCGCGCCGCGCCTTCTGGTGCTCGACGAACCGACCACGAGTCTCGATGTGACGACCGAAGCCGCGGTCATCGATTTGCTGGCCGATCTGATCGCCGAGCGGCAGCCGGTATCGCTCTTCATTTCACATAACCTTGGCCTTGTCGCCCGCATCGCCACCCGCACTGCCGTGCTCTACGCCGGCGAGCTGGTCGAAATCGCGCCTACCGACACTCTGTTCCAACAGCCGCGCCATCCCTACACCCAAGGATTGTTGCACAGTCTGCCGCACCCCGACCTGCGCTACGACAGCCATCCCTTGCAACCGATCGAAGGAACTATTCCGGCCCCCGGCGCGCTGCCGGACGGCTGCGTCTTTGCGCCGCGTTGCCCGCTGGCCGATGACCGTTGCCAGCGTGAACGACCGCCGTTACTGGCGATTGGGCCCGATCACGCCACCCGCTGCCATTACTGGTCACAGCTCACCTTCGACCTCGCGCCGCCGGCTCCGGCGACTGCTACCCCCGCACCGGACAAGGCGCCGTTGTTGACGACGCATCATCTCACCAAAACGATTGTGCAACGCCGGTCGCTCGTTGACGCCGTGCGCGACAAAACCGCGCCGGCGGTGCAGGCGTTGGCGGGAGTCGATCTCACCGTGCAGCGCAACCGCACGCTAGGGGTCGTCGGCGAGAGCGGCAGCGGCAAAACCACGCTGGCCCGCTGCCTCATTGGCTTGACCCCGCCGTCGGGAGGCACGATCGAATTGCTCGACATCCCGCTGGAGCCGCGCATCGAACAACGACCGCGCGAACAGGTGCGGCGCTTGCAGATGGTGCTGCAAAACCCGCAAGAGGCGCTCAACCCGGCCCTGACGATTGGCGAGGCGCTGATCAGGCCGCTGATCCGGCTGGGAGGTCTTGATGGCACAACGGCGGCCAAGCGAGTGCCTGATCTCTTGCGACTGGTGAACTTGCCACCCGACTATGCCAACCGCCGTCCGCACCAACTGAGCGGCGGCGAGAAACAGCGGGTGGCGATAGCCCGCGCGCTGGCGGCCACGCCCGATCTGCTCGTGCTTGATGAAGCGGTCTCGGCGCTTGATGTCTCAGTGCAGGCAGCGGTATTGAACGTGCTGGCCAGCATCAAAGAGCGCACCGGCATCACCTATGTGTTCATCACGCACGATCTCGCAGTGGTGAGCTACTTGGCCGACGATGTCATGGTGATGTACCGCGGCGAGATCGTCGAAGAAGGCCCGGTGGCGTCAGTCCTCAACCCGCCGCTGCATCCATACACTGAAGCCTTGCTGGCGGCAACCAACCCGCGCGGTATACGCCTCCGCGAAGCCGAGGCTACGATAGCAGCGCCAGCCACTGGATGCCCGTTTCAGCCGCGCTGCCCGCGCGTGCTCGGCGATATATGCCGCACAGAGAAACCACCGTGGCGAGAAGCCGGCGATGGCCATCGCCTGCGCTGCCATATTCCACTGGAGGAACTGCGCGCTGCGCAGATGGGTGGGTGACGGGAGAGGAATAGCCACAAAAAGACGCAAAAGCCACAAACCATATCTGATTGGAGCGCTGCATGGCGTTGGCCCTTACCTCCGGCCCACTCCCACCTCGCGGTAGGAGCGAGAGGAATAGCCACAAAAAGACGCAAAAGCCACAAACCATATCTGATTGGAGCGCTGGCGTTGGTCCCCTCCCCGCCTCCCCCCAGTGGGGGGAGGGGCAAGTTCCCTCCCCCCACTGGGGGGAGGGCTAAGGCAGGGGCAAGATAGACTTACCGCAGAGAACGCCGAGGATGATTACCATCCCACATATCTTTGCGCCCTCTGCGTCCTTTGCGTCGTTGCGTTAAAAATCTCTGTGCCTTTGCTCCCTCTGCGCCTTGGCATTATCCCTCTTCCCCCCGGTCGTATAATAAACATAGCAGTGCTCTTTTGACAGATAAAGGACGGGGCGATGCAAGACTTTTTTGAATTCAGCCTTGGCGCGCGCGTGCTCTACCAGATCGGGCTGGCTGCCGAACTGGGGCAAGTGATTAGCAATGCGCTGCCGCAGCGCCGCGCGTTCATCGTGGCCGACAAAGGGGTGGTGCAAGCCGGTTTGCTCGAACCGATCAAGGCCGGCATTGCCCCCGTTGAGATTGTTGGCGTGTTTGATGATGTGCCAGCCAATTCATCGGTGGCGAAAGTGGCGGAAGCCGCCGAGCGAGCCCGCGCCGCCGGCGCCGACCTGCTGATTGCCGTTGGCGGCGGCAGCCCGATCGATACCGCGAAAGGCGTTCGCATCGTGCTCACACTGGGAGGATCGATCCCGGATTATGAAGGCTACAACGTGATCGAGACACTGCTCACGCCGCTGGTCGCCATCCCCACCACCGCCGGCACCGGCAGCGAAGTGACCCCGATCGCGGTGATACTCGACGAAGCGGAACACCGCAAGATTAGTATCGTCAGCCGTTATGTCACCCCTGATTTGGCTATTCTTGACCCAATGATGACCCGTACCTTGCCGCCGCGCCTGACCGCGGCCACCGGTATGGATGCATTGTCACACGCGATTGAGACCTACGTCTCGACTGAAAACAACCCCTTCAGTGATAGTCTGGCGCTGGCGGCGATCGATATGATCGCCACCCACCTGCGCGACGCGGTGCATGACGGCGAGAACCTTGAAGCGCGCAGCCAGTTGCTGATTGCCGCAGCCATGGCCGGCATCGCCTGCGGCAACAGCTTGTTTGGCGTTGTCCATGCCCTCTCGCATGCGGTGGGTGGCAAGTTCCCGGTGCATCACGGCACCGCCAACGCTATCTTCCTACCGCCGGCGATGCGCTTCAACAGCGAAGTCGCGCCCGAACGCTATGTGCGGATTGCGCGCGCGATGGGGGTCAACGTGGGAGGGCGCAGTAATGCCGAGGTGATCGCCGATGGCATTGCCGCTGTTCATACCTTGACCGCCGACTGCGGCTTGCCCACCCGGCTGCGCAATGTTGGCGTGCCGCGCGAGGCGTTGCCCGAATTGGCCGAGCTGGCCGCTGTCGAGCCGGCGATCTTCAACAACCCGCGTCCGGCGACGCCGGAAGAGTTGTTGGCAATGCTGGAAGAGGTCTGGTGAGCAGCTATCGAGTGCGGCAGTCAAACTGCCGCACTCGTCATGCGGCCATTGCAAGAGCGTATGACCCCTGCTTGAGCATGTGCTCCACAAGACCAGGAACATGGGACATTGATTGGCGCAGGTAGCGCGGGGCATCGCCTCGTGCAAGCACGTACCGCGAACATCCGCCCTTACTGCTCACACCACCGGTTCAGTATCAGGTGCAGCCGCCATCTGCCCGCGCTCGGCCCAGCGCATCAACCCCAACGCGCCGAGTGCCAGCGCGGCAAAACCGATCGCCAGCGGCGTCACGGTGCCGTTGTAGGCCTGCCCAATGATCGCGCCAAGCGGAATGGCGACAAAGGTTGAGAGCGAGCCAACCATCGCCGAACCAATGCCGGCAACATGGCCGAGCGGCTCCATCGCCATTGCGTTCATATTGCCAAAGAGAATGCCAAGGCAGAAGAAGCACGGCACGAAGTAGGCCATCAAGAACCACAACGGCGGCTGGCCGCCGGTCGCCAGCGCCACCCCCACGAAGACGAGCGTCACCCCCACAAAGACCAGCAGCGCGATGTTCAACAACGGTCGCATACCATAACGCATGACCAGCCAGCCATTGGTGAATGAAGCGAACCCAATGGCGAGCGCATTGATCGCGAAAAATAACGGGAAGAGCGGGCCGAGCCCATATTGAAGCTGAAAGATCTGTTGCGCCGAGCTGAGATAGCTCTGCAAGACGGCGGCTACCACGCCGGCCATGAGTGTATAGCCGAGGGCAATGCGGTGGCTGAGCACTTCGCGGAAGGCAAGCCCAATGCGCGTTACTGACAATGGCGCGCGCCGTCTGACGGGCAGGGTTTCGGGTTGGCGCAACCCGAACCAGATCAACGCCACCATCCCCAACAGTAACAGGACGATAAAGATCGCCCGCCACGCCACCACGAGCAAAATCGCCTGCCCCAGCGCCGGCGCAACAATCGGCACAATGATAAACACGGCCATGATAAACGACATCACCCGCGCCATCGCCCTCCCGGCAAACCGATCGCGGATCAACGCCATCGACACGCCGCGCGGCCCGGCCACCCCCAACCCTTGCAGCAACCGTCCGGCCAGCATCATCGGAAAGTTAACGGCCACAATCGCGAGCAGCGACCCGGCAAAAAAGAGAGCAAACCCGAGGTAGATGGCCGGCTTGCGCCCGATGCTATCCGAGAGTGGCCCGTAGAGCAGTTGGCCGATCGCCAACCCCAAAAAGACCATCGTCACCACCAACTGGTTGGCATTCTCGTGCTGGACGCCGAGATCGGCGCCGATCTGGGCCAGCGCCGGCAGCATCACATCGATCGACAGCGCCACCAGCGAGGTCATCAGCGCCATCATAGCCACAAATTCGCCCATGCGCGGGCCGGGTTGGCTAGATTCGGTTGGCATAGACACCTGTGCAGTATAATGTCTGGTCGTTATGGCGTGCGGCAGTTGCCCTGCCGCCGGCCACGCCGGTTTCGCCACCTCATTATCGCCGTTTTCAAGACTTTTGACAAATCAATCATCGTAACAAAAGGATCGCTATGCCACCGATCACCATCACCCGCGCCCAACCCGCCGAAGCCACTACGTTGCAACAGATCGCGATTGCAGCCAAGAGCCATTGGGGCTATCCCAGCCATCTCATCGAGGCATGGGCGGCGACGCCGATCATCACCGCAGCGGCGATCGAGCGTGACGTGGTGTTTGTGGCCCGGTCGGAAACAACCCTGATCGGCTGGGGCCGGCTGTTGGTCGAGCAGACGCCAGCCGTTCTTGAAGACCTATGGGTGACACCGGCATGGATTGGGTACGGCGTTGGTAGGCTACTCTTGCGCTACGCCATCGCTATATGCCGCGAGCGCGGCAGCACGCAGATCGAGCTGGACGCTGATCCCAATGCGCTCGGTTTCTACCTCCGTATGGGTGGCGTAGTAATTGGCGAGCGCATCTCGGAGTGGAACCGGCCCGTGCCGCGGGTGCGGTTCAATGTCTAGCGTTCGCGTGATGGTGACGTATCGGTAGCGCCAGCAAGAACAGCTTAACCCCGCCGGAGCGGTTGCCGCTTGAGATACGTACCCGAACGCCAGAGCCATTCCACCGGCCCGTACCGGAATCGCCGCAGCCACCAGTGGCTGATGGGGATTTGGAGCGCGTAGATCACTATGGTGAGCGCGATGCCGGCGGCTGTGCCAACTTTGCCAAAGAGCGCCAAGCTGTAACCGTAGAAGATCGCGATGCAGATGATAGATTGCAGCAAATAGTTCGAGAGCGCCATCTGGCCTAGCGCGCGAGCACGTGTAACCGTTGTCCCCACGCTGGCTGCAACGCCAACAAGCAGATGGCTGCGACATAGGCGAGCATCAGCAGCGGCGCGCCAATGCCGTGCCCGATGGTCGCGATCAGCAAGGGGGATGAGAATGTCGCCGGGCCAAATCAAAAACGCATGGATGATGCCAATCACCAGCAAGATCAACAGACGGCGGGCATACAACCCTACAAAATGCCCGCCCCGGTCTTCGATCCGCTCCATTTGCAGCACCATCCCCATCCCGAAGAGCATAGAAAAAAGCGCATAGAATTTACCTTCACCCAAAAAGTGGATCAACCACAACGCCACGCGGTCGTACCATGGCGTACCGGCAGGAACGGGAAAGAGGAGGCTCTGAAACGGGGCGCTAAAGATGGTCATGTTGACCAACAAGATGGTTCAGCCGGCTGTACCGGCATCGGGGGCACGTCCACCGTAGCAGCCATACGCCCTCCCTTATTCAGAACTGGCTAGCGCAGCGAGGCAGCGTTGACGAGGAGCGGGAAGGAACTGAATTGGCGGCACCCCTGCCAATCGCGACAGCAAGCGGCCCTAACCCCATCTTAGCCGATCCACTGCAAGCCCGCCGTTGCAATCCGGCGACCTGACGGCAGACTCGACCCCAGGGTGCGAGCGGCGCTACTCGTGGGCCAGCACCGCTGCCAACACGGGCCGGGTATGGCGCAGCGGGGCCGGATCGGCGCGCAACCGGCGCAGATCGGCGATGGTGTCAATGTCGTACCACGGATCGATGAGGGCCGTGCGCAGACCCAATCGCTCGGCGACGGCGAGCGTATCGCGCAGTACGGTGGGGGTACTCATAGGTACTTCGGTGAACAAGGCTGGGGCGGGCCGGCGCAACCCGACCAAATAGTAGCCGCCATCTTCCGCCGGACCCAATACCAGATCAGCGCCGCTGGCCAGCGCAGCGACGGCTTGGGTGATATGGGCCGGCGGCAAGCTAGGGCTGTCGCTGCCGATCACTAGCACTGCCGGCGCGCCTTCACCCAGCACCGCATTGGTCACCGCAGCCAATCGCTCGCCGAGATCGGCGCCGGTTTGCGGACGGCGGGCGCTAGCAGGGGCCAGCGCCGCGAAATAATCACCCGCATCAGCCGGCGCATAAGCGATCAGTGGCTGCACACCGGGCGCCGCGCGCACCAGCTCGACCAGATCACGCAGAAACGCGGCATAGAGCGCCGCGGCCTGCGCCGGAGTTAACGGCGGGCAAAGGCGCGTCTTGACCCGGCCCGCTTCGGGACGGCGGGCCATCATCACGAGGACGGGCAGCGCGCTCACGGCACGCCGATCGCCCCTGTTCAGGTGGAACCGGCGGCGGCGGTGCATGCGTAACAATGGGCAGCAGTGCGAATATCGCGATCGATCAGATCAGTCAGCCTCACATCTACAATCGTTTGCGGCAGCGCCAGATCGAGCATCTGGTTGAAATCGCAATCGTAAAGCCGGCCATCCCACCCAACCGAAAGCGTGGTGCGACACATCAACCCAGCCACCGTCGCCGGATTGAACGACTGCACCAGCAACTGGATATAGTCATCGAGCTGGCCGCTCTCGTGCAGATAGGCCAGATAGCGGCTGATCGGCATATTGGTCAAGGTATAGAGCTGGTTGAACGCAATTCCATACTGCTCGGCCAGCACGGTACGCCAGCGCGCTTCAAGGGTCTCTTGGGGTTCAGGCAGATGCGGCTCGGTCGGATTAGCGATCACATTGAGCACCAAGCCACTACCGGGATGACCATAGCCCAACGCATTCAATTCGCGCAGGGTGGCGAGTGACGGGTCAAAGACGCCAGCGCCACGTTGGCCATCGGTACCGGCGGGATCGGGAGCGGGCAACGAGGCGATGATCTCAACCTGCTGTTCGGCGAAAAAGCGGGGCAAGTAGCGATAGTTAGGCAACTGGGCAATCGTCAGGTTACAGCGATCGATCACGTGGCAACCCAAGGCGCGCGCCCGCCGCACAATCTCGGCGAAGGCGGGGTGCATCTCTGGCGCGCCGCCGGTAATATCGAGCACCGGAGTCTGCCAGCGGGCGAGCAAATCAAGACAAGCAGCGACGATCTCTGGCGGCATGACCTCGGTGCGATCGGGGCCAGCATCAACGTGGCAATGGCGGCAGGTCTGGTTACAGCGCCGCCCGACATTAATCTGCAACACCTCCACCCGCGGCCCAGCGCGCAACGGCCCTAGCCCATACGCGGCCAACGTGTCCGCGAACGGCAGCGCCGGCACGTTGGCCAGCATCTGCTGTTGGGCCAGTGGATCAGCCAGCGGGTGGCCTTGCCGGCGTAAGGTTGGAATCAGGCGGATAGCTGCCATTCTTGTTTTCCTTTGAATATTGGTAGTATAGCATGTTAGCTAATGAGTTTGGCCACGAATTGGCATGGAATTGCCACTGTGACAAACGAGGAGCGGCTGTCATTGCGAGGGAGTGGCGGCACCCAGCAGCGCTAGGTGGCGCCCGACCGAAGCAATCTCCCCCTTCAGCGGCAAGAAGCCGCTCCCGTGCTCGTGGGGGAGTGCGTCGCTCCGCTCGCCAGGACAACCGGGGTGCGGCGATTGCGTTCGCATCGATCACGATCATGCTTGCGAGCAAACGTATTTTGTAATCCGCGCTACAATGACAAGGCGGCGAGAGGAATTTGAAGGTAGGGCGATGGCACAATAATCAGTCGTTGGCAGTGATTATTGCGCTAGTAACGCATTTGCGGCAATAAAGAGATGTCCGCCGGGGTGTAGCAGCCTGAGTGCAAGTTGGCCCCACTCGGTACAATAAGCAGCCAGTCGCCGGCGATCATCCTCGGTCAGTGCAGTAAATCGCGGCAACGGTGCGCGGGTATGGCCGTCAAACGATGGTGGGATGCGCCAAACCCCTTCCTGACCGCGTTCCCGTTTAGCCAATTGATCCGGATCAAATTCGCGTACGCCATAAGGTGGATCGGTCACAATTGCATGGACGCTTTCGGCAGGTGCGGCGCGCATCCACGTGAAGCAATCGGCATGGGAGACAACTGCGTCGCCAATGCGAACATACTTACGGTCTTGAACGGGTGCGTATGCGTGTGGATCGATCATCGACGGCCTCGTTAGAGCACTCTACCTAATTATTAACATGGAGAACATTTGTTTGTCAATAAGACGTATCACTTGTACCACACCCCTCAGCCGGCTAGTGAGCACTTCCACCTCACCCTGTCCCGCGGACGAAGATATTCGGCCATGGCCGGAAGCGGGTGAAAAAGAGTTCGCGCCGTTCTTGACCGTTGGCGCCGGTGATGATGCGGTAGATCGAGATGTCACGCCCGTTGCGGGCAACGTCGGTTTGACGCAGGGTGCCACGCGGCAAGGTGGGGTCATCGACGTAGACCGGCTGGCTCGGCGCGCGCACTTCGTTGGCGATGATTGGCCCTTCGATGCGCACATCACGGTTGGGGCGGGTACCGTACAGTTGCACCACCAACACGTGCGCTTGTTCGTCAATGCTGGTTTGCATCAACAGCCAGCGCCCAGTGTCGTTGACGAACTTCAGGTCTTGCACGCCGGTGAAGATGGCGGCGTCTAGCCCTTGACCGTCACCGTTGGGGCCAAGGCCAAACCGGTCGTACCAACTGATGTAAAACGAGTGGGCATGCCGTTCGGTAATGGGCAGGCCGGCCCAGAAGGCAGCGCGGAAGACGGTGGTGCTGACTTGGCAGACGCCGCCGCCCCATTCGAGCTGGGTGCGGTTGCCAATGATGGCATAGCCCTCAACGAAGCCATTTTCGGCGTTGACCTCGCCGAGTTGGCGGTTGAACGAAAACTCTTCGCCGGGAGCGATGAGGACGCCGTTCATACGGGCGGCTCCGGCGCGAATGTTGGTGATGCGGTATGGCGCCGAACCAACGAAGCTGCTGCGCCCTTCGGCAACCAATTCGACGATGCCGAGACTATCGAGGGTGGCAGCCGTGATCTGCGGCTCGATCCGGTCAACCGGCAACGCGAGGGTGCGGGTGATCGGGTCGGGTTGCATCAGCAGCTCAGCGATAGCGGTGACGGCCTCGGCCTGCCGCAAGCGCCGGCCCGGCTGGCCCTCGGCGACAATCCGCACCCGGCCATCGCTGAAGCGCAGGCGCGGTTCGGCGGTACCAGTATCAATGCTCTGCGCCAGACCCTCGACAGCGCGCGTGAGCCGCTCGGTATCGGGTTGAATAACTAACTGACCATCAACCGGCTTCACCTGCAACAGTTCGGCCAACCGTTCAGGCGGCCACACGATCCGCTGATCCTCGCCAACCAGTTCGATCGGGCTGCGCAGCAACTGTACCGCCATCTGTTGGGCCACCACCAGATCGGTATCGTCGATCAGCGGCGCGAGCTGGCGGGTGCGCACCAGCACCGTCTGCGGGCGGAGTTGTTGCACGGCCAGCAACACATCGTTAGCCGTGGCATCGACTAACAATTGCGTACCGGGGTGGCTGGGTTGGCCGATCACGCGCGCATCGGCCAAACTGAGCACCGCGTCAGCCGGCAGTTGCTCAATCTGGGGCGCAATGCCGAGCAGGTACCGCTGCGTTTGGCCGAGATCAACCGCCAATCGTGGCCTGAGGTCGATTCCCTCGCGCCAGAGCAGCCACAGATCGCGGGCGCGGGTCAAGGGATCGCCGCTGCGGCCCAAAGCGAAGGCGTCGTTCACCAGCCGTTCGACATCGAACGCTATCCCTAACTCCGGCAACGTTGGCTGCCAGACTCGATCGCGGAAGGTGAGTGTGACCGGTTGCTGTTCAAAGGCGCGGTAGCGCTGGCGCAGTTCGATGATCAGATCGGCGCGGCTGCGCCCGCCGATCGGCTCGCCGTTGAGCGAAACGCCGGGCACGATCGTATTGGGATAGACCAGATCAACCGCATAGACAGCGCCCACCGGCGCAGCTACGACTAAGAGCAACACAAATGCTAGCCACACCCATACCGGTGCACGCCGGCGGCGCCGGCGCAGGGGCCGGCGCGTCCGTGGCCGGCGCGGCTCATCGGGAGGCAGCTCATCACCGGGAAGCGGCTCGCGTTGCGCCGCCCGCCGGCGGTAGATAGGGCCGTATTCTTGATAGTAGCGATTACTCGGCATAGCAATGCAGCGAACCTGTCATAGACACCTCTCGCATTGTACAAAACCTCGCCGGTTACGACAAGTTGACAAGTTGAACGGGTTGTTGTATATTTTCAGCGGGCCTCTAGCTCAATTGGCAGAGCAGTTGACTCTTAATCAATCGGTTGTGGGTTCGAGTCCCACGGGGCCCACCATTACACCACCGGCGCAAGCGCCGGTGGTGTTTGCTTTAGCGCGCTGCCCACCACGCTGCGGTTTCAGCAAAGAGACGATCGGCGGGGGCCAATGCCGCTGCCCGCTTCAGATCATCACCGATCGCCGGGTCAGCCGGATCGGCCAAAAACCTGCCCCAAGCTTGGATGAAATAGATCGCGGCCCAGTCAGGCGACACCGCCAACGCCCGTTCCGTTTCGCTGCGCAGATACGTGCTCAGTTCTAACTGCCAGCCATCAGCCACCGTACCGGTGATCAACGGCGATGCAAGATTGAAAATATCGCTTGGCGCATAGCTGCGCATCAGATCAACCGCACCGGCATAATCGCCATAGAAGACATGGTTGATCAACGGATAGGCGCTGGTTGCCATTGCGTCGCGCTGCGCATCGTAGATCAACTGGATCAGGCGCTGGTTCCAGCGCAGCGAGCCGGCTGCGGTTGGCAGATCGGCTGCGCCAGCCTGCGCCACTGCTGCGTTAATCGCAGCCAACGCCTCTGCCCACAGACCGGCTTGGGCACACGCGACCGCCTGCTGGTTGAGATCAGCAAACGGTGCATTCTGATCGGTAGTGAGGTCGCTAATCGCTAGCGCAACCAGCTTGTCGTTTTGCCATGTGTAGACCTGATAAAAGGGGTAATGCACGCCACAGGCATAGCAAAAGACGTAGGGATCGGAGCGATCCAGCACCACTTCATTCACACCATCGCCGTTCAAGTCTTCGATCCGGCCCACGCCGGGGCTCGGCGAAGAGGCGACCAATGCGAGCTGCAACGCTTGACCGACGAAGCGAAACAGATAATAACCACCGCTATGCGCCCCCATCCCGCCCTCGATCTGAATCCACATCTCGCCGGGGACAATCGTGACCTGCTGCACATCGCCGAGATAATCGATTTCGGCATCGGGATTGGCGAGCGTCGCGCGGTCGAGTTCGCGCCAGCTTTCGCCGGACTCCTCGGAGAGCGCGATCACATGCGGGACGAGCGGGTTCAGGTCAAAATTACGCATCCCGCTGCTGTATATCACCCACAGGCGGCGACCATCGGTGGTGCGCAACGGCTGCGCCGCGAACTGTGCAAAAGCGTTCGCCGGCAATGATGCCCGCATCGCCGCAAACACCTCGCGCAGCGGATCGGCGGCGGCTTCGGTAGGAGCGGCCTGCGGCAGATCATACCGCTCGCCGGGCCGGCACTCACTACGGAAGAAGGCCCACTCTTCGCACACGGTTTCATCGCTAAACCGGCACACCCCAATCTGGCCGCCCTCGGTAGATTGAATCTCAAGCTGGCCACCCTGCTCAATACAGTAGGTTGAGGCAGGATTCGCGAGACCGGCGACCGGAGTAGCAGTAGGCGGACGGAGCGGCGACGGTTGCACAGCCGTGGCGGCTGGGGTAGGTGATACAGTGGCAGGTTGGGTGCATCCGGCGATAAACACACTCAGCGCGATCACGAGGCTGAAGAGGGCCCGTTTCAGAAGCGATGATGAACGCATACAACACCTTTGGATACGGTTGGTTAGAGTACGCTAGCAGCATTATAGCTGACACGTCGCTGGATAGGGGTTAACGAGCCGTGCCGGAGAAGCAATGATCACACAATCATGGCTAGATTGGAGGAACAACGTAGGGCTTGATACATTCAAAACATCAACATCTTATACATAAAATTTAACCACAACCTCTTGATTATTTTTCTAGATAATGATATATTTTTATTGCTATTCAAATACAAAAAGGGATCACAAACTCTACAATCACACTTTACACATCCCACTCGCAACCAACCCCAAAGTCACCGGCAAGACGCTTATCAACAGTTTTCCATTCTGAACGAACCGGCCATCGTTGCCCAGTCATCATTCAGCCAAATAGGAGGGAGTATGACATGGCTGCGACCGAGGATTGCACGGCTAGCTTTGCCGCTGGCAATCGCCATCGTACTGACAGGATGTTCCGCTTCGACACCGGTCGTTGAGCAACCAACCCGCCCAGCGCCCCACGAAAACCAATCCGCCAGCGCACCTATCCACCCACCCACTGCTAGCGCAGCGACTGCGCCAACGGAACCGCCGGCAGCCAATAATGTCACCGCTGCACCCGGCGCCTATTTGATCAATCAGCGTGCGCGCAGTAAGAGTTCCTCGCCTTTTGAAGCGGTTCTTTATCGGGCTACCCTTGCCAACAACGGACTATCGCTGCGCTTTGGCGTGCAAAATATGGGTGATGAACCGCGTTATCTTGGGATGGGTCTAACGGCCAAAGAACTACGTCTCGTTGATAGCGCCGGCAACGAATATCACCCAACAGCCGTGAGCGCCAATCTAGAACAGTTCAGTCTCAAGGATGGCTATTTGCCCGGACAAGCCAACGTAGGTGAAGTGACCTTTCCCATTCCAACTGCGGGTGGGCCGTTTACCCTGCAAGCACCGGCATTTGAGCCCATCACCTTTATGCTCGATCGGTTGGCATCTGCGGCGGAGCTCACCGTACCCAATGGCGAATACCCGCTCGACGTGGCGTTGTACAGCAGCCACGCGGCGCTTGTTCCGCTGCGCTTGCAGATCGAGCGGATTACGGTCACCAGTGAGGAGATCGTGTTTGCCGTTGCGTTCGCCAATACTGGCCGGCGGCCACTAGGGATCAGCAGCGATCTGAATGGTAATGACAGCCGGATGTTGGACGCCGAGGGGGTCGTCTATAAACCGTTGCGAATGAGCGATTCGTTGCGCGACGGCATCACCCCCGCCGGCGGTCTCATGCCGGGGCAACGCTATCGCGGCGAAATCGCGTTCGCGCGACCGCAACCGATCGAGCAGATCCGCTTCTTTTTTCCACGCTATACCACGGCCACGCTCACCTTCAACGAACGCGGCTTGGCGAGCACCGCCGTCACCTCGGCCACCGGCGGCGCGCCGCCGCCAATGGCAACGCCAACCGTTGAGGAACAGGCGCTGCAAACGTTGGAAAAGCTGTTAAACCGGCAGGCGCAGGCGGTGATGGCGGGAGATCTGGCCGGCTACCTGAACACCTTCGCGAGCGATGTGCAACCAGCGCAAGCAGCCATCTTCGAGCGGAGCCGGCAACTGCCGCTGGCCGATTACCGGTTGGCGCTAGCGCCGAATACCTTTTTTGTGGAATCGGAATGGGAACGCGGCGAGAAGCCGCTGGTAACGGTCAACATTTCATACCGCTGGCGCGGGTTGCCGGCGGAAAATGTCTTCCAGCATACCCTCACCTACTGGTTCAGCCGGCAAGATGACCGCTGGGTGGTGAGCAGATACGCAGTTGACCGTCCAGCGCCCTTCTGGTGGCTTGATGACGTACAGGTCGCTGAGAGCGAACACTTCCTGATCTTCTACCGGCCAGCCGCCGCCGATCTCGCCAATACCGTCGCCGCCGAATGCGCACAGGTCTACGCCGAATTGCAAGCTGCCGGACTCAGGCTTGACTCACGGTTTGCCGTCTACGTCATGGTTGATCCGGATGATTTTCGTGAGCAAACCGGGCAAGGCGCACGCACACTGGGGTTAGCCATCTGGAACTACTTCCTGCTGGATGAGAGGGTGCAAACGCAGGGTTGGGCCTTCTATCTTAACGGGGACAGCCTCACTGAACGCGATGCCGTTGATAACCCCTTTGGCCGGAAAGCCACCATTAAGCACGAAATGGTTCATCTGGCGCTCGCCCGCGAGACGATGCCGTTTACTCCGGCTTGGCTCATCGAAGGCACAGCTATGTACTTCGCCGGCCAATACCGGCCTGAGCTACGCCAATACCTCATCAGGGAAGGCGAGCCCGATCAGATCAGCCTTGCGCAACTAACGGCTGCCGATCAACTCGGTCAATTCGACTTTATCGGTGGTAGCGCCGGCCCCGAATATCTCTTTTCCGCCGCAGTCGTCCAATATTTAATCGACACCTACGGCAGTGAGCGATTCTGGGACTTTTATCGCTCATTTACCCACGTCCCAGCCGAACGGCTGCGGCAAGCGCTGCCGCTCTTCTCGGTTATGGGTAGCGGGTTAGGCGCTTTCCGCAGCGAAATCGTCCCAGAAATGCTCAACGCAGTGTACGGACTGAATCTGGCTGAACTAGAAGCAGCGGTGAAAGCCGGCCTGCAACAGTAACACCGCATCGGCTATAATACCCGCGCGCCTCAGCCGGCACCGAGCTGGCGGTATTCGCGGCGGGCAGGTATGAATGAAGTTATCGAACTCGACATTGACAGCATCGCGCAAGGCGGCGACGGTGTTGGCCGGCTCGGCGAGCTGGTGGTGTTTGTCAGCGGAGCGTTACCGGGAGAGCGGGTGCGCGCGCTGGTGCGCGAGCGCCATCCGCGCTTTCTGCGCGCAACGGTAAGCGAGGTGTTGCACGCTGCACCGGATCGGTTGGC
The DNA here is from genome assembly GCF_034431535.1 of Chloroflexus sp. GTDB lineage: Bacteria > Chloroflexota > Chloroflexia > Chloroflexales > Chloroflexaceae > Chloroflexus. The sequence goes on along the minus strand of NZ_DAOUDC010000072.1, from coordinate 29,442 downwards.
GCCGCTGATCAGCCCCGGCGATCACGTGCCATGGCAACACATTGCGTATCCAGCCCAAGTGCGCTATAAAGCGGCCATTGTCGCCGAACAGATCAGTAAATTTCTGCCCGGCGTTGCTGTGCCGATCCAGCCGGTGATTGCAGCGCCGCAGCCGTGGGGTTATCGCAACAGCGCCCGCCTGCACGCCGCTGGCGCAGCGTTAGGCTACCACGCCGCCGGCGCCAAGACGGTGGTTGATCGGGCCGATGATCCGCTCTTATTGCCGGCCCTGCGCGCGACGCTGGCCGGGTTGCGCCAACTGCCCTTTGCCGGCCTCATCAATGAGGTACTCTTACGGGCTAGCGCGACGTATGGCTACGCCACCGCGCGGATTGATCCCGCCCCCGGCGCTGATCGCACCGCGTTGGCCCGGTTGGCCGCAGCGTGGATGGCCGTCACGCCGGTGTTAGCCGGTGTCACGCTTGGCGACGAACCGCTGGCGGGGGCTGATGCAATCTATGATGAACTAAGCGGGGTGGTCTTCCGGCTCAGCCTCAGCAGCTTCTTTCAGGTCAATCATGCACAGGCCGAGCGCATGGTCGAGGTGGTGCGCGCGGCGTTAGCGCCGCACGGCGGACGCTTGCTCGACGCCTACAGTGGCGTGGGGAGTTTTGCCTTGCCGTTAGCAGATGACTACGACGAAGTTGTGGCAGTTGAAGCTTACGAACTAGCAGTAGAGGATGGCCGTCAGAGCGCCACCGCTAATCAGATAACAAATGTGCAATGTATTGCCGGTGCTGCCGAGCGAGTGGTAGGACACCTGCCCGGCCCATTTCAAGCCGCGATCCTCGACCCGCCGCGGCGCGGGTGTCATCCAGCCCTGATTGAGGCGGTGATTGCCCATGCCCCGGAACGGATCGTCTACATTTCGTGCCATCCCGGCCTGATCGGGCGCGATCTGGCCCCATTAGTGACTACTGGTTATCATCTCATTCTGGTGCAGCCGATCGATCTCTTCCCGCAAACCCCGCATATCGAGACGATCATTGTGCTTCATCGCGCATAATCCACGAAGACTAGTAGAATGTATTACCAAGACATGGTGTTTTCATAAGATTGCGATATACTACAAGATTTTCATCTAAGACATCCAAACCATTTTAGCAGTCTTTCATTACAAAACCGTCTTATCAACAATAGATGTATAGTTAATTTCTTAGTAAAGCAACCGCTTTTTAACGAAATACAGACTGTGTCAAGTTGCAAATATGCAAACATTCCTGCATTCAAATCACCAAGAGATATTATCCTCACCATCAAAACCACGTCACCCGCAATAAGGGAGCAGCGCGCGCAATTGCTACAATACGGCAAGAGAGTCATGATATACTACAGTCATGCTTTCTAGGCGGAAATCGATTAGTACCGTCTACACCAACAGCAAACACCGTGAATCGACTCGTTGCGAAAATCTGTTTATTAGGCGAGTTCTCCGTTGGCAAGACGAGCCTGATACGCCGCTTTGTCGAAGGCATTTTCGATGAGCGGTACCTGAGCACATTGGGCGTGAAGATCAGCCGTCACACGCTACAGGTCGAACAGCTTGAGATGGATCTGATCATTTGGGACACCACCGGCGGCGAGCGGTTCGATCAAATCGTGCAGAACTATTATCGCGGCTCAGCCGGAGCGCTGCTCGTCTGTGATTTGACCCGCCCTGACACGTTACCAGTATTGAGTGAATATGCCGCCACATTTCACCGCGCCAGCCCCGACACACCATTAGTCATCGCAGCCAACAAAGCCGATTTAACCGCCCAACGGCACATTGCCGGCGAAGAGATTGCCGCAGTAGCGACAACGCTCTCGTCTGAGTGGCTCTGCACCAGTGCGCGAACCGGCGAGGGAGTTCACGAGGCATTCCAAATCTTGGGGCGCCGGATTAAACAACAAAAGGGGCGAATATGATGAATGAAGCAAATGGGATTAACACACCTGAAGAGGCCGAAGAGCTCGAACGGGTTCGGCAGATTATTCTGGGCACGAGCACGCGCCAGCCGCGCCAAGCCGAAGTCGATCGGTTGCGTGATATCATCTTCGGGCCGCAGATGGAGGAATATGCGCGCGCATTTAGCGACCTGCGCCGCCAAATCGAACACCTCAACGATGATGTGCGCCAACTGCAAGACCGGCTGAGCGAGGTTGAGAAGACGATGCTGCGCCGGTTTGATGCGCTTGATGTCGAGACGCGCCGGCTGAATGACGAACTACGGCGCGAGGTCGAGCGGGCGCGGGCGCGTGAGTCGATCTTGCAGCAGGTTTCGGCGCAAGTGCGCCAGCACGAAGCGGCGTTGAACGGGTTGGGCGACGGGGTGAGCGAGCTGCGGCGGGTGCAGAGCCACCACGACCTTGAGATTCGTTCGGGCCGCGCGAACCTAGCCGAGACCCGCGATTTGCTTGAGCAGCGCACCCAAACCTTGCGCCGCGAATTGCGCAGCGCCGAAGACACGCTCCGCACCGAGCTGCGTCGCATCGCCGACCGGCTCGATAATCAGAAGACCGATCGCAAGGCGTTGGCCAGTATGTTGATCGAAATCGCAACCCGGTTGGAAACTGGCAGTCCGGTGGCTGGCTTGCTCGAAGGCCTCTCTTCGGCGAAGGATGAATAATAGGCGATTATGGCTACCGAACCGCAGACGCATCGGGAGATCGAAGAGCTGCGGCGTGTGTTGTTGAAGCCGGAAGCGCTGGTCGATAAGATCAGTCCGGTGATCGCTGACATCTTGGCCGAGCAGATCCATACGTCGAAAGACGAGATTGCCCGTGCACTGGCGCCAGCGATCGGCGAAGCCATTCGCCAGCAGGTCTACAAGGCGCGCGAAGATATTATTGACGCGCTCTATCCGGTGATTGGCGCGATGATCGCGCGCGCCGCCACTGAAGCGATTCGCGATTTAGCCGCTCAGATTGACACCCGTATCCGCACCGGCCCTATGCTGATGCTCGATCCCGGCTACTGGCAGGCGCGCGCGCAAGGTGTTTCGGCTGGCGAGTACGCACTGCGCAGCCAGCTCCCCTTTTCGGTGCAGGAAGTCTTCCTGATCCAGCGCGATTCTGGGTTGCTGATCTGCCATATTGCCGCTTCCGACACGCCGGCGAGCGACCGTGATTTAGTGAGCGGGATGCTGACGGCGATTCGCGATTTTGCCCGCGATGCACTCGGCGAGGGCGATGAACTTGGCGCGATTAGCTATGAGTCGCACCAGATTGTGATTGCTAGCGGCAGCGCCGCATACCTCGCAGCAGTGATCACCGGCGTTGAACCAAGCGGGTTTCGCGAACAGTTGCGTCAAACGCTGGTCGCGATCCACGAAGGGCGCTACGACCGGCTCCGCGCGTTTTCCGGCGATGATGATAGTTTGGTGACCGAAGCTGAGGCGATAATTTGCCAACAAATCCCCTTAGCGACTGTCCAATTGGTCAAACCCAAACCGACCAATTCCTTCGTCCAGCGCGCTATTATCGCTTTGCTGCTTTTGATTGCGCTGTCACCGATCTTTTTCTGCGGCTGGTGGGTGATCAGCGTGGAAGCGCGGATGGCGGCCTTGTTTGCGCCAACGGCCACCCCAACCGCCACCCCAACGCCAACGGCCGCCCCAACTGCTACCCCGACGCCAACGGCCACCCCAACCGCTACCCCGACACCAACGGCCATCCCAACCACCACCCCGACGCCAACGGCCACCCCAACGCCAACCATCACGCCGACGCCGACAGCTACGCCTATTCCCTACGATGGCGTAATGACGGGGAATGTCTATCTCTACAGCTTCCCTGATGAAGCTAGCGAGCGTAGCCCGATTGTCGCGCCGCGCAATGCGCCGGTGGTTGTCTTAGCCCAATCTGGCGATTGGTATCAGGTGCGCGTCGATTTGCGGATTGATCAACGTTCAGTGCAACTGATTGGATGGGTGCCATCGCAGTGGGTAGGCTTGGTGCGTCCGATTCCGCCCGCAATCGTGACACCCTTCCCGCGACCATAACTGTTGCTCTGGCTCGTGACGAGACGGCAAGCCTGCAAAATAGGCAACGATACACTACAATAATGAGCGCTGAGATCACGTTTTATCCGGTAGACTCCATACACAATGCGGTATCTGACATCTAAGCAGGAGCGGAGCGTAGACGAGTATGAATTTGACGGTTGAACAACAGGTGCTGATCGAAACTGGCAGTGCCTACCTGATTGTCGATCCAGAGTTGCGCGTTCAGGGAGCCGGCGGCCTATTAGCGCTCGTCGGTGGCGAACCACCGATCGGCGTTCACCTGATCGAGCTGCTGCCAGAACTGTTCGGCAACGAGCAGGCGCTGGCCGAGATTCTCAGCGGCGATCGCGACCGGCTGAGCCTGCCGTTGATCAACCGTCCATTGCCCGATGGTTCGGTGCTCTATCTCGATCTACTGACGGTACCGCTGATGGATGAGCGGGGCAAAATTACCGGCCTCATCCAGATCATTACCGATACAACCCACCGTAGCGTTTCAGAACGGCTGCTTACCCAACGTCGCAACGAATTGCAATTGCTCAAAGACCGCATCCAGCGCCAGAATGTTGAGCTGGCTCGCATCAACGCCGGCTTGCTGCGCGTCACCAAATTGAAAGACGAGTTTTTGGCCAGCATGAGCCACGAGGTGCGCACGCCGCTCACCGCAATCCTCGGTCTCGTTGACGTGCTGCGCGCGCAGTTGGTCGGCCCATTGAGCGATGAGCAAATGGGTGCGATGAATGGCATCAAGCAAGGCGGTCAGCATCTGCTGTCGTTGATTAACGATTATCTCGATATTGCCAAAATCGAGGCTGGACGGCTGGAATTAGATATCGGCCCCGTATCGGTGCAGGATGTCTGCTATTCGCTGCGTCCGATGGTGGCCGATATGGCCCGGCGGGCCAAACTCGAACTGATCTACGATCTGGATCCCTCGGTGCAAGTGATCTTGGCTGATGCGCGCCGCTTGCGCCAGATCTTGATCAATCTGCTCTCGAATGCGATCAAGTTTTCTCCTTCCGGCGGCAAAGTGGGGCTGGAGGTGCGCGGAGAGCCGGAACGAGGTGCGGTGCGTTTTACGGTTTGGGATACCGGGATTGGCATCGCCGCCGAAGATGCCGCGCGCTTGTTTGAACCGTTCCGGCAGATAGAACACGAGCGCCAACAAGAAGTGACCGGCAGCGGCCTCGGTTTGGCGCTGGTCTCGAAGCTAACACGCTTGCACGGCGGCAGCGTGAGCCTTGAAAGCGAAGTCGGCGTTGGCAGCCGGTTCAACGTGCTGCTGCCGTGGGAACCGGACGAGCAGCAGCGCTTGCTCGAATGGGTTGCCGATGAGCGCCAGAAGGAGCACGAAGCCGATGTACCGACCGATTTGCCATCCGCCTCGCCGCGCGCCGGTGATCGGCCCTTGCTGATGGTTGAAGACGACGTAGCCAGCGCATCGCTCTTTGCCCAGTACTTGACGCGCTGCGGCTACCGGGTCGTTCATGTCGAGTCGGGCGAAGAGGCGTTAGCTTACGTGCAGGGCGAACTGCCGTGTCTGGTACTGCTTGATGTGCGGATGCGCACGATGGATGGCCTCGAAGTGATGCGCCATCTCCGCGCTGACGTAGCCACCCGCAACCTCCCGATTCTGGTGTTGACGGCGTTGGCGATGCCGGGTGACCGCGAACGTTGTTTGGCCGCCGGCGCTGATGATTATCTGGCGAAGCCGGTGCGGCTCCGCCAACTGGCCGAGCGAATTGGGGCGCTGCTTGAGCAGAAAGGGTAAACCCCCTCTCGCCCGTTGGCGCGGGAGATAGGGAGTGGGGAATAGGGAATGGGGAGAATGAAGGATACTCACTACCTTCCTCATCCCCAATTTCAACCCTTTGCGTCCTTTGCGCTGAAGGTCTTTGCGCCTTTGCTCACTTTGCGTCTGAACGGTAGACCCGCCTCCCCGCTAGCGTGGGAGATAGGGTGAAGAGAGGCAGAAACGTTGTTGATCAACCAATAAGTATGTTACAATATTAGAGAATCGTGAATGACCCTGATCCACAGCTTCGCGTCTCAGCGTTAACCTGCATGCTCCAAGCACACGAACTGCGTCTCGCCAGTGAGATATTACCCTTTCTGCGCGATCCGACGGCGGTGATCGCGCGTGATTTCACGGCGCAGGCGACGCTGTTGCGCTTGCCGGCAGGAGCGACCATCTTTGCCGAAGGGGATGCGTGTAGCGCATTTGCGGTGCTGGCCGGCGGTCAGGTGCGCGTGTTTAAGATTGGCGAAACCGGGCGTGAAATCACCCTCTACCGCTTTGGCCGCGGCGAGAGCTGCATTCTCACTACCAGTTGCGTGCTCAGCCAGCGCAACTTCCCGGCAATTGCCACCATCGAGCACGATGCCACCGCTTTTGTGGTGGGGCAAACTACCTTCCGCGATTGGATCGATCGCTACAGCCCATGGCGCGACTACGTGTTTAAATTGCTCTCGCAGCGGCTGGCTACCGTGATGGCAATTGTGGAAGAGATCGCCTTCCGCCGGGTTGATGTGCGGTTAGCCGAGTTTTTGCTGCGCCACGCCCAAGGCGATCCACCGACCATCAGCGCCACCCACCAGCAGATCGCCGCCGAACTGGGCACATCGCGCGAAGTGGTGAGCCGAATTTTGGCCGACTTTAGCGACGATGGCTTGATCAACAGCGGGCGCGGCCAGATTGTGGTGCGTAACCCCGCCGGCCTGCGCCGGCGCGGTGAGCTGCGGTTAGGCGCGTGAGGGGCGTCTGCCTTATGATATGATGTGCAGCCGGTTTCCGGCTCTGAGTATGGAGTGCGGCAGTCAAACTGCCGCACTCCATACCTCCAACAAGACTGGAAAGAGCCTTTCTATCCTTTCTATGCGCCAACCGGCTATCATCACGTTTCTGGCTGCCGTCTTTTTTGGCGGCGCGATGAGCGGGTTGGTGTTGACCAGCGCGCTGACGCCTGATTCTCACCTCTTGCGCTGGTTTGACTTGGGCGCGTTGCCGCTGGTTTTCGTCACCGGGGCTTTTCGCTGGCTAGTGATTGCATTTGGTCGCGGGATCGTGCATACATTCCGCCAGCGCAAACTACCCGCCTTTGCCGGCGATCAGGCCATCCCGCCGGGAGCGACAGCCTTTGTGTTTACCTCAACCGGGATCATGGCGCTAGTTGGGGTGCTGGTCGCAATGGCGCCCAACCGGTTCGGTTTTTGGCCAACTCTCGTGCTTTGCATCGGTACGGGAGCCGGCTACGGTCTCCTTTGCCAGTATTTGGCCCATCGCGGCTATCTGCCGGTGTACGATCTGGAGTCAGAGCGCTAGCGCGGCGCACACAAGAAGAGAACGTTTATGAACCAACCACCACCGGAACCAATCGCCCAACAAGCGTATGACCTGCTGGCCGAAGCATACGCCGCCCAAGTGGCGACCAAACTGCACAACGCCTACTATGAACGTCCGGCAACCCTCTCGCTGTTGCCTGATGTGCAAGGCAAGCGCGTGCTCGATGCCGGTTGCGGGCCGGGTATCTACAGCGAACTGCTGCTCGACCGCGGCGCCGAGGTAGTGGCGCTTGACGCGAACGCCACGATGATACGGCTTGCGCAACAGCGGCTGTAAGGCCGGGCGCAGGTGTTACAGGCCGATCTTGGCCAACCGCTCACGTTTCTGCCAGACGAGTCATTTGATCTGGTCATCAACCCGCTTGTGCTTGATTATGTCGCAGACTGGGAGCAAACCTTCGCCGAATTTCACCGCATCTTGCGGTGCGGCGGCCATTTCATCTTCTCGATGAACATCCGCAGACGAAATTCGACCAGCACCGCGCCGCCAGTAACTACTTTGCAATCGAGCAGGTAGCGTACGAATGGGGTAGCTTTGGCATCACGGTGCAGATGCCCTCATACCGCCGCCCGCTCAGCGCCGTGATCAACCCGCTGATTGGGGCCAGTTTCAGGCTTGAGCACATGCTCGAACCGTTGCCCACCGCTGAATTTGCCGAAAAAGACCCCAAACACTACGCCGAACTGATGCGTGAGCCGGGATTCCTCTGCATACGCGCGGTAAAGGGGTGATGTTACGCTATCGATTTCCTCCCGCCGCCTGCCGGGCAGCGCGGGTGAAGGGATGATCCGGCCCCAGCCCGGCGATATAGATCGCAATGGCGCGCGCCATGTAATCACGCGCCGCCGCTTGATCGCCAAGCGCGGCGGACACCTGCCCTATGCGCAGCAAGCTACGGGCCGTAGAGGGATGGCGTTCGCCTAATCGCAGTTGATGGCAGCGCAACGCCTCGATCGCCAACAAACGCGCTTGCGATAGCCGCCCAGTGGTCAGATAGAGCATCCCGATATGGCTGAGGCTATTTGCTGTATCAGGGTGCAGTGCCCCAAAGATACGCCGCCTGATCTGCCATGCGGCGCGGAGACAGCGGTACGCCGCCGCGTTATCGCTCAACGACAAGCGCAGCAGACCTAGCCGGTTGAGGTCGCTTGCCACATCCCAGTGTTCAGGCCCGACCATCCGGCGGTGAATATCGAGCGCCTCGGCCAATTGGCGCTGCGCCTGTGCCGTATCACCCATATCGAGCGCCAAGATGCCGAGATTGCTGAGCACATTGGCGGTATACGGATGTTCACGGCCAACCGCGGCCTTGATCATCGCTAAAGCGGCCTCTAGCTCGACCAAGGTCTGCGCATACCGGCCCTGACAATAGTACACTCGCCCAATATAGTTGCGGGTCATCCCGATATAACTTGAAGTCGCATAGATTTCTTGTCGAATAGCCAGCACCCGGCGCAGACATTCCAGCGCCAGATCGTACTCGGCGCGCACCCGGTGGAGATAGCCCAAATTGTTGATCGCCAGCGCTGCAATGCACGGTTCGGCTGCGGTTGCGCGTCCCAGATCGCTACGGCGCGTTGGGCGTAAGGCAACGCCGCGTCAAACTCACCAACACACCAAGCAAAAAACTCAGATGGGTATACAGTTCGGCGGCTTGCGGACTCTCAGGGCCGAACACACGGCTCCGGATCGCCAGCGCCTGTTCGTAATAGCGGTGGGCAGCCGGATCATCACACATGCGCTGGGCGCCTTCACCGGCATACAACAAACTCGTTGCCGTATCGGGATGATCCGGCCCTAGCCAACGTAAGCGGATCGCCAACGCCTGCTCATGATAGTGATATGCGCGAGGATAATCGCCAATCGAGCAACAAGGCTTGGTAGTGCAAATTGGCGCTGGCCGGCAGCGAATCGGGGCCAAAGAGACGCTGGCGCAGCTCGAGCGAACGCTGATTATAGGAGAGTTCGGCATCGCATTGTTCAATCTCGCCCAAATGGCGGCTCAGCTCGAAGGCCAACGCCGCAGCCAGCGCATCACCGTACTGCAGAGCGGTCTGCGTCACCACCTACAGATGGATTTGCAGCCGCAGCAAGGCCGACACATCGCAAGCGTCGTTCTGATACAATCAAGGCTCTATCACGACGAGGACTCGCATCACACCCCATTGGAGGTCTCCCATGCCCATTCACGTCTGTTTAGCGGGCGCGACCGGTTGGGCCGGTTCGGCGCTGGCCCGCGCCATTGCCACGACCGATGATATTGTGTTGACCGCCGCAGTGGCCCGGCGCGCCGCCGGCCAGCGGTTGGGTGCGGTGTTGGGCGAGCCGCGGCTCGATTGTCTGGTCTACGCCACCGCCGCCGAGGCGCTGGCCCAGCCGTACGATGTCTTCTTTGAGTACACCAGGCCTGATACGGCCAAAGCCAATGTGCTGGCGGCGCTACGCCATGGCTGCCACGTGGTCATCGGCACGTCGGGCTTGAGCGACAACGATTACGCTGAGATTGCGGCGGCAGCGCAGGCGGCTGGGAGAGGGGTGCTGGCGGTGGGCAATTTTGCTCTCACCGCAGTGTTGTTGCAGAAGTTTGCCGAGGTTGCCGCCCGCTACATCGCGCAGTGGGAGATCATCGACTATGCTCGCGATACCAAGCCCGACGCGCCGAGCGGCACGGCCCGCGAGCTGGCCGCGCGACTAGGCCACATCCGCGCCGCTGAGCTGACGGTGCCGCTTGAGACGACGAAAGGCGTACCGGCAGCGCGCGGCGCGCGTCTCAACGGGATGCAGGTGCATTCGGTGCGCTTGCCGGGGTATACCATCGCGCTTGAAGTGGTGTTTGGCATGCCTGACCAGCGTCTGACCATTCGCCACGACGCCGGTGCCAGCGCCGAGCCTTACGTAGCCGGCGCGCTGCTGGCCATCCGCCGGGTGAGCGGGTTGGTTAGCCTGCACCGCGGGTTGGATAGCGTGTTAGAGGTGGGATAAGTGATCGTGCTGCTACGTGATATACACCCTGTCCCGGTAGTGGGGCGGGGTGTTGATGTTACCGCAAAGAAATGCAGAGGATTACGTTTGGGAAAACTGTAGTGAAGCGATCTCCTTCAAGCGCGAAAAGCAGGCCAATGTAGACTAGCAACAGCTATACGTATGGAAACCTTGGTCGTACTAATAGTGAATGCTTGAAACGGATGAAACTCTTGATTAATATGCTAAAATAGATATTAATTTCGCGTCTATAAACCTTGTAACTATGAACTTCCTCGACGCCGCGTATCACGTGTTACAAGCAGCCGGTGAACCGCTCCACTACACCGAGATTGCCCGGCGCGCGCTTGAGCGTAATTTGATTGATACCGAAGGGCAAACGCCTGAAGCGACAATGGGGGCGCGCCTCTACGTCGATACCCAGACGCCCGATTCACGGTTTCGCCGGGTAGGCCGGGGCGTGTTTGCGCTCGCCACCCCGGTGCAGCAACCAATCGCCCGCCAGATCAACGAATTGAACCAAGCGGTGCGCGCGCAATTGCGTGACCGTTTACAAACGATGCCGCCTGACCGTTTCGAGGCGCTGATCGGCGAATTGCTGATTGCCTTAGGATTTGCCGAAGACACGATCCAAGTCACCAATTATCGCAAAGACGGCGGGATCGATGTGCGCGGCGTGCTCAAGGCCGGCGCTATTGCTGAAGTCAAAGTGGCCGTGCAAGTCAAGAGGTGGAAAAACAATGTACAGGCGCCAACCGTGCAGGCGTTGCGCGGTTCGTTGGCGGTCGACGAGCAGGGGGTTATCATTACCACTAGCGACTTCGCCGCCGGCGCAAAGCGAGAAGCGCAGGCTTCAGCTAAAGCGCGGATTAGTCTGGTGAATGGAGAGCAACTGCTCGATTTGCTGATCCAGCATCAGCTCGGTGTCAAGACCGAGACGCTCACCATCTTATCGCTCGATAAGGAATGGTGGGACGATATTGCCGGCATAGAGAGCAATGGCGCCAAGCAGCCGGTGCCATCAACCACGAAACCTGTGCCGCCACCGTCGCCACCTCCGAATCCTGTACCGCCGTTGCCAATGTTACACGGCGGCAAGGTGGCCCGGATGTTAATCGAAGCGGCTGAGCGCGCTATCCGCGAGGGCCGGATTGACGCGCACACCCGGATCGAAACCGGGCACGCGCGCTATTTAGTCAATACAGAGCCAATGCATAAAAATGGCCGTGAATTCTTCAGCCCGCGCCAGCTATCAAATGGCCTGTACATCGAAACCCATGCCAGCAAAGATTACGCCAGAAGACAAGTTCAATTATTGAACAAATGGAAGGGACAGTAGGGGCAGAGCAGCGCTCTGCCCCTACCTCCCCTACGTCACCGCCGGACGATGGTCGCGGTATTTGAGATAACGTTGCTCGGTCACAGCTTGCGCCATGCGCTCGACCGCGGTATGGATGTCGCGAAAGCTGGTGTAGATCGGGGCAATGCCAAGCCGGATATTATCGGGGGCGCGGAAGTCGGGCAATACCCCCAACTCGTTGATCAGCGCGAGATCGATGCCCAACCCCTCCGGGTGGCCGAGTGAGATGTGCGATCCGCGCCGGGCCGGATCACGCGGCGAGTTGAGGGTATACCCCAGCGGGGCTAGCCGCTGGTGCCACAACTCGATCAGATATTCCGTCTGCGCAATCGATTTGGCCCGCAGCCGGTCGATCCCGGCGGCCAGTAACAAGTCTACCCCCGGCTCAACCAGCGCCAGCGACACCACCGGCGGCGTACCGGTGAGAAAGCGGCGCAATCCGGGGGCCGGTTCGTAATCGAGATCGAAGTTAAACAGGTTGCGCTGCCCCATCCAGCCGGCAATCGGGTTGACCAGTTGCGTTTGCAGATCACGCCGGATGTAGAGAAATGCCGGCGCCCCCGGCCCGCCGTTGAGATACTTGTAGCAACAGCCAATCGCTAGATCCGCCCCGCTCTCGGTGAGGTTGATCGGGACAGCGCCCACCGAATGGCTCACATCCCACAGCACCAACGCCCCCACTGCGTGGACAGCGGCGGTCAGGGCCTGCATATCGTAGAGAAAACCGCTCTTGAAGGCAACGTGCGAGAGGGTGAGCAAGGCGGTGTTGTGATCGAGCAGGCCGAGGATCGTCTCAACCGGGCCGTGGATGCCGTCGCTCGAATAGGCCATGGCGATTTCGTGTCGTCCGCCGAGCAGATCAGCCACTCCCTGCAAGATATAGAGGTCAGAGGGGAAGTTGAGGTCATCGCTAATGATCCGTTCGCGTCCGGGTCGAGCGTGTAAGGCGGCGATCACCAGTTTGAACAGATTGACCGACGTGCTGTCAGCAACGATCACCTCATCCGGTTCAGCGCCGATCAGACGCGCAATCTTCGCCCCGATCCGTTCTGGCAGATCAAACCATCCCTCATTCCAACCGCGGATCAGGCGTGTGCCCCATTGCCGGCGCACCAGATCGTCAGCCAGATCCGCCGTTGCGCGCGGCAACCTTCCGAGCGAATTGCCATCGAGGTAGATCAGATCGGGTTCGTCATTGACGAACGCCTGCCGCAACCCGGCCAGATCATCAGCGGCATCGAGCTGATCGGCATAGGCGGCATCGAGCGGGATAGTCATCGTCGTTCCTTTCTGGCGCGGTTAGGCCACACCGGAGAGTAGGGCGCTTGCCAATGGCGCTCTGTTGGATGCGCTTGGCGCTTGGACAATGCATACCTGCCCTTACCCTAACCAACCTATGCGTTGTTCACGGCGCCACCGTCGGGAAGAGGGTTGGCACCGGAATGCGGATCGGGTCGAGCAATAGCGGCGGGGTTGGCGTTGTCACCGGCGTTGGCACAGCGTCACTGACCGGCACATTCAGCACTTGGCTAACCAGCACGATCAGCACGAGACTAGCGATAATCAGCGCCACCAATTGCGGTTGCAGACGGAATTGGCGGGTCAGGTCTTGCAGCCGCTTGATCGGCGCGCCGACACTCGTGCCGGTCGGCGCAAACCGTGGCCGCGGCGCAGTGGTAGTCTGGCGCAGCGGGCGCACCGCTTCCGGCGGCGCCGGCGCGATCGGCGGTTCGCCGGGGCGGAAGAGCTGCTCGCCACCGGAGGCGAGGTAGAGCTGAGGCGCGCCCCACGGCTCTTGCGCATTCGCCAAAGCCGCCCGGCCCGCCGTCAGCGCAATATCAACCGGTTCACCAGCAGCCAGCACCTGATAACATGCCGCACTCCAGCGCGCCTGCGCTGCGGCGCTTAGATCGGGCAGCGCCGCCACGGCCCGGCCATCAGCTTCGTGGAGAGCGGCGGCAAAGAGCGCGCAAGCCTCCGGCGGCGCACCGGCAACCGTTAGCAGTCGCAACTCATCAATGCTCACCAACAACTCAGCCAGCTCACCGGCGCTCACGGCCCGCCCCAGCCGGAGACGCGGCGCTTGGCGCGGCGGCTGCTCAAACTCGCCAATCACGTGCAAGAGATGGCGCGGCTCGGCGGCCAGCTCGGCCACAATCTCATCAGCGGTCGCATCGCGCAACCGGTCAACCACCAACTTCCCAGCGCGCACCGGCTCGATCAGCGCCTCTCCCAACGCATCGGCGACCGCCTCGGAACCACGAGTAACCGCGATCAACATCCGCAGCGGCCCACCGACCCGGCGTGGTGGCAGCGGGCGCAGCGCGCGGGGACTGATCCGCACCAGCGGGTAGTCATCACGGATAGCCGGCTGCCACTGCTGCTCACCGTTACTCAACGCCAGCCACTCCCACGGCAACGCCGCCAATTCAGGGGCAGCCACCTCCAGCCGCAACTGCATCCGCGCCCCGTGCTCGGCGACTTCCCGCGCCGTCTCGATCAACAGCCGCCGGATGGGCGCCGGCAACAGCCATTCACCCAACTCAGTCGCAGATTCAGCCGGCGGCTTCACCAACACCAGCGGCGGCATCGTCGCCTCGGCGCTGCGCCCGCCGCACATTGCCCGCAACGGATACCCCTGCGGCGTGCGCGCTCCGATCACAATGTGAAATGGGATGACAACCTCTTGCATGCTGATACGTTGGATATGGGCGGCAGTTTGTCTTGAATATAACACGCTTGATCACGGCTGTCTACTGTGGGAGGGGGTAAAACGATGGTATGTAGGCAGGAATTGTGTAGCAAGAATCATGCTTTCTGGGCTGACACAATATACTCGTACAGTTCCTTCTTTGAGGTGCGTTTGCGTAGTAGAGTTATGTCTATTTGACTAAAACCGGCTGCTTGCAGCATCGAGGCCAGAATCTGTTCGGTAGGCACCAGCACATCGTAAAACGTCGAATTGCCAACCATGTAAAAGATACGTGCATGTGGTCGCGTGACGTGATACAGTTCCGCGATGTGCTGCTGCATATCAACAAAATACTTCGCAACATAGCGTGCTAACAGATCGCTATGTTGGGCAATCCGTTGGATCAACTCAGCACAATGCGGGTATACGACACCGTGATCATCCGGTATTGGTCAGCGCCCGATATAACTAGTGGCAATCCCCCACGTACCGCCGATGGCTTGTCAATCGAGTTCGCCGGCATCGCGCCCGTTGTTCAGATAACCGAGCCAGTACATATAGGGACGCAACTCGCGAATATAGCTCATCCGGTTAGGATACGGCGGCGAGGTGATGACCAGTGAAGCGGTAAAAACCTCACCCCGGCACCGCAGCCAGCGCGGCCACCGCCCTACCTCTTGCCCCCCTCTGCGCCCTCCGCGCCCTCGGCGGTAAACGTTCACCACAGCAACACCGAGGACACAAGAGATGTTGTCCCGCGCCCCCGGTGGTCAGCAACGCATCACCGCCCCATCGCGTAGAACTCATCGTTCGGGCGCAGCGCGCTCATATTCGCCAGCCGGTTGCTCATGGCAAAGAAGGCCGCGATCGCACCGATCTCCCAAATGTCGTCTTGGGTCAGGCCATGCGCATAGAGCGGTTGCCAGTCATCTTCGCTGATCCGCGCCGAGTCAACCGCGACTTTCAGCGCATAGTCAAGCATGGCACGCTGGCGGGGGGTGATTTCGGCCCGCCGGTAGTTGGTGGCGACCTGCTCGGCCAGCCGCGGGTGTTTGCTGCGGATGCGCAAAATCGCGCCGTGGGCAATCACGCAATAGAGACAGTCGTTAGCCGCCGACGTCGCGACGACGATCATCTCTTTTTCGGCTTTGCTGAGATTTGAAGGTTTGTCCATCAACGCATCATGGTAGGCGAAAAAGGCGCGAAACTCGTCAGGGCGGTGGGCCAGCAAGAGAAAGACATTCGGGATGAAGCCGCTCTTTTCGGCCACCTGTTCGATCCGCGCGCGGATGTCGGGCGGCAGATCGGCGATCCGGTCAACGACCGGAAACCGGCTGATCGGGCGTTCGGCGTTGATCATGGGGATGCTCCTTATGAGTGACGGGTGATCTTAAGCTGTATTATACAAAATGAGGAATGATTTCGATATATCTGAGATCATATTCACTGCACACGCAGCAGCATAGATATCGCTTGCGTATGAAGTACGGCAGTCAAACTGCCGCACTCCATAGACTTACCCCCAACCGCCTTCCTCCACCACCTGCTTCGGTCGCGCCGCGAGGTGCTCTGGCCCATAGCGGCGCACAATGACGATGAACGCAAGGATAACGGCAGCGGTCGTGACCACCGCGACCACCGCTTCGCCGCCAGCCACGACGGCATTGTACGTGCTATGCCAGAGCGCCGTTGCCAAGATGCTGCCGCCGGTGCTGTTGTAGAGCTCCGCTAGCACCATCGCGCCGGCGACGATCCCGACCACAAAGGTGACAACGGTGAGCAGCGAACGTTCATAGTTGTAGAAGAAGGCTGGCGCGTGCCAACCGGCCCACAGCAACCCCCACGATCAGGGCAGCGTCGCGGGCGCTGTAACGGGCATGCAAGCGCGGGAGGGTAAACCCGCGCCAGCGGTCTCTTCACCAATCCCGAAGGTGAGAATCCAGACGGACCACCCCGCCAGCCAACCTCATTGCGGCAGTTCAGTCACGTAGCCAAAGCCCGCCACGGACTGCCACGCGCCGTCGATCAGACGGCGCGCGATCAGTACCATCCCAAAGACCGCCACCGGACTGAACGCCGCCAGCCACCAACTCCAGCCGATCCGCCAGCGCACCACCCGGCCTGCCAACTCGCGTACCCCGGCAAGGCCAGCTCAACGCGCCGATCCCGGCCGTTGTGAAAAATCCATCAAAAAAACTGCCAACTCGCGCACCCCGGCAAGGCCAGCTCAACAGCGTGACGATGAACGCCGCCGCTAGCGGGCCATACGCACCGAGCAGGCACAACCACGCCGGCACGCCGCTGATGATCCCTTGGCCTTGCAAGGCCAGCGGCGGCGGGATTGCTCAGTGGTCGGTTCGAACGTCACCAAATACCAGCGATCCTTGTAGGCGATGAATTGCTCGCGGCTGAGTTCAACTCCCAGCATTTGGACAAACCGGCGAAACGTTGGTTTGCTTCCACAAATCCATACGCCTCAGCCAATTCAGCGTCATCAGTTACTCGCCGCGCCCGACAGCGCTCAACACCATCAGCGGTCTGGATCGCCACGCGCGCATCGGCGAGGATATTATAGCCCCCCGTCGCTTTATACCTTCGCTGCGGGCCGGGCGGCCCGCACCCCACAATGCGTCACGGTGCGCGGGCAGCTTGCCCGCAACCGTGGCACTTGGCGGGCTAGGCAGCAGGCCTCACTCCAACCCCCCCCGCTAGGTTGCGGATCGAACAGACCATCCGAATCGAGCATAACCGTTGATCGCTGTGCAATGCCTCAACGCCCGGCTCTCCGCTCCCCTCTCCCACTGGTGTGGGAGAGGGGCTGGGGGTGAGGGTACACCAGCGCATCCCAAAACCATTAACCACATCTACGCTCATAGGTTCTGTTCGACCTAAATGCCGAGGAGTGGCGCCATAAGGCGATTGGGAGATGCTGACGAACTCCTACGCCGCCACGAACCCCTCATCGGGCGGCAGGTCAGGTTGTTGCGCGGCTGCGAGCGCCAACTCATGGCAGCGTTCGTTATCTGGCACGCCACTGTGGCCCGACACACGCACAAATGTCACCTGATGGCGTTCGCACAAGGCCAACAGCTCGGCCCACAGATCGGCATTCTTGACCGGCTCGCTCTCGTTGCGCATCCAATTGTTTGCCTGCCAGCGCCGCACCCATCTCTTCTGCATCGCTTGCACGACATACTCCGAGTCGCTGCGGATAGTGACCGCTATGGGCCGTTTGAGCGCGCGCAGGCCGGCGATACACGCCATGATCTCCATGCGGTTGTTGGTCGTGTGGCGAAACCCGCCGGACAGCTCCTTGTAGTGGCTGTTGTAGCGCAACACCACCCCGTACCCGCCCGGCCCCGGATTGCCAATCGCGCTGCCGTCGGTGTACATCACGACTGTCCCCGCTGGCGTATCGGTTGGTGAGACTGGCGTCTCCGCTTCCGCGGGGAGCAACGCTTGCGCTTGGGCGCGTTCTGCCGGCGGTAGCGTAGCGACCCACTCGCGAGCGGCTACCAATGTGGCAAAACGCTTGTACAACGCATTGGGAAACCCGTCCACCTGCGCTTGTGCGCCGTTTGCGCCTTGCCATTGCTGGTAGAGGCCCGGTTGGCGGCCACGCACGACGAGGTAGTATTGCTGCTTCTGGCTCATAGCGCGTCTCACCGTAACACTTGCCGATTACCGCTTACTATACCAGCTCTTAACGATACTTGGTGCGAACATCGCACCGCGATGGCAACGCTTGACAGAGCAGCGCATGATCTAGAGCTGCACTCACCACTCTCCACCGCGCAATGATCTCAGGGAGACAGGTAAAGATCTTGTCCGCAACCCTTGACTTTGTTTGCAACCTTGGGTATAGTACCAGTGTCGGTACTCGCACATTATACAGCCGATCAGGCATGAAGGAGGTGATGCCCATGAGTAGTAAGCGTATGGGTGTCACCGCTGGTGAGGCCCGCTAGGCTTTACCGAAGCGGTGACCCCCTTCTCCGAAACGTATTCCCCGCCATAATGGCGGGGAATACTATTTGTAGCGGCATACTGTCAGTGCGGTATCAGTCCGGCGATCACCCGCCTTTTCGGGCGCCGTAAGCCAAGCGCGTCTGCTATAATGAAGGATAGCATCGAAGCCGGCAGCCGGTACGTAACCCCGGTCGCCGGCGGCACAACCCGCAAGCGCCGATTGGCTGCGCTACGGGCGGTGAGGAAGCAGGTATGAGCAATTCCCAGTCTGTCGCATCGTTACGCCGCCGGCAAACCAGCTCCGCCGGCGAGCCAACCGCAAAAGAACGTGAATACCTTGAGGTGATTTACTACCTCGCGGCGCGCAACGAGCCGGTGATTGCGGCCCGGTTGGCCCGTTGGATGAAAGTGCAGCCGCCAACCGTCACCCATATTGTGGCGCGCCTGCTCGAAAAAGGCTTTATCGAGCGCAATGCCCACGGCGAGATTTCGCTCACTCCCAGTGGGTTGCAATTGGCCGAGGCGATGGTGCGCCGTCACCGAATCCTTGAGCGATTCCTCGTTGATGTGATGGGATTGCCATGGCATCTGATTCACGAAGAGGCCGTCCGGCTCGAACATGCGCTCTCGCCGGTGATGGAAGAGCGGATTATGGCGCTGGTTGGGCAGGCGACAACCTGCCCGCACGGTAATCCGATCCCCGGCCAACACGAGGTCTACGCCGGCAATACCCGGCTCGATACGGCCCAGCCGGGGCAGTCGTTCACCATCCGCCGCATCGCGGAAGAAGCCGAAGAAGAGACGCCGATCGTCGCCTTTCTCGAAGCTAATGGCTTAGTGCCGGGCGCTGCGTTTGCCATCACCGATAAGGTTCCCGCAATCGGCGTCACCCTCCAGCGGCCGGGGTTGTCGATTACTGTGCCCACGCATATCGCTGAGTTGATTTGGGGCGATCTTGCTAGTGAGGAGTAGGTGCCGGTAGGTTTGGAGCACAGCTATGGCGCGGATCACAGTCACAGTTCAAGGTGAGCAGCGCACGTTCCCGATTACCGAGCGCGGCCTGACGATTGGCCGCCAGCTCGATAATGAGATTGTGCTGAACCATGCGATCGTGTCGCGCAAGCATGCACGGGTTGAGTTGCGCGGGCGGCGGGCGTGGGTGATAGACCTCAACAGCCGCAATGGGGTGACGGTCAATCGCCTGCGGGTGAAGGAAGAGCAACTGAACGACGGTGATGTGATCGGGGTCGGCCCCTTCGAGCTGCTCTACGAAGATCGCGCTGCCCAGAGCGTGGTGCTCGATGATAACCGCTATTTTCCGGTCGCCTCAGAGTCGCAAGCGGTTGCTGCGCACGAATTGCAGTTGCAACCCGCCGATCTGCAAGCGTTTTACCAACTGAGCATGCGGGTCAATCAGGCGCTCGATTACCGCGAACTGCTCGATTTAGTGATGGAGGAGATTATCCGGCTGGTGCCGGCGCAGCGCGGTTTCTTGCTGCTGCGCAAGGGCGACGAGCTGGTGCCGCGCGTGATTTTGCCTCCCGGCACCGGCGATGTAGCGATTGCCGGCAGCATTGTGCGCAAAGCGATCGATCGCGGCGAAGCGGTGCTCACCCACGATGCCCGCATGGAGTTTGCCGGTTCCAAGAGTATTATCGCTGCTAATATCCGTTCGGCCATCTGCGCGCCATTGTTGACGCAGGGTGGCGCCATCGGGGTGATTTTGCTCGACTCGCCCGGTCGCGAGCAGTTTACTACCCGTGACCGCGATATGGTGGTGGCGATTGCTAATTTGGCGGCGGTGGCGATCGAACGCGCCCGCCTCACCGAAGAGCTGCGGGTGCAGGGGCAGGTGCGGCAAAATCTCGAACGCTTCCTCTCGCCCAATGTGGCGCAGGCGCTCTCGCGCTATGTCGCCCAGCACGGGAAGCTCTGGGAAGCGCAGGAACAACTGGTGACGGTGCTCTTCGCCGATGTGAAGGGCTTTACCGCCCTCTCCGAACGGCTGTCGCCGCGTGAGGTGCAAGATTTGCTCAACGAGTATTTGCACGAAATGACCGAGGTCATCTTCCGTTACAATGGCACGGTCGATAAATACATCGGCGATGGCATTATGGCCATCTTCGGCGCACCGCGCCTGCCTGACGAGCCGTTCGACGAGCAACATGCCCTGCGCGCAGTGTCAGCCGCGGTGGAGATGCAGCAAGCTCAACAGCGGCTGGTCAGCCGGCTTGATCCCGATAAGGCGTTTACAATCCGCATCGGCGTGAATACCGGCCCGGCCTATACCGGTTTCTTCGGCACGCGCCACCGGCTTGAATACACTGCCATCGGCGATACCGTGAATACCGCTTCCCGCCTCGAATCGGCTGCCGAGCCGGGCACCGTGTTTATCGGCGAAGATACGGCCCGTTTGGTGAGCGATCAGTTCGAACTGCAAGAGATGGGTGAGTTGCAATTGAAGGGTAAGCAGCAACGGGTGCGCGCGTATAAGGTGCTCGGCCCGCGCGCCAAACCCGGCGGGCAGGCGACGATTGCCTATGTGGGGCCGTAAGGACTGGGTGGATTTGGCTTAGAAAGACGTTGTATGCCAATTGTTGTTGGTATTCGGTTTAAAGATAGCGGCAAAATCTACTACTTCGACCCGCGCGATCTCGAACTCCATACCGGTGATCCGGTGATTGTTGAGACGGTGCGCGGCCTTGAGTTGGCAAGGGTGGCGTTTGAACGGCGCGAAGTGAGCGATGACGCTATCGTCGGCGAATTGAAGCCAGTGGTGCGGCGCGCTGAAGAGGTCGACTTGGCCCGTATGACCGAGTTGCAACAGTACCACGCCGAGGCGCTGACCCGTTGCGCCGAAAAGGTGCAAGAGCATGGCTTGCCGATGAAGTTGGTAAAGGCCGAATACTCTTTCGATGGCTCCCGCCTAACCTTTTACTTTACCGCCGATCAGCGGGTCGATTTTCGCCAATTGGTGCGCGATTTGGCCCGTACCTTCAAAACACGCATCGAGCTGCGCCAGATTGGGCCGCGCGATGAGGCGAAGATGCTGGGTGGCATTGGCCCCTGTGGCCGGATTCTCTGCTGCGCCTCTTTCCTGCCCGATTACGCCCGTGTCTCGATCAAGATGGCTAAAGACCAAGACCTGCCGCTGAATCCGAGTAAGATTAGCGGGGTTTGCGGGCGACTGCTCTGTTGTCTCTCATACGAACACGAGCAGTATCTGGAGATGCGCAGCCAGTTACCCAAACGCGGCACGTGGGTGATGACGCCCGATGGGCCGGGTGAGGTGGTCGGCCAGCACGTGCTCAAGCAGCAAGTGTTGGTGCAATTGGCCAGTAGCGGGATGATCGAGACCTACGATATACCGCAGATTACTTTGGCTACCGAACAGGTGGCGGCACTGGCGCGCGCACGCGCGGCTGAGGGCATTACGCCGGCGCGTCCGGCTAAGCCCGATCGCGGCGAACGCCGGATGCTGCGCGATGAGGTTGATGCTTTTGAGTGGAACGATGATCTTCGTCTGTTGGAAGACGATGAGCCGTCGTTCTCGCTACCTGCGCCAGTGTTACCGCCCACAGTAGAATCAAGTCGTGACGCAGAGCAGCAACCGGCGCCAAAGTCGCGGGCGCGCCGTCGAGACGGGAATACTGCCAACGATACACCGGCTGCCCCAGCCAAGTCGCCGGGGAAAACTCCGCCCGCCGCCGCTGCCAAGTCGCCGGGGAAAACTCCGCCCGCCGCCGCTAAACCCTCGCCGCAAGTGCCGGCAGGCACTCCGGGAAGCGATACCGGCAAACGACGACGGCGACGGCGCAATACCGGAAAATAGCACGCATGCCCCACGGTGCTACTCGTGTCACTGACTGTTCCTCACCGCCTTGCAATGGGCAGTCGGTTTGTTGCGTGTCCAATTGCAGATAACGAGGGAAGGGATGGAGATCTTTCAGGTTGATGAGCACATTTGGGCGATCGATCACGATCTGCTTGGCTTGCCCGGCGTGGGTGTAACCTACGTCGTGCGGGGCGAAGAGATTGCGCTGGTCGAGACCGGGACGGCACTAACTGCGCCGAAGACGTTGGCCGGCCTTGATGCGCTGGGGATTCCGCGTGAAGCGGTGCGACACATTCTCTGCACTCATATCCACATGGATCACTGCGGCGGCTCTGGCCATCTCGCTGCTGCGTTGCCCAATGCCACGGTCTACATTAATAGCAGCGTGGCTGAGCATCTGGCGAATCCAACCAAACTGATGTCCAGTGTGCGCCGGGCCGTCGGTGAAGAGGCATGGCCGCTGCACGGCGAGTTGCTGCCGATCCCTGCCGAGCGGATTCATCCGGCTGAAACCTTGCGGCTCGATCTGGACCGCGATGTAGTGCTCGAAGCCATCGCTACTCCCGGTCACTCGCCCGACCATCTCTCGTACCGCGATCTGAAGAGCGGCGGTCTGTTTATCGGCGATGCGGCTGGGTTGGTGATGGAACGCTGGGGGCTTGTGTTCCCGGTCACGCCGGTGCCGACGTATAACCTCGAAACCCATCAGGCGACCATCGCTAAACTGCGCGCGCTGAACCTGCCACGTATCTACGTGACGCACTACGGCCCGCACGACGATGTTGATTATCAACTGAACTATGCTGCCGAACGGTTGGCCGAACTCTTTGATCTGGTTCATCGGGCGTTGGCCGATGGCGATCCTGACGTTGATGCGCTGGCGGCACGCTGGGTACCCTACCCCGACGATGGCCCGGCAGGGGTGGTGGCGCGCAGTTGGTCGCGTATGAGCGTAGCCGGTATGATCCGCTACGAACTCAAACGCCGCCAAGCACCCACCTCATAGCACGGTCGTGTAGCGTCGATGCTGGTTAGGCGGCGCACTGCGGTGCGCCGCTTTCGTATGGTATACTGCAACAAAACTACGCGCCGGTATCAACCATGGTCACTGACCTGCTTGCCAACCTCAACCCGCAACAACAACGCGCCGTGACTACCGTCACGGGGCCGGTGTTGGTGTTGGCCGGGCCGGGCAGCGGCAAGACGCGCGTGTTAACCCACCGCATTGCCTATCTGATCACGGAAGCTGGTATTGATCCGCTGCACATTTTGGCTGTCACCTTCACCAACAAAGCCGCGCGCGAAATGCGTGAGCGGCTGGTAGGCTTGTTGGGCGAGGCTGTCGCCACTGACCTGACCGTCGGCACCTTCCACGCGATCTGTGCCCGCTGGCTGCGGCGCGATATCATCCATCTTGGCCGCGAGCGCGATTTTGTTATTTACGATAGCGACGACCAAGAACGATTGATGAAGCGGGTGTTGCGCGAACTCAACCTCAACGAAAAGCAGAACCCGCCGCGCGCTATCCTCGGCGCGATTTCGCAGGCCAAAAACGAACTGGTTGGCCCGGAAGAGTTTGCTCGCCATACCCGCAGCTATTTCGATGAGGTTGTTGCCCGTTGCTACGCCCGCTATCAAGCCCTCTTGCGCGAGAGCAATGCGCTCGACTTCGACGATCTGCTTGGCGAGACGGTGCGGCTGTTCCACGAGCATCCGGCGGTGCTCGCCCATTATCAGAAGCGTTACCGCTTTTTGATGGTCGATGAGTATCAAGACACCAACCACGCCCAATATCTGCTGGTGCGCGCGTTGGCCGAACGCGAACGCAATCTGTTCGTGGTCGGCGATGAAGCGCAGAGCATCTATGCGTGGCGCGGGGCTGATATTCGCAACATTTTGCAGTTCGAGCGCGATTATCCCGATGCCACGGTGATTATGCTCGAACAAAACTATCGCAGTACGCAGGCGATCCTCGATGCGGCGCAGGCGCTGATCAACGCTAGTCCGCAGCGCAAATATGCGAAACGGCTGTGGACGACCAACGGCAAAGGCGAGCAGGTTATTCTCTACGAAGCGGCCAATGATGAAGATGAGGCGTCGTTTGTGGTGGGCGAAATCCTGCGCCTGATCGCCGAAGGCGCGGCGCGGCCCGGCGATTGTGCGATTATGTACCGCACCAATGCCCAGTCGCGTTTGGTGGAAGAGGCGCTGGTGCAGGCCCATCTGCCGTATCACGTCGTAGGCGGGGTGCGCTTCTACGAGCGCAAAGAGGTCAAAGATGTGCTGGCCTACTTGCGCTTGGCTGCCAATCCCTACGATAGCGTCAGCTTGCAGCGCGTGATCAACTGGCCGGGCCGCGGCATCGGCGATCGCACCGTCAGCGAGTTGATCGTCTGGGCGCGGCAGTTGGGGGCGCCGCTCTATCAGGCGCTCAACGAATTGGCCGGCGATGCTGCCGACCATCCCTTTGCCGCACGCGCCCGCAGCGCCTTGTTAGAGTTCTATACCCTCATGACCGATCTCAACCGGTTGCGCGAGGTGATGGCGCTAGGCGATCTGATCGACTACGTGCTGGCGCGAGTTGAGGTGCAGGCGGCGCTAAAACGCGAGTACGACGCCGACGAGGCCGACGATCGCTGGCGCAACGTGCAAGAGTTGCGCAATGCCGCGTTAGCCTACGCCAATCTGCCGGTCGAGAATCAGTTGGCGGCATTTCTGGAAGACGTCGCCCTCATCGCCGATGTCGATTCGCTCGACCGCAATAATGATGTGGTCACGTGCATCACTTTGCATCAGGCGAAGGGGTTGGAATTCCCCTACGTCTTTGTACTCGGTATCGAAGAGGGTTTGTTGCCGCACAGCCGCTCGCAAACCGACCGCGACTCGCTCGAAGAAGAGCGGCGGTTGCTATACGTTGGCATGACGCGGGCCCAACGCCGGTTGTACCTCTGCCATGCGGCGCAACGGGCGTTGTTTGGCCGGGTGACAGTAAGTTCCCGTTCGCGGTTTCTGGCCGATATTCCGCCGGCGCTCTTCAAACCGCTGCGGCGGCGCGGCTACCGGGCGATTCCAGCGCCGCAGCCGGTAATGTTCAATGAGCGCTCGTTCAATCAGCCGCCGGCACGCCGTGAGAGCGGGCGTAGCGCACCATTACCGGCCTCACTCAAGGCCGTCTTTTTCCCCGGCCAACGGGTGCGCCATGCGACCTTTGGCGAAGGGATTGTGGTTAGCAGCCGGCTGATCGAAGGCGACGAAGAAGTGATGGTACGCTTTTCCGATCGCGAGCGACGCTTGTTAGCCAGCTTTGCTCGTCTCGAACCAATTACGGACGGATCAGCTCGCTGACCGGGCGCTGCTGCAATTCACTGACCAGAAATTCGCGCAAGGCGCGGGCAGCCGGTGAAGCGGTACGATCACTGCGCCAGACCAAACCTAGCGAGCGGGTCAGACTCTGATCGTGAATTGTGAGGCTCACCACGTTATGGAAACCGGCTACGGCGAGCGCCGGTACCAACGCAATTCCTAAACCGGCAGCTACAAACCGCACCAGCGTCTCGGTTTCACCCCCCTCCATCACCGTCTGCGGCGTAAAGCCAGCTTCGCGGCACGCCTTGAGCGTCGCCTCACGCAACTCATAACTCGCCGGCGACAAGATCCAGCGTTCATTGCGGAGTTCGGCCATCGTTACTTCACTTCTCCCCGCTAACGGGTGCGTTGGGCTAACAATCAACACCAACGGCTCATTCAACAAGGGCTTCACCGTCAACAACTCATCGCTGACTGGCAAAGCGACGACAGCCAAATCGGTCAAGCCAGCCTCAAGCAAGTCGAGCAGCGACTGGATGCCGGCCTCGTGCAGGCGGAGGGTAATGCCGGGGTAGCGTTGGTGGAACGCAGCCAACAGCGGCGGGAGCAGATGCGCACCGACGGTCGGTGGTGCGCCGATCGATACCCGGCCAGCCTTTAGCCCGACCCGTTCGGCCATGGCCGCGCGCGCTTCTTCAACCTGGGCCAAGATCGCGCGCGCGTATGGCAACAGCGCCTCACCGGCTTCAGTCAGGCGCAGGCTGCGTCCCACCCGATCGAACAGCGTAATGCCAAGCTCGCGTTCAAGCTGGCTAATCTGCTTGCTGAGCGCCGGCTGCGCAATATGCAATTCGGCTGCGGCGCGGGTGACGTGTGAGTGGCGAGCAACCGCCTCAAAATACCGTAAATGGCGAAGTTCCATGCTTGTGCCCTTCTGTTCGGCGCTGAACTCTGTATGGTATGATACCAAACACCAGTATCAATGGCACACGTTGCGTCACTGCGCGGCAACGTCTATAATGCTGACCAGCAGATTCGCGCCGGCGGCGCCGGCATCGCAGGAGAATCAGCCGTGGCAGGCGAAGAAGTGCAACAGCAGATCACCGCAGCTATCCAAACGTACCGCGAAGAGATCGATCGCACCCGCCGTGAGATCAATGAGGTTGAGTCGTTGCTGCGGCAAGGGATGACCGAAGTTGACAAGCTCTCGTTGCGCGAAACCTCGATCGCTAATCGCGTGCGCGATCTTGATGTCAATCTCGAACGCTACGAAAAGACTGATATCAAGACCTTCTACACCTCGCTGATTGAAGTGCAAATGCGCTTGCAAACCATGCGCGCGCAGGTCGAGCAGTTGCAGACCCGGCGCGAGACGTTGCGCAACCGCCAAAGCCTCTTGAGCGAATTTGTCGAATTGCTTGAACAGGCAGCCGCACAGTTGGAACGCAGCGCCAAAGTGGCAGATCTGCCCTTCGACCCGCAGACGATGATCGCCAACATCATCCAATCGCAAGAGAGCGAGCGGTTGCGTATTTCGCTGCAAATGCACGACGGCCCGGCACAGGCAATGAGCAACCTTGTCTTGCGGGCCGAAATCTGCCAGCGCCTGCTCGACCGCGATCTCGATCAAGCCCGTGCTGAATTGGTGGCGCTGAAGAATGCGGTCAACAACACCCTGCAAGAGACGCGCAAGTTCATCTTCGACCTGCGACCAATGACGCTTGATGATCTTGGTCTGGTGCCGACTTTACGTCGGTATGTGGCCCAAGTTTCCGAAAAACACAAAATCGATGTCAGTTTAATGGTGCAAAACTTCGATCAACGCTTACCCGGCCACTATGAAGTAACGATCTTCCGCTTCATCCAAGAAGCGATCAACAACGTCGTGCGCCATTCCGGCGCCACCCAAGCGCGGGTGATGCTCGACAATAGCGACAACACGCTCCAAATTCTGATTGAAGACAATGGCAGCGGCTTTGCCGTGCAAGACGCGATTGCCAGCGCCGGAACGCGCAAGAATATGGGTTTGGCCAACATGCGCCAGCAGATCGAGGTCTTGCTGCAAGGCGAGTTCGGCATCGAGAGCGCGATCGGGCGCGGCACCCGGGTAGCGGCGACTATCCCATTGCCATAACCGGTACAGAACGTTTCCACACGTAGTATGAAGCGATTACCGCCTCTTTCGCTCACGACGATTTGGCTGCTCTTACCCATCACGCTCGTTGTCTGGTCGACATTACTCGATCCTTTGCGACGGCTTGATGTCTGGTGGCATTTGAAGGTCGGCGAACTGATTCTGACGAGTGGCCACATTCCTGCGACCGATATCTTCTCATTCACAGAGTATGGAAAAGCGTTTGCGCATCCGAATTGGTTAGCGGAAGTGCTGTTTTATGGGCTGTGGCGGATTGGCGAGTTAGAATTGCTCGTCTTGTTTAATGCGGTGGTCATCTCAACCGCATTTTTAATTGTCTACCGTACTGCGTATTTGCCCACAATCCCACCGCGTGCAGTGGCAGCAATCATGCTGGTAGTTGCATTCTCGTTTGCCCTGTACAGTAATCTCCGCACCCAAATCTTTTCGTTTGGATTGCTGGCGCTTTTTTTGTTTATCTTATGGAACTATCGCGCACAGCGACACACGGCGCTGATTTGGCTCCTCCCCGTCCTTATGGCAGTGTGGGTCAATGTGCATGGCGCCTTCATTATTGGCCTGATCACGCTCGTCATCGTTCTGGTGAGTGAAAGTGTACGGTACCGGTTAGATCGTTCTCGTGCCAGCACGAGCGCACTGCTGCCGTTATCTGCGTTATACCGGTTAGCAATGGTGGTTGGCTTAACACTCGTCGCTACACTTATCAACCCATACGGGGTGGATATCTACCGGTATGTGCAACAAGTTGGCGCTGATCCGTCGTCGCAAATCTTTGTTATCGAATGGCAAACGCCGCGCATAACAAACATTGAGCATGTTTTATCCTTCTTTCTGCCGTTTTTTAGCGCGATTCTGATTTTTATCTATAGCCAGCGCCGGTTGGATCTGGCAGAATTAGGGATTTTTTTATTTTTCTCTGCCTTTGGGCTAACCTCGGCCCGCAATGGGATCTGGTTTGTGATTGCGGTTATGCCAATCGCTGCGTGGCATCTCCCGAATATTCCTGCCCTAGCGACGCTATTGCAAGCCCGACAGCCAGAAGCGGGCGCAACCCGGCCCTCGTGGTTGGCCAATGCGATCAATTGGTTGCTACTGATTGCCCTTGGGGCAACCACTGTCTTGTTTAGCCCTTGGGTACGGCCACATGTGGGCATTACCGCCTTGCGACCGTCGCTAATCGATCCCGCCATTCCGGTAGCAGCGTTTGAATATATTGAGCAGGCCGGTATAACCGGGCGCATGTTTCATCATCAAGATTTTGGTGATTATTTGATTTGGCGTCTTTGGCCGCAACAATATACTTTTATTGATGGCCGCGTGCATTTGTTTTCATATCAGATTGTAAACGATTATCTGCAAACGTTAAATGGGACAAATTGGGAAGCGATCATGGATAAATATGGCATCGCATATATTTTTTTGCCCAAGCCAGTTCAAACAGATGAAGCTGATCTACCGATCTTACACGAGCTGCGGCACTCATCACAATGGACGCTTATGTATGAAGATGACAAGAGCGTTATCTACAAAAAAGTAGCAAATAATTAAAACATACTACTATTAGTAGTAGATGATCTTCTTGTTAACTCCAATATCACAAAACTTTCATCTCAATTTGGTACAACAGTCCCGGCACAAAGCAGTACTTTCACACGCTAGTACTGTCTCGATTTAGTACTCTCTGACTATTGGCTTTTCGGCAAGCAAGCATTATACTAGCAAGCGTGGAGACGTACTCCACCGTATAGTTTAACCGCACTAGTTTTTGGAGGAAC